>CAVZPV010000001.1:0-390874 GCA_963777295.1 uncultured Alphaproteobacteria bacterium
CGGGGCGGCTGCAATCCTTTCCGGCGCGCGCCTTTCAGGCCGTTTCAGGGGAGCCTGCGGCGGCGCTGGGCGTCGGCATCGTCCGCTGCTGGTCGCGGCGGCGATAATCGTCGGGGCCTGCTATTCTCCGGACCGGATCCGCATCTTCGGCGGCTATCACCCGCAAACCGTTCGATGAGGATTCGGACGGGTGAGCGAGGAAATCAAGAACTACGCCGGGAATGCCCTGATCGGATCGTTCCGGATCCTGCTCGGCTGGTGCATGGCCTTTGCCGCGGCACCGGCGTCGTCGGCTTCGCCTTCTTCCTGCACGCGGCGGCGATGCCGTATGATGCTCGAGACGGGACCGGCGATCGCCCTGCTGATGTCTCGGCCCTGTTCGGCGGCTTCGGCCTCCTGTGCGTCGAGCACGGCATCCGGCGAGGACGGAAGCGGATGGGGCGGCGACGAGGAAGACAGTGGCCGGTGACGCATCCGGTCAGCCTGCAATCAGGTATTGTGTCCCGGCATCTCGGAGGTGTCCCGGAATGTCGCCATCGTGTAGGGCGTGCGGACGGAAGGGGCGTCACTGGCCGAAAGCAGTCATGCTTGGGCGACGATGGGGCATCCCCAGCCACAGGTCGTCTCCATGAGGTCGGGCTAAGGACGTGAAATGTTCACGATCTGCGCTGGATTTATCCGTCATCTACTATAACGAAAAGCCGACGTTTGTTTGGACGTGGGCATAGCGCGGCGTATGCCGCTCTGTTACGAAGTTCGAAACACGGCGGCCGGCGGCGCTGGCCGCAAGGGATCCCGGGTCGATATGGCGACGAACTGCAGCCTGCTGAGAAACGAGAAGTCTTCAATTGTTTCAAGTGCGGCACGAGACGGACGGCTCTGCCGGCACCGCCCGCTACGACGCGAACCAATGCCGGGACTGGTTTGGGAAGCGCGAGGACAGACGCCCTCGCGACCTAAATAATCTACGGGCAAGCAGTGGGCTGCGCTGAGCAAGAGTTTTGACGTCTATCCTGACCAACGATCAGAGAAGCAGCGTCGGCAGGCTCCCTTCCCAAATCGTTAGCGGCGCGCACATCGAGATGTACACGAAAGCCAGTGCCAGGTCCTTGACCCATCGTGGTTACGCACAGTCATAGACGCTGCAAACAATTGGGGCGTACTGGCATTGGAAAAGACATAAATAAGGACTTTCTCTACCTGGCAGAGTCGAACATCGCCGGTGCCGAACTCTCACCGCAAATTGAGATGTGACGACGCGGTAAATCCGTGCGCGTACATCCCTCAAGAAAGCGTCGACTTTCTGTTTAGAAGCCCCAACCCTATGGCAACCTTCTGCGAACGTGGAGGGCTCTTCTGGACAGTCAACGGAAAGCATTCAAAAAATACCGACAATTCCAATCCCGCGCGATCTCGTCCCAGAGCGGCGACCTCGGGAACATGTCATATGAAGGGTTTCTGAAGCGATCGGGGAAATAA
This sequence comes from uncultured Alphaproteobacteria bacterium, assembly GCA_963777295.1. Lineage (GTDB taxonomy): Bacteria > Pseudomonadota > Alphaproteobacteria > Sphingomonadales > Sphingomonadaceae > Allosphingosinicella. Next base: position 1,480 of record CAVZPV010000001.1, read on the forward strand.
TGTGCGAGAGCGCCCATGTGCTTCGTTCGCGCGCGAATTCCGCTGGGTAGTCAAAGATTTCCGTGATGTAAAGACGTGTCCCCTTCGTTAATTTTCATGGAGACATAATAGCTGCGGTCAAAGGGCAGGCTTTCAGCTATGGGATATCCGAGTAGTGGATCAGACGAAATTTCGCCCTTTGGTCTGTCTAGGAGATCCGTCGGATAATTCTATGCTTAACATCGGCACTCGTACGTGGTCGTGTTCAGAAATGTTTGAGAAGATCACGTCCAATCAGAAGCAAGAGAGACTAAAGTAGAAGCGGTGACGTGAATGACAGGCTTCCGTTTGTTTCACCTAGATAGAATCACTGACAAAGCATATTTAACATATGGCCTTCATCCGTTTCCCGCCAAATTGCTTCCGTTTCCCTGACATCTTATTCAGGCGCTATCGTCGCAACGCGATACTGTCTTAGACCCCTTTGCGGAAGCTGGAGACGCTCGTTGAGGCAGCATTGCTTGGACGACATGCGATAGGGGTGGACTCAATGAGCTAGCGACAAAGATCATCCACGAAAGCTCTTACGCTTCGGGACGGGAGAAAAAAACGATAGATCATTTGGTGCGCAGTCGACACGGTGGACCACAGACTATGTGGTAATTCGAGAACGAATGCCGCCATCCGTCCCGGATTTCCGAAACCGGAACATTGGTTTATTCCCAACGCATTGACAGAGCTCGGCCTCATAAAGGCATCAGATAGAACGACGTCTTCCAGCGCGATATACGGATTTTTGGAAGTCGTTCTCCTCGATCATTGTGAAGTGTTCGCGCCAAGAGAGTGATACGCGCTGGTGCGCGGTCGATAAGCCTTACCGAAAGGGCGATGCTTCGAAGGCAATGCTGCCCAGCCTTCAAACAGCCGGTGGAGAGAGCACAGCAGTTCTCCTCAACACCATTGAAGGGATATCAGCCGGAAGTCGACTGTCGCGATGCCCGGGAACTCGGATTTAGGTGATCCGACTAGATCTGGTAGTGACGTCGCCACCTTATCGAATTCGTTTCACTATTATCTATATCATAAGCTGAGCAGTTTTTTTGGCTGGCATTGATCATTATGGTATAAAGAGAAGGAAATCGGTTCCAGAAGATAGCATTGTGACCTTGGCCAAGACTCGAGTGTATTTGTGGAGGCCATGACAGACTGTTTTCGAAATGCGGCATGTGTTAAAGCCGAGAGGGGGAATTTGCCTCGTCGTGGGCAATTCGATCTACCAAGGAAGACTCAGGATAGCCATGGACTCGCTTTACTCCAGCATAGCCCAGTCCCTTGGATTCGGGTTGGTTGACCAATTTAGTTTTGATGAACGCAAATACACCAAGGCATTCACAACCAAGTTGAAGACCAAAAAAAGGAGTCAATCCTTCTGAATCGGAAAAGCTAAGGGCGGTCCAAATCGCCTTCCCGGCTGTTAATGCCGCATACTCCGGCTGCCCAGGACGATCCAATATGCATCGAGAACTGCTCTTTCCGGATCATTCACTAGCCGTCCGAAGAGTAGGATGTCGTCCTTTAGGCCGTAGACTCATAAGCGCGGAGCCACAGGCGCATTGAGGCGAGCTGGACCATGGCGAGGAAGTTTGCGGCGAGCTTGTCGTAGCGGGTGGCAACACGGCGGAAGTGCTTCAGCTTGCAGAAGAAGCGCTCGATCAGGTTGCGCTCGCGATAGAGCCGCTTGCTGAAGCAGGGCTTCCACTTGCGGTTGCTTTTGGGCGGGATGTTGGGCGTGGCGCCCTGGTCCTGGATCAGCTCGCGGATGCGGTCGGCATCGTAGGCTTTGTCGGCCAGCACGATGGTGCGCGGACCAAGATGGTCAAGCAATCGGTCGGCGATCTGCCCGTCGTGCGTCTGCCCTGCGGTCAGGCCGAGCCGGATCGGGAGCCCTTGCGCATCGACGACGACGTGGATCTTGGTCGTGAGCCCGCCGCGTGATCGACCGAGACAATGATCTGGACCCCCTTTTTTGCCGTCGCAGCCTGCTGGTGCGCCCGGATTGAAGTGCTGTCGATCATCTGGATTTCGCCGTCGTGCGCGGCGCTGATGGCGTCCATCAGCCGATCCCACACGCCCGCCTGTCGCCATCGAACGAAGCGGTTGTAGCAGGTCGTGCGCGGTCCATAGCGTTCCGGCAGGTCGCGCCATGGCGCGCCGGATCGCAGCACCCAGAAGATGCCGTTCAGCACGCGGCGGTCATCGACGCGCGGCACGCCTCGCGGCTTGTTGGGCAGCAGCGGCTCGATCACGCGCCACTCGAAGTCGGTCAGATCATATCGGCTCATGCCGAGGCTGAATCACAACGGCGTCGCCCACGAAAGCTACTTTTGAGATAATCTGCGAGCCTTGTCGGCAGCGCTGCTGTCTATACCATGGGCGAGACCAAACGGGAGCTGACGCAGTGGCAGGAACAGTCGCGAAGAAGAAGCGGTCAAGCTGCTTCGGGGCGACCTGTTTGAGTTCTCAGCTGAAGACGGACGGTTAGGCTATGGCGTCGTGACCATACCTGGAGGTGTTCTTCATGCTGTGTTTATGAAGACGATGCACGCCGAGCGGCCTAAGATGGAAGCAATTCTTGCAGATGATATTGCGTTGGTCGGCACGACAATGGACAGCCTGTTTTACCACGGCCGCTGGGTTGTGATCGCCCACGATATACCGCTGCCTCAGGGCATCCCATACCCGAACTGGAAGGTTCAGATTAACGGTGAGCTTTGCACTACCGACTTCGAGGGGCAGCACCATTGGCCAATCCGGCCCGACGAAGTGGACTTGCTCGACTTCAAAACCAGTCGAGCCCCTATCGCGTTTCAAAAGGCCATTGAAGCGTTGAACGGCATGGGAGAATGGCGCGACAGCTATGAGGAGCTTACTCCCGCATATGTCAGACGCCGGGTGACCCGAGCATGAAATGCAACATCGCGTTTATGGGTTCACGGCCTAATAAGCCATTAGGATTTATGCTCCGATCGTGGAATGCAAGTCGATGTTCTATATTTGGTCTAGGGTGGTCCCGGCGCCGGCTCATAACGGATAAATCGCGGCGTTGCCGGTTTGAATGGTGCCGTCTACGTATCGGGCCCGAAATTGGCATTCGGCTTGGTAGCTTCCTGAGGGCATATTCTTTCGTCCGCCCACCGCAGGAAAGGCCGGAACCAGCGCCAACGGAATGATCATCGATCCGGGGGCAGATTTGGGAGACGTGTCGAACTAGATAGCCGCTTCCATATCCCGTCAGTTGGAACGGGTTGCCCCGATGGAACGCTCCCGGTTCCTACGCCACTTGGGGTAGCCGGCGGCGCGGGCGCTCCGGCCGGAAGTGGGGGCGTAGCTGGGAAGCTCCCGCTTCCGAAAAACTGAGCAGCTCCTGGTACGCCGGATTGTCCTCCGGCGGCGCCCCCTCCGAGAGCGTGCCCGCCTGCCTCTGGAGGCAACAATGAAAGCAATGATTGCAGGTTGTCCGGATTGACCTGGCAAACATAAGCCTGTGAAGCATCTTTAAGATGCTCGATCCAGCGTATGCTTTCCTAAGCTCCTCCGCATCAGCTGGCAGCGTGAATTCGACTTCGACGCATGTCTCAATATTTGTGAACATGCCTCCAGATGTGATGTTTGACGACCCGATAATCAGCGTCGCACGTGTCGGACCGCGGAAGAGGTATGCTTTGCTGTGGAAGGTAACATCCAGGCGGGTGGAGTGAACGATGAAAAGCTCGTCCGAGATCGAATAGAGGTCTGACAAGCCCTCCCGCGTGGTGACCCGGTGGTCGATGCCGACGACCGAGGTGATTGTCACCCCCGCCTGCTTCGCTGCCTGCAAGGAAGGTTCCAGTCTCTTCACCCCAGCTCGCTTCACAAATGCGGCTAGCAGTGTGACGCTTGAAAAGTCGCCATTGGTCGCCACGGTAAGCAGATCTGCAAGGCGATCCCCAACTTTAGAAGTTAACGGTTGATCATGAATCTTGAACAACATCTCAGCACCTCTATGGTGGAGAAGAGGCGCCACCCCCTCCTAGGAGTCAAGTGTTCGCCGCAAGGACTTTTTTCCGAACTAACTGCCTCGGATGGGGCCCCGAACATGGTTACAACGCGTCCTCCGTAGGTCTCGAAATAACGCATTGACGCCGCCCGTCATCTCAGGCTTCTTTGGTTCGGGGGCTAGGGCAGCCAGGAGAATGAACTAAGTTACTCCTCCCCCATCCGCAGCGCCGCGATGAACGCCTCCTGCGGGATGCTGACGCTGCCCATATTCCCGCATCCGCTTCTTGCCCTCCTTCTGCTTCTCCAGCAGCTTCCGCTTCCGCGTGATATCGCCGCCATAGCATTTCGCGGTGACGTCCTTCCTCAGCGCCGGGATCGTCTCGCGGGCGATGATCCTTGCCGCCGATCGCGGCCTGGATCGGGATCTTGAAGAGGTGGCGGGGGATCAGATCCTTCAGCCGCTCGCAGAGCTGGCGGCCGCGCGCCTCGGCGGCGGCGCGGTGGACGATCATCGAGAGGGCGTCGACCGGCTCCGCATTGACCAGGATGTTCATCTTGACGAGGTCGCCCTCGCGGTGGCCGATCTGGTGATAGTCGAAGCTCGCATAGCCGCGGCTGATCGACTTCAGCCGGTCGTAGAAATCGAACACCACCTCGTTCAGCGGCAGCTCGTAGCTGACCTGGGCGCGGCCGGCGACATAGGTGAGGTTCTTCTGGATGCCGCGCCGGTCCTGGCAGAGCTTGAGGATCGGGCCGAGATAGTCGTCGGGCACGTAGATGGTGGCGTCGATCCACGGCTCGTCGACCATCTCGATCCGCGCCGGATCGGGCCAGTCGGCGGGATTGTGGATCTCGTGCAGGATGCCGTCCGAGGTGCGGACGTGGTAGACGACGCTCGGCGCGGTGGTGATGAGGTCGAGATCATATTCGCGGGTCAGCCGCTCCTGGATGATCTCGAGGTGGAGGAGGCCGAGGAAGCCGCAGCGGAAGCCGAAGCCCAAGCGCCGCCGAGGTCTCCATCTCGAAGCTGAAGCTGGCGTCGTTGAGGCGGAGCCTGGAGATGCTCTCGCGCAGTTTCTCGAAATCGGCGGCGTCGACCGGGAACAGGCCGCAGAAGACGACCGGCTGGACCAGCTTGAACCCGGGCAACGCCTGCGCGGCCGGGCGGCGGGCGTCGGTGATGGTGTCGCCGACACGAGTCTCGGTAATGTCCTTGATCTGGGCGGTGATGAAGCCGATCTCGCCCGGCCCGAGCTCGGCGAGCTGCTCGATCTTCGGCCGGAAGGCGCCGACCCGGTCGACCAGATGATTGGTGCCGGCGGCCATGAAGGCGACCTGCTGGCCCTTGCGGATCGCGCCGTCGATGACGCGGATCAGGATGACGACGCCGAGATAGGAATCGTACCAGCTATCGACCAGCATCGCCTTCAGCGGCGCGTCGCGGTCCCCCTTCGGCGGCGGGATGCGGGCGACGATCGCCTCAAGCACCTCGTCGATGCCGATGCCGGTCTTGGCGCTGGCGAGGACGGCGTCGTCGGCGGGGAGGCCGATAATGTCCTCGATCTCCTTCTTCACCTTGTCCGGATCGGCGGCGGGGAGGTCGATCTTGTTGATCACCGGCACGATCTCATGGTCGTGCTCGATCGACTGGTAGACGTTGGCGAGCGTCTGCGCCTCGACGCCCTGGGCGGCGTCGACCACCAGCAGCGCGCCCTCGCAGGCGGCGAGGCTGCGGCTCACCTCATAGGCGAAATCGACATGGCCGGGCGTGTCCATCAGGTTGAGGACATAGGTCTCGCCGTCGCGCGCCGTGTAATCGAGGCGGACGGTCTGCGCCTTGATGGTGATGCCGCGCTCGCGCTCGATGGGCATCGTGTCGAGCACCTGGCTCGACATCTCGCGGTCGGTGAGGCCGCCGGTGCGCTGGATCAGCCGGTCGGCGAGCGTCGACTTGCCGTGATCGATATGGGCGATGATCGAGAAGTTACGGATTCTGGAGAGATCGGTCATGTGCGCGGCGCGCTAGCATGGGGGCAAGCGGGGCGGAAGTGCGCACTCCCCACCTCGGCTCTCAGCCGTAATCGCCGGTCACGCACGGGCTCGTCGCGGCGTGGCCGTCCGCGCCCCAGAGGCGGTAGCGCTGGGAATCGACGTGGAAGCGGACGCCGGAATAGAAGCCGAGGCCGATCTCATATTGCTGGCCGCGCAGATCGTCGATCTTGCAGAGGCTCCGCATCAGCGCCGCGCGGTCGATGGGGCCGAGCGGGACCAGGTCGATCGCGTAGAAATGGCGGTGGGCGCTCTGCGGGGCGCCGTGGGCGCATTTGTTGAGGGCCTCGTCGCGATAGCCGGAGACCGCCTCGACCGGTCCGATCACCGGCTGGACATGGTCGCGGACGAATTCGAGGGTCCTGGCGAGATGGGTCCATTCGCTCGGCGGCGCGACCTCGAAGGGCGGCGCATTGCATTCGCGCCACATGCTCGCGGTGCGGACCAGCTGCCAGGTGGGCACGATGCCGTCGACGCCGGCGGCATGAAGCCAGGATTCGAACGAAAGCAGCTTGGCGCGCGCGTCCGGGCTATGGGCAAGCCAGGCGCGATAATCGGCCCTGCCCTGCCCTTCGGGCCTCTCATCGGCCGAAGCGGGAGACGCGGCGGACAGCGCCAGCAAGAGCGTCGCCCAACGGAAGAATTGCCGCATTTCCACGAGAGGGATCATCTGTCGCCGATTCCAGGAACGGATCGGCGGTAGCACGGCCGCCGCGGCGGCAACACAATTCTACGAGGCGGTGAACTTGTTGCAGGTCATCGACGTGCCGCCGTCCGACACCGGGTCGTTCGGGTCGCTGAGGTTGCGGACGTCGCGGACGAGAAAGGCGGACGTGGTGTGGATGGTCGGCGTGCCGAACAGGCGCGAGCTGACCAGAGGCTTGTAGACGTAATAGGCCTCGACGAACATCACCGCATTCTGCGCCGGCGCCTTGATCACCGAGCCAGAGGGCCCCATCCCGGCGAAGCTGGTGCCGGTCGAACCGGTCCCCTGCGTCCCGTAGCTCGAGGTGAAGTTGCCGGTGCCGATGCAGCGCTGCCAGTGGATCCACTGGCCGCCGCTCGAATTCTGCTCGAGGCTCGACAGGATGAACCGGCCGCCGGTCGTCACGTTATACTGCGTCCCGCCCTGAAGCCGCACCGCCGTGAAGGCATCGTCGATGTCGGACTCGCGGATCTGCTTCTCCGCGAGCGAGCTTTCGAGGCCGATGCGCGAGGCGGTGTCGGCGAGATTCTCGGTGATCTGGCTGATCCGCATGTTGACGAGGGCGAGGTTCGCCGCCTCCAGGCCATACGTGCCGAGCGTCACCATGATCGGTGCGGCGAAGGCGAACTCGATCAGCGCGAGGCCGCTCGTGTCGCGGCGCAGATGCGCGGCGAAGCGGCGGATGCGGGCAAGCCGCGGAAAAGCCTGTACGGTCATGTGCATATCGTCTTCGGTGTCGCCGTGCTCTGACTGCTATAAGGCTGGTTGCGCAGCACGGTCGAGGCGGTGATGGTCTGTTGCGAAGGCCAGCCGAGCATTCCCGCCATGGGGAACATACGCTTGTAGCTGACCGTCATCGTATAGAGCACGGCATCGTCGGCGCCGCCCTGGCCGCTCGCACCCATGTCCGAGTCCCAGACGCCGTTGCCGTTGTCGTCCTCGAAGCATTCGCCCTTGTCGTACTGTCCGTTGCCGTTGGTGTCGGTATAAGGCTCGGCCTTGCCGACGTCGGAAAAGTCGGAATAGCTGAGCCGGCTGACGGTGAAGGTCGGCCTTGTTGCCGACCACCCGTCCCACCTGGGCTTCGACGGCCGCGTCGACGGTCGAATCGTCGGTGAGGCCGCTCTCCAGGGTCGAGCTTCGCGCCGCCTGCTGCATCGAGCCCTGCAGCACCGAACGCGCATATTCGGTATGGGCGAGATCGAAGAAGCCCATCAGCATCAGCAGCATCACCGGCGCGACGATCCCGAACTCGACGATGGTGACCGCGCTCTCGTCCCGCAGGACGCGGACCGGTCGGCGGAGGCTGCGCGGCGTCATTTCGACAGCCTCAGCTCGGCGATCTGGCTTGCGATCGTCTGCAGCGCCGCCTGCATTTGCGAGTCGTTGGACGCGTAGAAGGCGTCGCCAGGAGTCGCGCAATTCTGGAGCTGCGTCGTCATCGTCTGGTCGTAGGCGACGACCCAGATGGTGATGTTCATGTTCTTGAGCGCGGTGCAGATGGCCGAGAAGCGCGAATTGTGGCGGCTCTGGAGATCGCTGTTGGTCGGCGTGTTGCTCGATCCGCTGACGCGCCGGTCGAGCTTCTCATAGGCGTACATGCCGTAGATCTGCGTGTTCGGCTCCATGTCGCCATCGGTCATGAAGACGATGTTGCGGTTGATCGGCTCGCCGTTCGGCGCCGTCGCATTCTGGCTGGCGAAGAGGCCTGTCGGCGAGATCAGGCGACCGCCCCAGAGCATGCCGACGTCGTGATAGGTGCCGCCAATCGCCTTGAAATCCGAGGCGTTGACGTAATTGTAGACGTCCTGGTGGCTCATCACGGTGAGCTGCTGCGCGGCCTTCGGACAGGCCGAATAATCGGCCGTCGGCTGCCACGGCGTGCTGGTGCTCGTCGTGGTGTAGGATGACGGGCTGGAGCGGTCGAAGATCAGGTCCGGCCAGTGCGGCCGCCAGCTGGTGGCGACGGAGCTTGGCAGCAGGTCGATCTGCAGGTCGTAGGCGGTGGAAGGAATGGTCGAGAAGGTCGCCTGGGACACCGTGTCCCGTTCCTCGATGCACCCGTCCCAGCTGGAGTTGGTGGTGGTGACGCCGGTCGCGCCGGAAAGCGCGGCCAGATCCTGCGCATTGTAGGAGCCGGATGTCGGAACGCCGACATTGGTGATGGTGCCGCTGGCGAGCGCGACGTTGTTGCCGAGCTTGAACTGGCTCGTATTATAGGTGGTCTGTTGATACGTGTAGCTCGTGAAGCTGTACATCGTCGTGTACGTCGTCTGATATTCGGTCCAGTGCCGCCGGCAACTGCGGCTCGTGCCGCTCGTGTCGGGCGCGCCCGACCAACCCCAGTCGAACCCCGCCGTATAGTCGTTGGTATAGACCTTGACCTGGGCGGCAGCCGGCGGCGGGCCGCCGCTGACGATGGCGGGGCTGGTCTGGCCGTAGCCTGGCATCCGAATTGGCCGGTTTGCGTGACGCTGGAGCCGTCGATATCGATGCCCGTGCCGATCACGCTGCCGTAATTCGGGACATAATAAGGCGTCGTCATGTTCGCGACGCGCGACTGATATTGCCAGCTGTCGACGAGGTCGCCGGCCGGCAGCAATTTGCCGACATTCACATCCGAGGAATAGGGGACGATACCGATGCGCAGCTGCGAACCGGCCGTCATCGCATTGTTGAGCGTGTCGTAGAAATTGACCACGCCGGTGCGGACAGCGGAAATCTTAGAGTTGCTCGCCTCGACGCCGCCATTGTTGCTGCAGCTCGGAGTCGCGGCCGGACAGTTCATCGATCCGGTGACGTCCAGCACGAATACCACATCCTGATTCGCGACCTGAAGCTCGGCTTCGCAGGTCGCCGTCATGGTGAGGTTGCTCTTGCCGAAAATCTTCATCAGGGTCGTCGGCACGGTCGCGCTCGCGCTACCGTCGATCGTTCCGGTCGCGTTGCCGCTGCCGTCCTTGACGTCGCTGAGGCTGATCGAGGTGACCGTCGCGCCATAGGCGCCGTTCTTGAGGTTGGTGTTGAAGAAGTTGGTCGCCTGCGTCTGCGCGTTGGTGTCGTTGGCGATCGAGTTGCCGGTCATCGAGCGCCGCGCGGCGAGGACGCCGGCGTCGCAGGCCTGCTGGAGGCGCGTCTTGACGAGATAGGCGCGGCTGATGTCGACGGCGGAGCCGACCATGCCGATCATCGGGATCAGAGCCGCCGCCATGATGGCGAGCGTGTTGCCGCGTTCGTCGCGCCGGAGGCGGACGAGGAAGCCGTTGCGGCTGGGAATTTTCCCCTTGGTATCTCAACTCATTTGCGATCCCTCGGCTGGTCCGGACTGAGGTCAGCCCGGCCGAATTAGGCGGTTGTGATTGAGGGTCGGTAAGAATGTTTCCCTAACAAGACGTTAGCCATGTCCTGCGCGAAACGGCCGGCGTCGGTGGCATGAAGGAGGGGTGGCGCCGGGTGTATTGGTCGGCTAAGGCAGGGAGATGAGCAACAAGATCCAGGTCGACATGCCGCACAGCCTCGGGGTCGCGGAGGCGCGGCGTCGCATCGCCGCCAATATCGATCAGCTCGGCAAATATCTGCCCGGCCAGGCGGGCGTGCGCTCCGATTGGCAAGGCAACCGCCTCAACCTCAAGGTCGGCACGATGGGTCAGGAGATCGACGCGCGCATCGACGTCGCCGAGGCGATCGTCCATGTTGAGGTCGACCTGCCGCCGATGCTCGCCTTCTTCGCCAAGCCGATCGAGGCGCTGCTCGCGCGCGAAGGCGCCGTCCTGCTCGAGGACAAGAACAAGGGGCGCTAGGTCCGGACTCGTCGGTGCATGACGAGGAAAGTCAGGACGATTTCTTGTCCTTGTCGTGGTGCCGCTTGGGCGGCGGGCCGCCGCGGGTCAGCGATTCGATCCGGCAATGTCGGTGGCCGACGATGAGCGCGCTGTACCGGTCGAACGTGTCGCTGCCGCGCGTGTCGACGCCGATGCCGTTCGCCCAGCTCAGCCCAATGCAAGGGCCGTAAAGCTGGGCGCGATACCAATTGCCGCTGCGATCCTGAATATAGACGAGATCGTCGCTCGGCGCGTCGAAGCTCCAGATGCCGCCGAAACGGACGAAGGGGATGGAAACTTCCTCGCCTGCGGATGGCGGGCCGGCCGGCTTGGCAGGCGCGGCGGCGAGGGGCGCGGCCAGCAAGGCCGCGAAGAGCGCGAGCATCTTCCTCATGGACGTGCCGATACGCCCCGCGAGCTGAACCGCCGCTGACGCTTGCCACCGCCCGATGCGGCGCTAAGCCTGTTTCCAAACGCGCGCGGAGGATCTCGGATGCGTCATGTCGCGATCATCGGCTCCGGCCCCGCCGGCTTCTATACCGCCGAGGCGTTGCAGAAGGTCTATGGCGACCAGGTGGCGATCGACATCGTCGACCGACTGCCGGTTCCCTATGGGCTGATCCGCTCGGGCGTCGCCCCCGATCACCAATCGATCAAGGCGGTGTACAAACGCTATGAGAAAACGGCGCTGGGGCCCAATATCCGCTTTGTCGGCCATGTCACGGTTGGCGGCGACGTCTCGATAGAGGAGCTGAAGGGCCTCTACGACGCGGTGATTCTTGCCACTGGCGCGCCGCACGACCGGCCGCTCTCGATTCCCGGAAGCGACCTTCCCGGCGTGATCGGCTCGGCCGCCTTCGTCGGCTGGTATAATGGCCATCCCGACTTCGCGGGCCTCGATCCGCCCCTCGGCGTCTCCGCCGCCGCCGTCATCGGCAACGGCAATGTCGCGCTCGATGTCGCCCGGATCCTCTCCAAGACCCGCGGCGAATTCGCCGGCTCGGATATTGCCGGCTACGCGCTCGATGCGCTGGAGCAGTCGACGATCCGAACGATCCAGGTCCTCGGCCGCCGTGGGCCGCACCAGATCGCGATGACGCCCAAGGAGCTTGGCGAGCTCGGCCATCTCGAAGCGGCGGTGCCGGAGGTGGAGAGCCCCGACTTCCCGCCCGAGGAAGAGGATGCCGCGCTCGATCCGGGGCTGCGCAAATCGGTAACGCATCTGCGCCATTTCGCGGCGCTGGAGCGCAACAAGCCGAAGCGGATCGTCTTCGATTTCTTCGCCATGCCAGTCGCGGTCGAGGGCAACGGGCGGGTCGAGCGGCTGGTGATCGAGCGCACCCGCCTCACCGAGGACAAGAAGGCGATCGGCACCGGTGAGCGCTACGCGATCGATTGCGGCCTCATCGTCAGCTGCATCGGCTACCAGACCTCGCCGATCGAAGGCGTCGCTTATGACGAGAAGCTCGGCCGCTTCTGCAACACCGAGGGCGTGATCGGCGACGGCCTCTATTGCGTCGGCTGGGCGCGGCGCGGGCCGACCGGCACGATCGGCACCAACCGGCCCGACGGCTTCGAGGTCGCCGACACCATCGCCGCCGCCTGCACCCCCGGCAGCGGCGGCGGCAAGGCGGGCGGGTTGGGGCTGGACGCGCTGCTCCAGGCGCGCGGCGTGACGTCGGTCGCGTTCACCGACTGGCAGAAGATCGAAGCGGCGGAGGCCACTCGCGCCCGCGAAGGCAGTCCCCGCGAGAAGTTCGCCAACATCGCGGAAATGATCGCCATTCTCGGCCGCTGAGGCGCTTGCGCTCCCCGCGACCCGTCCTTATAGACCCGCCACCTGTCTCCCGGGCGGCCTCGTGCCGGACACCCGGTCGGGGAGTAGCTCAGCCTGGTAGAGCACTGTCTTCGGGAGGCAGGGGCCGGAGGTTCGAATCCTCTCTCCCCGACCATTTTCTTCTTCGTTGAGGGACGACATCGTCCGGACCGGGCGACCGTTCGTGGCAAATCGGCGCCGTTTCGCTGCAGACCTTTTGATGTCGCGGCCGCCTGCGCTAAGCTGCGCGCGACGTTTGAAGAGGGAGGATCGGATGCGTCGTTCGAACGGACTGCTCGCCTTGTGCGCTGCCTTGCTCGTTGCGGCCGCTCCGCCGCATGCCGCCGGCGCCCTGTCCTTGCGCCAGGCGCTCGCCGATCCGGGGCGGGCGGCGCAGCGGAACGTCGATGCGCGCCGCCATCCGGCGGAGCTGGTCGCCCTCGCCGATATCCGACCGGGCCAGCGCGTCCTCGATCTCATCCCCGGCGACGGATACTGGACCCGCATCTTCAGCAAGATAGTGGGACCGACCGGGCGGGTCTATGCCGTCTGGCCGCAAGCTTATGCCAAGGAGGCGATGGGCAACGTGCAGCAGCTGCGCGTCCTGTCCGCGTCTCCCGCCTATCGCAACGTGGTGACGATGGTCGAACCCTCCGTCCGGCTTAGCGCGCCCGAGCCGCTCGACGTCATCTGGACCTCGCAAAATTATCACGATTACAACGACAAGTTCATGGGCAATCCCGGCCCGGCCGCGCTTGCCGCCGACGCCTTCCGCCTGTTGAAGCCCGGCGGCCTGTTCATCGTCATCGACCACGCCACCTCGCCGGGCCGCGGCATGAGCGATACGGAGTCGCTGCACCGGATCGACCGGGCGATCGTCGTCCGGCAGGTCACCGCCGCCGGCTTCCGGCTGGTCGGCGAGAGCAATGTCCTGCGCAACCCGGCCGACCCGCACAACATCGCCGTCTTCAACCCGAAGATCCGCGGCCACACCGATCAGTTCGCGCTCAAGTTCAGGAAGCCTGACGCGGCGCGAAAGCACTGATCGCGATTCGAGCGGCGCGTGTTACGGCGCCCCGGCCGGACGCATTTCAACGATGGTGAGGTCGTGTCCGACCTGCGCCGGCAATGTCAGCCGGTAGTGGAACGGACCGATCCGTTCGAACAGGCCGGCGACGTCGCGCGCCGGATCGTCGCCATAGCCGCGGAATCGGCGTGCCGCGCGGGCTTTGCGCGCCGAGGAAGGCGAAGGCGCGGTTGTCCTTCCCCGCCCATAGGTAACCGCCCATCCGCCGCGGCCCGGCCTCGATGGTGAGGCTGAGCTGGTTGCGGTCGGCGCCGACGAAGCAGAAGCCGTGGCCCGCCTCGCCGAAGGCCCGAACGGCCGGAGCGAGTGCGCCGAGACGCAGGATCCGGCAGGTATAGGTGCCGGGCGCGGGCGCCGAATAAGGCAAGGCGGCGGCGGGCGCGAGCAGCGGCCCTTCGCCGGCGATCCGGCGGACGTAACCGGCACGTCGGGCCTCGCCGAGCGCCTCCGTCCAGAGCTGCGGCAGAGCGTCGAGCCGCGCCGCGTCCGCATCGGTCGCGACGTTCCGCCAGGGCGCGTCTGCCTCGACGGTCACCGTGGCGCGCATCCGTGGATGCGGCAGCGGCCGGACTGTCGCACACGCCGCCGGCACGAACAGCAATGCGGCTGCGATCAAGGCTTTGTTTGCCATGCTGACCTCCCTGCGACCGGGCTGCGCAAACAAGGTTAACAAAGTCCTAATCCCGCGCCCGTCGCCCTTTCCCGTTCGATGAGCCGTGGCGCGGGCCGGTTCCGCCGCCGGCGCCGCAGAGAAATCTTTGGCTATTTCCCCTCGCCGCGAATCGCTTTAGGCCGCGCCTCATGCTGAGCCTGGCCTTCATCCGCGACAATCCCGAGACCGTCCGCAAGGCGGCCGAGGAGAAGAACGCGCCGTTCGATCTCGACCGGCTGCTGGCGCTCGACGGCGAGGTGCAGGGGGTTGAAGACCCGGATCGACGAGCTGCGCCGCCAGCGCAACGAGATCAGCGCCGGCTTCAAGAGCGCCGATCCCGCCGAGCGGCCGGCGCTCGGCCAGAAGGCGAAGGCGCTAGGCGCCGAAGCAAGCGAGGCGGAAGCGGCGCTCGCCCACAAATCGGAAGCGCTCGACGCCCTGATGCTGCGCGTGCCGAACATCCCGTGGGACGGCGCGCCGGTCGGGCCGGACGAGCGCGCCAATGTCGTCGTACGCGCCGAGGGCGAATTGCCGCAGTTCGATTTCACGCCGCGCGACCATGTCGAGCTAGTCGAGATGAACGATTGGGCGGACCTGGCCCGCATCACCCATGTCGCCGGCTCGCGCACTTACTGTCTCAAGGGGCGGCTGGCTTTGCTCGAACAGGCTTTGATGTTCTGGGCCGAGCGCAAGATCGCGGCCGACGGCTTCACCCTGATGACCGTGCCGGCGCTGGCGCGGCCGCAGGCCTTCGTCGCCACCGGCCATTTCCCCGGCCATGAAGAGGAAGCCTATGAAATTCCGAAGGACGGCCTCTACCTCGCCGGCACCGGCGAGATCGCTTTGACCAGCCTCCATTCGGGCGAGATTTTCGAGGCCGACCAGCTGCCGATCCTCTATGCCGGCTATTCGCCCTGCTTCCGCCGCGAGGCGGGCAGCGCCGGGCGCGACGTGCGCGGGCTGCTGCGCGTCCACCAATTCTACAAGCTGGAGCAATATGTCATCTGCGAGGATGACGATGCGGAATCGGCGAAATGGCACCAGCGGCTGCTCGCCAATGCCGAGATGCTGCTTCGGGAGCTCGAAATCCCCTATCAGGTGGTCGAGACGTCGACCGGCGACATGGGGCTCGGCAAGTTCCGGATGAACGACCTCGAAATCCTGGGTGCCGAGCCTCGGCAAATATCGCGAGACGCACAGCTGCTCGACCCTGCACGACTGGCAGGCGCGGCGGGCGAATTTGCGGTGGCGCGACAAGGAGCGGAAGGTGCGCTTCGTCCACACGCTCAACAACACCGCGCTGGCGAGCCCGCGCATCTTGGTGCCGTTGCTGGAGAACCATCAGACGGCGGACGGCAAGGTGCGGCTGCCGCTCGCGCTCCGCGACCTGATGGGGGGCGACTATCTCTGAGGCGGCGGACGACAGGCCGCCGCCGCTCCGCCTGCTGATCCGCGAGCCGTTCGCCATCCTGCTGCGCTCCTGGCGGGCCTTCGGACCGCTCGGCCCGTTTGGTCCGGCCGACGGCAAACCCGTGATCGTCATCCCTGGCTTCCTCGCCTCCGACCGCAGCACGCTCGGCCTGCAACGCGCGCTGGGCGCGGCGGGCTTTCACGCGACCGGATGGGGCATGGGCGTGAATTCCGGCGCCAAGCCCGACACGCTCGACCGGCTCATCGCGCACGTCATTGCCTTTGCCGGCGGCCGCAAAGCGGTGCTGGTCGGCTGGAGCCTCGGCGGCCTCTATGCACGCGAGGTCGCCAAGCTCAGTCCCGATCTGGTGGAGAAGGTGGTGACGCTCGGCACGCCCTTCTCGGGCAGCCCGCGCGCCAACAATGCCTGGCGGCTTTACGAGCTGATCGCGCATCACAAGGTCGACGATCCGCCGATCCCGATCGACCGCACTTCCAAGCCGCCGGTGCCGACCGTCGCCCTCTGGTCGAAATGGGACGGCATGGTCGCCCCCGCCTCGGCGCGCGGCCGCGAAGGCGAACGCGACGAAGCGATCGAGCTCGACTGCAGCCACATGGGCTTCGCCATCGACAGCCGCGCCTGGCCGGCGGTGGTCGCGGCGGTGCGCGGCGCCTGAGAGGCCTTTTCCTTCCGAAACAATGTGGTAGGTTGCCGCCCAAGAGAGGAGTGGGGCATGGGGGGGTATGTCGCGGCGCCTGATTTGGCGCGCATGGGGCTGGCGGGACTCGGCGCCCTGCTGCTGAGCTTCGGACTGTCGTGGGCGATGGACCGGCTGTTCCTGCGCCGGCTGGTCAAGGACCGGATCGCCTGCATCGCCTATGGCTGCATCTTCGTTTTCCTGCTGCTGATGGGCGGCACGACCTTCTATCTGACCAGGACGACGCCCTACCGCCTCCACTCGATCATCATTCCGCCGGTCGGCTATGCGATCTGTTTCCTGCTCGGCTGCGCCCTCGCCGGCTATGCGCGGATGGCGATCTATTCGCGCTACGAAGGCAATCTCGACGAGGCGATCGTCTTCGAGCCCGATTATGACGATCCCCGCCTCTACGACGAGCAAGTGCTCGCCTGGGACGAGAAGCACGGCCACAGGAGCTACTTGCTCCGGCACTGGGTGGGACATTTGTCCCTGCCCGTCTCCTATTGGGTGAACGGCGCGCTGCTGCCCGCGCTCATCCTCGCGCTCGTCGAATTCATCGCAGTCGAGGTGAAGGCGAAATGGGCATCGCTCCAGGCGCTCTCCGCTGTCGCTCTCATCTATCTCCTCGTCTCGCTGATCGTGTGGGTGTGGAGCTCGGTCGGCATCTGGCGGTCGGCTTACTGGCACCGGCGGCGCGGCGGCTCGGCCGGCTGGGGGCTTGCGGCGCGCACGCTCGTGCTGATCGGCGCGGCGGGCGCGATTTACCGGTCCGGGGATCTCGCGCTCCAGGCGCGGGAGCTGGGCCATCTCGCGGTCGGCGAGGATACGATCGGGGCCGTCGCCGCCATGTCGGTCTCGAAGGACGGGCGCGAGCTCATGCTCAAGGGCCCGCTCGCGGAAGGCGCGGCGGACCGGTTCCAGACGGTGCTGGACGCAAGTCCGAAGGTGCGGGAGATCGCGCTGAGCTCGCCCGGCGGCCGGATGTTCGAGGCCGAGAAAATGGCCGACGCCGTCCACAAGCGCGGCCTCGACACGCGGGTCGTGGATCAGTGCATGTCCGCCTGCACCACTGTGCTGCTCGCGGGCCGTGAACGAAGCGCGCCGCGGACCGCGCAGATCGGCTTTCACCAGCCGACCTTCCCCGGCCTGAGAGGCGCCGAGCTTGACGGCATGATCCGCCACGCGCGCGACGAATATGTCGCCGCCGGCGTGAACGAAGCCTTCGTCTGGCACGCCATGGCGACGCCGGCGTCCAGCATCTGGGTGCCGACTCCCGACGAGCTGCATCGCCGCCCACGTCCTCACCGACACCGAGATCGTCGTCGGCAGCGCGCGGCGCGGCGCCCCGGCGAAACAGGTCGACCCCGCGCTTCACGCGCAACTCGCGACGCTGGCGGCGCAATTCAATGCCACCGGCCCGGTGCGGACGGACGCCTTTACCACGGTCGACCGCATCGAAGTGCAGGGGGCGATCCTTACCCGCTATTACACGGTGAGATTCCCGCGGGGCTATGTTCTCCCGAAGGCAAAGGTCGCCGTGGCGGTGCGCCGCCACGTCTGCTCCACTCCGGACCTGGCGCGGATGATCGGCGCCGGCGTGACCCTCGTCGAAGCCTACCGGGACGGGGCGGGAAAGCCGATCTTGACGACCAGGATCACCGACTGCTCGGGCTTTTAAGAGGGGTCAGCCGCCCATCTGGGTCAGGACGAAGGCATAGGCTTCGGCGATTTCGTGGAGATGCTCCCAGCGGCCGGACTTGCCGCCGTGGCCGGCGCCCATGTTGATCTTGAGGAGCAGCAGATTGTCGTCGGTCTTGGTCGCGCGCAGCTTCGCGGCCCATTTGGCGGGCTCCCAATAGGTGACGCGGGGATCGTTGAGGCCGCCGGTGATCAGCATCGGCGGATAGGCCTGCGGCTTGACATTGTCATAGGGGCTGTAGCCGCGGATCAGGTCGAAGGCGGCGCGGTCGAGCGATCGGATTGCCCCATTCGGGCCATTCGCCCGGCGTCAGCGGCAGGCTCTCGTCGAGCATCGTGTTGAGCACGTCGACGAACGGCACGTCGGCGACCACCGCGCCCCACAGCTCGGGATCGGTATTGGCGACGACGCCCATCAGTTCGCCGCCCGCCGAGCCGCCCTGGATGGCGATCCTGCCCGGTCTGGCGAAGCCGGCGGCGATCAGCCCCTTCGCGGCGTCGACGAAATCGTGGAACGTGTTCCAGCGCTGGTCGAGCTTGCCGTCGAGGTACCAGCCATAGCCGAGATCGTCGCCGCCGCGGATATGGGCGATGGCATAGGCCTAGCCGCGGTCGAGCAGGCTGATCCGGCTGGTCGAGAAGCTCGGCGGGATGGCGATGCCGTAGGCGCCGTAGCCGTAGAGGAAGAGGCGGCCGCTGCCGTCCTTTGGAAAGCCCTTGCGGTAGACGACCGAGACCGGGACCTGCTTGCCGTCGCGCGCCGGCACCATCAGCCGCTCGGTCTCGTAGAGCGAGGGGTCGTAGCCCGAGGGGATTTCCTGGACCTTCAGCACCTCCAGCCGGTCCTCGGCCGGGTGATAATCGTAGACCGTCGCCGGCGTGACCATCGAGGAATAATGGAGGCGGTAGGCGGCGGGCGCATATTCGGGATTGCCGCTGAAGCCGGCCGAATAAGCTCGCTTCGGTGAAGGGGATGCGCTTTTCCGCGCCGTCATAGGTGCGCAGCAGGAGCTGATCGAGGCCGTCGACCCGCGTCGAGAGCGCGAGATGATCGCGATAGGCGCTGACGCCGGTCAGATAGATCGCGGTCCGAGCCCGGGATGACCGTATGCCAGTTCTCCGGCGTCGCCGGATCGGCCTCGGCGAGGCGGAAGTTCACATGCTCGTCGTTGGCGAGGATCCAGAGCTTCCCGTGCGCGGCGTCGACCGAATATTGCCGTTTCGGCTGGCGGCGTGAGATCAGGACCGGCTCGGACTGGGGCTTGTCGGCGGGGACGAAACGGACCTCGTTGGACGCATTGTCGCCGGTCGAGATGAAGATGAGGCTGCGGTCCTGCGACCGTGACAGGCCGACGGTGAAGCCGAGATCCTCCGCCTCCTCGTAGAGTGTCGCATCGTCCCCGGCGGGCGCGCCGAGGCGGTGGAGCTGGGCGCGGTAGCTGCGCCATTGGTCGTTGACCTCGTTGTAGACGATGGCGGCGCTGTCGCTGGTCCACACCGGATGGCCGATGCCGACCTCCGTCACCGTCTCGATGTCCTTGCCGGTGGCGAGTCGCGGATCCTGAGCTTGAACCGCTCCGAACCATTGTCGTCGACGAAGGTGGCGAGCAGCCGCCCGTCCGGGCTGACCTCCAGCGCGCCGAGCCGGAAATAATCCTTGCCCTCGGCTTCGACCGGCTCGTCGAAGATGACCTGATCCTTGCGCTCGCCTGAGACGGGCTTGCGATACCAGGTCCGATATTGCGCCCCCGGCTTAAACGCCCACCAATAGAGCCAGTCGCCGTCGCGGATCGGGACGGAGCTTTCATCCTCCTTGATCCGGCCCTTCATCTCCTCGAAAAGACCCTCGATCAGAGCCTTGTGCGGCGCCATCGCCGCTTCGAAATAAGCATTCTCCGCCTTCAGATAATCGAGCACGTGCGCGTCCTCGACCTTCGGATAGTCCGGGTCGCGAAGCCAGTGATACGGGTCCTCGATCGTCTCGGCATGGCATTCGTAGCTGTAGGGGCGCTGCTCGGCGCGCGGCGGGGCAGGAAGGGTCATCGCGCTCTTTCTTGGAAACCTTGGCTGGTCTAATCGGGCGCAGCCATAGCGACACCATTAGCGACGGGGATTTTGCCATGTCCACCTATGAAGCCCGCCTTCAGGCGCTTCGCGAGCAGCTCAAGACCGACCGGCTGGACGGTTTCGTCGTGCCGCTGACCGACGAGCATATGAGCGAATATGTCGGCAGCTACGCCCAGCGGCTCGCCTGGCTGACCGGTTTCCAGGGCTCGGCCGGCTCGGCGGTGGTGCTGCCGGAGGAAGCCGCGATCTTCGTCGACGGCCGCTACACCCTGCAGGTGCGGGACCAGGTGGATGGGCGCCACTGGTCGTATCAGTCCGTGCTCGAGACGAGCGTCGCCGACTGGCTGAAGACCCATGCGCCGAACGGAGGGCGGATCGGCTACGATCCCTGGCTGCACACCAAGGATTGGGTGAGGAAGGCGCGCGAGGCGCTGGCCGAGAAAGGCGCGGAGCTGGTTCCCGTCCGCCGCAATCCGATCGACGCGGTGTGGGCCGACAAGCCGGACCCATCGCGGGCGCGATTGGTCGTCCACCCGGAAACCTATACGGGCAAGAATTCGGCGGCGAAGCGGCAGGAGATTGCCGAGTGGCTGCATGAGCAGAAGGCGGATGCGGCGGTGCTCTCCGCACTCGATTCGATCGCCTGGACCTTCAACATACGCGGCCAGGACGTCGAGCATACGCCGGTCGCCCTCTCCTTCGCTTTGGTCAACGAGGATGGAACCGCCGATCTGTTCGTCGCGTCGGAGAAGATCGGCGACGACGTGCGTCAGCATCTCGGCAACGGCGTGCGCGTTCACGAGCGCAATGAATTCGAGCCGTACCTGCGCTCCCTCGCCGGCAAGACCGTCATCGCCGATCCCGAGCGGGCGGTGGCGGCGATCTTCGAGGCGTTGGAAGGCGCAGGCGCCAAAGTGGTGCAGAAACGCGATCCCGCCGTCCTCCCGAAGGCGCTCAAGAACGACGCGGAGATCGAGGGCCATCGCGCCGCCCAGGCCCGCGACGGCGCTGCCTTGAGCCGCTTCCTCCATTGGATCTCGGTCGAGGCGCCGAAGGGGAACGTCGACGAGTTGAAGGCAGTCGAGAAGCTGCACCGCTTCCGCCAGGAATGCGGCGACCTGCGCGACACCAGCTTCGACACCATTTCCGGTGCCGGCCCCAACGGCGCCATCGTCCACTACCGCGTCACCGAGGCGACGAACCGGCCGATCGAGACGAATTCGATCTATCTGGTCGATTCCGGCGGCCAATATCCCGACGGCACCACCGACGTTACCCGCACCGTCGTCATCGGCGTGCCGACCGCTGAGATGCGCGACCGCTTCACCCGGGTGCTGAAGGGCCATATCGCCATCGCCCGCGCGCTCTTTCCGGAAGGGACGCGCGGCAGCCAGCTCGACACGCTCGCGCGGCAATATCTCTGGCGGGCGGGACTCGATTATGCCCATGGCACCGGCCACGGCGTCGGCGCCTATCTCGCCGTCCACGAGGGGCCGCAGCGCATCTCGCCGGCCGGCAGCGTCCAGCCCGGCGGCGACGAGCCCCTCAAGGCGGGCATGTTCCTTTCGAACGAGCCCGGTTATTACAAGACCGGCGAGTACGGCATCCGCATCGAAAATCTGGTGCTGGTCGTGCCGCAGGAGATCGATGGCGCCGAGAAGAAGATGCTCGGTTTCGAGACCCTCACCTTCGCTCCCATCGACCGCAATTTGATCGACCTAGCCTTGTTGACCGACGAGGAGCGGCAATGGGTCGACGATTATCACGCCCAGGTCCTGACCATCGTCGGACCGCAGCTTGAGGGCGAGACGAAGGACTGGCTCTGGGAGCAGTGCCGGCCGCTATAGCGCGGCCGGCCATTACGAGCCGGAGCCGCCTACCAGCAGACTCGCGCGCGACGGTGGAAGCGCCACACCCAGCGGCAGGGGCGATGCCAGTAAGGGCGCATGTAACGATGGCGATGCCAGCCATAGCGCGCGCCGGACCAGCCGTGATGGCGGTCACCCGACCAATGACGATCGTGCCGGTATTGCGCGGCGGCCGGAACGGCGGCGAGCATTCCGAAGGCGACGGTCGCCGCGAGTAGAGGGGCCAGTTTCATATTTCACTCCCGTCAGGGCGGTGTGAGTCATACGCAACCACGGCGGTCCGCGAAAGGTCCGGCGGCTCGCCCGTGACGGAAGTTCATCTCTCCCGTCCCGGCATCGCGGCGGAGCGGGAGAGAAATGGGTTACCGGCAGTAGCGCACGCGATGATGGTGGCGCCACGTCCAGCGGCAATGGCTGTGATGATGCCAGCCATCATGATGGCCGCGCCAGCCGTGCCGGTGCATGCCCATGTCATGGCGATCGCCACGCATGTCGTGATGGTCGCCCTGATCGTGATGGTCGCCCTGATCGTGATGGTCGCCCTGATCGTGGTGGTCGCCCTGATCATGGCGGTCCTGCGCGGCGGCCGGGGCGGCGGCGAACAGGCCGAAAGCAAAGGTCGCCGCGAGGGCGCTTGTGATTTTCATGTTTCCTCTCCCATCAGGTTGGTCCTGACGCAGCCGTAACGACAAGCGCTGGAGAAAGGTCCTCGCCAGCGCGAGATTATCGCGGCTTACCAGCTGTGGCAGGTGCGGATGCGCTTGTGGTCGCGCCAGACGGTCCGGCAGGTGCGATGATGACGACTGCGCATATGCGCGGTGCGATGAACCACGGTCGTGTGGGTGGCACGGACGATTGGGCGGTCGTGGTGCTCCCCAAGCCTGGGCGTCCGCGGTCTCCGCGATGGCGCCGCCGAGAGTCAGCGCGGCGACAGGACTCACGATCATTTTCTGTATATTGTTCTTCGGTTTGGAAATTGTCTCCCTGCCGGAAGCGTAACGACCTTGGCCGGTATCGGATCCATGGCCATTGCGAGCATTGGTTTGGGACTAGGAGTGGGCCGGAAATGAGCTTCGATCGCGTGCGACAATGAAATTTCCCGTTCTCTTTGCCTGCCTGTTGACGACCGCGGCGGCTTCCGCACCACCGCCGGCGCCGTCCTGGTGTCCGCTTTCCCTCGACCATGCGCTCGCCTCCCGCGCTCGGCTTGTCGCGACGGTTCGGCACAATGCCGACGCCACACCGCATCCGCTCGCCCACGTTCACACCGAAGGCACGCTGCCGAGCGAGCCCGCCTATCAGGCAAGCCAAGCCGCGGAGCGCGACTGGCGGATCATGCTGGAGGACGCGCTCGCCTGGCGCGCCGGAGCGGGCGACCGCTCTCTGGAACAGGCGCAGCGCCTTCTCGGCGCCTGGGCGGCGACCTACCGGCCCGATTTCAACCCGATCGACGAGACCAATCTCGATGGGCTGATCGAAACCTATGCGATCACCCGCGACCGGCTCGATCCCCAGGTGCGCGGTGCGGCGGAGCGGCTGATCCGCGCGCTTGGCGAGGGCTACCTAGACCATATGGACGAGGCGCTCCGCGACCGTGATCGCCACTCGGTGTGGGTCAACAATTGGCAGAGCCACCGCGTCAAGATCGCGACGCTCGCCGCCGTTGCGCTCGGCGACCGCGCGCTCTTCGCCCGCGCCCGCGCCGCCTTCGACCGGCAGCGCGCGGTCAACATCCATGCGGATGGGGAGGTGCTGGATTTCGCGCAGCGCGATGCGCTCCATTATGTCGTCTACGACCTGGAGCCGTTGCTCCGTGCCGCGCTTGCCGCCCGGCTTATGGGCGAGGACTGGTATCGCCGCACCGCGGGCGCGCCGCCACTCTCCGCGGCGATAAAGTGGCTTGCGCCTTATGCGGACGGAACCAGGCCCCACATCGAGTTCGTCCATTCGACCGTGGCGTTCGACGCGGCCCGCGCGAAGGCGGGGGTGAAGGGCTTCACCGGTCCGTTCGACCCCCGCCAGGCGGCGAAGCTTCTCTGGATGGCCGCTCAGTTCGATCCGACCTACGCGCCGCTCGCCGCCAGGCTGAAACCGGAACCCGTCTTTCTCGCCGCCTGCGGAAACTGACGCGAGCCTGGCCCAACCCCACCCGAATTGGCGCATCCGAGACCGCGAACCCACCGCTCCCGGAGATGAAAACCGCCGACGTGGGCGTGTGCCGCGCCCGTTAAGACCGCCGAAATCCCCGTCCCGAAAGGCGACATCGCCCGCCGGCCGCCACGAAATCACTGCCACTGAAGACGTACTCGGTCCGTCATTGGCGCCGCCCTTCGACGCCTCTCGCCGGCCGCTTCGACAATGTACGAAATAGTTGTTTCACAAGCAGTTTTGCTTGTTTGCTGGACTCCATTTCGTGTGTTGTCGCCGGTGTCTTCGGGCGAGGTTTTGTAGCAACACACTCAAAGGTTAACGCCATTATGGGTGAGAAGCCCGATTGTTAGCGCTCACGAGATATGCTTACCTGTGGATAAACCAAATGCTTGGGACGTAAGCATGAATCGACATTTCAGCCTCCAGAGCGGCGATGAAGCGGCGCCCCAGATGATTTCGGAAGGGTCGCTTCGGGAGGCGCTTCCGCTCCAGCATCGGGTGCGTACGGCGGGTTCGCGGCTGTTCGATCTCGGCCAGCTCGACGTCCGCTGGGAGGCGACGCTCGGGACCTTGTGGACCCACATGACGCCCGTCGACCGCCCCAATTTCAACCGGCCGATGCTGCGCGATTTCCAGCGCTGGCAGGCGGAGATCGTCCGCGAATTCGGCGATCCTGCTGAGGGGCTGAAATATCTGGTGCTCGGCTCCCGCTTTCCGGGTGTGTTCAACCTCGGCGGCGACCTCAACCTGTTCGCCAGCTTCATCGAGGCCGGGGACCGCGAGGCGCTCGTCGCCTACGGCCGCGACTGCGTCGGAATCCTGCATCGCAACATGCGCCAGCTCGATTTGCCGATCGTTACGATCGCACTCGTCCAGGGCGACGCGCTCGGCGGCGGTTTCGAAGCGGTGCTGTCGTTCAACGTGATCGTGGCCGAGCGTCACGCCCGCTTCGGCCTGCCGGAGATCGCCTTCGGCCTGTTCCCGGGCATGGGCGCCCACAGCCTGCTCTCGCGCAAGGTGGGGATCGCCAGGGCCGAGGAGATGATGCTCTCCAACAAGATCTATTCGGCCGAGGAGATGCACGAGCTCGGGCTCGTCCATGTCATCGCCGAGCCGGGCAAGGGCGAAGAAGCGGTGCGCGCCTATGTCGCGAGGAACGTGCGGCGGCAGGCGGGCCATCGCGGCATTTACAAATCGTCGAGCCTGATCAAGGCGATCTCGCTGCAGGAGCTGCAGGAGGTGGTGGAAGTCTGGGCCGATTCCGCGCTGCGCCTGACCGACGCCGATCTCAAGCTGATGAAGCGGCTCGTCGAGGCGCAGACGCGGCTGCACGCTGCCTGAACTCCTCCTCTTTGGTCAAGCGCGGGCCGAGTCGCTAGGCCCGCAGGCGCCGGACCTTTCCGCTTTCTGACGGCACGGCGGCAACCGGCCGCGGCTTGCGAACGGTGCGCCATTCGGAATCGAGCCGTGCCCGGATCTCCGCCTCCGGCATCGGCCGGCCGAGATAGAAGCCCTGCGCCGCCGTGCAATGGGCGCCGGTGACGTAGCCGAGCTGCGTCTCCGTCTCGATCCCTTCCGCGACGATGTCTATCTCCAGCTCCGCGGCGAGACCCACGAGCGCGTTGATGATCGCCCGCGCCTCGCGGCTCTTGGTCACGTCGGCGATGAAGCTGGTGTCGATCTTTATCTTATCGAACGCATATTTCTTGAGATAGGTGAGCGAGGAATAGCCGGTCCCGAAATCGTCGATGGAAAGCTTGAGGCCGATCTTCTGGAATTCGCGGATCAGCGAATTGGACTGGGCATTCTCCTCGAGCAGCACGCTTTCGGTGATCTCCAGCTCCAGCCGCCGCGCCTGCAATCCCGTCGTGTAGAGCGCCGAGAGGATCATGTGCGAGAGGTGGAGGTCCTTAAGCAAGGCGGGCGACATGTTGACGGCGACGCTCACTTCCTCCGGCCAGGCCGCCGCGGCGGCGCAGGCCTTGCCGAGCACCCAATGGCTGATCGGTGTGATCAGGCCGGTGCTCTCGGCGAGCGGGATGAAGCGCGACGGGCTGATCGTTCCGAATTCAGGATGGTGCCAGCGCAGCAGCGCCTCGCAGGATTTGGTGCGGCCGGTGGCGAGGTCGACGATCGGCTGGTAATAGACTTCCAGCTCCTCCTTCTCGATCGCCGTGCGAAGCGCCGCCTCGAGCCGGCGGAGTTCGATGAACTCCTCCTCCATCGAGGGGTGGAACAGGCAGAAGTCGTTCCGCCCGTTCGCCTTGGCATGATAGAGCGCCATGTCGGCATGCTGGAGCAGGGCCTCGCCGTCGGTGCCATGTTCCGGCGCGACCGAGACGCCGATCGAGCCGGTCACCTGGATCGAGGCGCCGTCGATGTCGATCGGCACCAGCAACGCCCGCATCACTTCGCGCGCCAGATCCTCGGCGAAGCCGGCGCGGTCGCCATTGGCGAGCAAAACGAACTCGTCGCCGCCAAAGCGGGCGACGCAGCCGCGGCCGTCGATGATCGAGGCGAGCTGTCGCGAAACGCTTCGGAGCACCTTGTCGCCGGTCGGGTGGCCGAGGGAATCGTTGATGTCCTTGAACTTATCGAGGTCGATCCAGAGGACGGCGATCTCCGTGTCTCCCTCGCGTTTCCCGAGCTCCGACTGCAGCCGCTCCTGGAAGGCGCCACGATTTTCGAGGCCGGTCATCGCGTCGTAGCGGGCGAGCCGCTCGAAACGGGCGGTGAGGCGCTTTTGCTCGCGGGTTGCCGACATCGCCTTCAGGAAGGCCGAATAGGTTTGCAGCGTCACGTCCACCATGCCGATGTAGAAGGCGCAGGTAACGCCGGCGAGCACCCAGCGCAGCGGATTACCGTTGAGGAACAGACCCAGGGCGACCGGCGCGCAGGCAAGGGTGAGCTGACCGATGGCGATGACGGGCCGGCCGGCATTGCGGCCGCTGATCCCGGCCGCATAGCCGATGGTCAGCACCGTGACGAGCATATGGTAGAGGCTGTTGTCGGAGCGGACGAGGGTCGCGAAGGTCATCAGGCCGAGCAGGCCCGAAAAGGCCCAGGCGCCGATCTCGTAGAGGATTTCCGACCGCGCGCTCTGGCTGGCATCCGCCTCGCCGTTGTGGTGAAAGAAAATGGCGTGGATGAGGCGCAGCGCGCCGGTGATGTTGATCGCGACGGCGATCGAGGTCAGCCAGGGATCGCCGCTCGACACGGCGACGGCGGTGCTGCACGCGGCGCCGGCGACGGCACCCGCCCCGAGCGACGTCGAGGATGCGAACAGAGTCTCGACCAGCGACCGGCGCACCTCGTCGGCGACCGCTCGATCGATCTTCGCAATCTCGCGCACTTTGGCGATGATGCTGGCCACGTTTCTCCCCGGGTGGAAACGCCTTCTCTCCGAAACTTCTTTATCTTGCATTAAGGGAGCCGCCGCGCGCGAGCCGCCGACCTAACCTTTTGTGAAGGTTTGGCGGGCATGCTTGGTGCATGGTCCCCCCAGGCTCCCCCTTCCGCTTCGACGAGCGGGCCGCGCTCGAGCTGGTCCTGCAGGGCTGCGACGGCGGACCCTGGATCCTGAGCCTGTCGACCGGCATGGAGCGGTTCATCGGCGCCTATCCGCGGCTCGACGGGTTCGGCGGCGAGGGGCCCTTGCTCGTCTTCCGCCGCGCCGGCCAGCCCGCCTGACGGGAAACTCCGCCGCGCCCGAGGGTTATCGGGCGGATGACCCCATGTCTTTCCTCTCCCGTCCTAGCCGTTCTTTTCGACGTCGATGGCACGCTCGTCGACACGAACGGCCTGCACGTCGCCGCCTGGCACGAAGCGTTCCGCCATTTCGGCCATGACGTCCCGGCTGCCGATATCGGCTGGCAGGTCGGCAAGGGCGGCGACAATCTCATCCCCTCGCTGCTGCCCGATCTGACGGAGGAGGAGCGAAAACGGATCGAGGATTACCGCGCCGTCCTCTACACGCGCGGCTATCTGCCCCGCGCAATTCCCTTTCCGGGGGTGCGGTCGCTTTTCGAACGGCTCGTGGCGGACGGCGTCAGGATCGTCCTCGCTTCCTCCTCGCACAAGGATGAGGTGGACTTCTATCTCGCTTTGATCGGCTGCGAGGATCTGGTCGAGGCGGTCACGTCGAGGGACGATGCCGACCGTTCCAAGCCTTGTCCCGACATCTTCGAGGCGGCGCTCCGCAAGCTCGGACCGTTCGATCCCGCCGCCGCTTTGGTGGTCGGCGATTCCCCATGGGACGTGAAGGCCGCCTGCCGGGCGGGCCTGAAGACGATCGGCTTCCGCTCAGGCGGCTTTTCCGATGCCGCCCTGATCGAGGCTGGCGTCTGCGCGCTCTACGATGGGCCGCGCGATCTCCTCGCCCGCTACTCCGAAAGCCCGTTCGCGCGTCATGCCGAGCCCGTCTGAGGCCGCCAGGGTCGTTGTCCGCGCCGACCGTGAGGCGGCCGCGGCCCTGCTTCCCTACGAGCAGAGCCTGCCCGTCCGGCTGCTCGACCATGTCGCGGATCTCGGCGACCAGCCGCAAATGCGGGTCCTGTGCGGCGCGGTCATCGCCGCCGGCCTGATCGGCGGCGACCGCCGCCTCGCCCGCGCGGGCCTGCGCATGCTCGCCGCCCACACGCTGGCGACTCTCGTCAAGGATGCGGTGAAGCATCGCGTCGACCGCACCCGTCCCCACGCGGTCCGGAAAGCCGGCAAGGATGCCAGGCCGCGGCGCGGCGACAGCGAAGCCAAGGAGGAGACGAGCTTCCCCTCCGGCCACAGCGCCGGCGCGGCGGCGGTCGCACGCGCCTTCGTCCGTTCCTATCCGGAGCATGCCGCGCCGGCTTATGCGGCGGCGGGCGTCCTCGCCCTCGCCCAGATCCCGCGCTGCGCCCATTATCCGACCGACGTCGGCGCCGGAATCGTCATCGGTCTCGCCGCGGAGAAAGTTGTCGATCTGGCGGAGCGGCTGGCCTTCCCGGGCCGCTAGCCGACGGTCGCGGCGCGCCTTCCTCCACCGCGCGCCGCGCAAAATTATGGTGGATAAGTGATTTACCATCTTGGCGGCGGATTCGATTTGATTTACTATGTCTTGTGGCGCTGCCTCGGGGGTGACGCTAGACGTTGTGGGCGCCCGCCGCGCACCCTATATAAAGCGCGGACGGAAGAGCCTTGCCCTGTGGATATCGGGGACAAGGCGAAATGAGCGCCCCGCCGCCCTCGAAATGCGCTTAAGGTCGGGCTAACCACCCACTGGAACGAAATAGGAACGAGGGGTATAAGATGGACCTTTCCGGCAGCAGCGAAGTGGGAGCCAGCGACGTGACCGCGATGACGGTTGAGGCCCCGAAGAAGGCGAAGGGCGGCAAGGGCGCGAAGGCTGCCGCGGACGAATCCGGGGAGCCGGTCATCTACCCGGTCGAGGTCGACCATCAGCCGCGATTCGCTGCTCACCGATTTCGGCAAGGACACGCTCAACGACCGCTATCTTCTGCCCGGCGAGACCTATCAGGACCTCTTCGTTCGAGTCGCCTCGGCTTATGCCGACGATGCCGAGCATGCCCAGCGGCTCTACGATTACATCTCCAGGCTGTGGTTCATGCCGGCGACCCCGGTTCTGTCGAACGGCGGCACCGGGCGCGGCCTGCCCATCTCCTGCTATCTCGAACTCGGTCCCCGACAGCCTCGAGGGCATCGTCGACACCTGGAACGAGAATGTCTGGCTGGCCTCGCGCGGCGGCGGCATCGGCACCTATTGGGGCCATGTTCGCGGCATCGGCGAGCCGGTCGGCCTCAACGGCAAGACCAGCGGCATCATCCCCTTCGTCCGGGTGATGGATTCGCTGACCCTCGCGATCAGCCAAGGGCTCGCTGCGCCGCGGCTCGGCCGCCTGCTATCTCGACATCTCGCACCCGGAGATCGAGGAGTTCCTCGAGATCCGCAAGCCCTCGGGCGACTTCAACCGCAAGGCTCTGAACCTCCACCACGGCGTGCTCGTCTCCGACGAGTTCATGGAGGCGGTGCGCGACGGCGCCGAATGGATCCTGCGCTCGCCCAAGGACGGAACGGAGCGCGGCACGGTCGACGCCCGCTCGCTCTTCCAGAAGCTGGTCGAGACCCGGCTCGCGACCGGCGAGCCCTACATCATCTTCATCGACCAGGTGAACCGGTCGATGCCCAAGCATCACCGCGAGCTCGGCCTCAAGGTCTCGACCTCGAACCTCTGCTCCGAGATCACGCTGCCGACCGGCACGCGACCATCTCGGCAACGCCCGCACCGCCGTCTGCTGCCTCTCCAGCCTCAACCTCGAGACGTGGGACGAGTGGAACAAGGACAAGCTCTTCATCGAGGACGTGATGCGCTTCCTCGACAATGTGCTGCAGCGACTATATCGACCGGGCGCCGGACGAGATGGCGCGCGCCAAGTACAGCGCGATGCGCGAGCGTTCGGTCGGGCTCGGCGTGATGGGCTTCCACTCCTTCCTCCAGGCGCGCGGCATCGCCGTTCGAAGGGGCGATGGCGAAGAGCTGGAACCTCAAGATCTTCAAGCACGTCCGCGCCCAGGTCGACGAGGCCTCGATGATGCTCGCCAAGGAGCGCGGGCCCTGCCCCGACGCCGCCGACATGGGCGTGATGGAGCGTTTCTCCTGCAAGATGGCGATCGCGCCGACCGCGTCGATCTCGCATCATCTGCGGCGGCACCACGGCCTGCATCGAGCCGATCCCGGCCAACATCTACACCCACAAGACGCTGTCGGCAGCTTCTCGATCCGCAATCCGTATCTCGAAAAGCTGCTCATGGAGAAATCGAAGAACAGCGAGGCGGTGTGGAACTCGATCCTCGAGCAGGGCGGCTCGGTCCAGCATCTCGATTTCCTGACGCCGGAGGAGAAGGACGTCTTCAAGACCAGCTTCGAGATCGACCAGCGCTGGCTGATCGAGCTCGCCGCCGACCGCACGCCTTACATCGACCAGGCGCACGTCGCTGAACCTGTTCATCCCGGCCGACGTCGACAAATGGGATCTGCTGATGCTCCACTTCCGCGCGTGGGAGCTGGGCATCAAGTCGCTTTATTACCTGCGCTCCAAGTCCGTGCAGCGCGCCGGCTTCGCCGGCGGCGTCGAGGCCGACAACACGCCCGAGCTCAAGAAGATCGAGGTCCAGGCGACGGATTACGACGAGTGCCTCGCATGTCAGTGACCCCGTCACTGAAATCGGCTCGCCACTCTGGCGTGCCAGTGACGCTTCTTCGTCACTCCCGCGAAAGCGGGAGTCCGGAAGGCGCTCGTGCCATGCGCGACGGCCGGAAGCTGGATTCCCGCTTTCGCGGGAATGACGGAATGACCCTTTCTCCCCCGAGCGGGGGGAAAAACCGTGCCTTACTCCCTTCGGCACGGTCTGCGGCGGGGACGGGGGATGAAGCGGCGGTTCTGGCCTATCCGCATGGGCCGGAACAGGTTTGTCGCGCCTCCCGCCCCGCCGCTTTTTTCCCGTTCGAGAGAGGAGATGCCGATGAACTGGCTGGATTGGGTGGCAATCTTCCTGGCGCTGCTCATGATCCCTTACGGGATCGCGATCATCATCTGGCCGCGGCTGCACGGCTCGAAGCTGAAATTGATTCCGTGGGTCGGCCTATTGTTCGTGATCAACGGCGCGCTGATCGTGGCGGACCACTTGCACCTCATCGCCTGAAGCTCGGCTTTCTCGCGCCCTTGCTCCTGCTCGCCGGCTGCGCGCAGCAGGTGCATTCGGCGGTGAAGCCGGACGCGCCGGGCTTCCTGCTCGGCCTCTGGCACGGCTTCATCTTCCCGGTCGCCTTCATCCTGTCCCTGTTCATGAAGGACGTCGCCGTCTACGCGGTGCCGAACGACGGCATCCTCTACAATCTCGGCTATTTCATCGGCATCGTCTTCATCGGCGTCGGCGCGCGGAGCGGCACCCGAATCGTCTATCGCGACCGCATCATCCGCGAACGGGTGATCGACCGGTGAGCGGCGGCCTGATCACCATCCTGCTCGCGGCGATAGTGATCGTCATCGCCGCCGCCTCCTACCGCCGCCGCGACGGCGACGCGCCGCAAAGCCAGCGCCCGGCGCTGATCCTCGGCGCCCTTGCGGTGGTCGCCGGCGCGATCATCCTCTTCCTCCTCTACCGGAGGCCGGGAATATGATGGACGAAACCCGTTCCTCGGCCGAGCGCCGCAACAGGATGGCCGGCATCCTGGTCCTCGGTGGCACCCTGGTAATGGCCGCGGCCGCCGTCGCCGAGCTCGTCTACAGAGGGACGGCTGCGTCGCACGAGGCGCACTCGAATCTCGCCGATCTCGGCCGGGCGATCATCCCAGGCATGAGCATCTTCCTGCTCGGCGGAATTTCCTGATCGATCGGCCGGGAGTTGAGCATGTCGCGCCGGAGACGCTCCCCTGGCTGCAACGTCCCCGCATCCGCCGCCGCCTTGCCTGCGCCTATTTCGCGCTCGGCGCCATCCTCGTCTTCGTATCCGTCTATCGGGTGCCGGCGGCATGAAGCGGCACCTCCTTCCGGCCGGCGCCGTGCCCCGAGCGCGCGGCCTCAGGCGCGGCGCGACCGATGCCGAGCGGATGCTGTGGGCCGCCCTTCGCGAAAGCCTGCCCGGCGCGCGGTTCCGGCGGCAGGTGCCCCTTGGGCCCTATTGCGCCGATTTTGTTTCCCACGGCGCGAAGCTTGTGATCGAAGTGGACGGCGGCGGGCATGCGCGGCCGGACGCGCGGGAGCATGACGCCGAGCGCACGCGTTTCCTGAACAGCGAAGGCTATCGAGTGCTGCGCTTCTGGAACAATCAGGTTCTGGAGAATCTCGACGGTGTGTTGGCCGTCGTCAAGAATAGCCTCTCCCCCCTTGTGGGGGAGAGGTTGGAGAGAGGGGTGCGCGGCAAAGCCGCGCGTCGGCCTGCGGCCGACACCCCTCACCCCCTGCCCTCTCCCACGAGGGGAGAGGGAGAGTTGGTCAAATCTGTCGATTTGGAGTTCTGTCTGATGCCCCTCCTCGAAGCCCGCAAGCAGTACAAGCCGTTCGAATATCCCTGGGCGTTCGAATATTGGAAGCGCCAGCAGCAGATCCACTGGATGCCGGAGGAGGTGCCGCTCGGCGAGGATTGCCGCGACTGGGCGCAGAAGCTGACCGATCATGAGCGCAACCTGCTCACCCAGATCTTCCGCTTCTTCACCCAGGCCGACGTCGAGGTGCAGGATTGCTACCACGACAAATATGGCCGCGTGTTCAAGCCGACCGAGATCAAGATGATGCTCGACCGCCTTCTCCAACATGGAGACGGTGCACATCGCCGCTTACTCGCACCTGCTCGACACGATCGGCATGCCGGAGAGCGAATATGGCGCCTTCCTCCAGTATAAGGAGATGAAGGACAAGCACGATTACCTCTCGACCTTCGGCGTCGACACCGACGAGGACATCGCCCGCACGCTCGCCATGTTCGGCGGCTTCACCGAGGGGCTGCAGCTCTTCGCCAGCTTCGCGATGCTGATGAACTTCCCGCGCTTCAACAAGATGAAGGGCATGGGCCAGATCATCAGCTGGTCGGTGCGCGACGAGAGCCTCCACTGCGAGGGCATCATCAAGCTGTTCCACGCCTTCGTGCAAGGAGCGCGAACTGCCTGACCAAGGCGGTGAAGGAGGACATCCTCGACATGTGCCAGAAGACGGTGCGGCTCGAGGACGCGTTCATCGATCTCGCGTTCGAGATGGGCCCGGTCAACGGCATGACCCCCAAGGAGATCAAGAAATATATCCGCTACATCGCCGACTGGCGGCTGGGCCAACTGGGCTTCCAGCCGATCTACATGATCGACGAGCATCCCGCTGCCCTGGCTGGCGCCGATGCTCAACGGCGTCGAGCACGCCAATTTCTTCGAGACCCGCGCGACCGAATATTCGAAGGCCGCGACGCGGGGGAATTGGGGCGAGGTGTGGGACAATTTCGACCGGCAGCAAGGCGGCCAAGGCGGCGAACGATCCGGATGGCTGGCCGCCGAAGGTCGGCGAAGGCGGGCGGGGAGGACATGTTCACGCGGGCCGGGGTGGCGGCGGAGTAGCTGGACTTCTCTGCTATTTGTGAGTACGAAAAGAGAACATGGCCAACATCGGCACCTCTGCAGATCACCGAGAACTTAAGAGACTGGGTTACAGTGTTCGGGGGTTGGCGAACTGGGTTTTGGACCTACGCGGACAAACTTGGCCATCCAGTGACGAACATGGCGCTCAACAAATTACTGTACTTCGCGTAGAGAAATTCTGGCGGAAGAAGGGGCGAAACTCACCATGCGAAGATCGAAGCATGGGAGCATGGACCTGTCTTTCGGGAGGTATATCACGCGTTTAAGGTGAGCGGCGACAACCCAATCCGCACCCGTGTGGAATTTTATTCCGTAGATACTGGACGGCTTGAGGTATCGAAGGCGGATTTGGCTCCACAAATCGCTTCTAAATTAGAAGAAATTCTAAAGCCGCTAGTTCCGCTTACCGCTTTCCGCTTACGCCAGATGTCACATGCGGAGGGTGGAGCTTGGGATAAAGTGTGGTCCTACTGCGGATACCAAATCCGGGAATGGAGATTACGCCAGATCTGATATTGTCAGCGCCTACACAATGGGAAAGGTCTTATCGTGAACGTCGAGCAACTGATTTCGAAGGTCCGTAAACCGCCGTCCCTGCAAAATTGGGTGAGGCTGCACGACCGGCGACGCGACGAGACGACGCGTCGTATAGCTCGCTTTGTATTAGCGAAGCCTCGCCACGCGCTGTCGACAATTTACACATTGATCGCCGACTACGTGACGTTTGGCGTGACAAAGGATACGGTCGCAAAGGGATTGGAGCGGGTAACCAACCCTCTCGTGCGCCGTTTAGGCCGTGAGATCATCTCTGCTCTTCTTCCTTGGTTAGATAAAAATGACATCAAGGGAATAGAGGTTTTTCAAAGCTCAATGTACCCTTTCCCATTGGGAGGGGCATTCTAGTTCCGGTGAAGCCGACCTTCGTGTTCCAGCACGGCCGATCCTTACTCCCGTTTTTGTGATCGGCTGGGCGTCGATACCATTCAACGATTACCAGAAGTCGCTCTTCGCAACCATTGTGACCAAGGCCATTCTGACCTTGGAAGGCTTTGAAGGCTCTGACGCTCACGTCGTCTGCGTTCCCCGTATCAAGGGGAGCCGCTCGAACGATATGTGCGGCCATGGAAGGTGAGCGAGGTGCCCCTTCTGTCGGACGAAGAGCTGCGTGCTCAGTTTGACCGATTTGGAAATGCGCTGGATGATGCGGTTCCGATCGTTCTCGACGAGCTCGCCCGGCGTCGCGACAGCTAGGAAGCGGCGATGAACTGAGCCACGCGGCATACCCGATTCAGCGCATCAGCCGATATGTCCCTCGATCATCGATGAACTCCAGAACGCCGGCATCGCGCAGCTGCTGAAGCTCGCGGCTCAGCGTCATGTCGGGCGTAGCGCCCTTTGAACCCGTGTCGCCGATTATCGTGTCAAGCTCGCCGTCGATCAGCTCCTGCCGAGTAAACACCATATGCCCGTTCGGCCGACATGCCGGCGCACCGCCGTTTCGACGGCATCGCTCCACTTTTCCACCATTGCCCTTCCCCTTGCTAAGCCCTTAATTAGATCCATTGTACCAAGACAACGGCTGACGAGCAGATCGACATGCGTGTCACGTACGTCTGTAACATATGTGGCGGCAACACCGTCACCCGCGACGCTTGGGCCGAATGGGACGTCGAGGCGCAGGAATGGGTCCTCGGCGCCACTTACGACTATGCCTTCTGCCATGACTGCCAGAAGGAGACCAAGCTGCTGGAAGTTGAGCTGGCGAGGGCTCCGGCAGCAGCTTAAGCTCCGTCACAGGATGCCCAGTCTCTTCACACTACCGCCCTTCCTTGAGCATCGCATCACGCAACAGGTCTACACCCGCTGGCTGCACCGCAAAGCCGCTGCGCACGTGAAGCGGGACCGCAAGAGATCGGAACACCTGATAACAGGGTCGGAATACCGGAAGCTGATCCACCGCGCCGTCTGCGCATCAAGCGGGCTCGACTTCTACACAGGCGAACCCCTCGATTGGGAGAAGCTCAGTTCATACTGTAACGACAATTCAAAGGCCGAGCGGGCATCGTACAAGGCAAATCTTGCGCTGCTACCCACGGTCGACCACGTCATGGGTGACGATGGTCGCTACGACTTCGTGATCTGCGCTTGGCGAACGAATGATGCGAAGAGCGACCTTTGCCATACCGAATTTGTGGCGCTGTGCCGACGCGTGATCATGCACCATGATACGGTGGGGCAGTAATTCCGCGGACCCGGCACCTAACTCCCCGCCCGCCCGATCACCACATGCGTCGCGCCTTCGCCGGCGACGCTGCTCCGTCACCTGATAGCCGAGCGCCGGCAGGTCGAGGCCGGCGAACAGATTCTCGCCGCGGCCCAGCAGCACCGGCGACACGGCCAGGTGCAGCTTGTCGATCAGCCGCGCCTCCAGATATTGGCGGATCGTGGCGGCGCCGCCGCCGATGCGGACGTCGCGGCCGGCGGCGGCTTCGCGGGCGCGGTCGAGCGCTTCCGCGATGCCGCCGGTGACGAAGTGGAAGATCGTGCCGCCCTGCCATCTCCAGCGGCGGCCGCTCGTGGTGGGTGAGGACGAAGACGGGGACGTGGTAGGGCGGCTCCTCGCCCCACCAGCCGCGCCAGCTCTCGTCCGGCCACGGGCCGCGCACCGGGCCGAACATGTTGCGGCCGAGGATCCAGGCGCCGAGATTGTCGAAGCTGCGCGCGGCGAAGCCGTCGTCGACGCCGGTCGCGCCGCCCTCCTGCCCGAACATGCGCTGGAACGTGCGCGTCGCGAACGCCCATTCGTGCAGACGCTTGCCGCCGCGACCGAGCGGATGGTCGAGGCTCTGGTCCGGCCCGGCGCCATAGCCGTCGAGCGAGATCGAGAAGGCGTTCACCCGCACTTGCGTCATATGCTCTCCCTGCGTGGGCGGCGGGCCGTTATTTCCCTCTCCCAAGGGGGGAGAGGGCAGGGTGAGGGGGTTCGGCGCTCGACATTATTCTCTGACGCCGAGCCCCCTCACCCCAACCATTGGGAGGTCGCCGCATCCTCTGATGCGGCTGTGGGCTGCGGGGCAGCCCACCCCCCAATCCCCGGCGGGGAGAGGGAGCTTCAGGTCGTAACCTCGAATGTACATACACCTCAGTATCTCAAAACGGCCCCTTGATATGTCGCCGAAACAATTAGGCTTTCGCCGCCGGCCGCTCCATATCGGCGGGATGACCAATCCCACGACGCTCGAACGCGCCTTCGCCCTCGCCCGCTCCGGCCAATTCGCCACCGTCTCCGACATCCGCCTCGCGCTGAAGCGGGAGCGGTTCGACAATGTCGAGGCGCATCTCGCCGGGCCCTCGCTCGTGCGCCAGCTGCGCGCGCTCTGCGAAGAGGCGCAGCGCACGGCGGAGGCCTGAGCGGCGGCCCGTCAATCCCCTCAAAACGGCAGCTTGATCCCGATCATGAGCCGGTTGCTCTTCATGCCGTTCGGGAGGTCGCCTTGCTCCACGTGCACGTCGGCCGTCGCGCCGCCGCCGATGTCCCTTACGGCGCGCAGCGGCTTCGCCTCGAAAATCTTCGCCATCTTGTCGAGCGGATAGGCATAGGCCCTGCGTCGGCCGCAGACGACGATCTCCGATCCCTGCGCGGGATCGCAGCCGGGCACGGGATCGGCCGGCTTGACGCGGGCGAGGTCGAAATGGATCGGATCGATCTTCGTGGGCGGGGCCGGTGCAGGCGCGGCGGCGGCCTGGACGCTCAGCAACAGCAACAGGTTCATGCCACGCTCCACGGCAGCGTCCCGCCAGCATCGCCACGCAATCGGGCGAAGTTAAGGCAGGGGCGGGGGCCGCGACCATAGCTGCTCTTCACTGTCGCCGTGGCACGGCTTAGGACTGGGGAACGATCCGCACCGGAAGGGAAATGCGAATGTCCGACAGCGCTGTGGCCTTGATCCGCGAAATCTACGACGCTCTCGCGACCGGCGACATTCCCGGCGTGCTCGGGCGGATGGCGCCGGACATCGAGTGGAACGAGGCCGAGAATTTCCCTTATGCGGACGGCAATCCCTATGTCGGGCCGGACGCGATCGTGAAGGGCGTGTTCATGCGGCTCGGCGGCGAGTGGGACGGGTTCACGGTCGTGCCCGAGCATTATCTCGACGCGGGCGACACGGTGGTCGTGCTCGGCCGCTACAAGGGCCGGTTCAAGGCCACCGGCAAGCCGCTCGACGCGCAGATGGCGCACGTCTGGCGCGTCAAGGACGGCAAGGCCACCCGCTTCCAGCAATATACCGACACCCTCCAGGCCGCACGGACGACGGGCGGGGTTTGAGGATCGACTGAATATCCCGTTGCTCCCGCCGGCCCGAGGCTCCATTTTGTGACGATGCGCATCTTCGACGTCGAACAGGCCGCCCCGGCCGACATGCGGGATTTTTCCGAGGCTCTCATCCCCGGCGAGGAGGTGCGGGCTGCCTTCGTCTCCCAGGCCGGCGCGATCCTGTTCACCGAGCGGCGGCTCGTGCTCGTCACCCGCGAGCACCTGCTCGAGGAAAGAGTGGAGACCAGCTCCTATCCCTATCGCGAGGTGCGTCGCTTCGCGCTGCAGGAAGGGGTCGGCGACGACAGCTTCCGCCAGCTGCGCATCTGGGTCGGCGACGAGGACCATCCGCTCCACCTGCGCGCGCGGGCGGGGACCGATTTGCACCCTCTCCAGCGCCTGCTGGCGGAGAAGCTGGTTTAACTTCAGAATTCACCATCGACTATCAAGAGCCCCTCCCCCTTGGGGGGGTTGGGGTGGGGGTGCCGGCCGCAGGCCGGCGCGCGGCTGCGCCGCGCACCCCTCATCCGGCCGTTACCGGCTACCTTCTCCCACAAGGGGAGAAGGAATGTCTGAACATCGCCAAGCGGTCGCGCGTTTGCCCTGCGATGCCGTCGACGATCATCCGCCGCTTCGACTATCGCCGCGACACGCGCGAGCTGGAGGTGCTGTTCACCACCGGCCGCCGTTATGTCTATCGCGATGTGCCGCCGGAGACGGCGGATGCATTTCGGGCCGCTTTTTCGAAGGGCCGCCATTTCAATGCCCGCATCCGGGGCCATTACCCGTATAAGGAGCTCGAGCCGGCGGAGAGCTGAGCCGTCGGTGGAGGAACTGCCCCATGCGCCAGGTGCTGTTCGCCATCGCCGCGTTCGTCGCCGCGACTGTCGTCGTCGCCATCCCGTTCGTGCTGCTGCCTTTGCTCGCCCATGCCCGCGGCGGCTGGCTGTGGGCGGTGGTCGGTATCATCGTGCTGGCGGGAATCATCCACCTCGCGCGCCGGGAGCGGATCTAAAGGCTCAGCCCTCCGGCGCGGGGACGGCCGGCCGCTTCGAGCGCAAGGCGAGGAGCAGGCCGGCGAGGGTCAGCACGCCGCCCGCGACGGCGACCGACGACCAGCGATAATGCTCGAAAGCGGTCGAGAAGCCCATGGCGAGGATCGGGATCAGCACGCTCGAATAAGCGGCGCGGGCGGGGCCGATCTGGCGGATGACGTGGAAGTAAGCCGCGAAGGCGAGCGCGGACGCGACCAGCGAGAGATAGAGGAGGCTCACCCAATAGCCGGGCCGGGTCTCGATCGTCGGCGGACCGTAGAGCGCCCAGGACAGCGCGACGTCGGCGAGCACGCCGTAGACCATGCCCCAGGCGAGCATCGAAGCGACCGGTCGGCTCCGAAGCCGCGCCGAAGCCTGCATGACGTTGGAGATCGAGGCGGCGACGGTCCCGAGCAACGCCGCGCCGACGCCGATGAGGACATGCGCCGACGACGGACCGCTCGCGCGCAATTCCTGGAGAAAGAGCAAGGCGACGCCGGCCAGCGCCACCGCCGAGCCGGCGAGGAAACCGCCCGTTACCTTCTGCTTGAGAAAGGCCCAGGCAAGAATCGAATTCGGGACGATCAGCAGGGCGAACACGACCGCCACCAGGCCCGACGTCACATGGAGCTCGGCCGCGTAGACGAGGTTGTAGTTGAAGCAGAATTGCGGGATTCCGAACAGCAAGGCGAGGAGATGCCCCTCGCGCCCGATCCGCAGCGAGGCGCCCGTCCAACGCGCGTAGAGGAACATCGCCGCCGCGCCGATCGCGAAGCGATAGGCGACCGACCAGGTCGGCGGCACCGTCCCCAATTGGTCGGTGATGACGATCCAGGTCGAGCCCCAGATCAGCGTGATGAGGGCGAAGGGGAGGAGAATTCGCGGCTGGAGGAGGCTGGCCTCGCCGTCGTTCACAGCGCGGCGACGGCGCTGGCGAGCGCGTCGACGGCCTCCGGATCCGAATCCCAGCTCGTCACCAGCCGCGCCTCGCCCGGCCCCCAATCGTAGAAATCGAAGCCCTGAGCACGAAGCGCCGCGGCTTCCTCGGGCGTCACCCGAATGAACAATTCGTTCGCCTCGACCGGCAGGATCAGCCGCTCGCCGCCGGCCGCCTCGGCGAGCCGCCGCGCCGCGTCGTTGGCGGCGCGGGCGTTGCGCAGCCACACGCCGTCCTTCAGCATCGCCAGGATCTGGGCGGCGAGGAAACGGCCCTTGGAGAGGAGGTGGCCGGCGCGCTTGCGGCGATAGAGGCTCGCCGCCTTCAGCTCGGGCCTGAAGAAGATCAGGGCTTCGGCCGACATGCCGCCATTCTTGGTGAAGCCGAAGCTCAGCGCGTCGACGCCGCCCTTCCAGGTCAGTTCGGCGGGCGACGCGCCGGTGCTGACCAGGGCATTGGCGAAGCGGGCGCCGTCCATGTGGAAGTTGAGCCCGCGCGCACGGCAAAGGCCTCCAAGCGCCGCCACCTCCCCGGGCGTGTAGACCAAGCCATATTCGGTCGCATTGGTGATCGAAAGCACAGCCGGCTGGCTGGCGTGGACGTCGTCGCGGACGGTGGCGAGGAAGGCGGCCACGCCTTCCGCATCCACCTTCGCGCCGATGCCGTCGGCGAGCAGCAACTTGGCGCCGTGGGTGTAGAATTCGGGCGCGCCGCATTCGTCATTCTGGATATGGGCGTCGCGGTGGCAGACGATGCTGCCATAAGGCGGACAGAGCGCGGCGAGCGCGAGGCTGTTCGCCGCCGTCCCCGTCGCTACCGACAAAGCCGCGACCTCGGTTTCGAACAGCTCTGAGAAGACGCCGTCGAGCCGCGCGCTCCAGCCATCGCCGTCATAGGCGGTGTCGAGCCGGTTCGCCTCGACGAGCGCGGCCATCACCTCGGGGCAGGCGGCCGCCGCATTGTCCGAAAAGAAACGCATGCCGCTCCCATAAAGAGAGCGTTCCGGCGGTCAACGCCGCATGCGAGGCGCACATCCGGGCGCGGAAATTTACGGCGGATGTTTAACCACAATTTAGGTCCCTGTCGCTTAGGGTCGCGCGCAGGTGGACAGAGGACAAGCAAACGATGGGCGTTGAGACGTTCGGCGATGCGAACGTGACCGGCAAAAGGCAGGCCAAGCGCGCGCGAGTGCTGCTCGCGGCGAAGCTGCAATTGCCCGAAGGCGAAATCGACGCGCGCCTGCGCGATCTTTCGCGCAAGGGCGCGCTCGTCGAATGCAATGTCGCGCCGCCTCCGGGCACCGAGCTCATCTTCAACCGCGGCACGACCAGTGTGCCCGCGCGCGTGGCCTGGGCCGCCGGCAATCGCGTCGGCCTCGAATTCGCCTATATGATCGACGAGAACGAGGTGCTGGTGCAGCTGCGCCGGGGCAATGGCGACCAGGGCCAGCCCCGCTTTCGCCGCCCCAGCCTGTTCGGCGACATGAGCGACCAGGAAAAGACGCTCGCCCGCCTCTGGGGCGTGTCGGTCGGAATCGCCGTTCCCGGCGAGTAAGACGCGGCCATGAACTTTTCGGCGGAGCTTTCCACCCAGCCCGGCATGGAGGGGCGGCGCGCCCGCCGCGCCGACGTGATGCTCGGGGCGGGGCTCAGGCAGCGCGGCGCGCATTCGGTGACGGTGCAGATCGTCGACCTCTCGACCGACGGCTTCCGAGCGGCGACCCATCTCGAATTGTTCGCCGGCAGCGACATCTGGCTGAAGCTGCCGGGACTGGAATTGCTCCACGCCCGCGTCGTCTGGATGCGCGGCCATCTGCTCGGCGCGCAATTCGTGCGGCCGCTCCACCCCGCCGTGCTCGACATGGTCGTTCAGGCCGCCGGCGGACGCTGAAGGGCATCGACGGATTTCCGGCCCCTTTCACGCCGGCACGGTGATGTGCTTTCCGCCGAATACAGCCTGCCAGTTCTCGATCTCCGAAACCACGATGTCGTCGACGACATGGGCGAGGTCGGCGGCGCTGCCATGATCGAGCCCGCCGTCCGGCGCCGCCAGCAACAGGCGGATTCGGCCATGGACCGCGGAAAGCTTCTCCGCGGTGACCTCCGAGATCGCCGCGAAGCGCTCGAAATCTCCGAAATAGCGGATTCCGGCGAGCGCCGCGCCGACGGTCGGGAACAGCACGCCGAAGAAGGTGAACCATCTCGACGAGAGCTCGGGCAGATCATGCGGGACCAGCGACAAGAAAGCAGCCGCCGCCAGAAGGAGGTATAAGGCGACCGACGCCACGGCGAGCTGGAAGGACAGGCCCGAAAGCCGGTCCAGATTCCCGTGCACTGCCGCGAGGCGCGTCGCCTTTGCGCAATGATAGTCGCGCTGGCGGACGACATGGTCGTCGAGAAGATCGCGGAGCGCGGCACGCAGATAAGGGGCGGTGACGGCAACGCGCGGCAGCCCGGGCGCGCGCAGGGCTTGCCGCGCATACCATTCCGGCCAGCCCGTATCGGCCCCTCGCGGCCACCGTCCCGACGGCCGGGCGACGCCGAGCAGCAGAAGGCTCGGCGCGTGGCGAAAATATTCGGCCAACCGCCGGGTCTCGAACCATCGTCCGTGCCAGCGTCGCTTCCGCCCCAGCCAGGTGATGAAGAGAATGGCCGCCAAAAGCAGGAATTCGAGGCTTGCGAACAGCCACTTCGCCTCCGGCACGCCGGCAGGCTGGTAGGCAATGCCAAGCACCACGGCACAGGCGGACAAGAGAAAGCTGGCGACCATCCCGCCGCGATAGAAATCGGAGAGATAGGCTGAAATGCCGTCTGCCCAGGCGAAGCGCCGAAGCACGTCATCGGCAACCCTGCCGGCGAACTCCCGGTCGCCGCCTGGCAATGCCCGAGCACAGGCAAGAATGCCGGCGCCGCTTCCGGAGGCGATCCGATCGGCGCTCTCATAGGTCTGTCGGAGAGACCGCAAGCGTTTGCCTTCGCCGCC
The DNA here is from genome assembly GCA_963777295.1 of uncultured Alphaproteobacteria bacterium. Classification (GTDB taxonomy): domain Bacteria; phylum Pseudomonadota; class Alphaproteobacteria; order Sphingomonadales; family Sphingomonadaceae; genus Allosphingosinicella. The sequence continues at coordinate 44,906 of CAVZPV010000001.1, forward strand.
GAACAGGGTTTCGATGCGCCGATAGGCGCCCGACCAGCGGCTACTGACGGGCCGCCATGTCTCGCGGCTCAGCGTATCGATTCCGCCCGGTGCGCGCGCCGACGGAGACTGGCTCGCTCCATCCGGCCGAAGCGCGGCCCACACCAGTTCCTCGATTTCCTCGTCGCTTCCCGGCGGTTCCGCATTCGGGTCGATCGCCAGCGATTCAGGCGCGCGCAGGATCCGCCAGCCCTCCGGGTTCCGCGCGTCGATCCAGATGACGGGGGCGCCGAGCTCGAGCGCGGCGGCGATCGTGTGATGCGTCCCGCCGACGCCGGCCCGGTTTTCACCGTTCCAGATGCCGATCAGGGCGTCCGATTGTTCGATCGCGACACGCGCCGCGTGCGCGGCCCGCTCCGCCGCACGGACCGCAAAGGCTTGAGCCTTGAGCGGATCGCCCGGCGCTTCGAGGGTAGCGAGAAAAAGCGCGGCGATCGCGTCGTCCTGCTCGGCCAATTCGAACAAACGGGCCGCCGCGGCCAGATCGCGGAGGCGCCGGGCGCTGGCCCGGGTCTCGGCGTTCTCGGGCTCGGTGCCCCGCAACAGCGCCCGCGCATCGGCCGGGCTCGCCGGCCGGGCATTGATCGCGCTGTTGAGATCGCGTCCGAAGGGCAAGGGCGCCACGAGCTCCCACCCCCGCGCGAGGGCCGCCTCGGCGGCCATCTGATCGGCGCCGTCCGCGAGCAGGCAATGGAGGCGGGTCGGCGCGATCGAGCCGGAGCCGAAGGGCGGCGGCGTCCCGGCAACGGCAGAGTCGATCGCACCGAGCAGGCGGGCAAGGGTCGCTTCGATCCGCGGACGATTGGTGGCGAAATCCGGGTTCGCCGCATGATGGCCGGTCAGGCCGAGGCTGAACCGGATGGCCGGCGGTCGCGGCGGCGTCGCGGCGGCCGGGTCCCGTCTCATGCCGCCGCTGTCCCGCTTTCCGCGTCTTTCCAGACCCGGCTGAAGATCGTGTTGGCCTCATCCGCCAGCGCCGCGTCTCGGACCGCACAGGCCGTCTGGGCCCGATGCTGCGCGAGCTCAGCCAGCGGTTCGGCTTCGCGCAGCCGGCGGATGGCATCGCGCGCGTCTCCCGGCCGGTCCGCCATTGTCGCCAGGATCGCCTTCCATTTCAGCGACAGCGGAAAATGCGGGTTGAGCTGCAGCGACATGTCGATTGCCGCTTCGGCCTCCCGGGTCTGGCCCTGCTGCAGATGGGCCAGCCCTCTCGTATAGAATGAGAGATAGCGGATCGTGCTTTGCGGAGCGAGCCGATCCTCGATCTCGAATTCCTCGAGCGCGGCGTCGTTCCGGCCGGATGCGGTGAACGTCGCGGCCAGATTGTAATGGGCATTGGCCATTTTCGGCGCGACCCGCACGGCGCGTTGCGCATAGCGCAGGGAGGCGGGAATATCGCCGATGCAGCGGCTGGCGGTGGCCGCGACCGTGAGGACGTTGGGGTTATCGCCGTCGAGCTCGATGGCGCGTTTGATGTGGAACCGCACCTCCCGTTCTGCCGCCGCATCCGATCGCCCGGCCATGAACAGCTCCGTCGCCACGCCCGTTGCCAGCATCGAGTGGCCGAGAGCGAAATCGGGTCCGAGAGCGACAGCCTGCCGCGCTTCCTCAATGGCGACCCGGACATATTCGGATTGGATGCGGGCAAAGGCGGCCATTGACCGCAGCACCCGTTCCCATGCGGTGAATCCCGCCGTCTTCTTCCGCGCCCGATCGAATTCGACAAGCAGAAGGCGATGGCCGACATCGCTGGCAATCTCGGTGAAGAGATCGTCCTGCGTCTCCGCCAAGCTGTCGAGGGGACGAACATATTTCGAGGACCAAAGGATCGCGCTGGTCGCCGCTTCGACCAGCTGCAGCGCAATCCTGAGGTTCGCTCCCGAGCGGCGCAGGCTGCCTTGCACGACATAGCGCGCGTCCAGCTCGCGGCCCGCAACCCTCGAGTCGACGTCCGACCCGCGATAGTTCGCGACGGTCGCGCTGGCGATCAGCTTGAAATAACCATGCAAGGACAGCGCCGTGACCAGTTCCTCGGACATATCCTCGGCGAAATCGTCATCCTCGTCGGAGCGGCTGACGATCGGCAGGATCGCGACATTGGGCGCGCCGCCCACGGCGTCGGTTCCGGACGCCGCAATCGGCGGCGCGTGGCCCGGTTGCGCATCCTCGCCGACCACGAGGCGGCAGACGTCGGCAAGGAATCGCTGCCACGCCGGATCGGTCTCCTCTCCCCGCCAAAGCGCGAGGTCCGCGCTTTGGGTCAGCTCGAACATGACCGGACGTTCGCAGGCTTCGATCATCACCGGGACCAAAGTCCCGTTGCGGTCCGCGATCGTTGCTTCGGCACGCACCCATCGCGACGCGACGGAGGTCTTCGACCAGAGAACGACCACGGCCCTCGCGGATCGCAACGCCGCCTCGGTGACCTCGTCATAGGCCTCGCCCGAGCGAAGCGTGACGTCCCACCACACCGAGAGGCCCTGCTTCTGGAAGCCATCGGCAAAATGCCGGGCCCGCGCCTGATCCGCGCGGCTGTAGGACAGGAAGATGTCGGGCATGGGCGAGTGGCAGGCCTCCGGCACGCGGACGAGGAGCGGAAACTTTCGCTTATCGCGGACAGGAAATCCAGCGCTCAGGCGCGGCGGCCCTGCTTCGCCGGCGAATGCCGAGATTGCCGTCAGGCGGCGGTGGTGCTGCCGGTGAGGATTGAACTCACGACCTCAGCCTTACCAAGGATGCGCTCTACCACTGAGCTACGGCAGCAACTCGCCTGTCGGGAGACGCGGCGCTATGGCCGTGCCCTGCCCACCCTGTCAAGCGGAGCGGAGATGGCAAAGGCGGACGACGAACGTGAGCAAGAGGCTGGCCGAGGCGCTGCGCGAGAATCTGAAGCGCCGCAAGGCTCAGGCGCGCGGCGAGGAGACCAAGCCGGGCGCGGCGAAAGACGAATAGGCCGCATCGAACTCAGCCAGCAAATGCTTCTGCACCTTCCCCGCCGCAGTGCGGGGAAAGTCCGGCACGAAGACGAAGCTGCGCGGCACCTTGTAGGCGGCGAGGCGGGAGCGGCAGAAGGCTTCGAGCTCGTGCTCGCAGGGCTGCGGCGTTTCGCCCGAGAGCTGGACGAAGGCGCGGCCGACCTCGCCCCATTTGGGATCGGCGGCGGCCACCACCGCCGCTTCGGTCACCGCCGGATGGGCGGCGAGCACATTCTCCACTTCGGCCGGATAGACATTCTCGCCGCCCGAGATGAACATCTCCTTCCGCCGCCCGACGACATAGTAGAAGCCGTCCGCGTCGCGGCGAGCGAGATCGCCGGAGCGGAGCCATCCATCCTCGGTAAAGGCCGCCCGGGTCGCCTCCGGGTCGTTCCAATAGCCGGGCGTGACGCCGGGGCCAGCGAACAACACCTCGCCCATCTCGCCACCGGGGACATCGCGACCCTCCGCGTCGACCAGCCGGACCGAGACGAGCAATTGCGGCTTGCCGATCGAGCCGATCCGCTCCCACGCATCCTCCGGCGCGGCGAGGAAGGCGGTCGGGCCGGTCTCGGTCATCCCCATGCCGTTGCAGATGCGGATGCCGAGGTCGCGGCAGCGGGCGACGAGCCGATCGCAGAGGGAAGCGCCGCCGCAGCCCCAGTGGCGTACGCGGCCGAGCGGCGCGGTCGCGAAGCGGGAATGATCGAGCAAAGCCTGGTAGATTGTGGGCACGGCGAAGATGGTGTCGAGCCGCTCCGCCTCGAGCAGCGACACCATCGCGTCGGCGTCGAAACCGGGCAGGATGATGACGGTGCCCCCCTGGAACAAGGTCGGCAGGGTGTGGAGGTTGATCCCCGCCGTGTGGAAGAGCGGCAGGAAGTTGAGCGTGGTATCGGTCGAGCGCAGGTCGATCGCCGTGCCGATGTTGACATGGTTCGCGGCCGCCATGCGGTAGGTGTAGATCACGCCCTTGGGCCGCCCGGTCGTGCCCGACGTGTAGATCAGATACCAGATGCCGTCGGCCGGCCATTGCGACCGCGCGGGCGCGGGATCGGCAGCGGCGATCAGCCGCTCATAGTCTCGGTCGAGATCGATGGCCGGCAAAGGTTCGCGAAGCGCGGCAGCGGTCGCGACGTCCACCGCATCGTGGAACAGCAGGACCGGCTGGCTGTCCACGAGCAGCCGGTCGAGCTCGGCCGGCGGCATCCGCCAGTTGAGCGGAACCAGGATAGCGCCGATCCGGGCGCAGGAGAACAGGATCTCGAAAAAGGCGATGCGGTTGCGGCAGAGGATGGCGACGCGGTCGCCTTCACCAACGCCGCGCGTCATGAGGAGGCCAGCGGCGCGGGCGGCCCGCATGTCCAGCTCGGCATAAGTGAGCATTCGCCCGGTCGCCATCTCCTCGAAGGCGATCTTGTCCGGCGTCAGCGCGGCGCGCCTGGCAAGGAGATCGGGAAGGTCGCCGATCATGTCTCCCGCTTCCTCAAACCCTCCGAGACGAGGGCGATCGCCGCGTCCGCCACCTCGCCCGGCGACAAATCCCGGTTCCAAATGCCGTAGCGCATGCCGAGGAACACGCTCATGCCGATCAGCGCCCAGGCGCGCGGCTCGTCCGGCCCGTCGGAAATCTCGCCGCGCTCGCGCGCCCCGGCGAGGTTGCGGCTATAGCCGTCGACGAAGGTCCGATAATGTTCGCGATAGACGTCCTGTGCGACGAACTGCGCCTCCTCGACGATCCGGTAGAGCTCGGGATGCTGGCGGACGAAGGCGATGAAGGCTTCGAGCCCCAGCCGCTCGGCCGCCAGCCGGTCGGGCGCGCCCTTCACCGCCTCCGCGACATGCGCGCGGGTGGCGCGGCTCATGTCGCGGACGAGCGCGCGGAACACTTCCTCCTTGCTCTCGAAATAGGTGTAGAAGGTGCCGAGCGCGACGCCGGCGCGCTGGGTGATGCCGGTGATCGCGGCGTCATGGAAACCGCGCTCCCCGAACTCGGCGGCGGCGGCCTCGAGCAGCCGGCGCAGCGTCTTGCGGCCGCGCTCGGTGCGCGGCTCCTTGTCGGCGGATGCGGCGACAGCGCTCGAATAGATCATGATTCCTCCCGTCGAGAGGAAAACTGAACCTATTTTCAACTTCGGGCAAGAGACCGCGCCAGCGGACGCACCGCCGTCGAAGGGGCGAAGCTGGCGGAGACGGAGGGATTCGAACCCTCGGTAGGAGTAATCCCCCTACGGCGGTTTAGCAAACCGCTGGTTTCAGCCACTCACCCACGTCTCCGGGAGGCCGCCGCCGGGCTATAGAGGGCAGAATCGGATCGTTCAACCGCGGCCGAGACGACATTCCGGCGCAAGAACGACTCGGTTCGCCGCCCGTTCATTGCAGCGAAAGCCTTGAAGGGATTAATCTTCTCCACCGAGAGCTGAGGGGGAGTATTGCGTATGAGAAGGCCGCTTTCGCTGAGCCTGACCGCTGCCGCGGGGCTGGTGCTCGCGCTGCCCGCCGCCGCGCAGCAGCCAATGGGCAACGTCGATCCCAATGTCCCGCCGCCCGCCCAGGCGAGCCGTCCCGCGGCCACACAGGGTCAAATGCCCGGCCAGGCCGCACCCGACGCCACGCAAGAATCGCAGCCGGTCGATCCGGGTCCGCAAGGACCTTATGCCCCTCCGCCCGCCGACGCGCCGCCGCCGGGCGCCGCGCCCGTACAGGCCGACGGAGGCTCCGCGCATGAACGCGCCTCGGCGGAGATCAGCGGCGATACCGTGCCGCGCAAGGACGTGTTCACCGCCGCCGAAAGCGTGTTCGGCAAGGGCGCCAAGGGGCTCGGCGACATGATCGAGCATCTCCTCCGCAAGGAGGGCGAACCCAACGCCTACATTACCGGCCGCGAGGCTGGCGGCGCCTTCATCCTCGGCGTGCGCTACGGCTCGGGCACGCTCCACCACCAGATCGAGGGCGACCGGCCGATCTACTGGACCGGGCCGTCGATCGGCTTCGATTGGGGCGGCGACGCCAGCAAGGTATTCGTGCTGGTCTACAACCTCCACGACAGCCAGCGCATCTTCCACCGCTATCCGGCGGCGGAAGGCAATGCCTATGTGATCGGCGGCTTCACCGCGAGCTATCTAAGGCGCGGCGACGTGGTCCTGATCCCGGTGCGGCTCGGCGTCGGGGCGCGCCTAGGGATCAATGCCGGTTACATGAAATTCTCGGAGAAGAACCACTGGCTGCCCTTCTGAGCGGCGCCGTCACGCCGCTTCGTTGAGGAGCGTCCTTCTCTGGTGCCGGTTCCAGGTGCCGTTGCCGCGCGCGCTGGCCGAAGCGAGCGGCAGTGCCGTGCCGCAGAAGCCGCATTCGGCCGAGACGCGGCCGACATACCAATGGGTGCGGCCGCAGCCGGGGCAGTGGTTCACCTCGTCCTCGCGATAGACGACGCAATAGCCGCGATTCTGGGGATCGTGCGCGAAGCCTTCGTTGCCGACGGGCAGGATGGAAAGCGCCATGGCCCTTCTCCTTTTCTTGGGCGGCGGCCGAGCGGGCGCCGCGGGGAGGTGGCCAATGATCATTCGCGGCAGCCGTGTCAGCCCCCGAAATCGAGCCGTTCCAAAAGGATACGCGAAGCTCTTACCCGTTAACGCGCGCGCCGAAGCACCTTCGCACGGGCCGGACGTGGTTCAATCTGGAGCGCAATCATATTCCGGCGGGTAGGCGAGCGGTCCGAAATCCTCACGTGCGGATCGCGCCATCACGGTCGCGGAGCGGCTCGGCAATTCGCGCGCCAGCCGGTCGAGATAAGCCAGAGTCGGTCCGCTGCACGTGCCCACGCGGCGCATCGCGGCAAGGACCCTTCGCCCACGCGGCGACACGTCCGGCGCCTGGGTCGCAACCCGGTTCTCATCTCGGTCGCCATAGTGTCGCAGGTCGCTGCGATCGGGGCTCCGGCCCGGTATGGGATCCACCGTTTCGCCAACCGCCGCCACCGCGCCGGCGGCCACATATTCCCCGATCGAGGGATGGTTCGGCTTGCTCGGCGGTGCCGGCGCGTGTGCCAGGCCCAGCACGACGACGTAAAGCCCCGTCAGCTCCTGGCGGGAATGCGCGAGCTGGAGCGCCCGCGCGGGGACTGTGAGCATGTTGCCGGTCAGCGCGACATCCGAGGCGGCAGCGGCCGGGGCGATGACGAGATGCAGGTCATCAGGCGCACCGACCGCCGCCTTGGCCGCGGCGAAACCGTCGACCGCTTCCTGCTCGCTGGGTGGCGCCGCCGTCGTCGGGGCAGGCGCAAAGGCAAACAGGCTAGCCGCGGCGATAAGGCTCAGACTGCGCATCCCACGCTTCCCCCATTCCATCCCGCGCGAGACTATCACGCTCTCGCGGCAGAGGCACGCGCTCAGCTCACCATTCGCCGCAGGGTATCGACCCGATCCGCTTCGGCGGCGGGCTTGTCGATGCGGATGCGTGAGATTCGCGGGAAGCGCATGGCGAGGCCGGATTTGTGGCGGCGGCTTTCGTGGATCGAATCGAAGGCGACCTCCAGCACCAGGCTCCGCTCCACCTCGCGCACCGGACCGAAGCGCTGGACCGTGTGGTTACGGATCCAGCGGTCGAGCCACATCAATTCCTCGTCGGTGAAGCCGAAATAGGCCTTGCCGACGGGAAGCAGTTCGCCCTCCTCCGTCCAGCAGCCGAACGTGTAGTCGGAATAATAAGAGGAGCGCTTGCCGCTGCCGCGTTGCGCATACATCAGCACGCAATCGGCGACGAGCGGATCGCGCTTCCATTTGTACCAGAGGCCGGTGCGGCGGCCGGCGACGTAAGGGCTGTCGCGGCGCTTCAGCATCACGCCCTCGATCGAGGCGTCGCGGGCACCGGCGCGGATCTCCTCCAATGCCTCGAAGCTCTCCGCCTCGATCAAGGCCGAGAGGTCGAAATGCTCCGGATCGAGCTTGGGCACGAACGCCTCGAGCCCTGCCCGCCGCTCCGTCCAGGGCAACCCGCGAACATCCTCGCCGTCCATCGAACAAGATGTCGTAGAGCCGGACGAAGGCGGGATAATCGCGCAGCGTCTTCGGCGAGACGATCTTGCGGCCGAGCCTTTGCTGGAGCGCGTTGAAGCTGGCCGCGGCGCCGCCATGTTCCTGCGCGCCCTGGAACTCACCCTTCACCAGCAATTCGCCATCGAGCACGCCGTCGCGGTCGAAGCTCTCCGCGACTTCGGGAAAGGAGCGGGTGATGTCGTCGCCGGCGCGGCTGTAGAGCCGGGTCTGGCCGCCGACGCGGACGAGCTGGACGCGGATCCCGTCCCATTTCCACTCAGCGGCGAATTCGTCGAGAGAGACGCGCGCATCTTCGAGCGGATGGGCGAGCATGAAAGGCCGGAAGACCGGCACGTCCTCTGCCTTCGGCTGCTCGCCCCGCCCCTCCGCCCAGGCGAAGAGCGGCAAATAGGGCGGCCCGATACCGTGCCACACCTCCTCGACCGCATCGACGTCGAGCCCGAAGGCCTGTGCCAGTGCCGTCTTGGCGAGGCGGGCCGAAACGCCGATGCGCAGCTCGCCGGTCGCGAGCTTCAGCAAGGCGTAGCGGCCGCTGGCGTCGAGATGGTCGAGCATCTGCGCCAACGCCGCCGGCGCTTCCGAGCGGCCGAGACTCTGCAGCCGCTCGACGACCGCCGAGATGCGCAGGCTGCCGTCGTCGATCTCCGCCGGCTGCTCGACCCGCTTCGGCCAGAGCAACGAGACCGTCTCGGCCATGTCGCCGACATAGTTCCAGCTCATATAGAAGAGCACCGGATCGATCCTCTCCTCGACGATCGCGCGGATCGCCGCCGGTTTGACGCCGGGCAGGTCGAGCTCGCCGGTCAGCGCCGCCATCGCCCAGCCGCGGTCCGGATCGGGCGTACGGCGGAGATAATCGCCGATCAGCTTCAGCTTGCCGTTGCGCGAGCGCGTGTAGACGAGGGCGTCGAGCAGCTGGGAGAAATCGCGCATCGGCTGCGTAACGATCCTGTGCCGGCCGGTTTCCGGCGCGGCCTTTAGCGGAGAGGCGGGGCCCCACGACCCCCGCCTCTCACGCCGTCCGACCGTCCCGTCCCCCTGCGCCGGGAATGAGAGCGGCGTCCACGGTGGGCTACCCTCTGCCCACGGGGCCCGCGCCGGCCGCGGCCGCCGGCATGGGCTATCCTAAGCCCATGGTTCTGAAACGAATTTACGATTAGCGCAAGTGCCGCGCGACGACTTTACGCTTCCAGCTCGACATCCCAGTAGAGATAGTCGCGCCAGCTGTCGTGGAGGTAGTTGGGCGGGAAGCTTCGCCCATGTTCCTGCAGCTGCCAGCTGGTCGGCCGGAAGGGCCGCCGGTTGAGGTTCATATGGGCCTGGAGCGGCGTCCGTCCCCCCTTGCGGAGGTTGCAGGGCGCGCAGGCGGTAGCGACATTCTCCCAGGTCGTCCGGCCGCCCTGAGCGCGGGGGATGACATGGTCGAAGGTCAGCTCGTGCGGGTCACCGCAATATTGGCACTGCGAAGCGGTCGCGCAGGAACAGGTTGAACCGGGTGAAGGCCGGATGCTCGGAAGGCTTCACATATTGGCGGAGCGCGATCACCGAGGGGAGCTGCATCGTCCGGGTCGGGCTGTGCACTTCGCGCACATATTCGGCGACGATGTCGACGCGCTCGAGGAACACCGCCTTGACCGCCGTCTGCCACGGCCACAGGCTGAGCGGATAGTAGCTGAGCGGCGTATAATCGGCATTCAGCACGAGAGCCGGGCAAGCATCGGGATGCCGGATGAGGTCGGGGTGGTACATGGTTCGCGAACAGTCTCCGTCGTCCCAGGAGAGGAAACGGCCCGGCCTGTCGCACCCAGGACGGAGGAACGGCTCTTCCCCTGTCCAGCCCCCTCTCGCGCGGAGAAGTGACGCCTTCATGACTGCATGGCCAGCGACTCGCGGTCAAGAGCCAAGTCATTGAGCGAGGTCGTTTCCCGCTTCGCGCCGAGCCCGACCGGCCGGCTCCATCTCGGCCATGCCTGGTCGGCGCTGCTGGCCCACGATTTCGCGCGGGAGCGCGGCGGCACCTTCCTGCTGCGGATCGAGGACATCGATTCGGGCCGGGCGCGGCCGGAGCATGTCCAGGGGATTTTCGAGGATCTGGCGTGGCTCGGCCTGCGTTGGGACAATGAGCCCGTCTTCCAATCGCAGCGCCTGCCGCTCTACGCGCAGGCGCTCGACCGGCTGAAAGCCATGGGCCTCGCCTACCCCTGCTTCTGCACCCGCTCGGCGATCGTCGCCGAGATCGCCGCAAGCGCCTCCGCGCCGCACGGGCCGGACGGGCCGCTTTATCCGGGCACCTGCCGGCGGCTGACGTCGGAGGAGCGGGAGGCACGCATCACCGCCGAACCGCATGCATGGCGACTGGACGCTGCAGGAGCGGCGGCGGTCGCCGGGCCATTGATGTGGCGCGACAACGGCCGCGAAATCATTGCCGAGCCCGAGGCATTCGGTGACGTCCTCCTCGCCCGCAAGGATGCGCCGACCAGCTATCATCTCGCGGTCACGGTCGACGATGCAGCGCAGGGGGTCACGGACGTGATGCGCGGCCGCGATCTGTTCGCGGCGACCCATGTCCATCGTCTGCTCCAGGCGCTGCTCGGCCTGCCGACGCCTGAATATCACCATCACCCGCTTCTGCTCGACGGGGGGGGCCGCCGGCTCGCCAAGCGGCATGGCGCACCGACCCTCCAGTCATTGCGAGAAGGCGGTGTCGACCCGGCCGAGCTGGCGACAGCGCTCCGGGCAGGCCGATTGCCGGCTGGATATTCTGCCGCCGAAGCCTAGATAGGCGCCATGCAGCCGATCCTGTTCGTCCTGATCCTCGTGATGGCCGCGGCCACGCTCTACATCCTGATCAAGGGCGTGGTCGGCATGGCGCAGGGCAAGGATCTGACCGGCCAGCGTTCGCAGCAACTGATGCGCAAGCGCGTCCTTTTCCAGGCGATCACGATCATCCTCGTGATTCTGTTCCTGCTCATCGCCGGCGGAAAGCACTGAGCGCTGGTCCGGCTTAACAAGATCTACACCCGGACCGGGGACCAGGGCGAAACCGGCCTTGCCGACGGGTCGCGCATCGCCAAGGACCATCCGCGCGCGCAGGCGATCGGCGACGTCGACGAGGCGAACAGCGCAATCGGCATCGCCTTGCTCCACATCAGGCGAGGACGGTCATCGCGCGACGCTGCGGCGGATCCAGAACGAAATGTTCGATCTCGGCGCCGATCTCGCAACGCCGGGCGAGAATTTCGCGCCGAGCGAAATGACGTTGCGCATCGTCCAGCCGCAGATCGACCGGCTCGAGCGCGAGATCGACGCGATGAACGAGACGCTGGAACCGCTCAGGAGCTTCATCCTGCCGGGCGGCAGCGGCGGCGCGGCGCATCTCCACCTCGCTCGCGCCGTGGTGCGGCGGGCAGAGCGGTCCGCAGTCGCCGCGGCGCGCGCGGTCCGCCTCAATCCGCTGGCGCTCACCTATCTCAATCGCCTCTCGGACCACCTCTTCGTGCTCGCCCGGCTGGTGGCATCGGCCGGAGACGGCGACATCTTGTGGCAGCCGGGCGCGACAAGAAACGACTGACTGAGATCAATTCGGTGTATAAGGGCGGCGGCTGAAAGGGACAGCATGGCGACCCAGGCAGAGCGGCCGCAGGCACGGGCCCTGCGTGAGCGATACGAGGCGGTGCGGGCGCTGAGCCTCGCCCTCGCCGCGCCTTTGTCCGACGCCGACGCGACCATCCAGCCGATGCCGGATGCATCGCCCGCCAAATGGCATCTCGCCCACACGAGCTGGTTCTTCGAGACCTTCGTCCTGCGCGACCGCGTGCCGGACTACCAGCCGTTCGACGCGGATTGGGCTTATCTGTTCAATTCCTATTATGACGGCGAGGGGGAGCGGCATCCGCGGCCGCGTCGCGGCATGCTCAGCCGCCCCAGCCTCGACGAAATCCGCCAATATCGGGCCCATGTCGATGCGGCGGTGGCCGACGCCCTGCCTCAACTGCCTGCCGTCGCCTTCGCTCGTCTCGAGCTCGGCCTCCACCATGAGCAGCAGCATCAGGAGCTGATGCTGACCGACATGCTCGCCGCCATGGCCGAAAATCCCGCTGCGGCCGGCCTCTGGGAGCGGCGGGCGCCAGCCCCCGTCGCCGGTCCCGGAGCCGATCGGCGGCGTCGCCCGAGGCGGCGGCGATCGTCGAGATCGGCGCCGGGCGGCGCCGGCTTCGCCTTCGATTGCGAGCGGCCGCGCCATCAGACCCTTCTCCGTCCCTATGAGCTGGCGGACCGACCCGTTACCAATGCCGAATGGGTCCGGTTCATCGACGAGGGCGGCTATGCAGTCTCCGTCCCTGTGGATGGCCGACGGCTGGGACTGGGTGCGGACGAATACAATCGAGGCACCGCTCTATTGGCGACGCGGCGAAAACGGCTGGACCCGCTTCGGCCTCGACGGCGAGCAGCCGGTCGAGCTGGCCGAGCCGGTCTGCCACGTCAGCTGGTACGAGGCCGATGCCTTCGCCCGCTGGGCCGGAGCGCGCCTGCCGACCGAGGCCGAATGGGAGGCCGCGGCGGCGGGGCTCGATCCCGATGGCGGCAACCAGCTCGACGGGGCGGGGCCGGTGCGTCCGCGTCCCGCGCCCGACGGACGCGGGCTCCGGCAGATGTTCGGCGACGTCTGGGAATGGACGCGTAGCGCCTACGAACCCTATCCCGGCTTCGCGCCGGAGGAGGGAATTGTCGGCGAATATAATGGCAAGTTCATGGTCAACCAGCAGGTCCTGCGCGGCGGCAGCTGCGCGACGCCGCGCGGCCATGTGCGGGCGAGCTACCGCAATTTCTTCTATCCCCATCAACGCTGGCAGTTCTGCGGGCTGCGGCTGGCGCGGGATCTTTGAATGGACGCCCCTCGACGCCTGGCGGTCGATCCCGATTTCCGCCGCGATGTGCTCGCCGGGCTGGCCGCTCCGATCCGCGCGATTCCGGCGCGCTGGCTCTACGACCGCCGCGGTTCGGAATTGTTCGAGGCGATCACCGAGCTGCCCGAATATTACCTGACCCGCGCCGACACGAAACTGCTGGAGGCGCATACCGGCGACGTCGCCAGCTTCATCGGTACCGGGCAAGTGGTGGTCGAGTTCGGCGCGGGCTCGGCGGCCAAGACCCCGATCCTGCTCCGTGCGGTCCGACCCGCCGCTTACGTGCCGATCGATATTTCGGGCGAGTTCCTGAGCCTGTCGGTTGCGACGCTGCAGGCGCAATTCCCCAATTTGCCGATCTTTCCCGTCGAGGCGGATTTCATGGGCGAGATCGTCCTGCCCGATGGCCTTCCCGACGTGCCCCACCTCGGCTTCTTCCCCGGCTCGACGATCGGCAACCTCGTCCCCGGCACCGCGGTCGATTTGCTCCGGCGTATGAAGGCGACGCTCGGGCCGGGCGCTCGGCTGCTGATCGGCATGGACCGGGTCAAGGCCCCCTCCGTCCTGCTCGCGGCCTATGACGATGCAGCCGGCGTCACCGCCGAGTTCAACCTCAACCTTCTTCGCCGCATCAACCGCGAGCTCGGCGGCGACATCCCGCTCGACGCCTTCCGCCACCGCGCCGTCTGGAACGACAAGATGAGCCGGATCGAGATGCATCTGGAGTCGGTGCGCGACGTATCCTTCACCGTTGAATCGGCCGCGTTCGCGATGAAGGCCGGTGAGACGATCCACACCGAGAACAGCCATAAATATTCGCCCCGCAGCGCGCATATCCTGCTTCACGCCGGCGGCTGGACGCCGCTCGCCGAATGGAGCGACGCGGAAGGACTGTTCGCCCTCATCCTCGCCGAGGCGGAGGCGCCGCGCTTCGCGCCCTGAGCGCAAGCGCGCCATTGCTCCGCTCCGCGCCCGTCCCTACATCGGCCTCGCGGCCGGGAGTCCTTGATGCTGATCTCGCTTTTCCAGATCGTCGATCTTTTGCTGACCGTGGTGATGTGGATCATCATCCTCCAGGCGATCCTCAGCTGGCTCGTCGCCTTCAACGTCATCAACACCTACAATGAGGGCGTCCGCCGCTTCCTTTACGCGCTCGATCGCATCACCCAGCCGTTGTACCGGCCGATCCGCCGCGTCTTACCGGATTTCGGCGGCCTCGATTTCTCGCCGATGGTGGTCGTCCTGCTTATCATCGTGCTGCAGATTCTGCTCCACGGCGCCGAATCGGATCTGATCGCGGCGACCTATCAATGAGTGCTGAGCGGATCGACGGGCGCGCCTTCGCGGCGGCGCTCCGCGCCCGCGTGGCGGACGCAGTACCCGCCTTCGTCGCGGCGATGGGCCGCGCGCCGGGCCTTGCGGTCGTGCTGGTCGGCGAGGATCCGGCGAGCCAGATCTACGTCCGCTCCAAGGGCAAGGCGACGGTCGAGGCCGGCATGACGAGTTTCGAGCACCGTCTCCCCGACACAACGACGCAAGACGAACTGATCGCGCTCGTCGAGCAGTTGAACGAGGACGATAATGTCGACGGGATCCTCGTCCAGCTGCCGCTTCCGGCCGGGATCGACGACAAGGCGGTGATCGACACGATCGATCCCGACAAGGACGTCGACGGCTTCCACGTGATCAACGCCGGCCGTCTCGCGGTCGGCGAGGAGGGGTTGGTCTCCTGCACCCCGCTCGGCTGCCTGATGCTGCTCAAGGACCAGCTTGGCGATCTGAGCGGGCTCGAGGCGGTGGTCGTCGGCCGTTCGAACATCGTCGGCAAGCCGATGGCGCAGCTTCTGCTGCGCGAGAATTGCACCGTCACGATGGCCCACAGCCGCACGCGCAACCTGCCCGGAGTGGTGCGCCGCGCCGACATTCTCGTCGCCGCCGTCGGCCGCGCCGAGCTGATCAAGGGCGACTGGCTCAAGCCGGGCGCCGCGGTGATCGACGTCGGCATGAACCGGCTGACCGACGAAGAGGGCAAGACGAAGCTGCTCGGCGACGTCGAGTTCGCCAGCGCGTCGCGAGGTGGCGGGCGCGATCACGCCGGTGCCGGGCGGCGTCGGGCCGATGACGATCGCGGTCCTGCTCCGCAACACGGTCGTCGCCGCGTGCATCCGCGCCGGGCTGCCGCCACCGGAGGGGCTGTGATCGCCCTTTTCATCTCGTCCTTCGTCACCCTTTTCGTCGTTATCGATCCGCCGGGCTGTGCGCCGATCTTCGCCGGTCTGACCCGGGACGTTCCGGGCCCGCAGCGGCGCGCGATGGCGGTTCGCTCGGTTCTCGTCGCCGCCTTCATCCTCCTCTTCTTCGCCCTGCTCGGCGAGACGCTTGCTCCGCGCGCTCGGCATCAGCCTCGCCGCGTTCCGCATCGCCGGCGGCATCATGCTGTTCCTGATCGCGCTCGACATGGTGTTCGAGACGCCGCACCGCGCGCCGCGAGACCCGCGGCGCAGGAAGTCAGCGCCGATCCCGAGCATGAGGACATCTCGGTCTTCCCGATGGGGATTCCGATGATCGCCGGCCCGGGCTCGATCGCGTCGGTGATGCTGCTGACGGCGCGCACCAGCGGGTTGGAGAACATCCTGGTGGTGCTTGCCGCGCTCGCTCGCCGATCCTGCTGCTGACCCTTGCCGCCTTGCTCGCCGCCGGGCTGGCTGATGCGGCTGCTCGGCAACAGGATGGAGGCGATGCTGACGCGGCTGCTCGGCGTGCATGCTCGCCGCTCTGGCCGCGCAGTTCGTGATCGACGGGATCGCCGTCAGCTTCCAGGTTTGACCACGCGCCACATTTTGTAGGGCGACGCTTTCGGCAGTTCGACCGGCGTCAGCCAGGCCGGCACCTTGCCGCGCACCAGCTGCATGTAGAAACCAGCCGGCGCCTCCGAGGCGTAGATGGTGGATTCCGACATGCCGGGGCAGATCAGCACATAATCGACGCGGTGCTGCTCGACGATCGCATGCGCGTAATCGGCGGTGCCGCGGAAGGCCTGCATGACGTCGATGATATCCTGCCCGTTACGATGATAGGGGCCGGCGATCGCGTCGTGCGGGGTCACCGTGATCAGCCGCGGGCCGAGATCGACGAAGGTCAGCACCGTCCCCTTCGGCTGCATCGCCACCGGCCGCAACGCCCAGAGCGTAGGGCAGAGGCCGTTGGCGCGGTTGACCGGCTTCATGTTCGGATTCTGCTTTTGCGGAATCCAGGCGGCGACCTGCTGCTCCAGCGTACCCGACGCGATGAGGAAGGCAAGGACGGTGCCGAGCACCCGCACGAACATCGAGCGGCTGTTCCAGACCCACGGAATCAGGATCCAGGCGAGCGCGGTCGCGCCGGGGACGGCGAGAACCTGCGCGGGCGGGCCGGCGCGGCTCTGCCAGAGCAGCAAGCGCGGCGCCGAGCAACGCGGGCGCGGCGATCGCCGCCCACACGACCAGTCGGTCGCCGTCGCGGCGGCTGCGCCACAGCGTGGCGGCATAGCCGACGAGGCCGGTGACCGGCAGGGTGCAGGCGGCGATGATCGTCTGGTAATCGTGGAGGTAGATGGGCCGCGCCTCGCGGACATGCGACAGCCACAGCTTCACGAGCAGGGGCGAGGCATGTTCGGGCGGCCGCATGCAATTCGGCCAGAAATGGACGAAGCCGCCGCCGAGCAGAGCGCCGCCAATGCCTGCCAGGACGAGCCGCACCAGCCATGAACGCGGCGAGGTGAGCGCGAGGAGGAAGGCGACCACACCCGCCGTGACCAGCACCGACAGCCAGACCGGCGACAAGCGCGTCGCAGACCGGGTGCCGGTTCGCATAGGAGGCGAAGATCAGGTAAGCGAGCGCCGTTCCGCCGGCCATGGCGGCGCCATAGCCCATGAGCCGCGGCGCACTCGCCGCCGTCGCGCACCCAGAGCAGCACCAACGCGGCGCCCATCACCGCCAGATAGGGCAATCATCTCCAGCCCGATCGCGACCGAGAGCACGCTCGAGATGGCGAGCAGGACGCCGCCGCGTGCCTTTCGGGGATCGGCGAGCGAGGCAACCGAGACGGCGAGGAAGGCGAGCTGCCAGCCATGATGGTCGATCCGGCACGGCGTCCACATGCTGCGCGCCGAGCCGGCGCAAAGCAGGATGGCGATGGCCAAGGCGAAGCTCTGCTTCGCGACCAGCCGCCGGACCGCGATGGCGATCGCCCAGAAAGCGAGAAGCATCGGGAGCAGCGGCGCGACGGCGACCGCGATCCGCTCCGCGGTCGGGCCGCCGAAGAACGGCGCGAAGGCGAGCTTCAGGCCGGCGATCGGCAGATCGACCAGCCGCGACCAGTGGATGTCGGCGCCGTAGGGCGGATTCATCCGATATTGGCGCAGATCGAACCAGCTTTGGCCCGACAGCCAGGCGCGAACCTGCATCATCCGCATATTGTCGTCGGTGTCGCCGAGGCCGAAGCCGCGGATCTGCGCCCAGCGCGTGAAGATCAGGATCGCGGCGGCGAGCAGCCAGAAAAGCAGCACCCATCGGCGCCAATGCTTCTCCAGCCAGTCCAGCCCCTCCATCCTTCGCCCTTTCCAACCCGGCGAGGCCGCATTAGTCGGTCGCCGGCAAAGGGCAAGTTACGAAGGGGTCAGGGCAAGGATGGTGGATCTGGACGCCCTGCCGCCCGTCTTCGTTCAGCTGATCCGCTTCGGCCTGGTCGGCGGCTTCGTGACGGCGCTCGGCGCCGCCACCTATTGGGTGCCGGCCACCTTCTTCGGCGTGCCGCCCCTGCTGGCGAATTTGATCGGCTATGTAGTGGCGGCGGGGGTCGGTTATGTGCTTCACAGCCGCGTCAGCTTCCGGGGCCATGGCAGCCGCGACAAGCCTGCCCGGCGGACCGGCCGCTCCTTTACCGTCTCGCTGATCAGCCTCGCCCTCAACAGCCTTTTCGTCTGGATCCTGACCGGGCCGCTGCACGGGCCGACATGGTGGCCCGTCATTCCCATGATATGCGTCGTGCCCATGGTGACGTTCGTCCTCTACCGCCAATGGGTGTTCGCCTGATGGGCCGCATCTAATGGAGCGCATCGTCTATGATCGCATGGCGGAGCTGGACGCCACCCATTGGTGGTATCGCGCGCGGCGCGACGTCCTCGCGCGGTTGATCGAGCGCGCGGTGCCGCTCCCCGCCGAGGCGCGAATCCTCGAAGTGGGCTGCGGCACCGGGCACAACCTCCCGATGTTGCAGCGTTTCGGTCGGGTCGACGCGACCGAGATTGACGGCTTCGCTCGGGTCATTGCCAGCAAGCGCCTCGGCCATGCGGTGCGCGACGCCGCTCTGCCGGAGCTGAAGGGCGTGCCGGAGCAGACCTACGACCTCGTCGCCATCCTCGATGTGCTCGAGCATGTCGAGGAGGACCGGGCCTCGCTCGTAAGCATGGCCGAACGGCTCCGGCCAGACGGCCGCATCCTCCTCACCGTGCCGGCCCATCCCTGGATGTGGAGCGCGCATGACGAGGTCAACCATCACAAGCGCCGCTACACCAAGAAGAGCTTCCGCGCCGCCGTCGCGGAGGCCGGGCTGAAGATCGAATTGCTCACCTACTTCAACAGCCTGCTCTTCCCGGTCGCGGCCGCGGCGCGGCTCGCGGGACGGGCGACCGGCAACAAGGACAGCGACGATTCCTTGCCGCCGGCGCCGGTCAACAAGATGCTCGAAAGGATCTTCCGGGCCGAAGCCTATGCGATCGGGCGGCTGCCATTCCCGCCGGGAGTCTCGCTCGCCGCGGTCGTCTCCGCCTCGTGAGCGACATGGCCGAGGTGGGGATGCCCCCCCGCCCGGCCGGCAATATCGGAGACGATGTAAAGCGGCCGCCGCTTCGAACTCGATGTAGAGGCGACCGAGATATTCGCCGATCATGCCGAGCACGAACATCTGCACGGCGCCAAGCACGACGACGACGAACATCAAAGAGGTCCAGCCCTGGATCGTCGCCCCCGCCAGGAAGGCGATCGCGATATAGATGAGCAAGAGCACCGAAACGCCGACGAGGGCGAGGCCGACATGGCTCGCGAAGCGCAACGGCGCGGTCGAGAAGCCGGTGATCGCGTCGAAAGCGAAGCGGACCATCTTCGACAAAGGATATTTGGTCTCTCCGGCGTGGCGCTCCGCCCGGTCGTAGACGATCGGTACCTGGCGGAAGCCGACCCAGGCGACCATGCCGCGGATGAAGCGCGCCTGCTCGGGCAGGCTGAGTAAAGCGTCGAGCGCGCGGCGACTCATCAACCGGAAATCGCCGGTGTCGAGCGGGATGTCGATCTCGGCGAGGCGCGAGAGGCCGCGATAGAAGAGCTTGGCGGTCGCGCGCTTGAACGCGGTCTCGCCAGCGCGGGCGCGGCGCACCGCATAGACGACGTCCGCGCCCTGCTGATCCATCACGGCCAGCATTTCCGGGAGCAATTCGGGCGGATCCTGCAGGTCGGCGTCGATGATCAGGATGCGCGCGCCGCTGCTGAGGTCGAGGCCGGCGGTCAAGGCGAGCTGGTGGCCGTGATTGCGCGAGAGGTTGATCGCGACCAGGTGCGGGTCGCCCACGGCGAGCGCCTGCATCATCTCCCAGCTGCGGTCGCGCGAGCCGTCATTGACGAGCACGATCTCATAGGCGTCCGTCACTTGCCGCGCCGCCGCGCTCAGCCGGCCGTGCAGCTCGGTCAGGCAGGCTTCCTCATTGTAGCAGGGAACGACGATCGAGAGCGGCGGGGCGGTCATGCAGCGGCCTTGGGCGGGTTCGGTTCGGGCGCGGGCGGCGGCGGCGTCACCGGCGTCCGGTCGACCACCTTGTAGAGGATGCTGGTGCCGCTGCGCCAGATGGGCTGGAGACCCTTGGTGAGCCGCGGATCGTAGGGCGGCGGCTGGATCAGCCAGACATAGTCGAAGGCGTCGCGCGGGAAGCCGGCGAGCGACTGGTCGAGCGAGCGCCAGACCTCGCCCCGGCACTGTTTCTCGGTCACGATCTCCGAGGCGTCATGCTCGTAGCCGCCCCCTTGGCGGTAGATGGTGCGCAGGAGCTGCGCGCCGGCCATCGACCATTGGTCGTTGGAGTAGGCCCGGCGACGCACGATCGCCATCGCCGGCAGATGCTCCAGGCGGCTCATGTTCCAGGGCTGGTTGCAGCGCGTGCCGACGAAGGAGACCATCCGCGCGCCCTCGGGCACGTAATCGAGCGCGGCCAGGTTGCGCTGATAGGTACGGTCGAGGATCCAGAAGCTGATCGTGTTGCCGCCGATCCGCACCACCGCGAAGGCGAGGCCGAGCCAGGCGAGGGTGCGCGCGAAGGCGGGGCTGGCATCCTTGAGGCGGATCGCGATCACCGCCACCGCGAGCAGATAGGGGACGAGCCGCATGTCGGCATAGGCCGAGCCGAAGACGATGCGCGGCAGCAGCAGGTAGACGAGGAGCAGGAACAGCGCCGAGGCGGCGAGGTTGCGCGAGAAGCTGAGGCGCGGGCTGCGGATCGCGTCGAACAGGAGGACGATCACCACGCCGAGCGAAGCGACGTCGAACCAGTACCAGCGGTCGCGAAGCACGCTGATCAGCCACAGATATTTGGCATGCCAGTCGAACCAGTCGCCGGTCTCGCCGCCGACATGCTGGCCGCTGCGCCAGATCAGCATCAGCAGGATCGGCGGCGTCAACGACAGGCAGTGGAGGGCGGATGCGAAGCCGGCGCGTACCACGTTCTTTCCGGAATCATATTGCCGCACCAGCTCGGCCGAGAAGGCCATCACGCCGAGTGCCCCCCAGCCATAAGTATGGACGACCCAGAGCGCCATCGACAGCGGCACGAAGACGATCGCGCGCAATCGCGTACGGCCGAGCCGCGCAAGCCGCAGCCAGAAGGCGAAGGCAAGGAAGGCAAGCCCCATCGACAAAGCAAAATTGGCGAAGCCGAAGATGAAGGGATGGCCGTAAGCGAAGGGGATGGCGAAGAGCGCCGTCGGCGGCACCCGCCCGTGCACCTCGCGCGCGACCCACAGGAAGCCGGCGACGGTCAGAGGCGGGATGGCGAGAACGATCAACTTCGTCCCCAGCTCCAGACCGAATATCTTGGCGACCGGAATGATCAGCAGGTCGATGCCGAGATTGCCGATCAGCGCCCAGCGGAAGGAATAGAAATGCTGGAGCACCGGCGAATGGGCGATCTCCAGCTCGACCCGGTAGCGGCCCATATGGCCGGGCAGGTCCACCATCGGCGGAATGCTCGGCCAGAGCAGCGGCACGGCGGCGAGAAGCGCCAGAGCGACCACGCCCCAGCGCCGCTCCCACCATGGCGCACCCAATTCCGGCAACCCCATTCCCCTCGATCGACGGGAGCGCCTTGCCACAGCGGGGGAACGCCGTTCAAGCGCCATACAGAGAGGTTTCACTAGCGGAACGCTGCATTTTCGACGATATTTCCGCCATTAAGGAGCTTGGGATGAAGAAATTGACCCTTGCCGGCGCGGCGCTTGCCGCGTTGACCGCCGCTTCCGCCTTCGCACAACCGCCTGCCCCGCCCGCGGCGCCGGCCCCCAACGGACCGCCGCCGATGCGCCGCGCCGATGTCGAGCGGCAGCTCCGCGAGCAGTTTCAGCATCTCGACGCAAACCATGACGGCGTGCTGACCCGTGAGGAAGCCGCCGCGGACCAGGGGCAGCAGCGCGCGCCCGGCGCCGGCGGCGAGCGCAGCCGGAGCGACGAGTTTTTCGATCGCCTCGACACCAACCATGACGGCGTGCTGAGCCGCGAGGAATTCGCCGCGATGCGGACGATGTTTCGGGGCGGCGGAGGCGGCTGGGGCGGCCGCGGCGGCGGCGGCATGTTCAGTCTGAATGGCGACTGGTTCGACCGGATCGACACCAATCATACCGGCAAGGTGACGCTCGACCAGCTGCTCGGTACCGTGCTCGGCCTGTTCGACCGCGTCGACGCCAACCATGACGGCGTGATCACCCCCGAGGAACGCGAAGCGTTCGTGCACACGATGCGCGCGCGGCAACGGCCGCAAGGGCAGCAGCCCGCCCCGCCGCCCGACGGCCAATAGCGCTCACGGTCGACGCTTCAGGTCCTCTCCCATTCCTCTTCGGCTCCCGGCACTGACATCTTGCGATTGTTCTGTCTTTGTTCTATCGACACTCTGCTCGAGTCGGCCACGATAGCCAGCGCCATGAAGACACGTGAGAGGGAGGAAAGGAAGAGGATGAAGAAGGTCATGCCCGGCGCGCTCGCGCTCGCCACTCTTGCCGCCGTGACGGCTCTTGCCCAGGCGTCCGCCGATGCTCCCGCCCGCCATCGCACGGCACGGCCGATCACGCGGGCGGTGTTCCTGAAACATGTCGAGGACCGCTTCGCCCGTCTCGACGTCAATCACGACGGATATATCGACCGCGGCGAAGCGGGCGCCGCGGCCGACATGGCTGCCAGCCCTCGCGGACCGCGCGGGCGCGGGGATCCGAATGCATCGTTCGATCGCATGGATGCCAATCACGACGGATCGATCAGCCGGGCTGAATATCTCACTTACCGGTCGCGCGGTCCGCGCGGGGCACGGAGCGCGGCGGCGGCCGGGGCGCCTCGTCCGCGCCGCGCAAGTCTCGGCTGGGGCTTCACCGGCCGCTGGTTCGACCGGGTCGACGCAGACCATGACGGCCGCATCTCGCTCGCCGAGGCGCAGCGTGCCGCCACCGCTTTGTTCGACCGGCTCGACACCAACCATGACGGAACGCTCAGCCCGGAAGAGCGCGCGGCAGCCCGTCAGGGCTTCCGGCTTCGGCGCATGGGTGCGGAGGAGCGGGGCGAGTAGCGGCTCGGGTTCCCGGCCTCGACGCGCCGAAAGACGCGGTCAGGCCGAGCGGAGCTGGCGGCTCGACGCGCTCATCGCGGCCTCGGCTTTGCGGAGCTTGAGCTCGGTCTCCAGGATATAATCGCGCGTGATCGGGACCGCGTTGCGATCGCGGATGTACTGGATCTGGTAATTGCAGCCGCCGCCATCCTCGAACATGGCGAGGGCGCCCGCGAGATAGATCTGCCACATCCGGTAGAAGCGCTCGTCATACATGGCGACGATTTCGTCGCGATGCGCCTTGCAGCGATCGATCCAGTGGAGAAGCGTGTAGGCGTAATGAAGCCGCAGCGTCTCGACGTCGCTGTGGATCAACCGCCAGCGCTGACTCGCCTCGACGATCTGCGACAGGTTCGGAAGGTGATAGCCCGGAAAGATATATTTGTCGGCGAAGGGTTCGCCCGCCCGCGGCTCGTCGAACCGGCCGATCGTGTGGAGAAGCATCACGCCGTCGGGCGCGAGCAGCCTCCGGCACACGGCGAAGAATTCGTCATAATGGGCGCCGCCGACATGCTCGAACATGCCGACCGAGACAATCCGGTCGAACGTGCCTTCGACCCGCCGGTAATCGCGAAGTTCGAACTTCACCCGGTCCGAAACGCCCGCCGCCGCCGCGCGCTCGCGGGCGAGCTTCAATTGCTCTTCCGAGAGCGTCACGCCGAGCACGTCGACGTCGAAATGACGATGGAGATAGAGCGCCATGCCGCCCCAGCCGCAGCCGATGTCGAGCACCTTCTGCCCCGGCTTGAGGTAGAGCTTGGCCGCGATATGCGCCTTCTTGTCAGCTTGGGCCTGCTCCAGGCTGTTGGACGGATCGGTGAAATAGGCGCAGCTATATTGCAGGTCGTCATCGAGGAAGAGCCGGTAGAGCGCGTTGCCGATGTCGTAATGATGGGCGACGTTGCGCTTCGAGCGGGCCTCGCGGTTGCGCGCCAGGCGCCAGGCGGCGACGCCTGAGAAATTGTCGCGGAAGCGCTTGCCGCGCGGTTTACCAGCCTCGAAGCGGTCGTTCACCTTCATCAGCCGGGCGAGCGCGACCATATCGCCGTCCTCGAAGTCGATCCGGCCGGCCATATAGGCTTCGGCAAAACCGAGCGTCGGGTCGCGCAGGATGTCGCGAAGAACCTTGCCGTCGTTGAAGCGGACGGCGACACGCTGGAGGAATGGATCGGCGGCGCCGAAGCGGTGGATCTCGCCTCTGGAATCCGTGATGACCAGCTCGCCCCGACGCACGAGGCGGTTCAGGATTTTCTCGAGCAACCGCCAGATCATGATATCATGCGCTCCTTTACTCCGCAGCCAGATGCCATAGCGGCGCCTCGTCGGCGGTCCAGAGCCTTTCCTCCTCCTCGAACAGATAGTCGCGGGTCATGGGCAGCGCGTCGCGGCGGCGGACATATTGGACCTGCCAGTTGACCAGCGCGCCATAGCGGAACGCCGCCTCGGCGCCCGCCAGGTAGAATTGCCACATGCGGAAGAAACGCTCGTCGTAGAGGGCGACGATCTCGTCTTTATGAGCCGTGGTCCGGCGATACCATTCCTCGAGCGTGTGGGAATAATGGAAGCGCCAGCCCTCGACATCGGTGACGACCAGTTTGTGCCGTTCGGCCTGGTCGACCAGCTCGGAGAGCGAGGGGATATAGCCGCCCGGGAAGATATATTTGCGGGTCCATTTGTCGGTGATGCCCTTGCCGCCGATCCGGCCGCAGCAATGGGTGAACATGACTCCGTCCGGCTTCAGCAGGTCGTGGCACTTGGCGAAGAAGCCGGCGTGATGCGGCCGGCCGAGATGCTCGATGAGGCCGACGGCCGAGATGCGGTCGAACTGGCCGGTGACGTCGCGATAATCCATCAGCTCGAACTTCACCCGGTCGGCGACGCCCTCGGCCGCCGCCCGCTCGTTGCAGAATTCGATCTGGTCCGGCGCCAGGGCGACGCCGAGCACGTCGACGTCGTAATGGCGGTGGAGATAGAGGGCGAGCCCGCCCCAGCCGCAGCCGATGTCGAGTACCTTCATGCCCGGCTTCAGGTTCAGCTTGGCGGCGATATGCGCCTTCTTGTCGAGCTGAGCCTGTTCGAGCGAGTTCGACGTGTCGCGATAATAGGCACAGGTATATTGCCGGTCCTCGTCTAGGAACAATTCGTAGAGCCGGCGGGTGAGGTTGTAGCTGTGCTCGGCGTTCCGGCGCGAACGCGTCTTCCAGTTCACCTGGTCGAGGAGGCCACCGAGATAGTCGATCCCCTTGCGGAACGGGCCTTGCGGCTTGAGCGGGCCTTCCCGCTCGAACGGGACATTCTCGCGGATCAGCAGGACGAGATCACGGATGTCGCCCTGATCGAAGACGAGCCGGCCGTCCATATAGGCCTCGCCGGCGCCGACGCGGGGATCCCGGGCGATGGCGGCGGCGGCACCCTTGTCGGTCAGCCGCGCCTTGACCGCCGTCCTACCGGGCTCCGGCGCGCCGAAATGGTAGATGGTGCCGTCATAATCGGTGACGATCAGCTCGCCGGTCGTAATCACCCGGCGCAGCATCTTGTCGAGCAGCCACATAATATTCCCTCATCAAACGTTTGTGCGCACTTGGCCGAAAGGACGCCCGGGGATCAAGCCCCGCGCCGGCCCGTGAAGCTTGCAAGGTTGTTAAGCGACGAGCGCCTCCAGCGCCCCGGCCAGATCGGCGGCGCGGAAGGGTTTCTGGAGCACGGGCCGGTCGTGGTATTTCTCGTCGATTCCGCCGAGACCGTAGCCGGTCGCGAACAGGAACGGGATGCCGCGCTCGGTCAGCAGATCGGCGACGGGGAAGGATCGGTCGCCGGCGAGGTTCACGTCGAGCATCGCGGCATCGAAGGCGCCTTCCCGCGCCAGCGCCAGCGCCGCATCGAGACGGGCGGCGAGCCCCGCCACTTCGTGGCCGAGATCGAGCAGCATGTCCTCGATGTTCATGGCGACCAGCATCTCGTCCTCGACGATGAGGATGCGCAGCCGCCGCTCAGCCATTGACCGGCGCCGCCCGCACCGTCGCGAGCGCCGCCGCGATCGTGCAGCGCAGCCCGTCCGGCTCGAAGGCGATCTGCGCGGTCCCGCCGAGGTCGCCCGCCAACCCCTGCTCGATTAGTCGCGAGCCGAAGCCGCGTCGCGGCGGAGCGCTGACCGGCGGGCCGTCTTGCTCCTTCCATTCGAGAATCAGCTTGCCGTCGCCGGTCTCGCGCCAGGTAACGTCGACGCGGCCGCCGTCGCCCGACAGGGCACCATATTTGGCGGCATTGGTGCCGAGCTCATGCAAGGCCAGCGCAAGCGCAAGCGCGGCCCTCGGCGCGATCCAGACCGATGGCCCGGAGAGCGTAAAACGCTCCTGATCGCCGCCCAGATGCTCGGTCGAATCGCGCACGACCCGCTCCAGCGAAGCGCCGCCCCAGACCTGCTCGGTGAGCAGGTTGTGGGCCCGCGACAGGGCCATCAGCCGCGCCTCGAAGCGCGCCTTGGCCTCGGCGAGCGGGATGTCGCCTTTGAGGGTCTGGAAGGCGATCGCCTGGACCGTCGCCAGATTGTTCTTCACGCGGTGGTTGAGCTCGTTGATCAGCAGGCGCTGACGCTCCTCGGCCACCTTGCGCTCGTTGATGTCCTCGGTCGTGCCGTACCACAGGACGATCTCGCCCCTGCAATTGCGACGGGGAAAAGCGCGGGAGCGGGCCCAGCGCAGGCTGCTGTCGCGGCGGATGATGCGATGCTCGACGTCGAGCGGCTCGCCGGTCGCCAAGCTATGGATCCAGCCGTCGAGCGTCCGTTCGATATCGTCCGGGTGCATGCCCGCCTGCCAGCCGCCGGCGAGACCGTTCGTCCCAGTCCATTCCTCCCACCGCGGCGCGATCCGGTTCATCACGCCGTCGGGCAGAGCGGTCCACGTAACCTGCGGATTGAGCTCGACGGCGTGGCGATAATGGTCCTCGCTCTCGCGCAGCGATTGCTCCGCGCGTGCGCGCTCGATCGCCGCCCAGCTGCGTTCGGCGACGTCGCGAGCCATCGCCGCTTCCGAGCGTTTCCACTCGCGCGGCTCGGTATCGTGAACGTAGAGCAGGGCCTTGACCTCGCCGTTCCGCAGCATCGGGACGGCGATCAGCGCCCGAACGCCGAGTTCCTCCCACGCGCCGACCCGCTCCGGCACCTGGTCCGGCAACACCCTGATATCGCCAAGCGCGAGCACCTCGCCGGCGCGGAAATAAGCGAGCGCCTCGGGGCCGAGCCCTTCGGCAAGGGGCCATGTCCGCGCCAGCGATCCGATCGACTCGTCGCGCAGCCATTCGCTGCTGATCGAGACGATATTGTGGGCCTCGTCCAGCTCGGCGAAGCCGGCGCGGCTGGCGTCGAGGTAGCGGCCGAGCAGCGCCGCCGCCGTGCCTTTCACATCCTCCGAATCGTGGAGGCCGCGCAGCGCATCCGACAGCTCGACCTGGAAAGCGAGGCGTCGTTGCGCCAACACCGGCCGCGTCACGTCCTCGCGCTGGGTGAAGATTCCGCCGACGCGGCCATTCCCGTCGAGCAACGGCGTCAGTCGGTAGTTCCAGTAGCTCTCCTCATACCCGTCGTCGCGTTGCCGCGGCACCATCCATTCCGCGACGGCGAGACCCTCCCCGGTCTTCAGGACCTGCTCGAATTGGAGGCCGACCCTATCCCAGAAGCGCGCCCACACCTCGCGTGCCGGGCGGCCCATGACATCCGGGTGCCGGTCGCGCAGCAGCTCGGCGAAGCCTTCATTGTAGAGGAGAATCAGCTCGGGGCCCCAATAGACGGCGGCCGCGCCACTGAAGCGGTGGCACATCTCGGCGGCGAAAAGGAGGCGGTCCGGCCAGGTTTCGATCGGCCCGAGCGGCGTGCGCGTCCAATCAAAGCCGCCGATCAGCGGTCCCACGGTCGCGGCCGTCGCGTGCTGCGGCAGGGGGCGGGTCGTGGCCATGTGCGCCGCCCGTGATAATCGGTCGGCGGCCATTCACAAAGGCTTAGTCGACTAAGATGGATGAAGTTCAGGCGAGCGCCGCCTGTTTCTCCTCGGCAATGCGGTCCAGCTCCGCCCGGCTCTTCTTCTCGGCGGCGGACTTGAGCTGACCGCACGCGGCCATGATGTCGCGGCCGCGCGGCGTGCGGATCGGCGCCGAAATGCCCGCCTCGAACACGATGCTCCGAGAAGCGGCGCACCCGTTCTTGCGTCCGAGCATTCGTAAGCTGCGCCCGGCCAGGGGTTGAACGGGATGAGATTGACCTTGGCCGGCAGCTTGTACTTGCGGATCAGCCGGACCAGCTCGCGCGCGTCGGCGTCGCTGTCGTTCTTGTCCTTCAGCATCACATATTCGAAGGTGATGCGGCGCGCATTGTTCGCGCCGGGATAGGCGGCGCAGGCCTCGAGCAATTCCTCGATTCCGTATTTGCGATTGAGCGGGCACGATCTCGTCGCGCACTTCCTTCGTCACCGCGTGCAGCGAGACCGCAAGATTGACGCCGATCTCCTCGCCGGCGCGCGCCATCATCGGCACCACGCCCGACGTGGAGAGGGTGATCCGTCGCCGCGACAGGCCGAGCCCGTCGCCGTCCATCACGATCTTCAACGCATCGCGGACATTGTCGAAATTGTAGAGCGGCTCGCCCATGCCCATCATCACGATGTTGGTGAGCATGCGGCCCTCCGGCTGGGACGGCCATTCGCCGAGCGCGTCGCGGGCGAGCATCACCTGGCCGACGATCTCGCCGGCATCGAGGTTGCGGACCAGCCGCATCGTGCCGGTATGGCAGAAGCGGCAATTGAGGGTGCAGCCGACCTGGCTCGAGACGCAGAGCGTGCCGCGGTCCGCATCCGGGATGAACACCATCTCGAAATCGTGACCGTCGCGCGTTCGCAGCAGCCATTTGCGGGTGCCGTCGGTCGAGACCTGCTCGACCGACCACCTCGGGCCGGCCGATCGCGAAGCGCTCGGCGAGCCAGGCGCGCTGCGGCTTGGCGATGTCGGTCATCGCGTCGAAGGATCGGTGGCGCCGCGATTGATAGATCCAGTGCCAGATCTGCTTGGCGCGAAGCTTCGCCTGCTTCGGCTCGAGGCCGGCCTCGACCAGAGCTTCGCGAATGTCGTCCTTGCTCAGCCCGACCAGATCGGGGCACGCATCGTCACCCGCAAGCGCGGGACGCGGCACGGGAACCGGGTCGATATGACCGGGGATTGGCATCGGCGGTGTCATGAGCGCTTCCATCTAGGGAAGAAGCCGCGATTTTTCTAGGCGCTTCCTCAGCGGGCGCAGGCGATGGCGGCGGCGTCGATCGCCGTCGCCGCGCCGCGCAGAGGATAATCGTCGCGCATCAGCCCGCCATTCTGACTGCGGGTCTCGACGCTCATGTCGACGCCGGTGCGCATCGCCGCGACGATCGCCGCGTCGGCGGCGGGATCGGGCGCCCAGCCGTCGATGCCGCCGCCGATCAGCTGGAAGGTCTTGTCGTCGATCCGGAGCAGCACCGCCGACCCCGGTCGCTTAGGCCTCGCGAAGCGGAAATGGACCTGCCCGCGGATATTCCGGCCGGGCCAGGTGCCGACCGACGCGAAGGCGCGTCCGCCCTCCCGTCGGCGCGTCCCGGAGGGTTCCGAAATGGCGTAGCAGCGGATGGAATCGCGGAAGGCGCCCCATTGGCCAAAAATTCCCAGCGACTGGGGCTGCGCCTCGGCCGAAAGTGCAAGTGCCAGAAAGCAAAGAAGAAAATTTCGGCCCCGAACCATGCGGGAACAATGTTCGGCTTGTGGCCGCAGAGCAACAGGAAATCGCGTTTATGTGCGGTTCATGCAACCTTACCCATCGCCGGCCGCTGGGGCTGTCCACAGGGGAAATGAGTGCAATATCTGGAGTATTTATCATGCGTAGGTTGATTGTTCTTGCGTCCATCGCCGCTTCGACCCTGGTCGCGGCTCCCGCTTTGGCCCAGGACCAGAATCCGTCCTTCACGGGCTTCCACATCGAAGGCATCGCCGGGTGGGATCACCCGCGCGTTCCGGGCGATCATGCTGACGGCGTCCTCTATGGTGGCGGCGTCGGCTATGACTATCAGACCGGGCGGGCCGTGCTCGGAATCGAGGGCGAGCTCACCGATTCGACCGCGAAAAGGTGCGCGGGCAGCTTCGCCGTGGCCGGAGACAATCTCTGCGTCCGTGCCGGCCGCGATTTCTATGTCGGCGGCCGCCTCGGCTATGCGGTGGCACCGGCCACCCTCCTTTACGCGAAGGCCGGCTACACCAATGGCCGCATCAGCGCGGACTATACGACGCCGAGCGGTGTCGGCGCCTATTCGGATCATCGCGATCTCAACGGCTTCCGCGTCGGCGGCGGCGTCGAGCAACAGCTCGGCGGCGGCGCCTATGTGAAGGCGGAATATCGCTATTCCAACTATGAGCAGAATGTCGACCGGCATCAGGTGGTCGCCGGAATCGGCTTCCGCTTCTGACGCCGACGGCGATCAGCCGAAAAGGAGGGCGGGGGCATCGGCTCCCGCCCTTTTTTCATGCCCCCTAGCGATGTGCCGTTCGCCGCTCTAATACTTGTCCAAATACCACTTTGGGGGACCCAATGAAGGCGACGATCGAACGGGCCACGCTTCTCAAGAGCCTGGGGCACGTCCAGTCCGTGGTGGAGCGCAGGAACACGATCCCGATCCTGTCCAACGTCCTCGTCGAGGCGAGCGAGGGCGGCCTGCGGCTGATGGCGACCGATCTCGACCTTCAGATCAACGAGACGGTTGAGGCCAATGTCAGCCAGGCAGGCGCGACCACCGTCTCCGCCCACACCTTGTTCGATATCGCCCGCAAGCTGCCCGAGGGCAGCCAGGTCGAGATTTCCGCCGCCGACGGCAAGATGCAGATCCTCGCCGGCCGCGCCCGCTTCAACCTGTCCACCCTGCCGCGCGACGATTTCCCGGTGATCGCCGAGGGCGATTTGCCGACCCGCTTCGAGCTTCCGGCGGCGACCTTGCGCCAGATCATCGACAAGACCCGCTTCGCGATCTCGAC
This sequence comes from uncultured Alphaproteobacteria bacterium, assembly GCA_963777295.1. Lineage (GTDB taxonomy): Bacteria > Pseudomonadota > Alphaproteobacteria > Sphingomonadales > Sphingomonadaceae > Allosphingosinicella. The sequence continues at coordinate 75,805 of CAVZPV010000001.1, forward strand.
CGAGGAGACGCGTTACTATCTGAACGGCATCTTCCTGCACGTCTCCGACGAGGCGCAGCCGGTGCTGAAGGCGGCCGCCACCGATGGCCACCGCCTCGCCCGCGTCACCGTGCCGCGCCCCGCGGGCGCGGAGGGCATGCCCGACGTGATCATCCCGAGGAAATGCGTGGCCGAGCTGCGCAAATTGCTCGACGAGGTGGACGGCACCGTCCAGGTCTCGCTCTCGGAGACCAAGATCCGCTTCAGCCTCGGCAATGCGATCCTCACTTCGAAGCTGATCGACGGCACCTTCCCCGATTACAGCCGCGTCATCCCGACCGCGAACGACAAGCTGCTGAAGATCGACCCGCGCAGCTTCGAGGAGGGCGTCGACCGCGTCTCGACCATCGCCAGCGAGAAGACGCGCGCGGTGAAGATGTCGCTCGACCGCGACAAGGTGACGCTGTCCGTGACCAGCCCCGAGAACGGCACCGCCGCCGAGGAAGTGCCGGGCGATTACAATGCCGACGGGCTCGAGATCGGCTTCAACGCCCGCTATCTGCTCGACATCCTGGGCCAGGTCGAAGGCGACACGATCGAGATGCACCTCGCCGACGCCGCCGCGCCCACCCTGCTCCGCGAGAACGACAAGGCCCCGGCGCTCTACGTGCTGATGCCGATGCGGGTGTGATGCTGGGAGCGCTCTCTTTTCTAGCGCTCGCTTTCTTTCCTGCTCTTGGTGCCGCTCAGGTCGCATCCGCCCCGCCAGCCGCCAGCTCCGAACCATCGCCAGCAGCCCTTGTGCAGGCGCGACATCTCGAAGAATTGGCCGAGCCGCATCAGCAGATGGCGGAGCAAAACGTGCAGGCGTGGGAGCAGGCGGCTAGACGACGGATGTCGCTGGATCCGACCATTATCAAATTGGAACAAGCCTATCCTGGTGTCAGTGATGCCGCCATCGAAGCGGGTCGACCGGTGGCACGCGCTTATTGCGAGCAAATCGTCACGCGCATGGCAGAAATTAGAGCGAAGACTTTTGCGCAACAAATGAACCCGAGGGAGTTGGCCGAGGCAATCGCTTTCTTCGAATCTCCCGCTGGACGGTCGTTGATCAGGCATGCGATTGCGAGCGAGACTGTTGACCCGGTCCTTGATCGGATGGCGCACGAGGCGGCTGAGACAGGAAGAACTACTTTCACGGAAGAGAGGGCACAGCAGCTCGATCATGCTTCAGCCGCCCAGATGGCGCGGGAGAACTCCGGTCGACGATCAACTCGCCGGATGGCGGTTTGAACTTACCGAAGCGGGCAAGAAGTACGGACAAGCAAGACACGCCTCCGACCCGATCATCATGCAGATGATCAACGCGCCCGACCAGAACGTCCTTCGCAAGTTGGACGACATCATGAGTGCTGCCGTCCTCGCCTACGTTGACCGCAAAAAGGCGCACTGATTTCTGGAGCCGGGATGTTTTGGAAGATGCGGCCGCACAGCTGACCGTCTAAGCTGATTTCGTGCCTGTCAGTCGCCTCTCCCTCTCCGATTTCCGGTCCTATGCCGATGCCGTGATGGCGCCGGGGCCGGGGCTCGTCATTCTTACCGGGGACAACGGAGCCGGGAAGACGAATGTGCTGGAGGCGGTGTCGTTGCTCTCGCCGGGACGCGGATTGCGCGGCGCATCGCTGGCTGAGATGGCGCGGAAAGGCGGCAGCGGCGGTTTCGCAGTGGCGGTACGCTTAAGCCCCTCCCCTTCAGGAGTTCCGGGATACTCAGTCCTGTCCGGGGGACAGGACCATCCCGGAACTGGGTTGGGCTGGGGCAGTGACAGATCTGGAAGGTCCGAGCTGGTCTCGCACGACTCCCCCGCCCCGGACCCCTCCCCTGAAGGGGAGGGGCTGATCGGCACCGGCACCTCCGCCTCGGCGCCGGAGCGGCGGCAGGTGCGGATCAATGGCGCGGCGGCTTCGGCCAATAAGCTGGCGGAGTGGTTGTCGGTGCTGTGGCTGACGCCCGCCATGGACCGGCTCTTCCTCGAAGGTGCGAGCGGTCGGCGGCGCTTCCTCGACCGGTTGGTGCTCGCGCTCGTGCCGAGCCACGCGATGCATGCCGCCCGCTATGAAGCGGCGATGCGGGCGCGCAACAAGTTGCTCGCCCAAATGGGCCCGCATGACGAGGCGTGGCTGAGCGCGCTCGAAGCGCGGATGGCCGAGCACGGCGCGGCGATTGTCGAAGCGCGGCAACAAACGGTCGCCGCCCTGGAGACCAGGCTGGCGGATGCGCCGGAAGGCCCTTTCGCGCGCGCCGGTCTCGCACTGGAGGGGGGAGATGAGGATATTGCCTTCGCCCTCGCCACTAGTCGCGGCCGCGACGCTGCCACCGGGCGAACGCTCGTCGGACCGCATCGTACCGACCTGATTGTCACTCATGTCGCCAAGGGTCAGCCTGCGGCGCTCTGCTCGACCGGCGAACAGAAGGCCCTGCTGCTTTCCATCGTTCTCGCCCACGCCGATCTGGTGACGGAGCGCTCAGGCCGCCGGCCGATCCTGCTGCTCGACGAGGTCGCCGCCCATCTCGACCCGCGCCGCCGCGCCGCCTTATTCGAGCGACTGGAGGAGGGGGGCGGCCAGGTGTGGATGACGGGCACCGAGCCGTCCTTGTTCGAAGGCGCGCGCGCGGACCGCTGGCATGTGGCCGACGGGCTGATCGAGCCGGCCTGACGCCGCTTCATTGAGCGCGGACGCCTGTTCCGCTAGCGCCGTACACGATGCCGAGCCGTTCCCTCTTCGCCAGCCTGTTCTACGAGGCCTCGCTCGACGATCCGCCCTTCGTGGCGGCGCTGGAGGAATCCTGCCGAGCACTCGCCGAGGAGGACCAGGCCGGCCGCCGTTGGTCGCGCGAGCACCAGTATCGCGGCTACACCTCCTATGCGTCGCTGAACGACCTGCCTGCGCGCAATCCGCATTTCGCCGAGCTGGTCCGGCGCCTCAACCGCCATGTCGCCGCATTCGCCGAGGAATGCGCCTTCGATCTCGGCGGCCGACGCCTTCGCCTCGACAGCCTCTGGGTCAATGTGCTGAAGCCCGGCGGCGTCCATTTGGCGCATATCCACCCCCACTCCATCGTCTCCGGCACCTTCTATGTCGCCGTGCCGCCGGGATCGGGCGCGCTCAAGCTCGAAGATCCACGCCTGCCGATGATGATGGCCGCTCCGCCACGCCGCGCCGACGCGCCGGAGGCGCTGCGCACCTTCGTCTATGCCGAGCCCAAGCCGGGCGCCCTCTTCCTGTGGGAGAGCTGGCTGCGTCACGAAGTGGTCCCCGGCGCCGGCCGCGGCGAGCGGATCAGCATCAGCTTCAACTATCGCTGAGCGGCCCGCGCCGTCATGTTGCACTGCCGAAAAAAGCGGCGCGAACCGGCCATTTTCCTTGGGTTTCGGCCCCTCAATCGCTATATCCTGTCCATGGCAACATCCCCCAGTGAAAACAGCTACGGCGCCGATTCGATCAAGGTGCTGAAGGGCCTCGACGCGGTCCGCAAACGGCCCGGAATGTATATCGGCGACACCGACGACGGCTCGGGCCTCCACCACATGGTGTTCGAGGTCTCCGACAATGCGATCGACGAGGCGCTCGCCGGGCATTGCGACCTGATCCGCATCTCGCTCAACCCCGACGGCTCGGTCTCCGTCGAGGACAATGGCCGCGGCATCCCGACCGGCATCCACGCCGAGGAGGGCGTGTCGGCGGCCGAGGTCATCATGACCCAGCTCCACGCCGGCGGGAAGTTCGAGAACACGTCGGACGACAATGCCTATAAGGTGTCGGGCGGCCTCCACGGCGTCGGCGTTTCGGTGGTGAACGCGCTCAGCGAATGGCTGGAGCTTACCATCTGGCGCGACGGCGAGGAGCATTGGATGCGCTTCCGCCACGGCGATGCCGAGGCGCCGCTGAAGCGCGTCGGCCCGGCCCCGGAGGGGAAGAAGGGCACCAAGCGTCACCTTCCTGCCGTCGCCGGAGACCTTCAAGATCACCGAATTCGACTTCGACAAGCTCGAGCATCGCTTCCGCGAGCTCGCCTTCCTCAATTCGGGCGTGCGGCTGATCCTCACCGACGCGCGGCATGAGGAGCGAGAAGGAGGTCGAGCTTTTCTACGAGGGCGGCATCGCCGCCTTCGTGCAGCTATCTCGACCGCGCCAAGACCGCCGCTCATTCCCGATCCGATCTCGATCACCGGCCAGCGCGACGATGTCGGCATCGAGGTCGCGCTGGAGTGGAACGACAGCTATTACGAGCAGACGTCCTCTGCTTCACCAACAACATCCCGCAGCGCGACGGCGGCACGCATCTCGCCGCCTTCCGCGCCGCGCTGACCCGCACGCTCAACAATTATGCCGACAAGTCGCGGCATGATGAAGACGCGAGAAGGTCAGCCTCACCGGCGACGACATGCGCGAGGGGCTGACCGCGATCGTCTCGGTCAAGCTGCCCGACCCCAAGTTCGGCTCGCAGACCAAGGACAAGCTGGTCAGCTCCGAGGTGCGCCAGCCGCTCGAAAGCCTGATGGCCGACAAGCTCGCCGAATGGCTCGAGGAAAATCCCGGCCATGCCCGCACGATCATCCAGAAGATCATCGACGCCGCCGCCGCGCGCGAGGCCGCCCGCAAGGCGCGCGAGGCGAGCCGCAAGTCGGTGCTCGGCATCGCCTCGCTTGCCCGGCAAGCTCGCCGATTGCCAGGAGCGCGATCCCGCCAAATGCGAACTGTTCCTGGTCGAGGGCGACAGCGCCGGCGGCTCGGCCAAGCAGGGCCGCAACCGCGAGGTCCAGGCGATCCTGCCGCTTGAAGGGCAAGATCCTGAACGTCGAGCGCGCCCGCTTCGACCGGATGCTGTCCTCCAAGGAGGTCGGCACGCTGATCCAGGCGCTCGGCACCGGCATCGGCCGCGACGATTTCAACGCCGACAAGCTGCGCTACCACAAGATCGTGATCATGACGGACGCCGACGTCGACGGCGCCCATATCCGCACGCTGCTGCTCACCTTCTTCTACCGCCAGATGCCCGAGCTGATCGAGCGCGGGCATCTCTTCATCGCCCAGCCGCCGCTCTACAAGGTCGCGAAGGGCCGTTCGGAAGTCTATCTCAAGGACGATGCCGAGCTCGACGATTATCTCGTCGAGGCCGGCATCGGCGCGATGGTGCTGGAGACGGCGGAGGGCGCGCGCTCGGGCGACGATCTCCGCCAGCTCGTCGAGCATGCGCGACGGATGCGCAGCGCTGATGCGCTACGTGCCCGAACGCTACGATCCGGCGATCATCGAGGCGCTGGCGCTGGCCGGCGCGCTCGACCCCGACTTGACGCGGGCCGGGCCGGGCCGAGGCGATCGCCGCGCGCCGCCGCCTGGCTGCAGGCGGGCGATTCGGAAGTCGACCTGGACGGGCGAGCTCGGCGCGGACGGCGGCTATCATCCTCCGCCGGCTGTGGCGCGGCGTCACCGACCACCATGTCGTCGACGCACGAGTTCGTCGCCTCGGCCGAAGCGCGCAAGCTGCACGGCCTCGCCGCGGAGCAGGCCGCGGCCTATGCGACTGCTTCGCGGCTGGTGCCGCTGAAGGGGGGCGCCACCGCGGCGCCTGTCACCGAAGCCGAGGGCGAGGACGAGGATGCGCCGACCGAACGCGCGCCCGATCCGCAGGGGCGTGCTCGTCACGCCGCCCGACCGAATTGCTCGAGGCGATCCTCGCCGCCGGCCGCAAGGGGCTCGCCGATCCAGCGCTACAAGGGCCTCGGCGAGATGAATGCCGAGCAGCTCTGGGAGACCACGCTCGATCCCGGCGAACCGCTCGCTGCTGAGGGTCGAGGTCGCCCAGGCCGATGTCGCCGACGAGATCTTCACCCGCCTGATGGGCGACGTCGTCGAACCGCGCCGCGAGTTCATCCAGGAAAATGCGCTGAACGTCGCCAATCTGGACGTTTGAGCCCTATCCTATAGCCGACCGCTACTTCTTCGTCTCCGCGAGGAAGATGAAGGAATAATCGGAGGAATAAGGCTGCAGGCCCTGCAAGCCGCGCGCCTTCATGACCTTGCGCAGGCCGTTCGCCTCCAGCGTCGCCTTCAGCTTGAGCGGCGCGATCGAGGCGAAATTGGCGTGGCAGTCCATGCAGGACGCGGAGCTCTGCTGGAACGACTCGAGACTCGTATTGGCGACGATCTGGCCGATCCCGCCGGCCGCGCCTTTCGGCATCGGGTCGCCCATCGGCAGCGGCAGCCTTTGCTGTGCGGGGACGATCAAAGTCACCTTCTGCGGCCATTGGGCGCCGATCAGGCGGTAATAATTGAACACGGATTTCGCCGGCAGCATGTTCCAGACCAGGGCGGTGACCTGGTTGGCGGGGTCGCCGACCGGATTGAGCCGCGTGATCTGCATTGGCTTGTTAAAGGGATCGCAGACGATGCCCGACGTGCCGCAGGGTTTGGGCGGCCGGTTGTGCTGGCATTGATAGGTCGGATCCTTCTGTGGAGTGCAGCTCGGATTGAAGAAGGTGAAGCCCGGCGACGGCCGCTGGTTGGGATTGGACGGCAGGACCGGCGGTTTGAAGCCGCCATTGGGCGCTTCATCGGGCGAATTGTCGATCTGTTCGAACGTCGCCCACACCCATTGCTGGCGGCCGATCGACTTGCGGATGATGTGGAGCCCGACGAGGCCGACGGTGACCTGCCGCATCGTCTTCGTAACCGGATCGCGGATTTCCGCGACGGAGGTCTTGTAGCGATAGTCGAGCGAATGGTCGGCCGGCAGCGGAGTCCAGGCTGCCTTGATCTCCATCGCGCCGACGCCGTCGCCCCACTGATGCTGCGCGCCGGTGCAATCGGTGTCGCTCCAGCCGTTCGCGTTGCCCGACGGCATGCTGAGGCCGCCGCGCTTCGGAAGGTTGGGGGGCGGCGGCGGCGTGCCGTCATAGACGACCTTGCCGGGCTGGCTGGCACATTTGAACTGGCCGGCGGCAGTGGTCAGATCGAAGGCCGTCTGGGTCGTGATGAACTCATATTCGTCGCGGTTCATCATGATCTCGTAATAAGTGACGTCGCCGCGCTGGTTGGTCAGCCAATGGTCGCCGCTGCCCGCCTGGACGATGTCGCTGAGGTCGAGGTCGCCGAACTTCGAGGTCCGGCTGAGCATCTTTACGGCGGGGCGCTTGCGTTGCCACAAGCCTTTGAGCGGGGCGGAGCCGTCGAAGACCGCGGCGGCGCCGAGATAGGTCTCCCAGACAGTCGGATTGGTGTCTCCAGGTGTGCCGAAGCTTGGCCAGAGGGCGGTCTTGTCCGGGTAACCGGGATTGTTCGGATCGGCTTTCCAGTTGAGCGCGATGAAGGCCTGCCAGGCGGTGCAGTCGATTTCGGCCTGGCTGCCGCCAAGACCGCCCGGAAGCGTCGGAGTCGATGTCGGCGCGAAGGTGCCGCACGGGCCGGACGGCGGCGCGGCAGCGCCGGTCTGCGCCACGGCCGGCTGGACGCCATTGCCCGAGGTCGGCGCCGGGGACGATTGGTTGCACCCGCTCGCAACGAGCGCGGTGGACATGAGCAACCCCAACAAGGCGGAATTTTGGATGCGCGAACCGGCGAAGCTCATCTTGCCCCCCTTTTTCCGGCGCAGCCCGAGGGCCGAACCCTTCTCGATTACAATCGCAAGAGCGCCGAACACGGCGAAACGCTGATCTGGGCAAGGGGCGACCCTCAGGGTCGCGTCATTCCGGTTCAGTTACGAGGCTAGGCGCGGCGTTTCGGTGCCTCAAGCCCAAAAAACGCCCGAAACGGGGTTATCGCGATTACGGATGGCGGCCTCCTTGAAGACCGCCATGACCGCAGGTCTCAGATGACCGTCGTATCCGCCGACGCCTGCTGAGATGCGTCGTCGCTGGACTGCTCAGACTGGGCCGAAGCCGACGACCAGCGCGCCGCCAGGCATTGCGCCAGCGCCGTCATCGCGCGGCGGCTGCCGGCGAGCGGCAGGGTGTCGACGCTGCGGCCGTCCTGGTTGATCCGCATCCCTTCCGCGCTGGTGAACGCGCTGAGGAAGCTCTTCGCGCCGTCGCCGCCCGGCTCGACCGTGAAGAGCAGGCCGGGGCCATCACTGTCGATATTCTGCCGGGCGGTCGCTTCGACCGGCATCGCCGTCGGCGAACCGACGAAATCGAGGCTGAGCCGATAGGAACGGCCGTCCTGCAGCGCGGCCCAACCCTTGTTCTGGAGCAGGAAGGCAAGCTTCGGCTGGCCCGCGAAACCCCAGACAGTCAGCATCGTCCCCTGGGGAGACGTCGCTTCAACCATGCAGCCATTGGGCATCTGCGCGATCGCCCAATCGCCACTCTGTTCGCCCTGTCCCATGACCGCCGCGCTCGGCGCGGCGAGGAGAAGGGCAGCCATCATACGCCGGAACATGCCTGGGCTCCTTTCGGCCCCACCCGCATCAGTTCCTGTTGGAGCGCAGAACCGCCGGACGTGACTTTGGTTGCTGTGCGCGACGAACGGTTCGGCGTTTCACTTAAGCCCCAGGCCGGCATAGGTGCTCCCCGGCGAATGCCGGGGCCCGGTTCCGAGCCCGTTTCTGGACTCCGGCCCTTCGACGCTTAGGACATGCTTTCGCCGGGGATCATCGGATTTTGGATGCAACGCTAGGCGGCGCGGGTGCCGATCGCCTTCTGCCGTCGGCGCTGGACCGAGGAGCCGATCCCCAACGCCTCGCGATATTTGGCGACCGTCCGACGGGCGATGTCGAAGCCCTTGGCGCGGAGCAGATCGACCAGCTGATCGTCGGAGAGGATCGCGTTCGGATCCTCGGCGGCGATCAGCGCGCGGATCTGGCTCTTCACCGCCTCGGCCGAGACCGCATCGCCGCTGTCGGTCGAGCCCATCGCGCGGATGCCGCTGGTGAAGAAATATTTGAGCTCGAACAGGCCGCGCTCGCAGGCGAGATATTTGTTCGAGGTGACCCGGCTGACGGTCGATTCGTGCATTCCGATCGCTTCCGCCACCTGGCGCAGGGTGAGCGGCTTCAAATGCGAGACGCCGTGGCGGAAGAAGCCGTCCTGCTGCTTCACGATCTCGGTCGCGACCTTGACGATGGTCCGCGCGCGCTGGTCGAGCGCCTTCATCAGCCAGTTGGCGCTGGCGAGGCATTCGGAGAGCCAGGCCTTTGACTTTCTGTCCTGCGCGCCGTCCGCGAGCTCGGCATAATAAGCAGCGGTTGACGAGCAGGCGCGGCAGGGTGGCACCGTTGAGCTCGATAGCCCAGCCCTGGCGACGCTTGGCGACGAAGACATCCGGCACCGCCGCCTCGACCCGCTCGCCCCGCGCGAAGCGGCAGCCGGGCTTCGGGTCGTAGGCGCGCAGCTCGCGGATCATGTCGGCGAGATCCTCGTCGTCGACGGCGCAGATCCGCTTCAGCGCGCCGAGATTGCCGCGCGCGAGATAGTCGAGATTGTCGATCAGCCGCGCCATGGCGGGATCGTAGCGGTCCGCCTCCCTCGCCTGGAGCGCGAGGCACTCGGCGAGCGAGCGGGCGCCGATGCCGGCAGGGTCGAACGTCTGGACGATGGCGAGCACCCGCTCGACCTCGCAGAGTGGCACGCCGAGCCGGTTGGCCAGATCGAGCAGCGCGCCGGTGAAATAGCCGGTCTCGTCGATCTGCTCGATGATCTGCGTCGCGATGACAAAATCGTCGCCGGACAGGCGCTCGCCGGCCTGGGCGAGCAGATGCTCGTGGAGCGAGACGCCTTCGGCGGCGAAGCGGTCGAAATCCGGCCCGTCCTCGTCGAAGCCGCCGCCACCCCCGATTCCCTCCATGCCGAGCGCCGCCGTCCAGCCCGCGGTCGGCGGCGCTGTCCTGGTGCAGATTCTCGTCGTTATAGTCCACGTCGAGCGGGGCGTCGCTCGTCGCGTCGCCGGTGCGCACCAGCTGGTCCACTTCGGGCGCTTCGGGACCATCCTCGCCTTCGAAGCCAGGTTCGTCCGCTTCGGGCGCGTCGGCGCGTTCGGTCTCGGCCGCCTCACCACCGGCGCTTTCGAGCAGCGGGTTGCGCTCAATCTCCTCGGCGATGAAGCTTTCGACCTCGAGATTGGAGAGCGCCAGCAGCCGGATCGCCTGCTGGAGCTGCGGCGTCATCACCAGCGACTGGCTTTGGCGAAGATCGAGGCGCGGCCCCAGGGCCATCGATTACAGCTCGAAGCTCTCGCCCAGATAGAGGCGACGGACGTTCGGGTCGGCGACGAGCGCCTCCGGGCTGCCGGCGAACAGCACCTGGCCGTCGTAGATGATGCAGGCGCGATCGACGATGTCGAGCGTCTCGCGGACATTGTGGTCGGTGATGAGCACGCCGATGTCGCGCTTCTTGAGTTCGCGCACCAGATCGCGAATGTCGGAGATCGAGATCGGATCGATGCCGGCGAAGGGCTCGTCGAGCAGCATGATCGACGGATCGGCGGCGAGCGCGCGGGCGATCTCGCAGCGGCGCCGCTCGCCGCCCGACAGCGCCATGGCCGGCGCGTCGCGCAGATGGGCGATGTGGAACTCGCCGAGCAACTGCTCGAGCCGCTCCTGCCGCAGCGTGCGGTCGGGCTCGCGCGACCTCGAGCACCGCCATGATGTTCTGCGCGACCGTCATGCCCGCGGAAGATCGAGGTCTCCTGCGGCAGATAGCCGAGGCCGAGGATCGCGCGGCGGTACATCGGCAGGCCGGTAATGTCCTCGCCGTCGAGCATGATGCGGCCCTTGTCGGGCTTCACCAGCCCCATGACCGAATAGAAGCAGGTGGTCTTGCCGGCGCCATTCGGCCCGAGCAGGCCGACCACCTCGCCGCGGTCGACGTGGATCGAGACGTCCTTCGAGCACCGTCTTGCGGTCGTAGGATTTGGCGATCGAGAGCACGGAGAGGCCGTGCGACAGCTCCGCCGCGTCGGGCGCTTCATCCGGCCGCTGAAGGAGGGTCGCGTCGTTCAAGTCCTGCTCCGATCGTGGCCCACAGCCTTAGGACAGGCGGCGGGGCGCCTCAACTGGCAAGGTTCATGCATGAAAGTGAAAAAGGCGTGAGCGGCACGAAATACGGCGAAGCGTTCGGGCTCAATCCTCGCCGCTCGTCCCGCTCGTGCCGTTACCTTTCGGGACGGTGAAGCTGCCGGACACCCGGCCGCCCTGGCCGGAGCTGGGCGCGGAGGCGTCCATCACCACCCGGCCGCTGGTGAGATCGTAGACGAGCCGGCCGCCTTTGATCGTTCCGTCGCAACGCGTCAGCACGACATTCCCGACCATTGTGATCAGCTTGCGGTTGAGATCGTAAATCCCATAATCGCCCCGCGCCGTTTCGGAAGGGCTGCGGACGACCACTCCCCCGCTTGCGTCGAGCCTCTCGATATGCACGGCCGGCTTGGTCACGAAGCTCGCGGTTACACGGGGAGCAGTCAGCGTCAGATCCCCTTGTCTCGCGACAACGTCGCCGGTCAGGATAGCGCGGTTCGTCTTATTATCCACTTCCGTGCGGCCCGCATCCCAGTCGACCGGCGCGTTGGTGTCGTGGCCCTTGAGCGCCGAAGATTGGCCCGAAGCGCATGAACGGCCCGCGGCCGCGGGCGCCGCCGCGGGGGCGGCGACAATTGCTGCACCGGCGGCGAGGAGGAACGGGATCCTGGTCATTTCATCTTCCTGAGACCGCCCTGATCGATATGCAAGTGCACGCGGCCGGTGAGCGTGACATGCTGGTTGGGTAGGCTCGCATCCATATTGGCGGCGGTGAAATGCCCGAGCGGTCATTTGGCCTTCGACGCCGCTATGGCCGGTGACGCTACGCGTGTTGAGATCGAGGGTGACATCCCGCGTCTCGAGCTTGTAGCCATTGGCGCCGACGACGTGGATCGGACCGTCCACGTCCAGGGTCTGCTTGTCCATATGGTAGCGACCGCTGTTGGCGGTGGCGACGGCGGGACCCTGGTTCAGCTGCATCTGCGCCCGAACGCCGGTGATGTCGACGATCGGCACCTGCGAGGTCTTCTGGATCGCCTGGTCCGCATCGATGGTGAAGGGGCGGCCATTGTCGTCGACGCCCTGATAATGCGCCGTCTGGGTCTTCAGCCGCTCGGTTGCCGTGGCCACTTTCTTCTTGTCGAGGAGGAAGCTGACTTCCTTGTTGTGGCTGAGCGGCGTCAGCAGAAGATAGGCGAGGAACACCCCCACGCCGGCGGGCAGCAGGATCTTCAGGAAGCGGACGAAGAAATCGTGGAATCCGCCGGGCGCCGCCCAGCCTCGCTTCGCGGCGCGATCGCGGTCGCGCCGCGCAAGATCCGGTGCACCGTCAGCCATGGCGGCGTTCAGACATGCGCGAAGATGTCGACCTCCGGCCATCCCGCAAGATCGAGCAAAGCGCGGTGCGGCAGGAAGTCGAAGCAGGCCTGGGCGAGACCGGTTCGTCCCTCCCGCTCCAGCCTTTCGTCGAGCTTCTCCTTGAGCTGATGGAGATAGCGCACATCGGAAGCGGCATAATCCTTCTGCGCGTCGCTCAGTTCCGGCGCGCCCCAGTCCGAGGTCTGCTGCTGCTTGGAAATGTCGATGCCGAGCAGCTCCCTGATCAGCTCCTTGAGCCCGTGGCGGTCGGTATAGGTGCGCACCAGCCGGGAGGCGGTCTTGGTGCAATAGACCGGGGCGGCCATGACGCCGAGATAGGCGCGCATCGCGGCAAGATCGAAGCGCGCGAAATGATAGAGCTTGAGCCGGCCGGGATCGGCGAGGACCGCTTTGAGATTCGGCGCCTCGTAGCGGCTGTTCGGGCCGAAGCGGACGAGATGCTCGTCGCCGCGTCCGTCGGAAATCTGGACGACGCAGAGACGGTCGCGGCCCGGCTGAAGGCCCATCGCTTCGGTGTCGACGGCGACGGGTCCGTCGGCGAGGACGCGCCGCGGGCAGATCCTCTTCGTGGAAATGAACGGTCATGCCGGACGAGATAGACGCAAGAGCATTGCGCGAAAAGGTGGATACCGGCTTTTCGCTCAAGCAATTCGGGAACAGGGTTCTGCCGCGCGCCTCAACGCCCCGTCACCAGCCAAGCGAAAGCCCCTCGCCGGAATGGCTTTTTTGCGCTATGTGAGTCGGCAGTGCGCCAATAACAGGGGCGCAAGACCGTTTGCGCGATCAGCCCAGCGCGGTGGTTCTTCAGGAGATTTCGGGCGCTGGAAAGTAACGTACCACATGGGTTTTGATAAAGGGCGCCGCGGGGAACGCGGCGGGCGCGGCCGCGATAAGCGGGACGGTATTGGCGAGGAAACTTTCTACGGCGGCGAAGACCGCGGCGGCGGCGGTGGCGGCTATCGCGGTGGCGGTGGCGGCTATGGCGACCGCGGTGGATTCGGCGGCGGCGGCGGTTACGGCGGCGGCGGTGGCGGTGGCGGCTATCGCGGCGGCGGTGGTGGCGGCGGCTTCGGAGGTGGTGGTGGTGGCGGCGGCTTCGGCGGCGGCAACCGCATGCCCCCGCAGGTCGTCGGCGAAGGCAAGGGCGTCGTTAAATTCTTCAACGGGCAGAAGGGCTTCGGCTTCATCGTCCGCGACGATGGCGGCGAGGATGTCTTCGTGCATATCTCCGCGGTCGAACAGGCGGGGCTCACCGGCCTCGCCGAGGGCCAGCCGCTCTCCTTCACGCTCGTCGATCGCGGCGGCCGAGTCTCGGCGACCGACCTCAAGATCGAGGGCGATCCGCTCCCCGTTCCGGAACGCGCACCGCGTCCGGCGGGCGGCGGCTTCGCCGATCGTGGCGGCGCGCGGCGGACCGCAGCGCCAGCTGACCGGCGAGAAGGCTTCGGGCACGGTCAAGTTCTTCAACGCGATGAAAGGCTTCGGCTTCATCAGCCGCGATGATGGCCAACCCGACGCCTTCGTCCACATCTCCGCGGTCGAGCGCGCCGGCCTGCCGACGCTGAACGAGGGCGACCGACTCGAGTTCGAGCTGGAAGTGGACCGCCGCGGCAAGACCGCCGCGGTCAACCTCCAGCCGGTCCAGTAAAACCCGCTGCCCCGGGGATGAAGGGCCCGGCCGCCGCGAGGCGTGCCGGGCTTTTTCATGTCATGATTCGACGACGCGCCAGCGAAGGCTCTCGCCGGCGTGGAAAGGCACCAGCGACGTGCCGCCGGCGGGCAGGCGCTCGGACACAGCTACAGCCGCACGCTCGAGCGTGATCGTGCCCTCGTTCAGCGGGAGGCCGTAGAAACGGGGGCCGTGCTCCGAGGCGAAGGCTTCGAAGCGGTCGAGCGCGTCTTCCTCCTCGAACGCGGCCGCATAGCTTTCGAGGGCGAAGGGCGCGTTGAAGATTCCGGCGCAGCCGCAGGCGGCTTCCTTGTGCTCGGAGGCGTGCGGCGCGCTGTCGGTGCCGAGGAAGAATTTGGGCGAGCCAGAGGTCGCGGCGCGGCGGACAGCAAGCCGATGCGCCTCGCGCTTGGCAACCGGCAGGCAGTAGAAATGCGGCCTGATCCCGCCCGCGAAAATGGCGTTGCGGTTGATGTGGAGATGGTGCGGCGTGACGGTCGCCGCGACATTGGGCCCGCTCGCCAGTACGAACTCGGCCGCGTCGGTGGTGGTGATGTGCTCGAACACCGTCTTCAGCGCTGGAAAGTCGCGCGTCAGCGGCTCGAAAATGCGGTCAATGAAGACCTTTTCGCGGTCGAAAATGTCGATCTCGGCGTCCGCCACCTCGCCGTGGATGAGCAAAGGCATCCCGATTCGCTGCATCGCTTCGAGCGCCGGATAGATGTTGCAGATGTCGGTGACGCCGAACGCCGAGTTGGTCGTGGCGTGCGCCGGGTAGAGCTTGGCCGCCACCCACGCGCCCCGCTCGAAGCCCTCGGCGATCTCGCCCGGATCGGCCTGATCGGTGAGATAGCAGGTCATCAGCGGCGTGAAGTCCGAATCGGCCGGAAGCGCGGCGCGGATGCGGTCGCGATAGGCCTCTGCCGCGGCGATGGCCGTGACCGGCGGGACCAGGTTCGGCATCACGATCGCCCGCGCGAATTGCCGCGCCGTCCAGGGCGCCACCGCCTTCAGCATCGCGCCGTCCCGCAGATGGACGTGCCAATCGTCGGGCCGGCGCATGGTGAGGCGAATCGGGTCATTCATGAGGATCGTCAAATCGCTCGATTGGTATTCCTGCTCGGACGCCCTACTTCCTCTCCATGGCCGCGACCACCCTCATCGACCGTGCCTTGCTGCGCCTCTCGCGGCGAGGACGTGCGCGGCTTCCTCCAGGGTCTCGTCACCAATGACGTGGCCCAGCTGGCGCCGGACCGCCCGCTCTGGGCCGGGTTGCTGACGCCGCAGGGCAAAGCGCTATTCGATTTCATCCTCTGGGCCGACGGCGACGACGTGCTGATCGACTGCGAAGCCGAGGCGGCGGATGATCTGGTGCGGCGGCTGAGTTTCTACCGGCTGCGGCGGAAGATCGTCATCGAGAAGGACGACAGTCTCGCGGTGCATTGGTGCCGCGAAGCGGGTGAGGGCGGTCCCGACCCGCGGCTTCCCGAGCTCGGTCATCGCTGGCTCGCTCCGATGAGCGAAGCGGTCGAAGGCTGGCTTGCCCACCGCCTGTCGTTCGGCGTCACCGAGGGGCGCGCCGAGATTGGTTCCGACAAAACTCTCTGGCTGGAATGCAATGCGGCAGAGCTGAACGGAGTCAGCTTCACCAAGGGCTGCTATGTCGGCCAGGAAAATACGGCCCGGATGAATTACCGCGCGAAGATCAACCGCCGCCTCGTCGTGGTGCCCACCACCGAAGCGAGCGAGCGGACGCGAATCGTCTATTCCGGGCTCGGGCTGGCCGTGGAGCATCGGCGGATCGAGGGTCTCGGCAATGCGCTGATCCCGGATTGGCTCGCGAGCGCGCTGGCGCGAGATCGATCTTCCTGATTCGGCGAGTCAGCGGATCTCCGCGAAGGCTCTGACGGGAAAAGTGCCCATACCTTGCACCTTTGGGGGCGCCGCGTGGAAGCGAAAGCCGCCGGGCGGCAGCGCGTCCAGATTGGTCATATGCTCGCAGATCGGGATGCCGGCGCCGAGCAGGGCGGTGTGGACGGGGCGCGTGCGGATGCGCGTGTCGTCGATATTGTGGCTGTCGATGCCGACCAGGGCGGCGCCCCGTTCGACGAGCAGGCGGGCGGCGTCTTCGGACAGGAAGGGGTGGTCGCTATAATAAAAGTCGGTGCCCCAATGGCGGCTCCAGCCGGTGTGGACCAGCACCGCTTTGCCGGCGACGTCCAGCCCTTCGAACAGCGCCGGCTGGGCCTCCAACCCCTCGCTGCGGACGCACAGGCCCTCGAGCGCCGCCAGCCGCTCCAGCGCCACCTGCGACAGATCGTCGCCATCCGCCCAGCGGTGAGAGGGCACGTCGACATAGGTGCCGGTGTTGGCGACCATGTCGATCCGGCCGATCTGGAAGGTCGCGCCGTCGTCATAATTGGCGGCGGACTGCTCGCGGCTGACGAAGTCGCAGATGTGGGGGCCGGGGAGGCCTTTGTAGGTGGTCATGCCGGCCACGATCGTGTGGCTGAGGTCGATTAGCGTTCGGGCCATCCTGCCTCCTCCCCGCCCGCGTTTGGACGGCGGGGGATGCATAACGGGGTCGGCGGGGCGGCGATAGTTGGGGTGCGAAGCGCGGCGCTCGCGTTCAACCGATCAGCCTTCGCTAAAAACGCAATTCAGCGACATACCTCTTGGCGTGCTCGAGCTGTTCGGGTGTCAACTTGTCGCCGTTCAGTGGGGATGCGCCGAGAGCCACAAGCGCCCGCATGATGGTGCGGATCACGTGCGAGTCGAGGCATGTGATCAGCGATGCTGGTTTCTTCCCGCCCCAAACGACGATCTCAGAGCCACGAGATACTGCATGAGGCGGGCAGGACCCACGGGTGGATCGACCGGGTCGAAGCGGGCGTAGAATGCGTTCGAAGTCCGAGGCTTCCCGAAGTAGCACAGTGAAGCTCTCATTCTTGCCACCAGGGAAAGGTCCGCACTGAACAGTCGTAACGTGACCATCGCCGCGCACGCTTGTGTCGAAACAGGGACACAGCCCAGCACACGGCCCATCCGAGTGCATCCCAACGCTAATGGTCGCGTCGCTTCTGCTGGGACCTGTCGGGTCTCGGGATCGACCATCAGAACCTACCAAAGCCAATGCAATGCTGAGGGCATGGAACAGAAGTGTGCGGGCCATTGTGCCTCCTGCTCCCTCGACCGGGCGGCGGTGTTCATAACGGGGCGGGCTGGCGCGCGATAGTTGCAGTCCTCCCTGTCGGCGAAGCCGATGGGGAGGACTAGTGGGCTCGGCGCCTTTGCAGAATGCGCCAGAGCGCGAAGACGCCGATGAAAGCCCAGACCACGTTGAGCGAGGCCGAAGGCACGGCGCCGTGCCACCAGCCGTTGATGACGAAGCCGGCGGCGCCGACGACGTTCATGCCCTGGTAGACGGCCGACTGTCCGCCCAGCCGGCCCATCGACAGCAGCAGATAGGCCGAGAGGATGAGCGCGGCGCCGACCCAGCCCGCCACCTCGACGAAGATTTCAAGCGGCGTCAGGCGGCCAGCTTCCTCAGCACATATTGGAGGATGCCGCCGTGCCGGAAATATTCGAGCTCATTCGCGGTATCGATCCGCACCCGGGCGGTGAAGGTCGACCGGCGTCCGTCACCATGCATCACCTGCACCTCCAGCTCCTGCCGCGGCTGCACGTCGGCGACGCCGGTGATCGTGAACGTCTCCGTCCCGTCGAACGACGGCGCCTCGCCCACGAACTGCAGCGGCAACACGCCCATGCCGACCAGGTTCGAGCGGTGGATCCGCTCGAAGCTCTCGGCGATCACCGCCCGGACGCCGAGCAGCACCGTGCCCTTCGCCGCCCAGTCGCGCGACGAGCCGGTGCCATATTCCTTGCCGGCGATGACGACGAGCGGCACGCCCTCTTCCTTGTAGCGCATCGCCGCGTCGTAGATCGGCATCACTTCGCCCGTCGGGCAGGTGCTTGGTGACGCCGCCTTCGATCCCCGGCACCATCCGGTTCTTGATGCGGATGTTGGCGAAGGTGCCGCGCATCATCACCTCGTGATTGCCGCGCCGCGCGCCGTAGCTGTTGAAGTCGAGCCGGCTCACCTGATGCTCGTTGAGATATTTGCCGGCCGGGCTGTCGACCTTGATCGCGCCGGCGGGCGAGATGTGGTCGGTGGTGATCGAATCGCCGAACATGGCGAGCGGGCGGGCATGGGCGATGTCCGCCGGCGGCACCGGCTCCATCGTCATGCCCTCGAAATAAGGCGGGTTCTGGATGTAGGTCGAGCCCGGCGACCAGGCATAGGTCTCGCCGCCGGTGATCGGGATGCCGCGCCACTGGTCGTCGCCCTTGTAGACGTCGGCATAGCGGGCGCGGAACATGTCGCCGTGGACGTACCGGTCGATCAGCGTCCGAACCTCCTCGTTCGTCGGCCAGACGTCCTTGAGATAGACGGGCTGCCCGTCCGAGCCGGTGCCGAGCGGCTCGTCGATCATGTCGCCGACGACATTGCCCTTGATCGCATAGGCGACGACGAGCGGCGGCGAGGCGAGATAATTGGCCCGCACATCCGGCGACACGCGCCCCTCGAAATTGCGGTTGCCGGAAAGGACGGAGGCGGCGACGAGATCGTTCTTGTTGATCGCCTCGCTGATCGGCGCCGGCAGCGGCCCGGAATTGCCGATGCAGGTGGTGCAGCCATAGCCGGCGAGGTTGAAGCCGAGCGCGTTCAAATGCTCTTGCAGCCCGGATTTGGTGAGATAATCGGTCACCACCTTGGAGCCCGGCGCCAGCGACGTCTTCACCCAGGGCTTGCGGTTCAGTCCTCTCTCATGCGCTTTCTTGGCGACAAGGCCGGCGGCGACCAGCACGTCCGGGTTGGAGGTGTTGGTGCAGCTGGTGATGGCGGCGATGACGACGTCGCCATGGCCGAGATCCTTCGTCCCCGCCGCCTCGACGTCGAGCGGATCGGAGGAGCCGGCCGGGTCCTTCACCGGCACGCGCTTCTCCAGCTCGGCGAGCGTGTGGCCATATTCCTTGCTGAAATTGGCGACGAACTCCTCGTCGACGCGGGAAAGCGGCACCCGGTCCTGCGGCCGCTTCGGCCCGGCGAGCGAGGGCTCGACGCTCGCCATGTCGAGCGCCAGCGTGTCGGTGAAGACCGGCTCGTGGGTCGACCCCGCCTCCAGCCACAGGCCCTGCGCCTTGGCATAGGCCTCGGTCAGCGCCACCTGCTCCTCGGAGCGGCCGGTCAGGCGCATATATTCGATCGTCTTGTGGTCGATCGGGAAGAAGCCGCAGGTCGCGCCATATTCGGGCGCCATGTTGCCGATCGTCGCCCGGTCCGCGACCGACAATTCCGCGACGCCCGGGCCGTAGAATTCGACGAAGCGGCCGACCACGCCCTTCTGCCGCAGCATCTGGGTGACGGTGAGGACGAGATCGGTGGCGGTGATGCCCTCGGCGAGCGAACCGGACAGATAGAAGCCGACCACTTCGGGGATCAGCATCGAGACCGGCTGGCCGAGCATCGCCGCCTCCGCCTCGATCCCGCCGACGCCCCAGCCGAGCACGCCGAGGCCGTTGACCATCGTCGTGTGGCTGTCCGTGCCGACGAGCGTGTCGGGATAGGCGACCTCGCCGCCCGTCCGCGTCCTTCGAGGCCCACACGCCGCGCGCGATATATTCGAGGTTCACCTGGTGGCAGATGCCGGTGCCCGGCGGCACCACCTCGAAATTGCGGAACGCCTTCGAGCCCCATTTCAGGAACTGGTAGCGCTCCATGTTGCGGGCATATTCGATGCTCGACGTTGCGCTCGAAGGCGCGCGGCGTGCCGAACTCGTCGACCATCACGCTGTGATCGATGACGAGGTGGACGGGGACGAGCGGGTTGATCTTCTCCGCCTCGCCGCCGAGCTTGGCGATGCCGTCGCGCATCGCGGCGAGGTCGACGACGGCGGGGACGCCGGTGAAATCCTGCATCAGCACGCGCGCCGGCCGATACTGGATCTCGCGCGCCGGGCCGGAGGGATCGTTCTGCCAGTCGATCATCGCCTGGATGTCGTCGCGGTGACGGTCATGCCGTCCTCGAAGCGGAGGAGATTCTCGAGCAGCACCTTCATCGAGAAAGGCAGGCGGGAGACGTCGCCGAGCTGGGCGGCGGCCTTGTCGAGGGAGTAATAGGAATAGGTCTTCGAACCGACGTTGAGATCGGTGCGGGTCTGGAGGCTGTCTCGGCCGACGGCGGTCATGGGGATTTTCCTCGTCTCGAAGGGCGTTCGAGCCGGGCGGGGGGAGCAGCCCGGCGCGGTTGGCGCGGGCTCTAGCAAGGTGGGGCGCACGGGGGAAGGGTGGGGGGTGTCGGCTATCGCCCATTGCGGACATTGGCCCGTTGGCTCGCTTGAGGCCTTGCAGCTTCAAAGCTGGCTACGTTAAGTTCGCGCTCGTGTCAGATTGGGAGTAGGACGTGACCACCGGCGAAAAACGCCAACAAATTCAGTCAATCTTGGCTGATCTCGACCGCAAGGAAGCGGAATTCGAAGATCAAACCGCACGCGCCGAAGCTGAATTCGCCGCGAAGATGGCTGAGGGCCGCAAGCAGTTTCGGGATGGCATCCAGCGCACACGTGAACAGCTTAACCAGGCACTGCGGGACCTAAATTAGCCGGGCGCGATGTCCGCTTTCCACCCATTGCGGACGCACGCCGGAGGAAGAGTGGGCGCGCGGCACGGAGCCGACCCATCAGGGAAATGGGAAAAGACGCCCTGACTGGCATCAGCCGCTGAACGAGACCCCGACAAGCGCGCGTTCCATGCGGACGAGCTTTCGGTCGGCGAACAGGCGCGGGCCCTCGTCCACCAGCCGGAAGCCGAGGTCGCGATAAAGGCCGATCAGCTTCTCCCGCGGCAGCGTGTCGAGGCGCAGGAAGCGGGCGCCGCGGCCGGACGCGACCTCCGCGGCGAAGTCGACGAGCCGCGCCGTCCAGCCCTGGCCCGCGGCGCGGCGCGCGACCGCCGCCTTGTGGATGTAGATCGCCTCGCCGGGCGGGTCGTCGGGCCAGTGAACCGGATCGCGCGTGTCGATCCGCATGCACGCGACCAATCCTTGCCGATCGAAAGCGCCGAACCATCGCCCCTGCGGCAGCGAGGCTGGGCCGGTGCAGCCGTCCAGCTCTTCTTCCTGCCACACGGGTTGCCCGAATGCTTCGCTCCACAAAGTGACTTCGTGCAGCAGCCGGCGAACGTCCGGGGTCTCGGCAGGTTCAAGGGGGCGGATTGCTGCGCGCGCGCTCATTGCTCCTCCGACCACCATTTCGAAGCCGGCAGGCATTGCCGGTGACAAGGCACAATCGCCGACATTGTGGGCGCGAGTCACGGGTGCTTTAACCGGCGCGATGCGGGCCGATCGCTCGCTTGCGACCAACCGCGCCGGATATCCGTTATGGGTTCAGCGCAATCGAGGATTCGGCCATGCACGGCGGGTTTCGGATCGTCATCCTCCTGTACATCGCGGCGATGGTCGCGCTCATCATCGGACTGGACGTGACCCTCTTCCGGGACCGGCCCTGGGAACGGCTGGCGCTCAATGTCGGGATCGTTCTCGTCTTCGGCGCCTTCTACCTGAGATTCCTGCGGCACCCGTGACCTGAAAATCAGAATTTCGTCGTCCCGAAGGGGCGTTTGAGCCCGGCGAGGGGAGCAGCCCCGGCGCGGTTGGCGCGGGCTCTAGCAAGGTGGGGCGAGGGGGAAGGGCGAGGGAGACAAGTGGGCCAGTGCGTCAACAGGTGTGGCTAGTATACCCCCGATCGCTTCCGGATTTCACATTCTCGAATTCTAAGTACGGTAAGCTGCAACATCAGCTCGGAGCATGTAGCCTACAAGCTTCGATGCAGCTAGCCTCATCTGCGTCTGTGCAAAGTTCTTGACATGCGCCGCCGTTGCCGCAGCGACATGGTAGCTCCAGCACGTTGCACCCGCCCCTCCCCGGGCCTAGATCGCGCCCATGCTCGACGCCGTCACCGCTCCCGCCGCCCCGCCGCCCACCATCCGCCGCGAGGATTATCGGCCGCCCGACTGGCTGGTGCCGCGGATCGAGCTGGAGTTCGAGCTGGGCGCGGAGAAGACGCGGGTGCGCTCGCGGCTCCATGTCGAGCGCAACGGCGGCCATGACGCGCCGCTGATTCTCGATGCCGAGGGGCTGGTGCTGGTCGAGGCCAGCAGTCGACGGCGCGCCGGTGACGCCCGCCACTGAGGACGACCGGATCACCCTCCCGATCGCCGGCGACTCGGCTTTGGTCGAGATGCTGGTCGAGATCGCCCCCGCCGCCAACACGCAGCTGATGGGCCTCTACGAATCGGGCGGCATCCTCTGCACCCAGTGCGAGGCCGAGGGCTTCCGCCGCATCACCTTCTTCCCCGACCGGCCGGACGTGCTCACCCGCTACCGGGTGAAGATGATCGCCGACAAGGCGCGCTACCCGGTCCTGCTCTCGAACGGCGATCCGGTCGGCGCCGGCGAGCTGCCGGACGGCCGGCATTGGGCGGAGTGGGACGATCCCTTCCCCAAGCCCTGCTACCTCTTCGCCCTGGTGGCGGGCGACCTCGCCGCCAATCGCGACAGCTTCGTCACCATGTCCGGCCGGACGGTCGAGCTCGGCATCTGGGTGCGCGAGCCGGACCTGCCGAAGACCGAGCATGCCATGGCCTCGCTCAAGGCGGCGATGAAGTGGGACGAGCGCGTCTATGGCCGCGAATACGACCTCGCCGTGTTCAACATCGTCGCGGTCTCCGATTTCAACTTCGGCGCGATGGAGAACAAGGGCCTCAACATCTTCAACTCGCGCTACATCCTCGCCGATCCGGACACCGCGACCGATGCCGATTTCGACGCGATCGCCGGCGTCGTCGCGCACGAATATTTCCACAATTGGTCGGGCGACCGGGTGACCTGCCGCGACTGGTTCCAGCTCTCGCTGAAGGAGGGCTTCACCGTCTTTCGCGACCAGAACTTCTCGGCCGACATGGGATCGGCAGCGGTCAAGCGGATCGAGGACGTGCGCGACGCTGCGCGCGGCGCAGTTCCCCGAGGATGCGGGGCCGCTCGCCCATCCGGTGCGGCCCGAGAGCTATATCGAGATCACCAATTTCTACACGGCGACCGTCTACAACAAGGGCGCCGAGCTGATCCGGATGATGCGCACCATCCTGGGCCCGGAGAAGTTCCGCGCCGGCACCGACCTCTATTTCGAGCGGCACGACGGGCAGGCGGTGACCTGCGAGGATTTCGTGCGCGCGATGGAGGATGCGAGCGGGGTGGACCTGACGCAGTTCCGGCTGTGGTACAGCCAGGCGGGGACGCCGAAGGTGAAGGCGGAGATGGGGGCGGACGGGACCTTGCGTCTCGCCCAGCATGTGCCGCCGACGCCGGGCCAGCCGGACGAAGCAGCCGCAGCCGATCCCGCTGTCGCTGGCCTTGTTCGGGGCGGAGAGCGGCGCGGAAGATCGCCGAGGAGCTGGTCGTGCTCGACGAGGCGGCGCGGGAGCTGCGCTTCGACGTGGACGGGGAGCGGCCGGTGCTCTCGATCAACCGCGGCTTCTCGGCGCCGGTGATCGTCGAGACCAACCGCACGCGCGGCGGACCTCGCCTTCCTCTCGGCGCGGGACGACGATCCGTTCGCCCGCTACGAGGCGATGCAGCAATTGATGCTCGACACGTTGCTCGCGGCGATCCGGGGCGGCGCGGCGGCGCACGAGGCGGTGATCGAGGCGGTGCGGAACACGCTCGCCGACGAGGCGCTCGATCCGGCCTTCGTCGCCGAGGCGGTGTTGCTGCCGAGCGAGGCGTTCATCGGCGACCATCTCGACGAGCGTCGATCCGGAGGCGGTGCATGCGGCGCGCGAGGCGCTGCGGGCGGCGCTCGGGCGGGCGCTGGAGGCGGAGTGGCGCGACGCCTATGGCCGCAATGCCGCCAACCGCTACGAATATTCGCCGGCCGCCAAGGGCGCGCGGCGGCTGCGGACGGTGGCGCTCAACTATCTGCTCGCCGCGGCGGCGGCGGATGCGCCGGGCATGGCCAAGCGCCAGTTTGACGAGGCCGACAACATGACCGACCGGCAGGGGGCGCTCGCCGCCCTCGCCGCGACGGACGCGCCGGAGCGGCCGGGGGCGATCGCGGCTTTCTACGAGCGCTACAAGGGCGATGCCCTGGTGCTCGACAAATGGTTCATGGTGCAGGCCCTGTCCCCGCGCGACGACACTCCGCAAGCGGTCGAGGCGCTGGCGAAGCATCCGGACTTCACCCTCGCCAATCCCAACCGGATGCGCTCGCTGGTCGGCGCCTTCGCGATGAACCAGCGCGCCTTCCACGACGCCGTCGGGGCGCGGCTACCGCTTCCTTGCGGACATGATCCTCGCCGTCGACAAGATGAACCCGCAGACGGCGGCGCGGCTGGTGCCTCCCCTCGGCCGCTGGAAGCGCTTCGGCCCGGAGCGCCAGGCGCTGATGAAGGCCGAGCTGGAACGCATCGTCGCCACCCCGGGCCTGTCGAAGGACGTGTTCGAGCAGGCGAGCAAGAGCCTGGCTTAACCCTCACCGGCGTCCCGGGCCGGGTCCGGGATGGAAATTATCGCCCCGCCCAGTCCGCCACTTCGCCGGCCACCTGGTTTGCGGCCACGTTCAGCGCCGCGGCCACCGTCGCCGCATCCGCGGCCGCCGCCGGCGCGCGGGCTTCGAAGCGGTTGGTGGTGACGCCCTGGCCGGGGCGGGCGAGGCTTGCCTCGAACACCACCACCGCCTCGCCGCGCGCGGGATCGTAGCCGAAGCGGAGCAATTCGCCGCCGAGCACCATGCCCTGCACCTGGGTGTAGACGGCGGGATCGAGCACGGTCCAGCCGGTCCGGGCGGCCAGGGTCTCGGACAGCAATTGCCGGAACAATTCGTTCGGCTTTCCCACCCAGACCGGGCCGGTCAGATACTGGACCTGGGTCGGGCCGAGATAGACGGGGATGCGGTTGACCGCGATCTCGTCCGGCGCCGAGGGCGGCGTGACGGTGATGACATGGCCCTCTTGCGCGGCGCGAACCTCTCCCGGGGCACGGGTCTGGGTCGCGGTCAGGGTCAGCAATTCGGCCGGTGGCTTGGCGCCGCCGAAGCAACCGGCCAAGGGCATGGCGGCCAACAGGACGAGCAGGAGCTTCGCGCGGTTCATCCGTGTCACCTCTTCTGCTTGCCGGGCCTGTAATCGGGCAGTTTCTGGCCGCCGACGATGCCACCAATCCCCTCGCGGTCGAACCGCTCGCTGACGTTGCGCAGCGCCTCGCTGGTCTGCTGGAGGTCGTGGATCAGCTGGCCGGCCTCGGGCAGAGTTCGGGTCGAGAAGGTGTGGATGCCCGGCTTGGCCTCGCCGATCGCCTGGTTGAGATTGTCCATGCTCGTCTGCGCCGACTGAATGGTCTTGCGCAGGTCGGCGATCATCGGCCGGGCGTCATGGGCGAGGATGTCGTTGCTCGTATCGGCGAGCTTCGAGAAATGATCGGCGGCATCGCCGGCCTGGCGGATGGCGACACGGGCGTCGGCCATGGTCGCGGCGATCTCGTCCGACCGGTCGGCGAGATTCTTGCTGATCGTCTTCATGTTGACGAGGATGGCGGCGATCGAATTCTGGTTCTTGTCGGAGAGCAGATCGGTCAATCGCTCGGTGAGGGTCGTCACCTTGTTGAGCAATTCCGGCGCGCTGTTGATCACGGCGGCGAGGCCCCCTGCCTTGGTCGGGATGACCGGCACGCCATAAGGGCATCTGGGGCTCGGTTCGTCGGGGCAGGCGAGCTCGGCGAAGCCGGTCTGCTTCCGCTGGGCCGGCGTTGGCGGGGCAAGCTGGATCTGCGAGACGCCGGTGAAGCCGACGCTGTCGACCGAAGCGGTGGTGCCGGCGATCACCGGCGTGTCCTCCTTCACAGCGACACGAACGCGGACCAGGTCCGGCGTCTGCGGCTGGAGGCTGATCGATTCGACCTGGCCGACCGGAACGCCGGAGAAGGTGACGGCGCTGCCCGTGGCGAGGCCGTCCACGGCCTGGCTAAAGAAAATATCGTAATGCTTGTCCCGCTTGCCGCCGGCCTGGGATATCCAAACGAGGAAGACGATCACGGCGGCGAGCAGGGCAAGCACCACGCCGCCGACGAGGATATGGTTCGATCGCGTCTCCATCAGCGGTCAGCGCCCCCCGTTCGAGCTTCTTCCTCGGCCGCTTCGTCCTCGGCGGCCTCGTTCGCTTCCTCGGCGGCCCGTCCGCGTGGCCCGCGGAAATATTCCTGTATCCATTCGTGGTCCAAAGCCAGCAATTCCGGAATCGTTCCAACCGCGACGACCTTATGATCGGCAAGCACCGCGACCCGATCGCAAATCGAGTAAAGCGTGTCGAGATCGTGGGTGATCAGGAAAACGGTGAGACCAAGCCGCCGGGAGAGATCGTAAACCAGATTGTCGAAAGCGGTGGCGCCGATCGGGTCGAGGCCGGCGGTCGGCTCGTCAAGGAACAGCAATTCGGGATCCAGCGCGAGCGCGCGGGCGATGCCGGCGCGCTTCTTCATACCACCCGACAGCTCGGCCGGATATTTGGAGCCGGTATCCGGCGGAAGGCCGACCATCACGATCTTGTAGGAGGCGATCTCGTCGAGCAATTTCGTCGACAGGCGCGGATAGAATTCGCGCAGCGGCACCTGGACGTTCTCGGCGACGGTCAGGGTGGAGAAGAGCGCAGCACCCTGGAAGAGAATGCCCCAGCGCTTGCGGATCGGCTGCAGCTCGGAGTTCGGAACAGCCGATTACTTCCTTGCCGAACACGCTGATCTCCCCGGTGTCGGGGGTCTGCAGGCCGATGATCGAGCGCAAAAGCACCGACTTGCCGGTGCCGGAGCCACCGACCACGCCGAGAATCTCGCCGCGGCGGACGTCGAGGCTGAGGTCCTCGTGGATGACCTGCTCGCCGAACGAATTGCTGAGGTGCCGGATCGAGATGACGATCTCCGGCTCCGCATCGGGATGCGTATCCTGATGGATATGATGGTGGTGGGCGGTGCTCACATCCAGCCGATCTCGGTGAAGAAGACCGCGAAGAAGGCGTCGAGGACGATGACGAGGAAGATCGCCTGAACGACGGCGGTGGTGGTCCTGATGCCGACTTCCTCGGCATTGGCCTCGACCTGCATGCCCTGGAAGCAGCCGGCCATGCCGATGATCAGGCCGAAGACCGGCGCCTTGATCAGCAGCTCCCACACGTCGGTCGTCGGCACGATCTCACGGATGCGCTGGACGAAGGTGATCGGCGGGATGCCGAGGCTCAGCCAGCAGAAGATGCCGCCGCCGAAAATCGCCGCGAGCGCGGCATAGAAGCCGAGCAAGGGCATCAGCAGCACGGTCGACATGACTCGCGGCAGGACGAGCGCCTCCATTGGCGAGACGCCGATCGTGCGCATCGCCGCCACCTCCTCGGCGAGCTTCATCGATCCGAGCTCGGCGGCGAAGGAGGAGCCGGAGCGGCCGGCGACCATGATCGCCGTCATCAGCACGCCCAATTCCTTCATCGCGGCGCGGCCGATCAGGTTGACGGTGAAGACCTCCGCCCCGAACTGTCGCAGCTCGACCGCCCCCTGCTCGGCGATGACGATACCGACGAGCAGGCTCATCAGGCCGATGATCCCGAGTGCGCGAACGCCGACCACCTCAAATCGCTCGATGATCGCGTTGATCCGGAAGCGGCGCGGGTGGCCCGCCACCTTCCAGAAGGTGATGAGCAAGGCGCCGAAGAAAGAAACCAGGCCGAGCATCGTCTGCCAGGCCATCGCCGTCGCGGCGCCGACCTCGCCGAGCACGCGCTCATAGGACGGCGGCTCCTCGGGATGGACCCGAACCGGCTGGTCGGCCTCCGCGACCTGGCGGAGCAGCACCTGCTGGTCGTCATTCGCGCCGACGATCTCGCCCTGCCGGTGGCGGGCGGTGCGGTGGACGAGCCAGGCGCCGATCGTGTCCATCCGACCGACGCCTGAGAGATCGAGCAGGAAGCCGCGGCCCTTCAACCGGTCGAGCCGCGTCGGCAGCACGCCGAGGCGCGGCAGCGTCAGATCCCCTTCGAAATGGAGCACGCGCCTTCCGTCTTCGACGGCATCCCGAAACCTCGCGACGGAGCTCATGCGTGCGACATGCTTCAATTCACCTCGTCGGGCAAGCTGGACAGCTAGAAGCCACAATGCTTGGACAGGTTCCGTGAAAACCTTGCTCGCCATCTACGACATGGACCGGACGGTAACAAAGCGGGCGACCTACACGCCATTTCTAATCCACGCAGCACTGCGGCTGGCGCCGTGGCGACTGATGCTTTTGCCGGCGGTCCTCGTTTCGATGCTTGCTTATGCGCTGAAGCTGATCGACCGCGGACGGCTGAAGGAGATCAATTACCACCTGCTGATCGGCACCGGCGTTGCGCCGGAGCGGCTGGAGCCGGTAGTCGAGAGCTTCTCCCGGCGGCAGGTGGCGACCAACATCCTTCCGGACGCCCGTGCCACCATCGCCGCGGACAAGGCGGCCGGCCGCCGGCTCGTCCTCGCCACCGCCTCCTACCGTCTCTACGCCGCCGCCATCGCCCGCCATCTCGGCTTCGACGACGTCATCGCGACCGACACGCATCTCGACCTCAAGGGCCGGGCGACGGCGCGGATCGACGGACGCAATTGCTACGGCGTCGCCAAACGCGACATGATCGAGGCCTGGCTCCAGCGCGAGGGCCTTGCCCGCGACGCGGTCCACATCCGCTTCTATTCCGACCACATCTCCGACGCGCCGAGCCATCGTCTCGCGGACGAACCGGTGGCGGCCAACGCGCACCGCCGCCTCGTGCGGCTGGCGCAGGCGGAGGGCTGGGAGGTGCTGGACTGGCGAGACCGGCGCTAGGCTACACCACCGCCAGCGCCTGGTCGAAATCGGCGACGAGATCGTCGGCGTCTTCGACGCCGATCGAGATGCGGACGAGATTGTCGGTGATATCGAGCGCTTTCTTGCGTTCGTCGGGGACCGACAAGGTGCGTCATCGCCGCCGGGGCGCTGGCCAGAGTTTCGGTGCCGCCGAGGCTCACCGCGAGGTTGGCGATCTTGAGCGCGTCGAGGAAAGCGAAGGCCTCGCTTCTCGCCGCCCTTCAGATAGAGCGAGAAGGTCGAACCGGCGCCGGTGCAATGGCGACTTGTAAGATGTCCGCCTGGCGCGTCCCTTCCTCGAGGAAGCCGAGATAGCCGACGCTCTCTCGACCTTGGGATGATCGCGCAGGAAATTCGCACACCTTGGCCGCATTCTCGCCGGCGCGCGTCATGCGCAGCTCCAGCGTCTCGAGGCTGCGCAGCAGCATCCAGGCGGTGTTCGGATCGCGAGATCGTGCCGATCGTGTTGCGCATCATGCGGATCGGATTGATCAGCGCCTTGCTCGCCGACCACGCCGCCGGCGACGAGATCGCTGAATGGCCGCCGGCATATTTGGTCAGGCGATAGATCGACAGATCGGCGCCATGGTCGAGCGGCTTCGCCCAGAGCGGCCCGAGGAATGTGTTGTCGATCGCGATCGGCGGCTTCTGCTCGCCGGAAAGATCGCGTCGCGGGAGGCCGCGACCGCCTCGACATCGACCAGCAGGTTGGTCGGGTTGGCCGGGCTTTCGAGATAGATGAGCGAGCACGCGGCCCATCGACCTGGCGCGGCCGAGCACCGCGTCGATCTCCTCGCGCGTCGCGCCGGCCGGGAAATCGAGCCATGTCACGCCGAAGCGGCCGAGGATCTTGGCGATCAGCGTCTCGGTCGCCGCATAGAGCGGGCCGGAATGGACGATCACGTCGCCCGGCTGGACAAGCGTGAGCAGCACGGTCGCGATCGCCGACATCCCCGAGCGAGAAAGGCAAGAGCCTCCTCGCGCATCCTCCCAGACCGCATAGCCGGTCCTCGAGGATCTCCTGGTTGGGCCCGTTGAAGCGCGAGTAGATGAGGCCTTCGGCGCCGCCCGGGCGCTTGCCGGTGACGCCCTCGAAGATGGCGCTTGCCGGCCGCCGCATTCTCGAAAACGAAGGTCGAGGTGAGGAAGATCGGCGGCTTCAGGGCGCCTTCGGACAGAGCGGGGTCGATAGCCGTGGCCCATCATCAGGGTGGAGGGCTTGAGCCGACGCCCGCCTACTTCGAGTACGTCCGGCTTGGGACGGCGGCGGGGCGTGGTGCCGCTGAGATCGGATTCGTCTTCTTGCATGCCTGTGTCTCCTTCGCGGATCGGCGAATTTCATGGAGACCGAGCCTGCCATGCGAGACAGGCTCACCGGCCACCCGGATCAGGCGGCCCGGAGGGGTGAGGTCCGTTGCCCGCGCGCCCTCTAGCCGATTCGGGCGGCGGGGGGCTAGCCCTCCCGCCTCAGGACAGAGCGATCAGCGAGATTTGGCGGCCGTAATCGGACTCACCGAGATGAGTGGCGCGGCGGAAGCTGAAGAAAAGCTCCGGCTGCGAATAAGTGTCCTCGCCCAAAGCCTCGATCCGGGCGAGGCCAGCGGCGGCAAGGCGGGAGAGGACGAAGCCCTCGAGATCGAAAAGATGGCGGCCTTTGCGTTCTCCGCTGGCGAAGAAGCGCTCATTCTCGGGAGCGGCTTCGGCGAAGCGGCGGAAGAAAGAATCGTCCACCTCATAGGATTTGCGCGCGATGCACGGGCCGACGGCGGCGGCGATGCGGGACCGCTCCGCGCCCAGCCGCTCCATCGCCGCTACCGTCGCCTCGACCACGCCGCCGAACGCGCCTTTCCAGCCGGCATGGGCGGCGCCGGTCACGCGCGCCTCGGCATCGGCTAGCAGCACTGGCGCACAGTCGGCGGTCAGGATCCCGAGCGCCAGGCCCGGCCGATCGGTCACCATCGCATCGGCGCGCGGGCGGGCGTCGTCCGGCCACGGCGTTTCGACATGGACGACCTCGGGCGAATGGATCTGATGGACGGTGACCAGCCGCGCGCCCGGCGTCACTGCGTCAATCGCCCGGCGCCGGTTCTCAGCAATGGCTAGGCGATCGTCGTCCGATCCGAGGCCGACATTGAGGCCGGCGCATACGCCTTGCGAGACGCCGCCGCGCCGGCCGAGAAAGCCGTGCGCCACGCCTTCCAGCGCTGCCGCGCGCAGTATTTCGACGGTCATGGCCGCTCCTTCAAGTCGAGCTTCCAGATCTCATCCTCGTCCGCCTGCTCGCCGACCATGAAGGCATAGGGCGCGACGAAGGCGAAGCCGTAGCGGGCGTAGAAACGCTGAGCCCGCCGATTTCCGCTCCAGACGGAGAGATAGAGGCTCCCGGCGCCCCGACGGCGCGCCTCGCCGAGCAGCCAGTCCATCAGCATTTGCGCGATGCCGTGACCGTGCCGATCCTTCAGCAGATAGAGCTGCTTCAGCTCCAGCGCCGCGCCATCCGGCTCGACGGGCAGGCCGAGCGGCCCGAGCTTGGCGAAGCCGACCGCCTCGCCGTCGGCTTCCGCCAATCGAATCCGGTAAGCCGGATTCTCCAGCTCCCCCCGCCAACCCGACTCGTCCAGCTTGGCGAGAAAGGCGTCGAGATCCTCCCGCCGATAGAGATGGGCAAACGTTTCCACGAAGGTGCGGCGGCTGAGATCGGACAGGACGGCCGCATCGGCGAGGCTCGCATCGCGATAATCGATCATGCGAAGCCCCCTAATAGGGGCCAGCCGGGCGCCGCCAGCGCCATGACCTTGAACAGGCGGCCCATCTCATCGGACGCGACGAGCCGACGCCGCGCGGCCTCGATTTCCGCCGCGCGCCGCGGCGCCGCGCGTGTGAGAGATTCAGCACGGGCATCGATGCCGAGCGCGGTCAGCCATGCCCCCTGCTCGACGGGTCCAAGCACCTGCACGCCTGCTTCTGCCGCAGCAGCGCCCAGGGCTTCGAAATCGACATGGACGGTGAGGTCGCTCTCGCCCGGCGCCTGCCACGGATCGGCATAAACATGGCCGCGCACGGCCTGCAACGTCTCGCCCGCCGAGGTGCGGACATGGCCGTAGTCGACGATCAGAGCCGCGCCTCCATCCGTCGCGAGACGCTGCGCGAGCAGGCGTACGACACCCGAACAAGCGGATGAGGTTTCAAGGATCGTCCCCGGCGGGGCGGCGCGGAGATGCGGCGGAATGGCCGCATCCGGGATCGGCGGCCCGGCAGCGGGCACGAAGCGGTCTCCTTCGACGCGCACCAGCCGCTCGCGCCAACCGCGCTCGGTCGCCACCAGCTGCCGGGCGGGAAGCGCATCGAAAAATTCGTTGGCGACGACAAGCCGCGGGCTGTCGGCCACCGTCGAGAGATCCTCGTGCCAATGCGCCTGCGGCACCCGCTCGGCCTGGGCGCTGCGCAGCACCGGGCTGGTCTCGACGAGATGCACCTCCGGCGTCAGGCCAGCGCCGCGCATCGCCCGCAGCGCGTCCGCCGCCAGCGTGCCGCGGCCGGGGCCGAGCTCGACATAGAGCGCGCCGTCCGGCCTGCCCGCCCGCTGCCAGCCATCGGCGAGGCACAGGCCGATAAGCTCGCCGAACATCTGGCTGATCTCGGGCGCGGTGACGAAGTCGCCGCCGGCGCCGAGCGGATCGCGCGTGGCGTAATAATGGGCGTTGGCAAGCGCCATGTAATCGGCGACGCTGATCGGGCCGGAGGTCTCGATCAGGCGGGCGAGCCGCTCGGCGAGCGGCCGCGCCTCAGGCGACACTCTCCGTTCCGGCGGCGGGAAGCTCGGCGGGCTTCTGCCGTTTCTTCGCGGTCGCGATCAGCCAGGCACCGCCGAAGATCATCGGCAGCGACAGCCACTGGCCCATATGGAGGTGGGTCGCCTGGGTGAAGGCGATGAGCTGCTGGTCCGGCTCGCGGATGAATTCGACCAGGAAGCGGCAGAGGCCGTAGCCGAGCAGGAAAATGCCGACCAGTTTGCCCGGCTCGTAGCGCGCCCGCGTCTTCCAGAAGGCGTACCAGAGGATGAGGAAGAGCAGGATTCCCTCCAGCGCCGCTTCGTAGAGCTCGCTGGGGTGGCGCGGATCGGGGCCGCCGGTGGGGAAGATCACCCCCCAGGGCAGCGTCGTCACCCGCCCCCACAATTCGCCGTTGATGAAATTGGCGATGCGGCCGAAAAACAGCCCGAATGGCACGCAGCAGGCGACATAATCGTGGATCCTCAGCCAGGACAGGTGCTGCTTCCGAGCCAGATAGAAGATGCCGAGGCTCGTCCCGATCACCCCGCCGTGGAAGGACATGCCGCCATCCCACAACCGCAGGATGGCGATGGGATCGTGCAGATAGACCTTCGGATCGTAAAAGATCACGTAGCCGAGCCGCCCACCGAGGATGATGCCGAGCGTCGCATAGAAGACCATGTCGTCGGCGTGGCGCCGCGCCATCGGCGAACCGGGCTGCGACACCAGTTTCAGCAGATACCACCAGCCGAGCAGGATGCCCGCCAGATAGGCGAGCGAATACCAGCGGATGGTGAGGAACTTCCAGTGGACCAGGACCGGCTTGATCGGCAGATCGTTCCAATCGAAAGCGTGCGCGCTTGTGAGGATGTGAGTAGCGAGGCTCATAATATCGAAAGGCTTCCCCCTGCGGCGCGTTTCCTATTAGGGGTGCCCGAGAGAAACGGAAAGGGCGAGAGAATGCCGAGCGCGCTTGACCGCGAATATGATGCGGTGCTGGCGAAGGTAACCGGCCCCGGCGGTCCGGTCCAGCTCGGCCGCGACGCGGAAGGGCGCGCGATCGTCGCCAGTTTCCCGCCGACGCTGCCGGGGATGTTCGATTTCTTCTGCACGCTGAACGGCGCGAGCGAAGCCGTGGTCGCCGCCGACGAGCGGCTGACTTTCGCCCAGCTCAACGACGCAGCGACCCGCGCCGCCAAGGCGCTCGTCGGCGGCTTCGGCATCAGGAAGGGCGATCGCGTCGCCATTGCGATGCGCAACTGCCCGGCCTGGATCGTCGCCTATATGGCGGCGCTGAAGGCGGGCGGCGATCGCGACTCTCGTCAACGGCTGGTGGGAGGCCGACGAGATGCGCCACGGCCTCGCGCTGACGACGCCGAAGCTGATCGTCGCCGATGGGCCGCGCGCGCAGCGGCTCGCCGATGCCGGCTGTGCGTTCGAGCACGTCGCGCTGCCGGTCGAGAAGACAATCGACGAGGCGCTGGCGCCGATCCTCGCACGCGGCGGCGAGGATGCCGCGCTGCCCGAGATCCGGCCGGACGACGATGCGACCATCCTCTTCACCTCGGGCTCGACCGGCGCCGCCAAGGGTGCGCTCTCGACCCACCGCGCGGTGACGACCGCCGTCTATGCCTATGCGGTGAGCCTGCTCGTCCTCAAGGGCATCATGGAGAGCGAAGGCCGCGCACCCGTCAATCCGCCGAAGACGCTCGTCAACGTACCGCTCTTCCACGTCACCGGCGAAGTGCCGGTGCTGCTCAACTCCTTCGTCATCGGCCGGACGATGGTGCTGATGCCCAAATGGGACGCGGGCGAGGCGCTGCGCCTGATCCAGGACGAGAAGATCACCTATTTCGTCGGCGTGCCGACGATGAGCCTGGAGCTGATGCAGCATCCGGACCGCGACAAATACGATCTCTCCTCTTTGACCGACATCGCCGCCGGCGGCGCGGCGCGGCCGGTCGCGCATGTGAAGCGCCTGCAGGAGAGCTTCCGCGGCGCCCGCCCGGCGCTCGGCTACGGCCTCACCGAGACCAATGCGGTCGGGCTGCGGCAATTTCTGGCAGAATTATGCCGACAAGCCCGCTTCGACGGGGCGGCCGCACCGGCCGTTCGTCGAGATCGCCATCATCGGCGATGGCGACCGCCATCTGCCGCCGGGCGAGACTGGCGAGATCGGCATCCGCTCCGCCTCCAATATCCGTGCCTATTGGAACGATCCGGAAGCGACCGAAGCCGCCTTCACCGCCGATCGACTATCTGCGCACCGGCGACATCGGCTATCTCGACGAGGACGGTTATCTGTTCATCGTCGACCGCAAGAAGGACATCATCATCCGCGGCGGCGAGAATATCAGCTGCCAGGAGGTGGAGGCGGCGCTCTATGCCCACCCCGCCGTCTCGGAAGCCTCGGTGTTCGGCGTTCCCGACGAACGGTTGGGCGAAGTAGCGGCGGCGGTGATCTACAGCGAGGACGACCGAAGCCTCGACGCGGATACCCTGCGCGCCTTCCTTCACGGGCGGATCGCCCAGTTCAAGATCCCGGCCTACATCTGGGTCCATCACGAGCCGCTGCCGAAGCTCGGCACCGGCAAGATCGACAAGAAGCTGCTGCGGGAACGTTACCGCGAGGAGCTGGCGAAGGCCGCGTGAGCGCCGCCCCGGCCCCGCCGCCCGCCGCGCCGCCGGATCATCCTCCGATCTCGGCGCCGAAGATCGGCGTGCTGCTGATCAACCTCGGCACGCCCAATGCGCCGGAGCCGGGCTCGGTGCGGCTCTACCTCAAGGAATTCCTGTCCGACCCGCGCGTGATCGAGATCCCGCAGCTCGTCTGGCAGCCGATCCTGCGCGGCCTGATCCTCACCACCCGGCCGAAGAAATCGGCCCATGCCTATCGCCAAGTGTGGATGGAGGAGGGGTCGCCGCTCGCCGTCGATCACCGCGCGCCAGGCGCGAGGCGCTCGCCGGCGCTTTCGGCGAGGACGTGATCGTCGACCATGCGATGCGCTACGGCCGGCCGGCCATTGCCGAGCGGATCGACGCGCTCAAGGCGGCGGGCTGCGAGCGCATCCTGATCGCCCCGCTCTATCCGCAATATTGCGCGGCGACGACGGCGACGGCGAATGACGAAGCCTTCTTCCACCTGCGACGGATGCGCTGGCAGCCGGCGATGCGGACGCTGCCGCCTTATTATGACGATCCGATCTATATCGCCGCGCTGAAGTCGCGACTGGAGGAGGCGCTGGCCGCGCTCTCGTTCGAGCCGCAGGCGATCCTCGCCAGCTTCCACGGCATGCCGCAGCGAACCCTGGAGCTTGGCGACCCCTATCATTGCCATTGCCAAAAGACCGCGCGGCTGCTGGCCGAAGCGACTGGGCCGGGAGCTGATCGTCACCTTCCAGTCCCGCTTCGGCCGCGCGAAATGGCTGGAGCCTGCGACCGACGCTACGCTCGCCGCTCTTCCCGGCCGCGGCATCACCCGCGTCGCTCTCTTCGCCCCAGGCTTCGCCGCCGATTGCCTGGAGACGCTGGAGGAGCTCGACGATCCGCGGCCGCGCCACGTTCCTTGCCGCCGGCGGTACCGAGTTCGCCTATCTTCCCTGCCTCAACGACAGTCCTCCAGGGATCGAAATGCTGCGCAGCATAGTTGGCCGCGAGCTTGAAGGATGGGTCGACCGGTCCTAAGCGGCCCGAAACAAAAAACAGGAGAGGAAGAGCCATGGCACGCGTTGCGGTCGTCACCGGCGGAACCCGCGGCATCGGCGAAGCGATCAGCGTCGCATTGCGCGATGCGGGCGTGACGGTCGCCGCCAATTATGCGGGCAATGAGGAGAAAGCGCCGCCAGTTCACCGAGCGCACCGGCATCAAAGCGTACAAATGGGACGTCAGCGATTTCGACGCCTGCATCGAGGGTTGCCGCCGCATCGAGGAAGAGCTCGGCCCGATCGACATCCTCGTCAACAATGCCGGCATCACCCGCGACGGGACGATGAAGCGGATGACGCGGCAGGCCTGGAACGACGTGATCGACACCAATCTCGGCGGCTGCTTCAACATGGCCAAGGCGGTGTTCGAGGGCATGCAGGGCCGCAAGTTCGGCCGCATCGTCAATATCGGCTCGATCAACGGCCAGGCGGGCCAATATGGCCAGGTCAATTATGCCGCCGCCAAGTCCGGCATCCACGGCTTCACCAAGGCGCTGGCGCAGGAAGGCGCGCGCGGCGGCGTGACGGTCAACGCGATCGCGCCGGGCTATATCGACACCGACATGGTCGCGGCGGTGCCGGAGGACGTGCTCGCGAAGATCGTCGCCCGGATCCCGGTCGGCCGGCTCGGCCAGGCCGAGGAGATCGCCCGCGGCGTCGCCTTCCTCTGCTCGGACGATGGCGGCTTCATCACCGGCTCGACGCTGTGCATCAACGGCGGCCAGCACATGTATTGATGGCCGGGCTTTTCCCACCGTCATTGCGAGCAAAGCGAAGCAATCCGGTGCCGCGCCGGTTTCGCGCGCCGTGCAGCTGGATTGCCGCGTCGCTACGCTCCTCGCAATGACGGGTCCGGTCAAGAGGTCGATGATGATCGCCGGCCACGCGACCTCGATCAGCCTGGAGCCGATCTTCTGGGATGCGTTGCGCGAAGCGGCGGAGGCGGAGCGGCTGCCGCTCAATGCGCTGGTAGCGCGGATCGACGCGCAGCGGGTGGAAACGGACGCGCCGGCCAATCTCGCCAGCGCCATCCGCGTCTGGCTGTTCGAACGCGCGCGAGGCCAGCTCTCCTTCCCTACTGCCCCTTAACCGGGCATTGCTCCGGCATGACATGCGCCCCGAGAGACGGGCCGATCAGGAGACACTCAAATGCACCGTTCACGACTCAATGGCATCTTGATCGATTGCAACGTCGACGACATCGATGCGGCTGCGCAGTTTTGGGCCGAGGCGCTTGGGCGGCCGGTGGATCCGGACCATCCCGGTACCCGAGGCCCATATCGTATGCTGGCGACGCCGGCAGGCGAGGCCTCTGTGCAGATCCAGCGCGTGGAGCACGAAAGCCGCGTCCACATCGACATCGAGACCGACGACATCCCAGCCGAAGTGGCGCGGCTCGAGAAGCTCGGCGCGACGGTCGACACGCGCATGGAACGATGGGTCGTCATGCGCGCCCCGAGCGGACAGCGCTTCTGCGTGGTGCGGGTGCAACGCGAAGGGTTTTCGGATGGCGCGAACACCTGGAGTTGAGGCGCTTCGCCTGGCGACCAGCTTCGCCGCGGCGCCGCTCGCGTCATGCGTCTCACGTCGCTTTCGCAACCGCTGCGCTCTCGCTAGCTTGAGCGTATGAGCCGCGCCGTCCTGTTCGATTATTTTCGTTCGTCCGCCAGCCTACCGCGTCCGCATCGCGCTCAATCTCAAGGGCGTGGATCATGAACGGGTGCCGGTCGACCTTCTCCAGGGCGGGCAGAAGGACGAGGCCTATCGCGCCCGCAACCCGCAGGGGCTGGTGCCACTGCTGGAGATAGACGGCCATTCCCTCACCCAGAGCCTCGCCATCATCGACTATCTCGACGCGACTCGGCCCGAGCCGAAGCTGGTGCCGCACGATCCGGCCGCGCGGGCGCATGTGCTCGCCATGGCCCTCGCCATCGCCTGCGACATCCACCCGCTCAATAATCTGCGCGTGCTCAAATATCTGTCCGCTCCGCTCGGCCAGCCCAAGGAGGCGCGCGACCTCTGGTACGTCTATTGGGTGCGCGAGGGCCTGACCGCTCTGGAGGCGATGGCGCGGGACAGGGCGGGCCGCTTCCTGGCTGGCGACACGCTTACGCTCGCCGACATCTGCCTCGTGCCGCAGATGTTCAACGCGCGCCGCTTCGACGTGCCGCTGGACGGCTGCCCGACCTTGGTTCGCGTCGATGCGGAAGCGCAGCGTCTGCCCGCCTTCGCGGCCGCCCATCCCGACGCTATACAGAGCGCCTGACAGGGAGGCAGGAATGGGACGAGTCGACAAGATCAACAGCGGGATGAGCGACCTCGCCCCGCTCCAGTCGGTCGAAATCCCTTCGCTCCAGGGCAAGGTCTCCGACGAGGAATGGAAGATCCGTGTCGATCTCGCCGCCGCCTACCGGCTGGTCGCGCATTATGGGTGGGACGACCTCATCTTCACCCATCTCTCCGCCCGCATGCCCGGGCCGGAGCATCATTTCCTGCTCAACCCCTACAATCTGATGTTCGAGGAGGTGACCGCCTCCAGTCTGGTCAAGGTCGACATGAATGGGCTGCCGGTCGAGCCGACGCCGTTCATCACCAACCCGGCCGGTTTCACCATCCATTCGGCGATCCACATGGCGCGCGAGGATGCGCAGGCGGTGATCCATCTCCACACGCCGCACGGCCAGGCGGTCTCCGCCCAGGCCGAGGGGCTGCTGCCGCTCACCCAGACGGCGATGCTGATCCGCGACGAGATCGCCTATCACGATTATGAAGGCGTCGCGGTCGATCTCGACGAGCGAGAGCGGATCGTCGCCGATCTCGGCACGAAAAGCGCGATGCTGCTGCGCAATCACGGCACGCTCACCGTCGGCGAGACAATCGGCGAGGCGTTCGTAAAGATGTACTTCCTCGAACGCGCCTGCCAGGCGCAGATCCTCGCTTTGTCGGCCGGTGCTGGCCAACTCAACAATCCGCCGCAGGGCGCGCCGGAGGTGACAGCCGAGCAGGGCAAGATCGGGCTGAAGATGGTCGCCGGCGCGCTTGCCTGGCCCGGACTCCTCCGCAAAGCCTACCGGCTCGACCCGGGCTTCGCCAGCTGAGGATTATTCGTCGACCCAGTCGCGCCGGATGAAGCGGGCGGCGCAGAAGGCCAGCAGGGCGGCGGCCAGAAAGAAAGCCGTGCTCGCCATCGCCGCTTCGCGCAGGGATTCCACCCCGAACCGCGCCTTGAAATGATCCGACAACGCGCCGATCAGCAGCGGCCCGACGCCGAGGCCGATCAAATTGTTGATCAGCAGAAAGCTGGCGGAGGCGGTCGCGCGCATGCTTCGCGGCGCCAGATGTTGCACGGCATTGGTCACCGGTCCCAGCCAGAAGATGTTGAGCCCACTGGCGACGAGCAGGGGGGCCCAGGCGAAGACGAGGCTGCGGCTGGTGAAGGCGAGAACGAAGCTCGGTGCCGCGATCAGCCAGGCGATTGCCGGCAGCCAGGCGAACCAGCGCCGGTCGCGATTGCCGAGCCGGTCCGCCAGCCAGCCGCCGCCGAACACGCCCGCCATTCCGCCGATCAGCAGCACGGAGGCCAGGAACTGTCCGGTCGAGACGATGTCGAGGCCGAAGCTCCGCATCAGCACCGAGGGGGTCCACAAGGCCAGGCCGTAGCCGGAGAGCGAGCTGGCAGACGAGGCGAAGGCGAGCAGCCAGAAGCTCGGCTTGGGCGCGAGCAATGGAAAGACTCGGCGGAGCGGCGCGGGCGGCACTTTGTCGGCTCCCAAGGCCTTGGGGAGATCGCGCACGAAGAGGAGCATGACCGGCGCCAGCACCACGCCCAACATGCCCATCGTGAGGAAGGCGGCGCGCCAACTCAGCAACGCAGCCAGATAGGCACCGGCAAGGGTTCCACCGGCAAGGCCGATCGGAATGCCGAGCGAGTAGATGGCGAGTGCGCGCGCGCGCCGCTCCGGCGGGAAAATAATCGGCGATCAGCGCGTAGGAAGGCGCCACCCCGCCGGCCTCCCCTACCCCGACGCCGAGGCGAAACAGGAACAATTGGCCGAAAGTCTGGCGCTGCGCCGCACAGAGCCGTGAAGGCGCTCCAGACGGCCAGAGCGGCGGCCACGACGACGCTCCGGCGCGTCCGGTCGGCGATCAGCGCCAGCGGAATGCGCGAGCACCGAATAGAGGATCGCGAAGGCCAGGCCGCCAATCGCTCCGAACTGGCTGTCGCTCAGATGGAGATCGGCCTTGATTGGCTGGGCGAGGATTCCCAGGATCTGCCGGTCGAGGAAGTTCAGGATGTAGGCGAGGAGCAGAATCGCCAGCAGCCGCCCGCCGCCCGATTTCGTTCCGCTTCCCGCCTCGCTCATGGGCCCTTGAAGCAAGCCGGCGTCAGAACTTCAAGCCGACTGTGACGAACACCTGGCGCGGATTGCCATAATAAGCGGTCAGCACGCCTTCCTGGCCGAGCGTGGAGATGAGCTTGCCCTGCGCATTGTGCAGGAACGCCCCCGTCAGATCGTTCTGGGCGAGGAAATTATAGCCGGAGGCGATATATTTCTTGTTCGTCAGATTCTTGCCGTGGAGGCCGATCGACCAGCGCTGGTTGGCCGAGGTCCACACCAGATCGGCATCCCAGAGCGCGAAGGCGCCCTGATCGAGGCCCGGCGTGGCGAGCTCGAACTGCTGGCTGCTGCTGCGATAGGACACGGTCGTCATCGCGTTCAGCATGCCGCCGGCCACCGGCGTCCCGAAATTGAGCGTGCCGCTGCCGGTCCAGGCGGGCGTATTCTGGATTTTCCGGTCGGCCGCGACGTTGGTGCCGGTCGCATCGATATATTCGAGATATTTGCCGTCGAGATAGCCGAGCGACCAGGCGAAGTTGAGCGTGCTGCCGCGACCGGCGAAATCGCGCGCGAGCAAGGCGTTGCCTTCCGATTCGACGCCCTGGATCCGCGCCTTGCCGGCATTGGTGGTGATCCCGACGAAGGTCGGAATGCCGTTGATGACCTCTCCCACCGAGCCCGGAACCTGGACGTCCTTATAATCGGCGTGGAACGCGGCGAGGCTGACGTGCAGGCGGTGGTTGAGCAGGGCTGCCTTGTAGCCGACCTCGTAGCTCTGCACCGTTTCCGGCTTGAACGACATGAAGTTGAAGATGTCCTGCGCGTCGACCACGCCATTGTGGTTGAGATCGGGCGCGGCGCTGGTGAGGCCGCGCGGATCGAAACCGCCGCCTTTGAAGCCTTCCGAATAGCTGGCGTAGAGCGTCTGCTCCGGCGTCGGCTTGAAGGTCAGCGAGGCACGCGGAGTGAATTTGGTGAAGTCCTTTTTGCCCTGGAAGTTGGACGTGTTCGCGAAGACGACGCCGGCGCCCCCGAAGAGAGGCGAGCCGCCGCCGAACAGGGTCTGCCGAAGGATCGTCGAATTGCGCAGGTCGTTCGTGTAGCGGCCGCCGACGGCGAGGCTGAGCTGGTCGGTGAAGTCGAAGGTGACGTCGCTGAACAGCGCCCAGGTGTCGGTTTTGACGTTGGCCGTAGGTGAAGGCGGTGAGCCCCGGAATGGTGGTGAACAGGCGCACGTCGAACGCGGTGACCGCGGTCGCCTCGAGATAATAGGCGCCGGCCAGAGCGTGGAGCCGGCCCTTATTGTAGAGCAGCTGCAATTCCTGGCTGAGCTGCTTGTTGTCGTAGATGGCTGGCACGTCGACATCGACCGCGGGAAGCGCGTCGAAGTCGATCGGCGATGCGCTGTGATCCTTGCGATAGGCGGTGATCGTGCGGAAGGTCACCGCGTCGGTGAGGTCGATGTCGCCGTGCAGCGCGACGCCCCAGGCCCAGACCTGCTGCCTGGGATCGTTGAGGCCGCTTTGGGTATCATAGACGTTGGAGAGAACCGGCGCGCCGCTGGCGAGGCCCGGGATCAGGCGATGGCCGCCGCGGGCGTTGCTGTCGTCCTTGGTGTAGTCGCCGGTCAGGCGGAACAGGACGCCCTCCTTCGGGTGCAGCTCGATCGAGCCGCGGCCTGCCCAGATATCCTTGTTGTAATTGTCCTCGCCGGTCGTGAGATCCTTGCCGAAGCCGCCATGATAGAGGCGGGCGAAGGCGCCGCCGATCTTGAACGCATCGCTGCCGACCGGGGTGGAGGCGCTGACGACCAGATCGGTCTCGTCATAATTGCCGACCGTCCCGCGGATCGAGACGGTGGGATCGTCGGCGAGGCGGCTGGTGACATATTTGACCGCGCCGCCGATCGTGTTGCGGCCGTAGAGCGTGCCTTGCGGTCCGCGCAGCACCTCGATCCGCTCGACGTCGTAAATGTCGAGCACCGCCGCTTGCGGGCGGTTCAGATAGACGTCGTCGAGATAGATGCCGACGCCCGCCTCGAAGCCGGCGACCGGATCCTGCTGGCCAACGCCGCGGATGAAGGCGGTCAGGGTCGAATTGGTGCCGCGCGAGGCTTCGAGCGTCACGTTCGGCGTCGTCGTGCCGATGTCGAG
The DNA here is from genome assembly GCA_963777295.1 of uncultured Alphaproteobacteria bacterium. Lineage (GTDB taxonomy): Bacteria > Pseudomonadota > Alphaproteobacteria > Sphingomonadales > Sphingomonadaceae > Allosphingosinicella. The sequence goes on from CAVZPV010000001.1 coordinate 118,781, forward strand.
AATGTCGCGCGAGCCCGAGGCTTCGAGCTGCGCGCCGGTGAAGGCGGTGACCGAGATCGGCACGTTAAGCAGATTCTCGGCCCGCCTCCGCGCGGTGACGACGATCTCGTTGCTGTTCTGGTCGGCCGCCGCGGCCTCGCCATTGGCGACCTCGCTGCTGGAGCCCGGCTGCGCCTGCTCGGCGGGCGTCCCGGCGGGAGGTGGCGCGGCATTCTGGGCCCGGAGTGGCGTCGGGCCGGCGAACGCCGCGAGCGCGGTGCCGATGCAGAGCGCGGCCATGTGGCGGGTGTGGGTCCGGTTCATCGTGTCTCTCCCTGATTCTGGTCATGGTGTCGGCTGGCGCGCGATGCCGCGGCAGACTGGCGGCGAAATCGCGGAGCGTGCGGTTGAAAAGCTCGGGCTGCTCGAGATGCGGGGCATGGCCGGACCGCGCGAACGCGACGGCGCGCGCATTCGGCAGCGCATGGACGAGATGGTCGGCGGTGCCAGCGCCGTAGAGGTGGCTCTGGGCGCCATGGACGACGAGCGTCGGCTGCAGGATGTCGCGGAGCATGGGCCGGAAATCCTCGCCGACCAGCGACGCCCAGAGCGCGCCGACGGCGGCCCGGTCGGTCCGCGCGAATTGCTCGCCGGCCCAGACCGCGAGCGGGAGGCTCTCCGCATCCAGCGGCTGGGCGAAGATGGCCGCCCCCGCCGACGTGGCGAACGCGCCGAAATCTTCCGCGATGGCGCGGCTGCGGGCCTTGCACACGGCGCGCGAGAGGCCGAGCTGCCAGTCCCCCTCGTTCATCACGCGCGCCGTCATGTCGACGACGACGGCGCCGGCGAAGCGCCGGGAGGCGGCGCCGGCGAGTACGCGCCAGAGTACCGCGGCGCCCAGCGACCAGCCGACTCCGATCGCATCCTCGATCTGGAGATGCTCAAGGACCCGCTCGACATCATCGGCGAGCAGCTCGAGATCGGGCGCCGCGCCTGCGCCGGAATCTCCATGCCCCCTCAGGTCGATGCGGACGAGCCGGAAGCTGTCGGCGAGCGCCCGCTGCCGCTCGAAGAAGCCGCGATGCGCCATGAGGCCGTGGAGCAACAGGATCGGCCGGCCGGAGCCCTCGTCCTCGTAGGCAATCTGCGTTCCGTCGCTTGCGGTATAGCGGCCCAAGATCCTCCCCCTCGCCCCTGCACGGGGCGTCACGGGTCTAATTGCCGAACTATGAAAGTTGAGTCAATATTCAACTTTGAAAGCATCCACAATTTTTTGTGATCGGCTGATGACGGACATGTGAATCGCCGCTACGCTTCGAGGCTGGAGGGAGATCGTGGTCGAAATCCTTGCCCTGACCTGCGGCGTTGCGGCGGCGTTCGCCTTTCCCGTGGTCGTGCTGGGCATCCACCGCCGCCGCGCGCGACGCCACGACCGCCGCATGGCTTATCGGCGCACCGACAAAATCCGTCTGTAACGCGCGCCGTTCCGGCAACATTTGGCTGCGGCCAAAAAGCGCGCTTGAAGATCGAGAAATAGCCTTCGATCGTGTTCGTGTGGACAAGGCCGCGAACATACTCGCCGGCCTTGTGAGAGACGGCGTAGTGACCGCGGAACTGATAGCCGACGCCGCGATACTGCCGCGCCTCGTCCGCCATAACGAGGGTCTCGCGGTCGATGTTGGCGCCGAACGATCGGCATGATTTCATCGGCGTTCACGGTGTCGATGACCATGGCGCGCGAGCGACCGGTGCGGCGATCAACCAGCGCCAGCACCTTCATCTTATGGTGATAGGCGGCCTTGACGGGCATGCCCGGCTCGCGGCCGATGAACGTCTCGTCCACCTCGACAATGCCGCCGCCGCCACCGAACGGGGCCAGCGCGCCCTCGCGCATGGCTTCGCGGATGCGATGGGCGAGGAACCACGCGGACTTGTAGGTGATTTCGAGAAGGCGGTGCAGCTGGTGGGCCGAAATGCCCTTCTTGCTCGACGTCATCAGATAGACCGCCTGAAGCGCCTTATGGAGCGGCAGGCGGCGCATGTTCGAACACGGTGCCGACCTTGACGGTGAACTGCTTCTTGAAGCGCCACGCGCCACGCCTCATCGAAAAATTTCGGACTGTTGCAGCAACAACTCACCGACAGTCGAAAACGGCTCATCGCGGCGGATTTCTGCGGTTTTTGCGCGTATCCATAGATGCCGGTGCGGCAGCGTAACGGTTCCGTTCACCGTAAAGCCGTGAAACTCTTCAGACTCATTGCTCGTTGAGCGGGCAAGAGTGTGAAAGGAGCCACGAGTTATGGCCACGAGTATCCTGGAAGCCCGCGGCGGCTGCATCGTCCCCAAGGCGGAGACGCGCGGCTACCATATCGTCTACCGCGAGCATGAGACGAATTATTGCCCGGGCTGCGGTCGCACGCACTGGTATATCGGGCGTTCGATGGCGGAATGCGCCTTCTGCACGACTGCGCTGCCGCTCGAGAATGCGCCGATGATCGCTGGCGGCCAGATCGTTCGCACCATCCGCCGCCCGATGTTCCCCGAGCAGGCCTACGCGGCCTAGACGGCGGCCCCTCCCCCAGGCGGCGCCCACGGGCAGCCGCCGTCGCGCCGGTCTTTCCTCGTGAAAGGCCGGCGCGTTAATGTCGGCCTCAGGGTGCCTTGCGGATCGGGACCGGCGCGTTGCAGATGTCGACGCCGCCTGCCGGCCGCTTGAAGAAGTCGCCGCCGCGATTGGCGCGGCCCAGCACATAGGCGGCGAAGGCGGGGCTGTCGGTCCGCATCACCTCGTAATGCGGCCGCTCGGCAGGGGGCATGTCGCTGGCGAGACGGATGCCGGCGATCGGCACATTCTGCTTCGGATCCTCATAGAAACCGAGCGGGCCGGTGCCGCGCGGCCGGGCCGAGAGCAGAGGCATGCCCTCGATCACGCGGCCGACCAAAGCGATATTGAGATCGAGATGCCGCGGCGGCTGACCGATCACCGCGTAAAGCTCGCCGCCGGTGCCCGTATCCGGCGCGAGGTCGCGGCCGACGCCGACAAAACCGTAGCAATGGGTGAGCCAGGCCCGCTTCGTCTTCGGATCGTAGCCGACCGGCCAGCCGCCAGCATGGCCGACGCGTGGCGCATAGCTGTCGGGATAGCCGAAGCGCCGCACCTTCAGGCCGGCGAGCGGCCGGTCATATTCGGCGGCCGGCGCTTTCACGACGCCGGCGGGCAGCGCCGCCTTGGCGTCGCCATTGCCCCACTGGACGACGTAATTGTCCTGCACCCGGTAGATGGAGGCATTGTTCCACCAGCCGGCGCGGGCGAAGGCGCGGATGTTGGCGATATGGACCGGCGCGAAATCGGGGGCGAGCTCGATCACGACCCTGCCGCCTTCCTTCAGCTCCATGACCAGCAGATTGGCGGGATCGATCGGCCGCCAGGCGTCCGCGGGCGCGGACTGGACGACCTTCGCGGGATCGGGCGCATCGACGATTGGCGACGGCCGCCAGGCGGCGGATGGCGGCGCTGCGGCGGTCAGCAAGGCGGCGGCAAACAGGATCGGGCGCATCGTCTCTCCTTTCGGCACCTCCTGTCGCAGATGGGCACGAACGGCAAGCGCGGCTGGAACCCGGATTCGCCACACGGGTTACGGACGTCCATGACCCAACGCGCTTACGACACACCGAGCAAGGTCACGGCCGAGGATGGCGAGGTGATGGTGGACGGCCCCGATGGCGTCGCCTTCTCGCTGACGCCGGAAGCGGCCGCGGAAACCTCCGACCGCCTGCTCGAGCAGGCCGCGATCGCGCGTGGACAGGAGCGGCTGAGCCCGGAACGGGAACCGGACTAGGTCAGTCTTCGACGAGCTGCAGAATCGGCGGCCGCGTGCTGCTGAGTTCCTTCATGCGCCCGAGATGCAGCTCCGAAAGGTCGAGATGGGCGATGGCGGCCTCCACGGAGTCGGCGGCGCGGGCACGATCCAGCTCCTCGAAGGCGCGGTCGGCGTGATGGGAAATCCGTTCCTGGAGTGACATTCGGAGATTCCCGACTCGGGTGAGACGCAACGGGCGAGATGGGAGGATGACCGAGTCGCCGCCGCAAGGCAATTATCTGGATCAGGCGTGCGCGCCATCCTTTGCAGGCGCCTCGTCGTGAAGATAGCGATCGTTGAAATCGCCGGCCCGACGCATCCGTTGCCAGTCCTCGATCACAATGGTCCGCCGGTCCCGGCTGATCAGCCCGTCGTCGGCGAGCTGCTTGAGCACGCGATTGACATGGACCGAGGTGAGCCCGACTGCGTCGGCAAGCTGTTCCTGGGTCATTGGCAGCTGGTAGCGGTGGCCGTCGGCGAGGCCCGCCGCCTGCATGCGCAACGACAGCTCGCAGAGCAGGTGGGCGACGCGGGCGCGGCTATCGCGTCGGCCGACATTGACGACCCATTCGCGGAAGATGGCGGCGTCGATCAAGGTGTCGATCCAGAGCGCCTCGCCGATCGCGGGGCGGCTCAGCGCCAGCTCGCGAAGCGCAAGCCGCGGAACGATCGCCGCCTCGGTCTCGGCCAGCGCCTGGACGCTGTGGTCGGCGACGCCGAGCAGGCTGTTCTGAAGATCGATGAACTCGCCGGCCATGTGGAAGGACATGATCTGTCGTGCGCCATCGCCGGCAATCTTGTAGCGGCACGCAAAGCCGGAGATCAGCAGGCTGCAATAATCCGGCCGATCTCCGTCGCGGACGAAGTGCGCGCCCGGCGGAAAGGTCCGGATCGAGTGGGGGAGCGCCTCCAATGCGCAGCGATCGGCGTCGCACAAGCTGACGCGACGTTCGACGCGGCGAATGAGCCCGGCGAAGACCAATGTCGGACCTTGCATACGCCTCCTACGCGTGGGGAAGCATCGCAAGACCGCAGGTGCGGATGTGCCCCCGTTCACTGCATAATCGACGTCGGAAGTCCTTGTATTTGACCTATATTAAACCCCCTTCCTTTTCCGGGCGCTCGACGAGCGGCGTCATTCATGCTTCGATCAGATCGGATGGCTACTCTGCCTGGATCGTTCGAGGATTTTTGCATGCGTCCGTTAATTGCCCTTCTCGTCGCCCTCGGCCTTGGCGGCTGCGTTGCCAAGACGGCGGTCGACGTCGTCACGCTGCCGGTGCGCGCGACCGCCGCGGGCGTCCGCGCCGTCACGCCGAACCACAAGAAAGAGGATGAGAGGCGCGGCCGCGCGATGCGCAAGCATGACGAATGCATGGGCCGCGAGGCCCGCCAGGCGCAGAAGGAAGGCCGCCAGCCCGACGAGACGCGCTGCCCCGATCCGGACGCCGGAAAGCACTAAACCCTCCCCCTTGAGGGGAGAGGGGGCTCAGAGCGCGATCGCGACGGTCTTGAGCTCGGTATAGGCCTCGATCCCGTAGCGGCCCTGTTCGCGGCCGAAGCCGGATTGCTTGTAGCCGCCGAAGGGCAGAGCCGTATCCGCCGCCGAGGGGCAATTGCCCCAGACCATTCCGGCCTTCAGCTTCGCCGCGAGCTTGTGCATCGCCGAAATATCGCGGGTCCAGATGCTGGCGGCGAGGCCGTAGGGCGTGTCATTCGCCTGCCCGGCGACCTCGTCCAGATCCTCGTAGCGCTGGGCGGCGAGGACGGGGCCGAAAATCTCCTCGCGCACCACCGACATGTCCGGCTTCACGTCGACGAGGATGGTCGGGTTGACGAAATAGCCGGCCCCGCCCGGCGCGTCGCCACCGTGGAGCACGGTCGCGCCGGCCTTCCGGCCCTGCTCGATATAGGAGAGGACGCGCTCATGCTGCTCGGTCGAGACGAGCGGCCCCATCCTCGTGTCCGGGGCGAGGCTCGGGCCGACCTTCCACTGGGCGGCGCTGGCCGCGACCGCCTCGATCAGATCGTCGAAAATGTCCTTGTGCGCGAACAGGCGCGAGCCGGCGATGCAGACCTGGCCGGAATTGGCGAAGATCGAAGCGGCGGCGCCGCGCGCGGTGCGCTGGATATCGACGTCTGGCAGCACGATGACGGGCGATTTGCCGCCAAGCTCCAGCGTCACCCGTTTCAGCGTGTCGGTGGCATTGCGATTGATGATCTTGCCGACCTCGGTCGAACCGGTGAACGCCACCTTGTCGACGTCGGGGTGGCGCGACGAGCCGGTCGCCCGCCGTCTCGCCCATGCCGGTGACGATGTTGACGACGCCAGCCGGAATGCCCGCCTCGGCGACGAGATCGCCCAGCCGCAACGCGGTGAGCGGCGTCTGCTCGGCCGGCTTCAGCACGAGGGTGCAGCCGGCGGCGAGGGCGGGGGCGATCTTCTGCACCGCCATCATCAAGGGGAAATTCCACGGTACGATCTGCGCCGCGACGCCGATCGGCTCGCGCCGGACATAGGCGTGGAAAGTGCCGACGGGCGCGCCGTTCGGCTCGACATGCTCGCCGGTCATCTTGGTGGTCCAGCCCGCCATGTAGCGTAGCGTCTCCACCGAACGCGGCACGTCATAGCCCTGCGAGACGGCGCGCGGCTTGCCATTGTCGATCGATTCGAGCTCGGCGAGATCGGCAATATTGGCTTCGAGAAGATCGGCGAGCTTCTCGATCAGCCGCTGGCGGTGCGCGGGCGGCAGGCCCGACCACCGGCCGTCGTCGAAGGCGCGGCGGGCGGCGGCGACGGCGCGCTCGACGTCCGCGTCGGAGGCATCGGCGACCGAAGCGATCTGCTTGCCGGTCGAAGGATCGTAGACCGCGATGGTCTTGTCGTGGCTGGAGCGCACCCATTCGCCGTCGATGAACAGGGCCGGCTCACGGGCGAGCGCCTTGCGCGCGGCTTCGGAATAATCGGGCTGGGCGGCGACGCGGCTGACTTCATTCATGGAAATGGCTCCTTCAGTGGCCTGGTTCAGGCGAGCATGGCCCGCGCCTTGGCGATCCGGTCCGGATCCTCCTTGCGCGGCGGTTTCTGGAGGCCGCTCTGGACGGCGGGCCGGTCGGCGATCGCCGCCAGCCAGCGGGCGAGATGGTCGAGGCCGGAAATATCGACGCCCGGCCATTCATGGATGCGCGCCCAGGCGAAATTGGCGATGTCGGCGATCGAATAATCGCCTGCCAGATATTCGTGGGCCGCGAGATGGCCGTCCAGCACTTCGAGCAGGCGGCGGCTCTCGCGCACATAGCGGTCGATCGCCGGCTGGATATGCTCCGGGAAATAGCGGGTGAAGACGTTGGCCTGGCCCATCATCGGGCCGAGGCCGCCCATCTGGAACATCAGCCATTGGACGACGCGGCTGCGGCCCTTCTCGTCGGCCGGGATCAGCTTCCCAGCCCGCTCGGCGAGATAGAGCATGATCGCGCCGCTCTCGAAGACGGGGAAGTCGCCATTGCCGCGATCGACGATCGCCGGGATGCGGCCGTTCGGGTTGATCGCCGTGAACCAGGGCTGCTTCTGCTCGCCCGAGGACATGTCGATCTCACGCAGATTGTAGGGAAGGCCGAGCTCCTCGAGCGTGATCGAGACCTTGTACCCGTTGGGCGTCGGCGCGGTGTAAAGGTCGATCATCGGCGGCTCCTGCAACTTGCGTTGCAAAATAGGACCCGCCCCATCCTTCCACAATGGCCGTTCCACAATGGCCGAAGGCCGCCGCCCCAGCCCGGCAATCAGCCGCCGATCAGGATCTCATGGCCGAAATTGAGACCGATCCGCCCATCGCGCGCCCAACGCACGAAGGCATGGATGCGGCTGCATTCGGGGAATTCGACCAGCACCGGTTCGCCGAGGCGGGGGACGATGTCACTCTCGACCATCGTACCGCGCGAGGAGATGTTGAGCACGGGGACAGGGTGCGGGGCACCGCGAAACCAGAGAGTCGCGCGTTCGACCAGACCTTCATAACGTTCCTCGCGGCGCCGCTCCGCCCCTGCCGGTGTGACCCCGATTTCGACTGCCTGGCTCGCCATCCCCGCCTCCCCAAAACCGGATGAGAGCATGACGCTGAAAGTGTTTCGAAATCCCTAGCGTCGCGGCGGAATGGCTAACCTGCTTTAGGAGTGGGCGCTTTTGCAGGAACCTGAGCTTGGGGAATCGTGTTTCGTTACTGGTCCGCAAGAATCAGACGCGAACGGGATGACGGAAAAACAACGACTTGCGCCTCTGCTGGAACTCTGGGGAGGCGTCGAATGCACGATCGTGCGCCTCGGCGACTCCTATCGCGACCAGGTGGCCGAGACCGGTCACCTGCAGCGGCGGGGCGATATCGACCTGATCGCCGGACTTGGGATCCGCACCGTCCGTTACCCGATCCTGTGGGAAGCGGTCGCGCCGGAACGGCCCGGCGATCTCGACTTCGCCTGGACCGACGAACGGCTGGCGATGCTGCGCGAGCGCGGCATCGCGGTGATCGCCGGTCTCGTCCATCATGGATCGGGGCCGCTTCATACCAGTCTCCTCGATCCGGATTTCCCGAAGAAGCTCGCCGATTATGCTGGCCGTGTCGCCGATCGCTATCCCTGGATCGAGCAATGGACGCCGGTCAACGAGCCACTGACCACCGCCCGCTTCTCGGCCCTTTACGGCCATTGGTATCCGCACCGTACCGATTATCCGTCTTTCCTGCGCGCGCTCGTCAACCAATGCCGCGGCACGCTCGAGGCAATGCGGGCGATCCGCGCGCATATCCCCGCCGCGCAACTGATTCAAACCGAGGATCTCGGCAAGACCTTCTCAACTGCGCCGCTCCGCAACCAGGCCGCACATGAGAATGAACGGCGCTGGCTCAGCCTCGACCTCCTCTGCGGCAGGGTGGATGCGGATCACCCCATGCGGCGCTTCCTCCGCGCCGCCGGAATCGCCGACGCGGAGATCGACGCCTTCGCCGGTGGCGATGCGGTGCCCGACATCATCGGCATCAACCATTATCTCACCAGCGAGCGCTTCCTCGACCATCGCACCCATCTCTATCCCGGCCATCCGGTCGGCGGGAACGGGCGCGACACCTATATCGATGCCGAGGCGGTGCGGGTGCGGACGCTGGAGCGGGATGCCGGCATCGGCCCGCGGCTGCGCGAGGCCTGGGAGCGTTACCGCCTGCCGCTCGCCGTCACCGAGGTCCATCACGGCAGCCACCGCGACGAACAATTGCGCTGGGCGGCGGAGGTCTGGAACACCTGCCGGACCCTGCGCGATGAGGGTGTCGATATGCGCGCCGTCACCCTCTGGTCGATGTTCGGCAATGTCGACTGGCGCTTCCTGCTCACCGCCCGCCACGGCTTCTATGACGTCGGCGTGTTCGACGTCCGCGCCGATGCGCCGCGCCCGACCGTAATCGCCCAGGCGGCCAAGGCCTGGGCGAAGGGCGAGGATTTCGACCATCCGGTGCTCGATTCGCCCGGCTGGTGGCGGCGGCCGCTGCGGCTCTATCCGTGGAACGGCCGTTGCAAGCCGCTCGCATGGGGTGGGCGCAAGCTGCTGATCACAGGCGCCACCGGCACGCTCGGCCAGGCCTTCGCGCGAATCTGCGAGGAACGGGCGCTCCCCTTCTGCCTCACCAGCCGCGAAGAACTCGATATTTGCGACGCGGATTCGATCGTCGCCGCGATTGCGGCGCACCAACCGTGGGCGATCGTCAACGCCGCCGGTTTCGTCCGCGTGCCGGACGCCGAACGGGAAAAGGAGGCCTGCCTCGCCGCCAATACGCTCGGCCCGGAGAAGCTCGCGCCGCGCCTGCCACGAGGCCGGCATCCCGCTCGTCACCTTCTCGTCCGATCTCGTCTTCGACGGTCGGCTCGGCCGCGCCTATCGCGAAGGCGACCCGGTCAGCCCCACCGGCATGTACGGGCTCAGCAAGGCGCGGGCGGAAAGCCGGGTGCGCGGCATCATGGAGGACGCGCTGATCGTCCGCACCAGCGCCTTCTTCGGGCCGTGGGATCAATATAATTTCGCCTGGAACGTGCTCTCCTCCGTGGCGCGCGGGGAGCCGGTGCAGGCCTGCCCGAGGACGGAGGTCTCGCCGACCTACGTTCCCGACCTCTGCCACGCAACGCTCGATCTGCTGATCGACGGCGAGAAGGGCGTTTGGCACCTCGCCAATCAGGGCCGGCTCAGCTGGTACGATTTCGCCTATCGGGTCGCGGAAGCGGCGGGTTACGATCCGTCGCTCATCCAGGCGACGCCGGGGACTGAAGCCGCCGTCACCGCTCTGGACAGCATCCGCGGGCCGCTGATGCGTCCGTTCGACAGCGCGCTCGACGATTATCTCGACCGCGTCCGCCACGCACTGCCGCGTCCCCGCGACGGAGATCGCGGCCGAGTAAGCGTCAGATTTCGTAGCCCATAAGCTCCGCCCAGGGCGCGAGCATAGGCAGGACGGGCTCAAGCTGCCGGCGATAGCGTTCCCAGCGACCGGCGGAGCGGCGGTAGATGGGTTCGGTCACCTGCGAATAGCTGGCGGTGCGGATATGGTCGCGCTTCGCCGCCGCCGCGCGATTGTCGAGCACCTTCGGGTCCCATTCCAGGCCGAGGAAGCCGAGCAGCGGCCGCATCTCGCCTTCGAGGTCCGCGACCATGCGCTCGTAGCGAATGCGATGGACGCGAAGGGGCAACGTGGCCTCCGCCCGCGTCCAGGCCTCGAACACTGCATCGTAGGTGCGGGCCGCCTCGTCCAAGGTGACGAAGCTGAGCATCGCGTGGTTGAGCTGAAAGTTCGACATGAAGCAGCTCAACACCGAGTCGCAGGGATGCCGCTCGACGAAGACGATCCTGGCGTCCGGGAACAGCCGGTGGATCAGCGGCATCCGCGTCATCTGCAGCGGATGCTTGTCGACGATCGTGCGGCCCGCGGGCGCCGGCGCGACCTTGGCTATCGTTTCGTAATAGAGAGAGCGCAGCCGTTGCGCCTGGTCGGAGGAAAGGGTCGCCAGCCGCCCGTCGTCGCCAAGCGCCGCTTCCACCTCTACCAACACCGGCATTTCCTCCATCACGTGCAGGCTCGGGATGTTCATCAGCAACGTGTCGAGCAGGGTGGTGCCGGAACGTGGGAAGCCGACGATGAAGATCGGGCTTGGCGGCGATAGCGAAAGATCGAGCTTCGTCCACGCGGCGACCCGGTCGGGCGTCAGCAAAGCCGCGGCTGCCGAGACCTGTTCGCGATAGGTCGGCTCCTCCGGCGCCGACCGCGTTTCAAGGATTCGCGGTTCATCTCCTCGAAGGAGGCGAAGGCGCGGTCCGGATCGCCGAGCCGGTCGGCCAGCTCGGCGATCAGCTGTGCGCGCCGGACCGGGTTCACCGTTTCGGGCACCGTCTCCGCCAGCGCCATCGCTTCCTCGAAGCACCCCCGCCGCCGCAACCCCCAGGCGCGTATGAGCTCGAACTCGGGCTCGACAACGCCGCGGCGGGCCGCCTCCTCGATCAGGGCGTCCAGCTCGTCGATCCGATTGAGGCTTTCGAGCATCAGCCCGAGATCGAGGTAGGCGGGGGTAAAGCCGTCGCTCAGCCGGATCGCCTCACGATAGGCGCGCTCGGCGGCGGCATGATCCGGTATGCTGGCTTCCGCGAGGCCGAGCTCGGCCAGAATCTCGACGTTGTCGGGAAAGCGCCGCGCCGCTTCTCGCATCATCGTCTGGCGCGCTTCGGTCTGCTTGGCCCGGGCGAGGATCTCCGACAAATGCAGATAGATGTCGCTGACGTCCGGCCGCAGCGCGAGAGCGCGCTGCAACGCGTCGACCGCCGCTTCGAACTGCTCCAGGGCCGCGCGGGCATTGCCGAGATTGTTCCAGCTCTGGAAATCGTCCGGAAAGGCGGCGACAACAATTTCATAAGCCTCGGCGGCCTCGGCCGGGCGGTCCTGCTCCTGATGCACATAGCCGGCGAGGCGGAGCAGCTTGGGGTGACGGGGGCCCGCGGTGCAGACGGCGAGCGCCTCGTCCAGTTCCCGAAGTGCGATGAGTGCCGTCGCGAGATTGATCCGCGTCGCCAGCTCATCCGGCTGCAGGGCGAGCGCACGGCGGAAATGGCCGGCCGCCGCTTCGTTGTCGCCCGACCGGCCCGCCAGCATAGCGGCGAAGGCGAGCAGGGCCGGCAGGTCTGGCTCCAGCGCCAGCGCCGCCTCGGCCTCCGCCCGCGCGCCGGCAAGGTCGCCGTCGCGAAGCCGGTCGAGCGCCGGCGCGAGGCTCTCGGGCGGGGCGCTCATAAGGGCGGTCGCGCGACGTCGAAGGCGACGGTCAGCCGCTCCCCGGCGGTGAAGGGGCGCGTGCCGTGCCACATGGTGGACGGGAAAAGAACCAGCCGCCCGGGCTTCGGTTCGATGAGGCGGATCGGCTCCAGGGCGAGGCCGAGCTCGGTCGCCTCGCCGAGCGAGAGCCATCCGGAATGGTCCGGTCCGCCCATCGTCGCCTCGGGCAGCGACACGTAGAAAGCGGAGCTGAGCCACCCTTGGGGATGGACGTGGTTGACGTGGAATCCGGCGTCGGTCAGCCGAACCGACCAGGAGCCGGCAAAGCGGATCGGCGCCCGGCGGGAGATCAGGGTCGGATTCGCGGAATCCGGCGGCGGCAGTTGCGCAATATGCCGCTCCACCGCGGCGACGATGGCGGCGCGAAGCGCGCAAATTTCCGGCTCGATGCGCGAGAACAGCGTCCCATCCGTCTGGGTGCCGCCGCGGAGCGACTGATCGAGCGGGTGGTGAAGCGCAAGGTGGAGGCTCCGGAGCCGCTCGGCGAGCGCCGCAAGCTGCGGGATGTCGTCGCCGAGATCGTAGATGCCGATCAGCCGAGGATCGCCTTCGAGCGCCTGCCAGCGCGGATCTCCGGTCAGCCGCCAGGCCGCCGACAGATAGGGGACGAGCGCATGTTCCGGATCTCGGCCCCGCCAGCGTTGGGCGAAAGCCGAGGCCGCGTCGGGACGGCCGGCACGCAGCAGGTGGCGCATGTAGCGCGCGGCGAGGCTGATATGCTCGATCGCGCCGATCCGGGCGAACAGCCGGTCGGCCGTCTCCGTCTCCCCTTTTTCGGCATAACAGACCGCCTCCAGCACGAGGATGGCCGGTTGACCGCCGGCCTTCTGCCGCGCCTGCTGGAGGACAGCCAGCGCCTCGTCATAGAGCGCCGCATGCATCAGGGTCTCCACCCATGCCTGCCACAAAGCGATATTCGCCGGCGCTTCGGTCAGCGCGATTTCGAAGCTGCCGGCGAACGTCTCCCGCGCGCCCTGCATCCAGCGCAGCCGTGCGAGCGTCGAATGCCCTTCGATCCATTGGGGACGCGGCCGCAGCCACTCTTCCAGCCGGGCAACGGCTCGGTCCAGCCCTTCGTCGGCGAGAAGCGCGGCAGCCTCGCCGAGCAGCACCGACAGGTCGCGCGGCGCGAGCCGCCGGGCGGGTTCGAACAAGTGGGCGGACGGAAGCCCCGCCTCTAAGGCCGTGCGCGCATGGGTGTGGGCGATGAGCGCGTCATTCGGCGCCAAAGCGGCGGCGCGCGCGATCGCAGGAAGTGCCGAGGCGAGGTCCTCCAGGTCGCGATAGGCGAGCGCCAGCGCCTGCCACAGGCGCGCATCGTTCGGATGGCGCTCGGCACCGGCGCGGGCGAGCGGTACCGCTTCCTCGGCAAGGCCGTGGCGCAACGCCGTGAGCGCCGCGCGATAGACGGCTTCGGCATTGGCAGGATCGGTGGTCTTCAGCAGCCACGCGATCTGCGCATTCACAAGCCGGCTCCCGCGGCGAGATCCGTCGCCGCCATCACGGCCGCAACGGCGTCCCGCTCCGGGTTGGAGAGATCGGGGTGCCAAGTGTCGACGATCAGGATCACCCGCAGCTGGTCGCTGGGGTTCATCGCCTCATGCTCGATCGTGTCGTCGAACACCCAGGCCTGGCCGGCCTTCCACTCCCGGGTCTCCGCGCCGACGCGGAACCAGCAGCCGGGCGGCACGATCAGCGGCAGATGGCAGACGAGCCGGGTGTTGGCGACGCCGGTATGGGGCGGGATATGGGCGCCCGGGGCAAGCAGGGAGAACATCGCATTGGGTCCGCGTCCGGGGACGTTCGGCTGGTCGAGGCCGCCGAGCAGAGCCATGGTGGCGGGGCAATGGCGGGTATTGGCGTCGACGACGGCGCCGTTGCGGACGAGGTGGATCGCGGTCCAGGCGGGGTTGCGGTTGAGCTCCGCCCATTGGCGCAGCGGCAGATCCTCGGGATAATCGATATAGGGGATGAGCTCGGCCCGCTCGGCGGCCATGACGTTCCGGAAATCACCGGCGATCGCCTCCGTCGCCGCTTCCAGTGTCTCCAGCCAGGGGAAATCCTCCCGCTCGTGATATTCCCGCTCGCGCAGGCCGGGATAATGGAAATCGGTCGGCTCCGAGTGAAACGGGCGGGTCCGGCGCAGGATGTTGTCGCGGAAGCGCTCGACCCGTGCCTGCTCGGCGGGCAGCAGCTCCGCCTCCGATGCCGCTTTCGCCCGGTCGATGCGCTGCGCGCGTTGTTCCAGATAGGTGCCATGGGCGCGACGGCCACGCTCGACGAGCCCGCCGAGTTGCGGCGGCACGATTTCGGGCTGCTGGGCCAGTGCATAACCGTACGTCTCGCCCGCGGCGTCGGTTTGGCCGGACTGCTCGAGGAGGCTTGCCTTGAGGAGCAGCGGAAGGAAGGCGAGCGGATCGAGCTTCAGCGCACCCGAAATTGCCGCGAGCGCGGCCGGCAGGTCCTTCTGGGCGCGGCACATGGCGCTGAGCTTCAGCCAGGCCTCCCCGCGACCCGGGTCGCGTTCGGTCGCCTGCTGCAGGAAGCGTCGTGCCGTCGCCACGTCGCCGGCGGCGGCGGCGCGATCCGCCCGCACCTCCAGCTCCACAGCCTCGTCGATCTGCTTCGCCGCTTCCGTCACGACCAATGTCTAACCCGGCTTGCGCCCAAAAGAAAACGGCGGGCCCGAAGGCCCGCCGCGAGTTGTTTGCTGTGTCCGCCCTTAGAAGTCGAGCGTGATGCCGGCGAAGATGTACCGGCCGAGCGCATCGTAGGTGCCCGGATAGGTGTTGCCGTTGCAGACCACGCCCGCGCAGGCGTTGATTTGCGACGTGGAACCGTTCGCGCCGATGATGGGCGGCGGCTTGTCGAAGATGTTGTTGGCGCCGAGCCGGAACTGATAATGGTCGCCCAGCTTCGCGGTGAGAGCGAGATCGAAGTAGCTCTGCGACGGGATGCGGGCATTGAACGGCGAGAAGGGGCCCTTGAGCGCCGCCTGAGAGCTGGCGAGGTCGACCTTGACTTGGCTGAGATAGCGCCACTGGACCGAGACGCCGATGCCGTCCGGCGCGTTCCAGGTGAGCCGTGCCTTGTGCTTCCACTTCGGGTTCGGCGCGGTGAGAATGCCGGACGAGCAGACCAGGCCGTAATAGCCGGCGCAATTGTAGGGCGCCGAAACGCCGGTGTTGACGATCAGCTTGTCGAGATACGTGCCCTCGACGTTGAGGCTGAGGCCGCCCCAACGTCCGACGTTCATCGCGTAGCTCGCGCCGATGTCGACGCCGCGGGTGGTGAAGGCGCCGATGTTGCGCGGCTGGTCCTGCACATAACCGTCCGCGGTCCGCCACAACGAGCCGGAGGCGTCGCGATGGATGAGGCCGCAGAAGGTCGGGTTCAACGTCTGCATGCAGACGTTGAGGATCGTGTCCGCGCCGATCTGCTGGATGGCATTCTTGATCTTGATGTTGAACCAGTCGACCGTGATCGCGAGACGCGGGATCCAGCGCGGCTGGATGACGGCACCGAGCGTGATCGTGTCCGCCACTTCCGGCGTCAGGTTCAGCGAGCCGCCGACCTTGCCGTTATACTGACCGGCAGGGTTGCCCGGTACAGTCTGGCCCACCGCCAGGCCCTGCGCAAGACAGCCCGCGTCGGCCGCGGTGTTCGTGATCGTATGTCCGGCGCACGGATCGGCGTTGCCGTCGAGCTGGACGTGGACCGGCGCGAACAGCTCCTGGATGTTCGGTGCGCGGACCGCCCGGTTGAAGCTGGCGCGGAACCGCACATCCTTCACCGGCGCAAAGTCGCCGCCGATCTTCCAGGTATTGGTGTTATAATGGTCGCCCGTGCCGATCACGTTGTAGGACGAGTGGCGGTAACCGCCTTCGATCGACAGATTCTCGAAGAAGCTGTGCTCGACGATCGGGATGCGGATTTCGCCGAACACCTCGCGGACGTCGAACGCGCCGGAGGTCGACAAGGTCGGCGACCCCTGGCCCGCCAGGTCCGAGGACGGCAGCAGGGAGAATTCCGCGTCGGTTCTCAGATCCAGCGATTCCTTGCGGTACTCGGCGCCGAGCGCAATTCCAACTCCCTCGTCGGCCCATGGCGTTTGGAGGCCATATTGGCCAAGCTTGCCGGTGAGTGAGCCGCTGACCACCGTCTCGCCGTTGACGCCGCGCTGGAAGCCCGGAGTCGCGAGATAGTTGATCGCCGCCTGGGTGACAGTGCCGGTGCCCCATACGTCGTAGGGGACGCAGGACGGATCGGAGCCGGTCAGCACCGAGCGGCAGACCGGCTGGCCGGTCGCCGGGTTGGTGACAACGTCGAGCGCGTTGCGAAGACGCGTGATCGAGAAGTCGTTCGAATAGGTCTCGGAGAAGTTGGTCCGGCCGTAGTCGAAATAGGCATCGTAGGACCACGCCTTGCCGAGATCGCCCCGCATGCCGGCGACGATGCGGAAGTCGCTATGCTCGCGATCGTCGATGCGCGGGCCGCCTTCGACGTCGCGCCGCAGGATCTGCGCGAAGCCCTTGTTATAGGCCGCGCCGGTCGTCGGATCGATGAAGGTGAACGGCGTCGTGCAGGCAGCCTGGCCGCGGGCCGTGCAATCGGGCGCGGACGGCGAGAGCACGGTTCCGGGGAACACGCCCATCAGGTCCGGCGTCGTCAGCAGGTTGCCTGGCGCACAAATGATCGACTTCTGCTGCGCGCTGAGCAGCGGGTTGTCGCAGTTGACGGCGAAGGTGTTGCCGAAGTCGCCTGAGGGAGCGATCTGGGCGACCGTCCGGTCGTCCATGTACATGCCCTCGAGGTAGGGATGCAGGCTCTCGCTGATCTCGTAATTGGCGAAGAAGCCCAAGGTGTAGCGCTCGTCCGGCCGCTGGAAGTAATTGGTCGGGGCGAAATTGTAGCGCTGAAGATGTTGCGTCAGCGTGCGGTTGGGCCCGACCTGGAACAGGGTCGACGTGAAGCCCTGCTTGTTGTTGGACGGCACGAAGGCGATGACGGTCGCCGCCGAGTTGGTCAGCGAGCCGCCGCAGATCGGAACCGTGGTAGTCTTGGTCGCCTGCGAGGTGCAGGCGCTGTAGTCGCGCTTGTCCTGGGTGACGGCGTCGATTTTGCGGTAGGTGCCGTAGGCAACGACGTGGCCGCGGCCGTCGTCGAAGGCGGCGCCGAACTGACCCGACAGGTCGACGGTGCCGCCGTCGGCCACCGGCCCGTGGGGATAGCCAAAGCCGCGGGCGGTGTAGCCCGGGACCAGCACATTCTCATTATTGTCGTGATTGTAGAAGCTGTACTGCCCGTCGAGGCGCAGGCCCTCGAAATTGGTGTCCATGATGAAGTTGACGACGCCGGCGACGGCGTCCGCGCCATAGACCGACGAGGCGCCGCCGGTCAGCACGTCGACGCGCTGGATCAGGGTCGCCGGGATGAAGTTGATGTCGGCGGCCGCGGAGCTTGGATCGCCCGGGACGACGCGGCGGCCGTTGATCAGCACCAGGGTGCGGTTATCGCCGAGGTTGCGAAGGTTGATCGTGGCAGTGCCGGTCGCGCCGTTCGACAGGGTGCTGGTCTGCGACGCGAAGGCCTGCGGCAGCTGGTTGACGATATCCTCGGTGCGGGTCGCGCCCGACAGACGGATCTCCTGGCTGTTCACCACCGTGACCGGGCTGACCGCGGTCAGGTTCGGCTGCGGAATGCGCGAGCCGGTGATGACGATCTCGCCCTGATCGGCGGCCGCCGGAGTGGCAGTGGCATTGGCGGCAGTGGCGGGATTGGTCGCCTCGACCGGGCCCGACTGCGGTTGAGTATCCTGCTTCTGGTCCTGCGCATAAGCAGGCGCCGCAATGCCGAGCGTCCCGCAAAATACGGTCGTCGCCAGCAAATTGGTGAGAATCCGGTTCTTCGTCATGTCCGTCCCCTTTTTGCGGCCGAAGCCGCGGATTTTTTAATCCCTGACGCCGGCGCGAAGACCGACGAGCCCTGCCCGTTTACGGGATGTGACGGAGCCGAAGCAATCGCAGCGCAAGGGAATGCGGCCCAATTTCGACCGTCGTGACAAAATTGTCACAGCGCGGACACAAGCCGTTGTGCCGTTGCAAGGGGCGCGGCGCGGTCTAATATGGCGCCGAGAAGCGGGGAGAAAGCGGATGCGATACGGATGGACGGCGGCGGTCCTGATCGGCGTGGCCGCTCTCGCGGCGGCGAGGCCGAAGGAGCCGACGCTTGCGCCCACGGCGCGCCCGGAGGCGTTCGAGGCGCTGGTCAGATGCCGGGCGATCACCGACAACTCGGCGCGTCTGCATTGCTTCGACCAGGCGACGGCGGCGCTCGAGCAGGCGGCCGAGCGCCATGACATCGTCATGGTCGACCGCACCCAGGTTAGACAGGCCCGGCGATCGCTCTTCGGCATCGAGGGATTGCGGCTGCCCTTCCTCGGCGGCAGCGGCGACAAGGAAGAAGAGGTGTCGCAGCTCGACGGCGTCATCGCCTCTGCCTCGCAGGGCGGCGACGGCCGCTGGATCATACGCCTGCAGGAGGGCGGCACCTGGGTGCAGGTAGACGATAATGTCATCGCCCTGTGGCCGAAGGCCGGCCAGAAGGTGCTGATCCACCGCGCGGCACTCGGCAGCTACATGATGCGCGTCAACGGCCAGCCGGGCGTACGGGTGAGGCGCCAGCTCTGAGGCTTTCGAAATGAGCGTCGCGCAGCCTTCCGCGCCGGAACGGACCGAGGGTGAGCGTGAGCGGCTCCGCGCCGTCCACGCCGCCTTGACTCGCGGCGATGTGGCCGGCGCCGGCGCCCTCGCCGTCCAAGCGCTCGCCGACGGCATCGAGCATCCGATGGTGCTGAGCCTTGCCGCCGGCAGGCTGGAGGAAGCGGACCGGCGCGACGAGGCGCTGCCGCTGCTGCGGCGGGCCAAGGCAATGGCCCCTGAGGCGTCCGGCATGTGGAACGCGCTGGGCCTCTGCCTGTGCGGCTGCGAACGTTATGCCGAGGCGGTCGAGGAGTTCGATGGGGCGATCGCGCTCGACCCGGCCTTTGCCCCGGCGCTGGCCAATCGCGGCAACGCGCTGATGGCGCTGGGACGGCTGAACGAGGGCCGACAGGATCTCGAGCAGGCGCTGGCGCTCGATCCGGACAATATGGTGGCGCTGGACGGGCTTGCTGCGTTGTCACTGCGACGGGGCGATCCGGCGAAGGCGCAGGAGCTGGCGCTGCGCGCGCTCGAACGCGTCCCGGATTTTCCGAGCGCCGTCACGACGCTTGCCGGCGCCGAGCTCGCCCTTGGGGGGCCGGCCGAGGCCGAGCAGCGTCTGCGCCGGCTGGTGGCGGACCCGCGGCCGCGGCCGCTGGAGCGTGCCATCGCTTTGGGAATGCTCGGGGATGCCCTCGACCGGCAGAAACGTTTCGCCGAGGCATTCCAGACCTATGCGGAAACCAACCGCGCCTTCCGGGAGCTCAATCGCGCGGAATATGGCGGACAGGCCTCGGCGGCCGCATTGATGCGTACGCTCGCGCCGGTCCTCGACGGCAGGATCTATCCCCGTCCCACGCCGCGCTCCCACCCGAGGCCGGCGCGCGCCCATGTCTTCCTCGTCGGCTTTCCCAGATCGGGCACGACCTTGCTCGAGCAGGTTCTGGAGCAGCATCCCGACGTCACCACGCTGGCCGAAAAGGAATGTTTCGAGGATGTCGGCGCGCTGATGGGCGACCGCGCAGGGTTCGAAGCCTTTTGCCGCATGCCGGACGAGACGCTCGATCCTTATCGCGAGGCTTATTGGCGGAATGTCGGCAAACGGGGGATCTTGGCGGACGGCCGCGTCTTCGTCGACAAGCATCCGTTCCACACCTTCAAGCTGCCGATGATCGCGCGGCTCTTCCCGGACGCGCATATCCTTTTCGCCCGCCGCGATCCGCGCGATGTGTTGCTGAGCTGCTTCCGTCACCGCTTCGCGATGTCGGCGCCGATGTACCAGATGCTGACGCTCGACGGCGCCGCCAACCTCTACGATGCGGCGATGCACTTCGCCGAGGCCAGCATCCGGGCCTTCTCGATCTCGCCGATCTCCTGCGCGCTCGAAGCGATCGTCGCGGATTTCGACGGCGAGACCCGGCGGATCTGCGCCGCCATCGGCATCGGGTGGACCGCCGAGATGCGGGACTTCGCGGCGGGGATCGCCCGCCGCAACGTACTGACGCCGAGCGGGCCGCAGCTCGCGCGCGGACTCAACGCGGAAGGAATCGGCCGCTGGCGCGATTATGCTGAGCAGCTCGCGCCGGTCATGCCGTTGCTGATGCCGTGGGTCGAGCGCTACGGTTATGGCAGCGCGGAGACGCGCTTCTAGGGCGTCATCGGCGGCACCAGTGTCGCCGGATCGACCCGGGCATCCTCCCATTTGATCGCCCAGTGCAGATGCGGACCGGTCGCGCGGCCGGTCATGCCGACGGTACCGATCTTCTGACCCTGCCGGACATGGTCGCCGACCTTCACCGCCTCGCTGGAGAGGTGGAGGAAAGCGCTGTTGAGGTTATGGCCGTGGTCGACGATGACGAGATTGCCTTCGAGCGTGAAGGCCGGCGGCCCCGCCAACACCACGACTCCATCAGCCGGGGACACCACCGTCGAACCGGCGCCGGCGGCGATGTCGACGCCGGGATGATAGGCGCCGGGCTGTCCGCGATAGATACGCTGGGCGCCGAAGACGCCGCTGATCCGCCCGTGCACGGGCCAGATGAAGCTTTGCCGCCAGCCGTCGCTGTCGGACTGCACCGCGCGCGCCGCGGCGATGCGAGCAAGCTCGCCCTTGCGGATGCGGAGAAATTCGGCGTCCGGCACACCTTGCGGCCGCAGGGCGACATCGACGGACTCGATCACCCAGTGGCGCGGCACGACATCGAACGTTTGTCCCATCGTCATTTTGTCGGTGACCGCTTCGAGGTGCGCAACGCCAGTGCGGTCGCGGTCAAAGCCAATGACGAACGTGCCATCAGCCGAGAACGGCACGGGCTTGCCGTCAAGGGTCAGGGATTCCGTTGCGACGGGGACAGTGCCGTAGACGAGGCTTCCCTGCGTCGGCGCTCCCTGCAGAGTGAAGATTCGAGGCGCGGGTTGCGCGGCGGTCAAAACAAAGGCGGCGGCAACGGCCACCGCCGCGCGCTTCATTCGCCTTTCTCCGCGGCCACCGCCGTGTCGGCGTCGGCATAGGGCTGCTGCTTCGCCACGCTCCAGTAGCGCAGCTCGTCGAGGGGGATGCGGCGGCCGGTGACCGCGCAGACGACATGATCGCCCGGGCTGAGGACGCGGAAGGTGCCCTGCATATAATGGAGCCGCGCCTCGCGCCCGTTGTTCGACATCAACATGGGGCTCATCCTTCAAAGCAACTTGGGCTGCTCGCCCGCGCCGCCGACATAGGCGCCGCGGCGGGACCGCTCAACCGGCGGCGCGCCGGTCGTGGCCTCGACATCGCCGTCTCGGAAGATGAGGCGAAGCCGCCCCGCCGCCTTCGCCGCCGACGCCGAAACGAGCGTCTTGCCGGCGCGATCCTCGACCCGCGCATAGCCGCGCTCCAGCGGCTTGTTCGGATGGGCGAGCTGCGCGACGCGCCACAAAGCCTCGAGCCTTTCCTTCGCCCGCCGCCAGGAGCCGTCGAGCAGTCCCGGCCGCAGCGCGCCAGCGGCACGGGACAGCTCGGCGCGAGCATGGCTGAGTTCGGTGCGCAGCGCGCGAGGCAGCCGTTCGGCCAGATCGTCGAGCCGCTGGCGCTGCGGCGCGAGGAGGTTCTCCGGCGCAGGCCAACGGCGCAGGCTGGTCTCCAGCTGCTCTGCCGCGCGCTCGTGGTGGCGGCGCGTGCAACGTTCGATGCGGAAGCCGAGCTCGCGCAGCTGGCCGAGCAGATCGGCGCGGACCGGAACGGCGATCTCGGCCGCCGCGGTCGGAGTCGGCGCGCGCACGTCCGCCGCAAAGTCGCAGAGCGAGGTGTCGGTCTCGTGGCCGACGGCGGAGATGATCGGGATCGAAGCGGCGGCGACTGCGCGCACCACCTCCTCCTCGTTGAACGCCCAGAGATCCTCGATCGAGCCGCCGCCACGAGCGACGATCAGCAGGTCGGGACGGGGGATCGGTCCATCCGCCGGAAGCGAATCGAAGCCGCGCACCGCCGCCGCCACCTGTCCGGCCGCGCCCTCGCCCTGCACCTGGACCGGCCAGACGATCACGTGGCAGGGGCAGCGGTCGGCAAGCCGGTGGAGGATGTCGCGGATCACCGCGCCGGTCGGCGAGGTGACGACGCCGATCACGCGCGGATGGAAAGGCAGCTTCTGCTTGCGGGCTTCGTCGAACAGCCCCTCGGCGGCGAGCGCGCGGCGGCGCTTGTCGAGCAGGGCCATCAGCGCGCCCTGCCCCGCCAGCTCCAGCCGCTCGATCACGATCTGGTAGCGCGAGCGGCCGGGATAGGTGGTCAGCCGGCCCGTCGCGATCACTTCCGCCCCATCTTCCGGGCGGAACGGCAAAGCCGCGGCGGCCGCTTTCCACAGCACACCGTCGAGCACCGCCTTGTCGTCCTTGAGGCAAAGATAGCAATGGCCCGAGGCGGCGCGCTTCCAGCCGGAAATCTCGCCGCGCACGCGCACGAAGCCGAACGCATCCTCGACCGTGCGCTTGAGCCGCATCGCCAGCTCCGAGACGGAAACAGGCGCCGAATTGTCGCCGGGGCTTTCGGTTGCTAACAGCCCGCTCTCGGCTGGTTGTCCATATTCTGTTGGAAATTCGTCCATGAATGTCCTGTTGATCGGCTCGGGCGGCCGCGAGCATGCGCTCGCGTGGAAGCTCGCGCAATCGCCGAAGCTCTCAAGATTGTACGCCGCGCCCGGAAATCCAGGGATCGCCCAGCATGCCGAGCTGGTCGCGATCGATCCGGCCGATCATCGCGCGGTGCTCGGCTTCTGCACGCGCCATTCGATCGAATTGGTGGTCGTCGGCCCGGAAGCGCCTCTGGTCGACGGCCTCGCCGACAACCTGCGGACGATGGGCTTCTGCGTGTTCGGGCCGAACAAGATCCCGGCTCAGCTCGAAGGTTCGAAGGGCTTCACCAAGGAGCTGTGCGAGCGCCACGCCATCCCCACCGCCCGTTTTGCCCGAGCCTCGGACCGGTTGGCGGCGGAAGCGGCGCTCGCCGATTTCGGCCTGCCGGTGGTGATCAAGGCGGACGGGCTCGCCGCGGGCAAGGGCGTGATCATCGCCGCCACCGAGGTGGAGGCCGCGGCGGCGCTCGAGACCATGTTCGAAGGCGGCTTCGGCGCGGCCGGCGGATCGGTGGTGATCGAGGAGTTCCTCGAAGGCGAGGAAGCGAGCTTCTTCGCGATCACCGACGGAACCAGCATCGTCCCGTTCGGCACCGCTCAGGACCACAAGCGCGTCGGCGACGGCGACACGGGCCCGAATACCGGCGGCATGGGCGCCTACAGCCCCGCCTCGCATCGTCACCCCCGAAATCGGGCAAAGGGTGATGGACGAGATCGTCCGCCCGACCGTCGAGGCGATGGCGGAGCGCGGTGCGCCTTATTCGGGCGTTCTCTATGCCGGGCTGATGCTGACCGCAGAGGGACCGAAGCTGATCGAGTATAATGTCCGCTTCGGCGATCCCGAATGCCAGGTGCTGATGATGCGGCTGCAGAGCGACCTCCTCGAGCTGATGCATTGCGTCGCCCGCGGTCGCCTCGCCCAGTTGCCGGCGCCGCGTTTCTCCGACGATGCAGCGCTGACCGTGGTGATGGCGGCGAACAACTATCCCGGCACGCCGGAAAAAGGCGGCGCGATCGAAGGTGTGGGCGCAGCGGAGGCGACGGGCGCCAAGGTCTTCCACGCCGGCACGGCGCTGAAGGACGGCCAACTCGTCGCCAATGGCGGCCGCGTGCTCAACGTCACCGCCCGCGGCGCCACCGTGCGAGAAGCGCGCGACCGGGCCTATGAAGCCGTCGACCGCATCCGTTTCCCTGCCGGCTTCTGCCGCCGGGATATTGGCTGGCGCGAGATTGAGCGTGAGAGCTAAAGTCCGGAGCTTTCCGCACTATTTTTTGTTACGCTTTCGTATGGAGGTGCGCCGATGAGATGGCCCGTCAAGCTCGCGATCGGGTTCGTCGCGGTGCTCGTCATGGGCTGGATCTGGCATGGCCCGGCGGGCCGCGGCGAGGCGTTCGCCGAGGCGCTCGAAGCTCAGGCTCGCGCCACCATCGCGCCGATCGGCATCCCCGGCATCGAGATCCACATGGCGCGGCATCCCCTGCGCCGTGTCGCCGTAATGAGCGGCACGACCGATCCCGTTCAGCGCGACGGCATGGGCAGCGAATGGGGCCTCACCCAATATGTCGGCCACGTCCCCGGCATTTCCGGAGTCCACTGGACTGACGAGCGCGGCGGCGCCGGCGGCCTGCCGATGCTGGTCGATACCTGGATTCTGCTGACCCTCGCTTATGCCGTCGGCCTCGGCCTCGGCGCGCTCCTCTTCGGCCGCCGCAAGCGGCAATCGTTCCTCGACTAAGGATCATTCATGACGACACTTGCCCATTACGAGCTTCCCATCCTGATCGTCGCCATCCTTGTGGGCGTGATCGTCGCCTTCTGGGCCTTCCGCCGGCGCTCGCCGGCCGCGACGGACCCAACGACGACCGCCACGACGACGACCGCCGCGAGTGCTCCGCCCCGCGCCGCGCCGCCCGTCACGAGAGCCAAGGAACATGACGGGCTCGCCGACGAATATGCCGCGGCAACCGAGGACGTGGCCGGCGAGATGCTCGGGATCGAGGCGCATCCGAAGATCGACGGCCCGTCCGGACCGCCCAACAATCTGCAGCTCCTGAAGGGCGTCGGGCCGAAGCTCGCTGCCCAGCTCAACGCCAACGGCATCACCCGCTACGACCAGCTCGCCCGCCTCAGCGACCGGGAAGTCGAATTGCTCGACGAGCGCATGGGCGCCTTCCGCGGCCGCATTGCCCGCGACCGCCTGGTCGAGCAGGCCTGCTATCTGGAGCGGGACGACACGGACGGATTCGAAGCGACGTTCGGGAAATTGGGAGGGTGAAGATCCTCCCCTCGATTTTCGAGGGGAGGGGACCAGCCGAAGGCTGGTGGAGTGGGCATTGGCACCGAGCTGGCCCCTCCACCGCGCTTCGCGCGGTCCCCTCCCCTACTTCGCAGGGGAAGACTTAACCCCGCCTCCCCCTTTTCACTTCGCTTGCCAGCAATTTGTCGATCTTGAAGCCGTCCATGTCGACGATCTCGAACCGCCAGCCGCCGAAGGCGAACCGTTCGCCCACTTCGGGAATATGCTTCAGCACCGAAAGGGCGAAGCCGGCCGTGGTCGCATAATCCCGGTCTTCCGGCAGGTCGAAGCAGAGGCGATCGGCGAGGGCGTCGGCGGGGAGCGAGCCCGAGACCCACCAGCTCCCGTCCTCGCGCTCGACCAAGGGCGGATCGCTCCCCGATTCGAAATCGGAGGTAAAGGCGCCGGCGAGCGCGGTGAGCAGGTCGGCCGGAGTCACGATGCCTTCGAAATGGCCATATTCGTCGTGGACGAATACCATCGGCACCTCGGCCGCGCGCAGCACGTTTAGCGTGTCCATCGCATCGGTCTGGTCCGGCACGATCGAGCGCTTGGCGCATCAGCGCGCGCAGCTCCAGCTTCTGGCCCTCGATCGAGGCAATGACGATGTCGCGCGCCTGGACGACACCGATCAGCTGATCGACTGAGCCTTCCGCCACCGGATAGCGGCTGTGCGGATATTCCCGCAAAGTGGAACGGATCGTCTCGGCGTCCGCACCGACATCGATCCATTCGACATCGGTCCTCGGCGTCATCACCTCGCGCGTCGGTCGGTCGGCGAGGCGGACGACTCCGGAGATGATCGCAC
Source organism: uncultured Alphaproteobacteria bacterium (assembly GCA_963777295.1). Taxonomy (GTDB): domain Bacteria; phylum Pseudomonadota; class Alphaproteobacteria; order Sphingomonadales; family Sphingomonadaceae; genus Allosphingosinicella. The sequence continues at coordinate 144,881 of CAVZPV010000001.1, forward strand.
GCTCATATTCCTCCAGCACGCCCGCGCTATGCGCCTCGGCGACGACCAGGTGCAGCTCCTCGGCTGTCACCTTGCTGGCGCTGTCGCGGTCGAGACGGAGCAGACGGAAGACGAGGCCGCTGGTGCGATCGAGCAGCCAGACCAAAGGCGCCGCGCTCCGCGCGATCCACAGCATCGGCCGCGCCATGATTGCCGCCAGCGGCTCTGGAGAGCGCAAGGCGATCTGCTTGGGCACCAGCTCGCCGATCACCAGCGACGCATAGGTGGTGAGGACGATGACGACGACGAAGCCGAGCGTCTCCGCCGTATGCGGCGCGATCCCGAGCAAGGCGAGCCGCTGCCCGACCGGGCCGCCGAGGCTGGCGCCGGAAAAGGCGCCGGCGACGACTCCGATGCCGGTGATTCCCACCTGCACGGTCGAGAGGAAGCGGCCGGGATCGGAGGCAAGATCGATCGCCGTCTGCGCGCCGCGCGATCCCTTCTTGGCCATCGCGCTGAGCCGCGGCTTGCGCGAGGACACGATCGACAGCTCAGCCATGGCGAACAGGCCGTTGAGGCCGACGAGCAGCAGCAGGATGACGACGTCGATCCAGGGGAAAGGCGTCAGGTGCGTTTCGTGCATGGCGCGTGTGATGCTTTAGCGGCGAAGTGGGCGCGGGGACAAGTCAGCGCCGGGCGCGGAAGAAGGCGCGCAGCATCTCCCCCGCTTCCTCCTCGGCCAGTGGCCCCACCACGTCGGGCCGATGATGGCAGGTCGGCTGCTCGTAGAGGCGCGGACCATGCAGGACCGCGCCGCCCTTGGGATCGGGGGCGCCGAAGTGGAGACGCCGGATCCGTGCCAGTCCGATCGCCGCGGTGCACATGGCGCAGGGCTCCAGCGACACCCAGATCTCGCATTGGTCGAGCCGCGACGTGCCGAGCGCCGCGCCGGCCGCGCGCAGAGCGGTCATCTCGGCATGGGCGGTGGGATCGCTGCCGCCGCGCATCCGATTGCGGGCGCGCGCGACCACCTCTCTGCCGCGTGTGACGACCGCACCGACCGGCACCTCGTCGTCCAGCGCCGCTGCCCGCGCCTCGTCCAGCGCGATCCGCATCGGTTCGGGCAAAGCCTCGGCCATCAGCTGCGGTTAGCGCGCCGCGCGGCGAGGCGATAGCGAGGACGGCCTATTGCTGGTTCCCGACCGGCTGGGCATCGTTACCCACCCGGACGACCGGCACCTCGACCTGCTTCTGCTTCATCTCGACCGCCGGCATCTGGATGTTGGTCGTCTTGGTGCCGACCTCGACCGGCTTCACGCTTACCGCGAAGGCCGGCGCCTGCGCCTGCTGCGTCTGGGTGAGGCTGATCACGCCGGTATAAGTGAGGACAAGGAGCGCGATGATCGCGATCGCGACGAGAAGGAGGAGAACTCGGATCATGTTTTGTCCTTGACCGTAATTGATCCCGGTCAATAACGACGCGGCGGCGAAACGGTTGCACCCCCGCAACGACTTTCCCATCGGCCGCCGGAGGTTGACGGAAGCATCCTCACCAGCTATCCGCGCCCACGATTTGAGGGGGCCATTGCGTCCCTTTTTCATTCAGGACGAGAGATCATGTCGCGCATTTGCGAGCTGACCGGCAAGGGCCGGCAGGTGGGCCACAACGTTTCCCACGCCAACAACAAGACCAAGCGGGCCTTCCTCCCGAATCTCCAGAACGTGACGCTGATCAGCGACGCACTGGGGCGAAGCGTGAAGCTGCGCGTGTCGATGAACGGGCTGCGTTCGGTCGAGCATGTCGGCGGCCTCGACAATTGGCTGCTCAAGACCTCGAGCGAGAAGCTCAGCCTCAAGGCGCGGCGCCTGAAGCGCGAGATCACCAAGAAGCAGGGCGAGACCGCTCAGGCCTGAGGCCCGCGCGCAGCCTCCCGTCATTCCCGCGTAAGCGGACCCTCAGGTGAACCCCGCTTCTGCCGAGATTCCGGCCTCCGCTGGATGACGCGTGGGCGCGCCTTCCGTTCATCCAACCATCGATTTTCCTGAACGGCGGCTGACGAACACATTCAGGCTCGGCTCAACCGAATCATGAAATAAGGCGATCATTCGAAGGGCCCGCGACGGTTCGCCCGCTGCCGGTCAACAGGAGTTCGCCATGTTCAAGAAGATCGCCCTCGCTTCAGCCGCCGCAGCCGCGCTGGTTGCAGTTCCCACGGCGGCGGATGCCCGCCAGCCCGGCTATTACAGCTATAATCACGGTTCTTATAACAACGGCTATTACGGCCGGGGCTATTATAACGGTTATTACGCTCGCGGCTATGCGCCTTATTATCGCGGCTATTACGGACGCCGGTGCAGCGGCACGACTGGCACCCTCGTCGGCGGAGTTGCCGGCGCCCTGCTCGGCGGCGCCATCGGCAGCAGCAGCGGCGGCTATTATCGCCACAATGACGGCGCGACCGGCGCGATCCTCGGCGGCGCCATCGGCGCCCTCGCGGGCAACGCGATCGGCCGGGATTCCTGCCGCCGCTGAACCAGCTTAGCGTACCCTCCTGTGGTGTAACGAGGGCGGGGCCGGCATCCTCCGGGGTGCCGGCCCTTATTATTTGGTGTCGAAAAGCGAGGCGAGTTGCTCGATCATTGTGCCGCCGAGCTGCTCGGCGTCCATGATGGTGACGGCGCGGCTGTAATAGCGGGTGACGTCGTGACCGATGCCGATCGCGGCCAACTCGACGGGGGAGCGCGCCTCGATCCAGCCGATCACCTGCCGCAAATGCCGCTCCAGATAGGTGCCGCTGTTCACCGACAGGGTCGAATCGTCGACGGGCGCGCCGTCCGAGATCACCATCAGGATGCGACGCTCCTCGGGCCGCGCGATCAGCCGGTTGTGCGCCCAGAGCAACGCCTCGCCGTCGATATTCTCCTTGAGCAGCCCCTCGCGCATCATCAGGCCGAGATTCTTGCGCGCCCGCCGCCACGGCTCGTCCGCGGCCTTGTAGACGATGTGACGGAGGTCGTTCAGGCGCCCCGGATTGGGCGGCCGCCCGTCGGCAAGCCATTTCTCGCGCGACTGGCCGCCTTTCCAGGCGCGGGTGGTGAAGCCGAGAATCTCCGCCTTGACGCCGCAACGTTCCAGCGTGCGGGCGAGGATGTCGGCGGAGATGGCGGCGATCGAAATCGGCCGGCCGCGCATCGAGCCGGAATTGTCGATCAGCAGAGTCACGACGGTATCGCGGAATTCGGTGTCGCGTTCGACCTTGTAGGAAAGCGAATGGGCCGGGTTGACGACGACGCGGGCGAGCCGGGCGGCATCGAGCAGTCCTTCCTCCTGGTCGAAATCCCAGCTTCGCGACTGCTGCGCCATCAGGCGGCGCTGGAGCCGGTTGGCGAGCTTGGTGACGGCGCCCTGGAGATGGATGAGCTGCTGGTCGAGATAGGCGCGCAGGCGGCCCAATTCTTCCTCGTCGCACAGCTCTGAAGCTTCGATCATCTCGTCATATTTGGTGGTGTAGATTCGATAGTCGAATTGCGGCGGCAGGTCGGAGAGCGGCCGGTTCGGACGGACGGGAAGGATGCCCTCCTCGCCTTCCTCGCCGAGCCCGTCCTCGCTTTCGCTCAGATCCTCCTCGTAACTATCCTGTTCGCCGTCCTGCTCGTCGGATTGGCCCTGCTCGACGCGGATGTCGGCATCCCCTTCGGCGCCACCCGCTTCGTCATCGCTGTCGTCCTCGCCTTCGCCTTGCTTGTCGTCCTCGTCGCCGTCGGTATCGGAGGCGTCGGAATCGTCATCCGGCTCGAGCTCGCCCTCGACCAGCTCCAGATCCCTCAGCAGCTTCGAGGCGAGCGCAGCGAAGGCCGCCTGATCGTCGAGGACGAGGCCGAGCGCATCGAGATCGCCGCCAGCCTTTTGCTCGATCCAGTCAGAGATCATTTCCAGCCCGGAGCGGGTGCTTTCCGGCGGCGCCTCGCCGGTCAGCCGCTCGCGCACCATCAAGGCGACCGCCGTGTCGAGGGGAACCTCCGCTTTGGTACGGGCGCGAGTGATCGGATCGGTGCGCATCCGCATCTCGATGGCGCGAGCGAGATTGGCGCGGACCCCCGCCATCGAACGGGCCCCGAGCGCCTCGACCCGTGCCTGCTCGGCGGCGTCGAAGACGGCACGCGCGATCTCGTCGGCGGGGGTGTGGCGCGCGTGGAGGACGACATTGTGGTGGCGCAGCTTGAGCGCCGCGGCGTCGGCGAAGCCGCGCGCCTCCGCCACCTCGCGCTCGGGCAAAGTGCGGCCCGGCATCGGCACCTTGACCGCCTTGCCCGAGGCGGACGGGCTCTCGGCGGTGAAGCCAAGCTCCATCTCCGGCTCCCGAGCGATCGCCCGCGCGGCGCCGGTCAGCACCTGGCGAAAGGCTTCGAGGGGGTTGTCCTGATCGGCCATGTCAGGCCTTTCCGACGACGCTCTCCGGAAGGTCCTTGCCGAAGACACGCTGATAATATTCCGCCACCAGCGCCCGCTCCGCCTCGTCGCATTTGTTGAGGAAGGTGAGGCGGAAGGCGAAGCCGATGTCGCCGAAGATCAGCGCATTCTGCGCCCAGCTGATCACGGTGCGCGGACTCATCACGGTCGAGATGTCGCCGTTGATGAAACCCTGGCGGGTCAGATCAGCGACCTTGATCATCCGCTCGACCTCCTGCCGGCCGCCCTCATGGTCATACTCGCCGGACTTGGCGAGAACGATCCGCGCCTCGGTCGCGGCGGGGAGGTAGTTCAGGGTCACGACGATGTTCCAGCGGTCCATCTGGCCCTGATTGATCTGCTGGGTGCCGTGATAAAGGCCGGTCGTGTCGCCGAGGCCGACGGTGTTGGTCGTGGCGAACAGGCGGAAATAGGGGTGGGGCCGGATCACGCGATTCTGATCGAGCAAGGTGAGCTTGCCCTCCGTCTCCAGCACCCGCTGGATGACGAACATCACATCGGGGCGGCCCGCATCATATTCGTCGAAGACCAAAGCGGTCGGCGTCTGCAATGCCCAGGGGAGCAGGCCCTCGCGGAACTCGGTCACCTGCTGGCCGTCGCGCAGCACAATGGCATCGCGGCCGATCAGATCGATCCGGCTGATATGCGCGTCGAGGTTGATGCGGATGAGCGGCCAGTTCAGCCGCGCGGCCACTTGCTCGATATGGGTCGACTTGCCGGTGCCGTGATAGCCCTGGATCATCACCCGGCGGTTGCGCGCGAAGCCGGCGCAGATGGCGAGAGTCGTGTCCGGATCGAAGACATAGGCCGGATCGAGATCCGGCACCCGCTCGTCCGCCTCGGAGAAAGCGGGAATCTCCATGTCGCTGTCGATCCCGAACAGGTCGCGCACCTTCACGACCTTGTCGGGCGCGTCCATGACGACGGCACCGCGGCTGGCGGGGTTGGCGTTGCGAAGATCGGTCATTTTCGAAAATTGCCTGCTGGGAAGAAGGCTTCCCCCCATGCCGATTCGCGGCAGCGGGGTAAAGCCGGAAGTTGGATACATTCAGGCGAAGGCGGGGCGCGACCTGAGCTGCGTATAGGCCTGGATCACCGCCTGCAGCGCCTTCTCATGGCTGCGGTCCCCGCCATTGCGATCGGGATGGTAACGGCGCACCAGCTCGGCATAGCGGGTGCGCAGCGCCCGCCGGTCGGCATCGACGCCAAGGCCGAGCACGTTCAGCGATTTGCGGTCCTCGCCGCTGAGCTCGCGGCCGTCGACGCGCGGCACGTCGTCGGGACGGCGGCGGAAGCGGGCGCCGATCGCGTCGAGGGGATCGGAGAAATCGGCCCAGCGCGGCGCCGCATCGGCCCCGGCATGGGCGAAGGCGCGGGTCTCGCGATCCCAGCCGCCATAGGGATTTTGCGCTTCGCTGATCTCGTCAGGGCTCATCCCGTTGAAATAATTGTAGCCGGAATTGAATTCGCGGACGTGGTCGAGGCAGAGCCAGCGCCAGTCGCCAGGGCCGTCGGAACTGGCGCGGCGCCCGTCTCCCGGCGGCGCGCGGAACTCGCCCGGCTCGGTGCAGCCGGGATGGGCGCAAATCGCCTCCCCCCGCTCCACCCGGCCGTGAAACCGCGTCTCCTTCCTGCCCGAACTCGCCACAAGCTGCCCTTCGCAATCAAAGCCTCTATATAGGGGGAATGACCTCTTCTTTCACCCGCCCGGTCGCCCCCGAAATCGCCAAACGTCTCGAAGAAGCGCTCGCTCCAACGCATCTCGAAGTGATCAACGACAGCGACCGCCATCGCGGCCACGCCGGGCACGACGGCAGCGGCGAAAGCCACTTCACCGTCGAGATCGAGTCGTCCCGCTTCGCCGGCATGAGCCGGCTGGACCGCCAGCGCGCGGTCAATTCCGCCCTCGGCGACCTGCTTCGGAACCGAATCCACGCTCTCGCGATAAAGGCCCGCGCGCCGGGAGAATGATCCCTCGCGCGCAGGAGGCAGAATGACCTACGATCTCTGGTACTGGCCCTCCATTCCCGGCCGCGGCGAGTTCGTCCGGCTGGCCCTGGAGGCGGGCGCCATCCCCTATCGCGACCGCGCGCGCGAAGAGGGCGTCGAGGCGCTGATGGCGGACATGAAGAAGCGCGGGGATCAGCCGCCCTTCGCGCCGCCCTATCTCGTCGCCGGCGATCTCTGCATCGCGCAGACGGCGGACATCCTGCTCTTCCTCGCCGACCGGCACGGGCTCGGCCCCGAAGAGGAAAGCCGACGCTACTTCGCCCACCAGCTCCAGCTCACCATCGCCGACGTGGTCGCCGAGGCGCACGACGTGCATCACCCTGTCGGGGTCGCTCTCTATTACAAGGACCAGAAGCCGGAAGCGGCGCGCCGCGCGGAGGAGTTTCGCGAGAAACGAATGCCGAAATTCCTCTCCTATTTCGAACGCGTGCTGGCGGCGCACGGCCCCTGGCTGCTCGGCGCAAAGCGCACTTACGTGGACCTCTCGCTCTTCCAGCTGGTCGACGGTCTCGCCTACGCCTTCCCCCGGCGCATGGCCGCGCTGGCCAAGGACATCCCACTCACACTGGCGCTACGCGATCGGGTGAAGGCCCTTCCCGAGCTCGCCGGTTATCTCGCCAGCGATCGCTGCCTGCCCTTCAACGAGCAAGGCATCTTCCGCCACTATCCCGAACTCGACGGCGACTGAGCCAAGCCCGGAGCCTTTGCCGCAACGGTCGGTTGGACGCGGACAGAAGAGGAGGCCGCGATGCTCGAACATGTCCCTCACTGGCTTGGCAACGCGTTGCGCAACGTCCGCGCCGGGGCCGACAAGCTCTGCATTGCGCAACCGGAACTCGGCGGCAGCTTCGACACAATCGCGCTGTCCAGTCCCGCTTTCGCGAATGGGGGTGCGATGCCGCCGCGCTTCACGGCCGACGGCGAGGGCGTGTCGCCGCCCCTTGTCTGGGACAAGGTGCCGGAGGGGACCCAGAGCCTCGCCCTGATCGTCGAGGATCCGGACGCGCCATCGGCGCAGCCACTCGTCCACGCCATCGTCTGGAACCTGCCGGCCGCGGAGCGAGGGCTGGCGGAAGGGGCCATCCGTGCTGATGGCGCCGGCGGCCCGGATGGGCGGGACGTGGGCCGTAATTCCTATTTCTTCGAAGGCTGGCTCCCGCCCGATCCGCCGACCGGCCACGGCCGGCATCATTACGCCTTCCAGCTTTTCGCTCTTTCGAGAGACGCCGGCGATCCCGGCACCAATCCCGGCCGCGGTGCCCTCGTCAAAGCCATGGAAGGCCGCGTCCTTGCCGCCGGCTTCCTCACCGGCACCTACGCGCGTGGCGAGGCGGCACGGGTCGGTCTCGGGACAGTAGCCGCTCCTGCGAACGCCTAAGCGGCGAGATCGAAGTCGAACGATCCCTGGATCGGCGGCAGAAGCGGCCACGTCTCGAGAATGTTGTAGTGCGTTTTGCCGCGCCAGCTTTCGACAAGCACAATCCGGTCGGCATGCCAGAAGATCGGATTGATGGGCCGCCGCGATTCGCTGAAGCGACCTCGACCCAGCGTAACATGAGGGCCGAAGCTTCGCCGCCAAAGCGCGGGTATGCCGGCATCGATCAACAGAGCACTGAGTTCGGATCTCAGCGTCATCAATTCCCGCTGCCGCCCCACCGGCTCAACAAGCGCGATCTCCGGTTTGATCACAAGGCGACCAAGCGCGAACGCACAGGCGCGAAGCTGATGATTGGCGAGGACCGCACGCATTCCATCCAGAATTTCCGGGCATTTCTCCGACAGATTCGCCAGTTCGAGCAACGTCATATGGAGCATGTGTCGGCGAATGGGCGACGGCATCGGGCCTAACAGATTGGCTGCCGCCATGATAGAATCGCGCACCCGCGGCGGTGGGAGCAGCATCACGAGATAGGCGTAGGAATCGTTCATTGGTCGGCGAGTCGGCGGCTCTCTATATCGAACAAATAAGGAACAGACGAATCTGATCGGCATAGGTGTACGCCGCAAAGCCATGTAAAGAGCCGCCATGGCCGACGATCTCATCCTCCAGAGCCTGCTCCCCACCACGCACGATCTCGGCGGGTTCAAGGTGCATCGCACCCTGCCGCATCGCGAGCGGACGACCGTCGGGCCATTCATCTTCTTCGATCAGATGGGGCCGGCGCATCTTGCCCCCGGCGACGGCATGGATGTGCGGCCGCATCCGCATATCAACCTCGCCACCGTCACCTATTTGTTCGCCGGCGCGGTGGAGCATCGCGACTCGCTCGGCACCTTCGCGCGGATCGAGCCGGGGGCGGTCAATCTGATGACGGCGGGGCGCGGCATCACCCATTCCGAACGATCGCCGGCCGAAGCGCGGCAGAAAGGGCCGGAGCTCTTCGGCATCCAGACATGGCTCGCTTTGCCGTCGACACGCGAGGAAATGGACCCCGCTTTCGAGCATGTCGCGCGTGGCGACCTGCCGGTCGTGGAGGGCGGCGGCGCGCGGGCGCGGGTGGTGATGGGGACGCTCTGGGGCCGGACCTCGCCGGTCACCTGCCACAGCGAGACCATCTATGCCGACATTCATCTTTCGCCCCGCGGCTCGATGCCGATCGATGCGGAAGCGGACGAACGGGCCGTCTACGTGGCGGAAGGGGAAGCGACGCTCGATGGGCTGACGCTTGAGCGAAGTACGCTCTATGTCGTACGGCCGGGTGTCGCCGCCACCTTGCGATCGGAGACCGGCGCCCATGTCATGCTCTGCGGCGGCGCTCCGCTCGACGGGCCGCGATACGTCTGGTGGAACTTCGTCTCCTCGCGGCGCGACCGCATCCAGCAGGCGAAGGAGGATTGGCGCGCCGGCCGCTTCACTCTGCCGCCCGACGACCGCGACGAATATATTCCGTTGCCGGAGGTCAAGCCGCTGACAGTCAGCTATCCGTGAGCCTGGAAACCCGCCGCATCCCGCTTTCGACCGGCGTCACCCTGAACGTGGCGGTCGGCGGCCCGTCGGACGCGGAGCCGATCCTCTTCCTCCACGGCTTTCCGGAATCGCACCGGACGTGGCGGCACCAGCTTCGTGACCTGTCGCGCGACTATTTCGTCGTCGCGCCGGACCAAAGGGGGTTTGCCGGCTCGGACAAGCCGGAAGGCGTCGCGACTTACGAGACCGACAAGATTGTCGCCGACGTGATGGCGCTGGCCGATACGCTCGGCCTGGAGGGTTTCACTTTGGTCGGCCACGATTGGGGCGGCGCGGTCGCCTGGCTGGTGGCGCTCACCCACCCCTATCGGGTGAAAAGGCTTGTCATTGTCAATGCGCCGCATCCTTTGATCTTCCAGAAGAGCCTGATTGAGGACGAGGCGCAGAGGGCGGCGTCGCAATATATAAGCCTCTTCCGAAGTCCGGCCGCTGAGATCGGGATCAAGGCGATGGGGCTGGAAACCTTCCTCGAAAAGGGCTTGCTCGCCCATGCCGATGCCTCGAAGCTCGAACCGGAGGAGCGGCAGGCCTATCTCGACGACTGGGAGCAGGACGGCGCGCTGACGGCGATGCTCAACTGGTATCGCGCGTCCAAAGTCGAAGTGCCGGCGGTGAGCGAGGAGGCGAAGGCGCCGCTCTGGACGCACACGCCGTTCCCCCACATCCAGATGCCGACGCTCGTCATCTGGGGGCTGAAGGACACGGCCCTGCTCCCGGTCCAGCTCGAAGGCCTACACGGGCTGGTCGACGATCTCCGCATCGTTACCTCGGCGACTGCCGCCCATTTCATCACTTGGGAAGAGCCCGACACGGTGACGCACGCGATCCGCGACTTGATCGCGGAGACCTGATCAGTCGCGGGAGGCGATCCGTTCCGGCGGCAAAGCTTTTGGCGGCGGCCCCGGCCGCGTCACTTCATCCGCGGTGAGATGAAAGGCGGCGGCCTGTTGCGGCGCAATGCACTGCGCGACGACGGTCGGATAGTCGATGTCGCTGTTCCGGATCAGCGCATTGTCGGTCGCGGCCATGCAGGCGGCGTGGCTTTCGTAGCGCGTCTCGAGCATGCGCACGGGCTGGCAGGTCGCATGGCCTTCGCCGCAGCCGAAGATGGCGATGAGGAAGATGCCCGGACCCATATCGCCAAAACCCCTCGGCTCGTCGCCCGTTCCAATCGTTTCGCCTCCGTGCTTGGAGAGAAGCGTCCGCGCGCCTAACTAGGCGCGATGTGGTTCACCGAAACCGAGGCGGGGGATAAGCAGCCGGGCTGGCAATCGCTGCGCCGCTTCCTCCCCTATCTCTGGCCGGCGGGCGAAGCGGCGCTGAAGGCGCGCGTCGTCCTCTCGCTCGCCCTCGTGCTGATCTCGATCCTGATCACGACCCTGATCATGCCGGTGGCCTACGGCGCCGCGGTCAACAAGATGGCGGCCGGCATGCGCGGCGACGTGGTGATCGCGATGGCGCTCGTCGTCGCTTATGCCGGGGCGCGCTTCGGCGGCGTGCTGTTCGACAATCTGCGCAACGCCATTTTCGAGCGGGTCGGACAGGATGCGGAGCGGCGGCTCGCGGAGGTCACCTTCCGCCACCTTCATGCCTTGTCGCTGCGTTTCCACCTCGAGCGGCGGACCGGCGCCGTCACCAAGATCGTCGAGCGCGGCACCAAGAGCATCGACATGATGCTCTATTTCCTTCTCTTCAATATCGCTCCGACCGTCCTCCAGCTCGTCATCGTCATGGCGATGTTCTGGGTGAAGTTCGGGCTCGGGCTGGTGGTCGCGACGGCGGTGATGGTCGCGGCCTATATCCGCTTCACCCGCCTCGTCACCGACTGGCGCACGCGCCTGCGCGTCGAGATGAACGATCTCGACACGGGCGCGGTGGCGCGGGCGGTCGACAGCCTGCTGAATTACGAGACGGTCAAATATTTCAACGCGGAAGGCCGCGAGGCGGAGCGCTACGGCCATGCCGTCCGCCGCTATGCGGATGCCGCGGTCAAGAACGAGACCTCGCTTGCCTGGCTCAACATCGGCCAGTCGCTGATCACGAACCTGATGATGGCCGGCGCGATGGCCTTCACCATCTGGGGCTGGAGCCAGGGCCGCTTCCGCCCCGGCGACGTGGTTGTAGTCAACACCCTGCTCGCCCAGCTTTTCCGCCCGCTCGACATGCTCGGCATGGTCTATCGCACCATCCGCCAGGGCCTGATCGACATGGACGCGATGTTCGCCCTGATCGACACGCCGACCGAGGTGAACGACAGGCCCGGCGCCACCGATCTCGTCGTCACCAAGGGCCGGATCCGCTTCGAGAATGTCCGCTTCGGCTACGAACCCGACCGCGAGATATTGAAGGGCATCGATCTCGATGTGGCGCCGGGCGCCACCGTCGCGGTGGTCGGCCCGTCCGGCGCCGGCAAGTCGACTCTCGTCGCGTCTGCTCTTCCGTTTCTACGATCCGACCGGCGGCCGCATCACCATCGACGGACAGGACATCGCATTGGTGACGCAGGCCAGCCTGCGCCGCGCGATCGGCATCGTCCCGCAGGACACCGTGCTGTTCAACGATACGATCGGCTACAATATCGGCTACGGCAAGGACGGCGCGACGCAGGCGGAGATCGAGGCGGCCGCCGCCGGCGCGGCGATCCACGATTTCATCGCAAGCCTTCCCGAAGGTTATGAGGCCAAGGTCGGCGAGCGCGGCCTCAAGCTCTCGGGCGGCGAGAAGCAGCGCGTCGCCATCGCCCGCACCTTGCTCAAGGACCCGCCGATCCTGATCCTCGACGAGGCGACCAGCGCGCTCGACAGCCGCACCGAGGCCGCGATCCAGGAAACTTTGAGCGGCGTCGCCGCGCGCCGCACCAGTATCGTCATCGCCCATCGGCTCTCGACCATCGTCGACGCCGACGAGATCGTCGTCCTCGACCGGGGCCGCATCGCCGAGCGCGGCACCCACGCGCAATTGCTGCGCAAGGACGGCCTGTATGCCGAAATGTGGGAGCGCCAGCAGAGCGAGGCCGAGGAGGCCGAAGCCCAGGCGCAGGCGGCAGAATAACCGTTTGTCGTTTCATCGACCGCGCGTTGTCGTTCGCAGGTGCGGCTGCTAGCCTCCCATCATCCAATTTCCTCGGAGATGCTCATGAACCGCCGTTCGGCCGCCATCCTTGCCGCCTTGCTGATCACCGCCGCCGCCCCGCTCGCGGCGCAGACCGCCCATCCCAAATACGGCGCCTGGGGCGTCGCCACGGCCGACATGGACAAGAGCGTCAAGCCCGGCGACGACTTCTTCCGCTACGCCGAAGGCACCTGGCTGCGCACCGCCCAGATCCCTGCGGACAAATCGCGTGCCGGCTATAATTACGAATTGCCCGACCAGAGCGAGGTGGAGGTCCGTCAGCTGATCGCCGATGCCGGGCCAAACCCAACCGACCCGATCATGCGGCAGATCTCCGATTTCTACGGCGCCTGGATGGACGAGGCGGGCATCGAGCGGCGCGGCCTCGCGCCCGCTCGGCCCTATCTCCAGCGGATCGCCGCGATCCGGGACCGCACCCACCTCGTCCAGCTGATGGCGGAGCCGGGTTTCGCCGGCCCGGTCGGAAATCGGCATCAGCCCCGACGAGAAGGATCCGACCCATTATACGGTCGAGGCCGGTCAGGACCGGCTGGGCCTTCCGACGCGCGATTATTATCTGCTGCCCGGCGCCAAATATAAGGCCATCCGAAAGGCCTATCGCGACTATATCATCCGCATCCAGCAACTCGCCGGCATTGCCGACCCCGAGGCGAAAGCCGACCGGATCATCGCGCTCGAGACGCGGCTGTCGCAGGACCAGTGGACTCCGGAGAAACGCCGCGATCCGCAGGCGACCTACAATCCGATGACCCGCGCCCAGCTCGCCGCGCTCGCTCCCGCAGTTCGAGTGGAACGCGACGCTCGCGCATATCGGTCTCGGCGCCATGCCGACCGTGAACGTGCGCGAACCGAGCGCCGTCACCGCGGCTGGCAAGAGGCTCGACGACGTGCCGCTCTCGACCTGGAAGGATTATCTCACCTTCCGCTTCCTCAGCGATCATGCCCAATATCTGCCCAAGGCCTTCGACCAGGCGCGGTTCGATTTCTACAGCCACACGCTGCAGGATGTCCCGACCCAGGCCGAGCGCTGGAAACGCGGCGTCCGGCTGCTCAACGCGGACCTCGGCGAGGCGGTCGGCCAGCTCTACGCCCGCCGTCACTGGACGCCCGAGACCGAGCGCCAGATGAACGAGCTGATCGGCGACCTGCGCGCCTCCTATGGCGATCTCATCGCCCACGCCGCCTGGATGGACGAGCCAGACTCGCAAGGAGGCTCTGGCCAAGCTCGCCGCTTTCGATCCGCGCATCGGCCACCCGGTCAAATATGTGGATTATTCGAGCATGAAGGTGAGCCGCACCGATCCGCTCGCCAATGCGATGGCGTCGAACGATTTCGAGTGGAAGCTGCAGCTGTCACGTTTGCCGCATCCGGTCGACCGCGCCCTTTGGGACATGAACGTCCAGGAGGTGAACGCTTATTACGATCCCATGATGAACCAGGTGACCTTCCCGGCCGCCATCCTCCAGCCGCCCTTCTTCGATCCGGCGGCCGATCCGGCGGTCAATTACGGCGAGACCGGCGCGACGATCGGCCACGAAATGGGCCACGGCTTCGACGACGAAGGCCGCCAGTTCGACGCGCAGGGACGGCTTGCGCGACTGGTGGACCAAGGAATCGGCCGACCGCTACACCACCCACGCCCAGGCGCTGGTGAAGCAGTTCGACGCCTACGAGCCGATCCCCGGCGTCCACATCAAGGGTCAGCTGACGCTCGGCGAGAACCTCGGCGATCTCGGTGGGCTCGAGGCGGCCTATGCCGCCTATCGCCGCTACGTCGCCCGCCATGGCGAGCCGCCGGTGATCGACGGCTATACCGGCGACCAGCGCTTCTTCATCGCCTACGCCCAAAGCTGGCAGGGGCAAGAGCGCGAGGGCGCACTCCGCGCCCAATTGCTTTCCGATCCGCACAGCCCCGAGGAATATCGGGTCAACGGCATCGTTCGGAATGTCGACGCCTGGTACACGGCGTTCGACGTCAAGCCGGGCGACAAGCTCTATTTGCCGCCCGACCAGCGCGTGCACGTCTGGACGAATTGATCCGTGCCGTGTGACGGTCGCAGCATGAAGTGGGCCGGGTTTTTCGTTTCGCTCCTCGCGCTCGCGGTGGCGGCGTCCGCGCGGACGACCCAGCCCGATGCGCAGATCAAATGGACCGTCGGCCGTTATCCTCGCCCCACGCGCATCCGCGCGGGCCGCATTGAGCTTCTGCTCGCGCCGGCGCGAGAGCGCGGCGAGAGCGACGCCGTGGGTCTGGATCTCACGATCTTCGACAAAGGCCGGCATCCGGTCACGATGGACGGGGAGCGTCCGGGCAGCGTCTTTACGAGTGTCGTCACGGTCGGCCGCTGGGACAAAGCCGGTAATCCATACGTGCTGCTCGAAAGCTTTACCGGCGGCGCCCATTGCTGCGATCATGCTCAGCTCGCGGTGCCCCAGCCGCATCGTTTCCGGATCGTCGACCTCGGTAGCCATGACGGCGAGAGGCTTCGCCAGCCACCGGCGGACCTGGACGGCGACGGCAGGGTCGATTTCGTGGTCGGAGACGACAGCTTCCTCTACCAATTCGGCAGCTATGCCGAGAGCTTCGCGCCGTCCAAGATCCTGAACGTCGTCGGTGGACGCGTGATCGATGTCTCGCAAAAGCCCTCTTTCCGACCGATCTTCCGGCGCGAGATGGAGCTGGCGCAGCGCGGCTGCGCCCAGCCGGGCGATGCCTCGAACGCCACGTGCGCCGGTTATGCCGCAGCGGCGGCGCGCGCCGGGCTGTTCGATCGCGCCTGGGGCGAAATCCTGCGCGTCTACGACAGGGAGGACTACAGCTATCCTCACGGCTGCCATATCGCACCAGACGGAAAGGGCGATTGTCCGCCGTCGCAGGTGCGCTATCGCAGCTATCCGGAGTCGCTCCGCGCCTTCCTCCGCAGCCACGGTTATCTTGCGCGCTGAGTTCTTGAACAAAGCAGGAACATAGGAGTAAATGGATTTCCGTGGCTGATCCGCTGACGATTCTGCGCGAGACGTTCGGCTTTGCGTGCTTCCGCGACGTGCAGGACACGGTGATCGGGCGCGTGATGGCGGGGCAGCATACTCTCGCGGTCATGCCGACGGGCGCGGGCAAGTCCCTTTGCTATCAGGTGCCGGCGATCGCGCGGCCGGGGACGGCCTTGGTCGTCTCACCGCTTATTGCCCTGATGCACGACCAGATCCGATCGGCCGCGGGCTTCGGCATCCGCGCCGCGTCGCTGACTTCAGCCGACGACGAAGCCGAACGGCGCGAGACGCTGGCTCGGCTGAAGCGCGGCGAGCTCGATCTGCTCTACGTCGCGCCGGAGCGGGCGAGCACGGGCGGCTTTCGCGAGCTCGTCGCCACGATCCCGCTGTCGCTGATCGCCATCGACGAGGCGCATTGCGTCTCTGAATGGGGCCATGATTTCCGGCCCGATTACCGGATGTTGAAGCCCTTGCTCGACGCCTTTCCGGACGTGCCGCGGCTCGCCCTCACCGCGACCGCCGATCGCCAGACGCGCGCCGACATCCTCGTCCAGCTGGGCATACCCGAGGACGGGCTGATCCTCGCCGGCTTCGACCGGCCGAATATCCGCTACAATGTCCGTCCGCGCGACGGCGTGACGCAGCAATTGAAGGCCCTGCTCGCCGAGCAGCCCGGGCCGGGCATCGTCTACGTCCAGAGCCGCGACAAGGCCGAGACACTGGCGGAGCAGCTCGGCGGCAATGGGCGGCGGGTTCTACCCTACCATGCCGGGCTCGACCCGAAGGTCCGCGCCGCGAACCAGAAGGCCTTTGTTTCCAGCGACGGCGGCGAGGGCGTGGTGATGGTCGCCACCGTCGCCTTCGGCATGGGCATCGACAAGCCGGACGTGCGCTTCGTCGCTCATGCCGGCATCGCCCAAGTCGATCGAGGCCTATTACCAGGAGACCGGCCGCGCCGGCCGCGACGGCGATCCGGCGGAAGCCTGGCTGTTCTGGGGCGCCGACGATTTCGCCCGTGCCCGCCGGCGGATCGAGCTGGAGGTGCCTGAGGATCGGCGCTCCGGCGAGCGTCAGCGGCTGAACGCGCTCGCCTCCCTGGTCGAGGCCGGCGCCTGCCGCCGCGCGATCCTGCTTCGCCATTTCGGCGAGACGCCGCCGGAGCGCTGCGGCAATTGTGACAATTGCCTCGCGCCGCCGGCGACGGTCGATGCCACTGAGACGGCGCGCAAATTGCTTTCCGCTTCGTTCCGGACGGAGATGCGCTTCGGCATCCAGCATCTGTCGGACGTGCTCGCCGGGCGTGAGACCGACAAGGTACTCAGCTTTGGCCATCACCGCCTTTCGGTTTTCGGAATCGCCGACGAGCAGGAAATGGCACTGGTGAAGTCCGTGGCGCGGGCGCTGATCGCGCGCGACGCGCTGCGGCCGGACGAATATGGCGGCCTCTCCTTCGGCCCCGGGGCAAAGCCGATCCTGAAGGGCGAGGAAAAGGTTGAACTGGTCATCCCGCCCAAACGCCAGCGCCGCTCGCGCAAGCCCGGCGGCGTCAATCCGGTGGGCGATCCTTTGTTCGAAGCGCTCCGCGTCCGCCGCACCGAGCTGGCGCGGGAGGCCGGGCTGCCGCCCTATGTGATCTTCCACGACAGCACTTTGCGCGAAATGGCGGCGCTGAAGCCGCAAAGCCTGCCGGCGCTCAGCCGCATCTCCGGCATCGGCGCGGCCAAGCTCGAACGGTACGGCCCCGCCTTCGTCGAAATCATCCGCGCGCATCGCGAGGCGGGATAGCCCCTCCCCGGTCCGGGGAGGAGCTGTTAGACCGCGTCCATGATTCGTCTGGATTCGACGACTTTTGTTTCAGGCCAGATCGCCCCCGCGGATGTGGCCGAAGCCGCTGCGGCGGGGGTGAAGACGATCATCAACAACCGCCCCGATGGCGAAGAGCCGGGGCAGCCGGCCTCGCGCGAAATCGAAGCAGCGGCCGAAGAGGCGGGCCTCGGCTATCGCCATATCCCGATCACGACCAGCTTCTCGCCAGCCCAGATCGAAACGATGGCGGAAGCGCTGGAGCAGGGACCGGCGCTCGCCTTCTGCCGCTCCGGCAGCCGCTCGGCCTGGCTGTGGGCGCTTGCCCGCGCGCGGCGGGGCGAGGAGGTCGACACCATCGTCCACGCCGCCGCCGCAGCGGGCTACGATCTCGCACGGCTTCGGCCCTACCTTGTCCCACAGGCATGATCGCGCCTGCTTAGCCGCGCTTTAACTCTTCGGCCCTAAGCTCCGCTTCCGGACAAACCCGGGGCAAAAGCATGAGCTTCTCCTTTTCCGATTTCTCGGCGGCACTGAAGGCGGGCGCGCCGGTCACCGCCGACGACGTGCTGGCGCTGCGCCGCTGGGTATGGCCGGACGATATCGTCTCCGATTCCGAAGCCGAATCCCTGTTCGCGATCAACCGGCTGATAACCGACGCGGCGCCCGAATGGGACGACTTCTTCGTCGAAGCGATTTCGGAGCATGTGCTCAACGCCTCCGAGCCGCATTCCTATGTCGACGACGCGACGGCCGCCTGGTTGATCGCCCAGTTCGCGCAGGACGGCGCGCCGGTGAAGCCGGTCGAGCTCGAGCTTGTGGTGAAGATCCTCGAAAAGGCGCTGAACGCGCCTGCCTCGCTGAAGAAATGGGCGCTCGGGCAGATCGAGACGGCGGTGCTGACCGGCGAAGGTCCCACTCGGCGCGACGGGCCGCTCCAGCCCGGACGTGTCGACGAGGCCGAGGTCAGATTGCTCCGGAGGCTGGTCTTCGCTGAGGGCGGCGACGGCGCGCTCACCGTCGGCGACGACGAAGCGGAAATGCTGTGGCGGATCAAGGACGCCACCGTAAAGGCCGATAACCCGCCCGAATGGATGCAATTGTTCGTCCAGGCGCTCGCCAACCACCTGATGGCCTGGACCAATTATCATCCGCTCGACCGCGCCAAGGCGGCCGAGCTCGAAAATTTCATGAACGATCGCCATTCGAGCGTGCTCGGCTTTCTCGGCCGGGTCGCGGGGCAGCTGACCCATCCCGATTTCAAGGATGCCGAGCTGATCGCGCTCGGCCACGATCCGCTGGACCGTGAGATGTCCGCCGTTGAGCATGGAGCGTCGGTCGCCGCGGCCGAGGCTGTCACGCCCGTCGAGCAGAATTGGCTGCAGAAGCATATCGACGCCGACGGCGCGCGCGATCCCTATGAGGAGGGCTTGCTCGCCTTCATCGCCGCGGACCAGCGCCCGCGCGCCTGATCCGGCGGCTCAGTGGAGCGTTTCGCCGCGCTCCAGCATTCCGACGAATTTCGCGATGCGGGCGGCCCGCGTCTCCGGCCTCTTCGCGTCGGCGATCCGGTAGAGGATGGCGTAGCGGTTGGCGCCCCTGAGCGTGGCGAAAAAGGCGGCCGCTTTCGGATTGGCGTAGATCGCTGCCTGGAGGTCCGGCGGAACTTCGGCGCTGCTTTGCGGCGCATAGGCCGCGTCCCAGCGGCCATCCGCCTGCGCCGACTCCACTTCCGCCAGCCCCTGCGGCCGCATCCGGCCTTCGGCGATCAATTCCAGCGCACGGGTCCGGTTGCGCTCCGACCATTTTCCGCGCGGCCTGCGCGGCGTCAGGCGCATCAACCAGCTTGCCTCGTCATATTTGTCGAGCTGGCCGTCGATCCAGCCGAAGCAAAGCGCCGCATCGATCGCCTCCGCCTTGGAGACGCTGGCGAGCTGCGATTCCTTCTTCGCCAGGCGAAGCCAGATGCCGCGGCTCGTGCGGCCTTCGTGCTCCAGCCAACTTTCCAGCGCCGCCGGATCCGGAAAGCCGAGGATCGCCAGTCCCGCTTTGATTTCAGACGGCGGCATGTTCGGGGAGCGCCCACTGGATCGGCTTCAACCCCCGGCTCAGCAGGAACTGGTTGGCCTTGGAGAAATGGCGGCAGCCGAAGAAGCCGTTATGGGCGGAGAGCGGCGACGGATGCGGCGCCTTCAGCACCAGATGCCGCCCGCCGCGCTCGACGCTTTCGACAAAGGCGGCCTTCTTCTGGGCGTAGCTGCCCCAGAGCATGAAGACGACCGGTTCCTCCTTGGCGTTGACGAGCCGGATGACGGCGTCGGTGAAGCGCTCCCAGCCGCGCTCCCGATGCGAGGCGGCGGCGCCCATCTGCACGGTCAGCACGCTGTTGAGCAGCAGCACCCCCTGCTTCGCCCAATGTTCGAGATGGCCGTGCCGGACCGGCTCGATGCCGAGGTCGCTCCTCAGCTCCTTGTAGATGTTGACCAGCGACGGCGGGATCTGCACTCCCGGCTTGACCGAGAAGCAGAGGCCGTGCGCCTGGTCTGGGCCGTGATAGGGATCCTGGCCGAGGATGACGACGCGCACATCCTCGAGCGGCGTCAGGTCGAGCGCCCGGAACCATTCGCCGCCTTTGGGGAAGATGCGCTTCCCCGCCGACTTCTCGGCGACGAGAAAGGCGCGGAGCGACGTCATATAGTCGCTGTCGAATTCGCCCTTCAGCGGCTCCAGCCAGCTGGAATGAAGCCGGACCTCGCCCCCCATTGACAGCCTCAGCCGCGCGGGTGCTTGGCCTTCCAGGCCTTCACCGCCGCCATCGTGTTCGCGACATGGTCCTTAAAGTCCATGTCCGAGTAGGCGTAGATGATCTTGCCGTCGGGCGCGATCACGTAGGAGGTGCGGCTGGCATAAGGCAGGCCCTCCTTCAGCTTGACGTCATAGGCCTGGATCGTCGCCGGCGTGGCGGTCGCGACGGGGAAGGCGCTGCGGCATTCCTGGGTCGAGAATCGGGCGAGCGTCGGCTCGTCGTCGGCCGACATGCCGATCACCTGCGCGCCGAGCTTCTTGAAGTCCGGCGCTGCTTCGGAAAAGGCGTGCGCTTCCAACGTGCAGCCTTGGGTGAAGCTCTTGGGGAAGAAATAGAGGACGATCGGACCGTGCCGGAGCTGGTCCTTGAGGTGAAGGTGGAATTCCTTGCCGCCGAATGCGCCGGTGGTGGTGAAGTCCGGCGCGACCGCGCCTTCCTTGAGCGCGCCGTATGCGATGGCCGGCACCGCGGCGAGAGCGAGAGCGACGACGGGTCCGAGCATGCGCATGGTTTCGACTCCTCTTGATCCGGCGCCACGATAGGCGCGGGCGTGCGGCGGCTCAACCATTGGCGCCGTCGCCCGCCAGAAGGTCGAGCGTGGCGGCATCCCGGACGCCGTCGAAAAAGGAGTCGAGCGCCTGCCCGAAGGTTCCCGCGCCGTCGGATGCTGCCTCGAACAGGGTCATCGAGGATCGGAATTTCATCGCATCCACCGACCCGAAAATCGCGTCGGCGCTCCGTTCGGAATGGCCGAGCACCGCTTCGGCGCACGCACCGAGCCGCGGCCCCAGCAGCGGGTGGACGAGATAGGCACGCGCTTCGTCGAGCGACCCGATTGCGTAGAAGCGCGCCGTCGCGCTGCTGCCGAGCCCGGCCAGCTGCGGGAAGACGAACCACATCCAGTGGCTTTCCTTTCGCCCGCGCCGCAGCTCCGTCAGCGCCTCGGCGTAGATCGGCGCCTGAGCATCGACGAATCGTTCGAGATCGAATCGGTCCATATCCGGTCCTTGATCCGCCGCCCCGGCCATGTTTAGCTTGGATTGATCGTCTTTTCAGGGAGGGATGAGATGAAAGGAAGATTCGCCGCTTTCTGCGCCGCCGCCGCGGTCGCCGCCGTCGCGCTGCCCCATATGCTCGCGGCGCAGGGCGATTCCGATCTGGTCAAGCAGATCATCAATCGGCCGCCCGTCACCGCGTGGCAGATCAGCGGCGCTTCCGTAAAGGTCTACAACGATCCGGGAGTCCAATATGGCAAGGCGGTGCGGGTCTCGATTCCCGGCAAGGGCGAGCATCCCTGGTCGATCTCCGCCTCGAACGCGATCGACAAGCCGGTCAAGGCCGGCGACAATCTCGTCCTCGCTTTCTGGGTTCGGCTGGAGAAAGGCGAGAACGGCGCCACCACCACGACGCTTCCCTACAATGCGATCCAGATGTCACACGATCCCTATACGGCGGTCATCGGCCAGCCCGAGGAGGCCGGGCCGGAATGGAAGATGATGTCGATCACCGGCAAGGCCGACCGCAACTATGCCGCGGGCGACCTCAACGTCACCGTCCAGCTGGCCACCGCGAAGCAGATTGTCGACCTCGGCCCGGTCTTCGTCCTCGACAGGGGGCCATGATGCGGGAGACGGGATTCCCGTGATCGACCAGATTCCCGCCGTCAACACGATCGCTCACCTGATCCAGCTGGCGATCGCGCCGATCTTCCTGCTGTCGGGCGTCGGCGCGATCCTCAACGTGCTCGCCCAGCGCCTCGCCCGCACCGTCGATCGCGCCCGGCGGATCGAGGCCGAGTTCGAGACGCTCGAGGCAAAGGACCGGGATATGGCGATGGCGGAGCTGCGGCTACTCGACCGGCGGATGGGAGCCGCCAATCTCGCGATCAGCTGCTGCACCGCAAGCGCCTTGTTCGTCTGTATGGTGGTGGCGATCCTGTTCGTCGCCGACCTTGCCGAAATCCATTTCGGCCGAGTGATCGCCTATCTGTTCATCATCACGATGGCGCTGCTCATCGTCGGCCTCCTGCTCTTCCTCTACGAGGTGCGGCTGTCGATGCTTTCGATCCGGATGCGGCGCAACCGTTTGCCCCATCTACGCCGGCCGGAGGCAGGCTGAAGCCGTTTAGCGGCGGGCGCTACGGGCGGTGGAAGCGGGTCGTACCGGCCCTGCGAGGAAGGCCTGCAGCCTCAGCATCCACTGGCGGTAAAGGTCGGTGATCATGGCTTTTCCTTCGGATCAGCGCTCCGGCGCGACCCAGCCGGTGATCAGATAGAGGAACAGGCTGATCGGGCCGAGGAAGAACAGGCTCAGCGCGGCGGCGATGCGCAGCACCGTGACGTCGATGCCGGTGGCTTCGGCGGTTCCGGCGCAGACGCCCATGATTTGGCCCCGCTGGCGGTCGAGCGCGAATGGCTGCTTCATGTCTTGCTCCCTTGAAGAGATGAGCCGGAGCGGCCGATCAGATGAGCTGACCGACCGGGCCGACCGCGGCGGAGATCAACAGGCTGGCGGCGAGCAGCGCGCCAACGAGAGAAACCGCGACATTCTGCAGGCTGGTGAGATTGATCGTCATTGTCCGTGTCCCTGATTGAGCCACCGGACCATCCGGCGGCGATGTTTAGGGAGATGCAGGGACCGTGCCAAATTTCACCGGGCGCGGATTTGCGCCATTTCCTGATTTCTAGCCTTCGAGAAAGACGGCGATTTACGCCAACTCATTCGGCACGATGCACCAATCTTTGGTGAAATCCGCCCTCTCCCAAAGCCTTTTCCATCCTGCTAGAGCGCGGGGATGCGGCCGCTCTTCACCATCGGCTACGAGGGCAAGACCCCTGACGAACTCCTCGCCCAGCTTGAAGAGGCGCGGGTGGAGCTACTGATCGACGTCCGTGCCATCGCCGCCTCGCGCCGCCCGGGCTTTTCCAAGACTGCGCTGGCCGCGTCCGTTCGCGAGCGCCGGATCGACTATGTCCATTTCCGCGCACTCGGCACGCCCGCCGCCGGCCGCGAGGCGGCGCGAAAGGGGCGCATCGCGGACATGCGCCACATCTATGCCGGCCAGCTTGAGACTCCCGAGGCGGAGCTGGCCTTCGAGCAGACGCTCGAAGCGGCTTCCGAACGCCGCGCCGCCTTGCTCTGCTACGAGGCGGAGGCCGCCGGGTGCCACCGGCGGATGCTGGCCGAGCGCATGGTCGCGCGGCAAAAGTTCGAGGTGGTGGACCTCTAGATCAGCGCGGCCGCCGTTCGAGATGGAGATAGGTTGGGTTGAATTCCGCGATCTGCTGGAGGCGGTCCCAGTCGTGGATCGTCACCTCGCCGCCGCGGAAGGTTAGGATCTCCTCGTTGCGCAGCTTGCGCAACATGCGGTTGACGTGAACCGAGGTGAGGCCGGTGGCGTCGGCGAGGTCGGCCTGCTTGAGCGGCAGCTTGTAGCGATGATCATCCGCAAGTCCGACCAGCTTCAGCCGGGCATAGAGCTCGCACATGATGTGGGCGATGCGGCCGACTGCGCTGCGGCGGCCGATCGACAGGATCTTCTCGCGATGGATTGCCGCGTCGATCAAGGTCGAGAACCAGAGCAGTCGTGTGAGATGCGGATAGTTCTCCGTGATGTCGCGCAGCGCGTCGTGCGGCACCAATGCGAGGCGGACCGGCGTCATCGAAGCGACATTGTGGTCGATCCGCTTCAGCAGGAAGCTGTGCAGGTCGAGAAAATCGCCCGGAACGTGGATTTCCATGATCTGCCGCTGCCCGTCCGACAGATCCTTGTAGCGGCAGACGAAGCCTTCGTAGAGCAGAGTCGATTCGCTGAGCGTGACGCCGGCGCG
The DNA here is from genome assembly GCA_963777295.1 of uncultured Alphaproteobacteria bacterium. Classification (GTDB taxonomy): domain Bacteria; phylum Pseudomonadota; class Alphaproteobacteria; order Sphingomonadales; family Sphingomonadaceae; genus Allosphingosinicella. Next base: position 168,872 of record CAVZPV010000001.1, read on the forward strand.
GACCAGCACCCGGCCCGGCGGGAGCTCGCGGATTTGCGCGATCGAATCGCGCAGGATCCTTTCTTCATCCTCGGTGACCAGATCGCGAGCGCGCAGCTTGAGGAGCAGGGGCCGCAGCGCCGCGTCGCGGTCGAGGCCGGTGCGGTCAGCGTCTTTCAAACAAAGATCCTCCGCGCCATCCGCACCTTTCCGATTGCGACAAAACCTATAGCGGAATTTACGGACTTTGCACGATCCGGCTAGCTGCCGACGATGGTGCCGCCATTGGGGTGCAGAACCTGCCCCGACATGTAGCTCGAATCCTCGCAGGCAAGGAACAGGAAGCTCGGCGCGACCTCGTTGGGTTGGCCCGGCCGGCCCATCGGCACGTTCTTGCCGAAATCCTTCAATTTGTCCTTCGACGCGCCGCCGAACGGGTTGAGCGGAGTCCAGATCGGTCCCGGGGCCACTCCGTTCACCCGGATGCCCTTGTCGACCAGATTCTCCGACAGCGAGCGGGTGAAGGCAGTGATCGCGCCTTTCGTCGAGCTGTAGTCGAGCAACTCCTTCGAGCCCTGGTACATGGTCACCGAGGTGCAGTTGACGATCGCCGCGCCCTTTTTGAGGTGCGGCTCCGCCGCCTGAACCATGAAGAACATGCCGAAAATGTTGGTTTGGAAGGTCCGTTTCAGCTGCTCCTCGGTAATATCCTCGATGTCCTTGTCGGCATGCTGCTCGCCGGCATTGTTGACGAGGATGTCGAGGCCGCCGAGGCGTTGCACCGTCTCGGCTACGGCGCGCTCGCAAAAATCCTTCTCGCCGATATCGCCGGCGATCGTGATCGCCCGCCGCCCTTCTTTTTCGACGATCTCGCGCGTCTTCGCCGCATCGTCATGCTCGCAGAGATAGACGATGGCGATGTCGGCGCCTTCGCGCGCGAACAGGGCCGCAACGGCGCGGCCGATGCCGCTGTCCGAACCGGTAATGAGGGCGATCTTGCCCTGGAGGCGGCCGGAGCCTGGATAGCGCGGCTCCCAGTCCGGCTTCGGCTCGAGCTCGCTCTCGTGACCGGGAAGCTGGTCCTCGTGGACCATATCGAGGGTTTCGGTATCGTCAGCCATCATGTCGCTCCTTCGCGCCCGCGCCCGCGGCCTCGATCGTTCGGCTGGTTAACGACATCATGCGGGCCGAGTTCCGGGCCGGCGCCCCGCCAATCGGCGCTTGGGCTGAGCGCCTCGCTTCGTTATGCGGGCGCCCATGGCCGTTTCCGCCCGCGCGCAATCCCGCTCCGCCGCCCGCCTCGCCGCGGTGCAGGCGCTTTATCAGCATGAAATGGAAGAAACGCCAATTCCGGTGCTGCTCCATGAATTCCATCACCACCGGCTCGGAGCAACGATCGAGGGCGTCGAATATGCGGATGCCGAAGTCGATTTCTTCGACGATCTGGTCAGCGGAGCCGAAGCGCGGTCCGAGGAGATAGACGGCCTGATCGCCGCCAAGCTGATGCCGGACTGGCCGCTCCACCGCCTCGACCGGCCGATGCGCCAGATCCTCCGCGCCGGCACCTATGAGTTGGTCGCGCGCATCGACGTTCCCACGGCGAGCGTGATCTCCGAATATATCGATGTCGCCAAGGCATTTTACGGCCAGCGCGAGGCGGGCTTCGTCAACGGCATCCTCGACGCGGTGGCGAAAGAGGTGCGCAAGTAAAGCCGCTCCTGTAGGAGGGCGCCGTGTCCGCCGAGAGCGACTTCATCGCCGCGTTGCGCGGCCTTGCCACCCATCCCGCGGCGCGCGGGCTGCTCGACGACGCGGCGGTGCTGGCGCTGGACGGCATCACCCTCGTCCTTACCCACGACAGGCTCGCCGAGGGCGTCCACTTCCTGCCCGACGATCCGCCCGGCGACGTCGCCTGGAAGCTGGTCGCGGTGAACCTCTCCGATCTCGCCGCCAAGGGCGCGCGGCCGGTGGGCGCGTTGCTCGGCTACAGCCTTGGTGACCCAGCTTGGGACAAGGCCTTCGTGGAAGGCTTGGGAACCGCCTTGGGGGCCTTCGGTCTCCCCCTACTCGGCGGTGACACAGTCCGGGCGCCCCGCGTGCTCGGCTTGACTGCGATTGGCGAAGCGACCGGATCGGTCCCGTCGCGGAGTGGCGCCCGACCCGGGCATCATCTCTGGGTGAGCGGCACCATTGGCGACGCCGGCGCCGGATTGAGGATGCTGCTCGGCGAGCTGGCGCAAGACGAAAGTCTGATCGAGCGCTATCGGAATATCCGGCCGCGGCTCGAGGCGGGGCAAAGGCTGGCGCCGCTGGTCAGCGCCATGATGGATGTTTCCGATGGGTTGCTGATCGACGCTGCGCGCATGGCGGCGGCGAGTGCCGTTCGGATCGAGATCGACCTCGCGCTCGTGCCGATGTCGGAGGCTTACCGGCAAGCGATCGGTGACCAGCGCGGAGCGCGGATCGCCGCCGCCACGGCGGGGGACGATTACGAACTGCTGTTCACCGCCGCGCCGAATGACTCTGTGGAGCTTCTTCAGCTGGCAGAGGAAATTGGCCTCTCCTTTACGCGATTGGGAGAAGTGGGCGCGGGCGAAGGACTGTTTCTAACGGACGCAGGGCAAGCCGTGCCGCTTCCCTCCCGCCTCGGCTGGGAGCATGGTTGAAACCTTGGCGCCCGCCCGCAGGGTCTAAACCCAATCCCTGCGACGAGCGTGATCGCCCGGAGAAGCACGCCCAATGCGCGCCTCCCCGGGCGGCCCCCTCCCGGGGCGGGCGCCTTTTGGCCCGGTGGCGGCGTCGCTCGTCAGGCGCGATCTGCCAACATCGCGCCTCTCCTCACTTCTATGCCACCGGCCAAAATGCGCTCCGTCACGCCATTGCGGGGATTGGGTTTAGACCCTAAAGACGCGCGCACATTTCCGGGCGCGTTCGCCGCGGGGGCGCCGCCCCGCCCGGGCCCAGACAGGGGAAGGAAAGACATGAACGTCGTGCTCATTGCCATTGCCTGCGGCCTGGCCGCGGTTCTCTATGGCATCATCACCAGCGTTCAGGTGCTGAAGGCGCCGGCGGGCAGCGAACGGATGCAGAGCATCGCCGCCGCCATCCAGGAAGGCGCGCGCGCCTATCTCGCCCGCCAATATACGACGATCGCCATCGTCGGCGTCGTCGTCGCGGCGCTCGTCTTCTACTTCCTCGGCATCGTATCGGCGGCCGGCTTCGTGATCGGCGCGTTGCTGTCGGGCCTCGACCGGCTTCGTCGGCATGAACATCTCGGTGAAGGCCAACGTCCGCACCGCCGAGGCGGCGCGCACCAGCCTGCAGGGCGGCCTTACCATGGCCTTCCGTTCGGGCGCGATCACCGGCATGCTGGTGGCGGGCCTCGGCCTGCTCGCGATCTCCGGCTTCTTCTGGTACCTGACCGGCCCCGGCGGCCACGTCCCCGGCAACACGGCGGATCGCACCATCGTCAACGGCGCTGGTCGCTCTTGTCGTTCGGCGCCTCGCTGATCTCGATCTTCGCCCGTCTCGGCGGCGGCATCTTCACCAAGGCCGCCGACGTCGGCGCCGATCTCGTCGGCAAGGTCGAGGCCGGAATCCCGGAGGACGATCCCCGCAACCCCGCGACGATCGCCGACAATGTCGGCGACAATGTCGGCGACTGCGCCGGCATGGCCGCCGATCTGTTCGAGACCTATGTCGTGACGCTCGGCGTGACGATGGTCTCGATCGCGCTGACCGTCACCGGCATGGACACGGTTCTGCTCACCAAGCTGATGAGCGCTGCCGCTGCTGATCGGCGGCGTCTGCATCATCACCTCGATCATCGGCACCTACATGGTCCGCCTCGGCAAGGGCGGCTCGATCATGGGCGCGCTCTACAAGGGCTTCTGGACCGCCGCGATCCTCGGCGCGATCGCGGTCTATTTCGCGACCCAGTTCGTCGCTTGGCGACATGAACAGCGACGCTCTGCCACCGATCGGCGGGCGTCGCGCGGCGCGACCGATCGCGCTTCACCGGCATGGAGCTGTTCTGGTGCGCGCTGATCGGCCTCGCGCTGACCGGCGCTCTGGTCTGGATCACCGAATATTATACCGGCACCAACTATCCGCCCGGTGAGAGTCGATCGCCCGCGCATCGCAGACCGGCCACGGCACCAACGTCATCCAGGGCCTCGCGATCAGCCTCGAATCGACGGCGCTGCCGACGCATCGTCATCGTGATCGCGGTGATCGCCGCCTACCAGATCGCCGGCGTGATCGGCGTCGCCTTCGGCGCCACCGCGATGCTTGCGCTGGCCGGCATGGTCGTCGCGCTCGACGCCTACGGCCCGGTCACCGACAATGCCGGCGGCATCGCCGAGATGGCGGGCCTGCCGGACGAGGTGCGCGTGCGCACCGACGCGCTCGACGCGGTCGGCAACACCACCAAGGCGGTGACCAAGGGCTATGCGATCGGCTCGGCCGCGCTCGCCGCGCTCGTGCTGTTCGGCGCCTACACGACCGACCTGCACGAATTCTTCGGCCGGCATCACCGTCGATTTCTCGCTGAGCAATCCGTACGTCATCGTCGGCCTGCTGCTCGGCGCGCTGCTGCCCTATCAGCTTCGGCGCCTTCGGCATGACCGCGGTCGGCCGCGCCGCGGGCTCGGTGGTCGAGGACGTCCGCGCCCAGTTCCGCGACAATCCGGGCATCATGGAAGGCACCGGCCGCCCGAATTACGCCCGCACCGTCGACCTCGTCACCCGCGCCGCGATCAAGGAGATGATCATCCCGTCGCTGCTGCCGGTGCTGGCGCCGATCGTGGTCTATTTCGTGATCACCCTCGGTCGCCGGTCAGGCTACGGGCTTCGCCGCGCTCGGCGCTTTGCTGCTCGGGCGTGATCGTCTCGGGCCTGTTCGTCGCCATCTCGATGACGTCGGGCGGCGGCGCCTGGGACAATGCCAAGAAATATATCGAGGACGGCAATTACGGCGGCAAGGGCTCGGAAGCCCACAAGGCCGCGGTGACCGGCGACACGGTCGGCGATCCTTACAAGGACACCGCCGGGCCGGCGGTGAACCCGATGATCAAGATCACCAACATCGTTGCGTTGCTGCTCCTCGCGGCGCTCGCGGCGCACGGGGCCGGCTGACCCTGAGAGCGGCCGCCGCAAAGCTGCGGCGGCCGCCCATCGGAATCCTGCGGCCGCCGGTGGCGCGCGCTTCCCTTTTCCGGGCTCAACCGTTATGGCGACGCCGTTTTTTGCCGGTGACACAGAGGATAAATGGCCAAGGAAGAGCTTCTCGAAATGCGCGGACAGGTGGTCGAGCTGCTGCCCAACGCGATGTTCCGCGTCCGCCTCGAGAACGATCATGAGATCCTCGGCCATACAGCGGGCAAGATGCGCAAGAACCGGATCCGCGTTCTCGTCGGCGACGAGGTGCTCGTCGAGCTGACTCCCTACGACCTGACCAAAGGTCGGATCACCTATCGCTTCAAATAGGATCGGACGGCCGGTGCGGCTCGTCCTCGCTTCGGCCTCGGCCCGCCGGCTCGAGCTGCTCGCGCGCCTCGGCGTCGTGCCGGACGAAGTGCGTCCCGCCGAGATAGACGAGACGCCGCGTCGGGGTGAGCCACCCGCCTTTTATGCCGCTAGGATGGCGGCAGAGAAGGCGGCGGCAATCTCCGCACCCGGCAGCCTTGTCCTCGCCGCCGACACGGTGGTAGCGGCCGGGCGGCGCATCCTTCCCAAGACCGAGGACGAGGCGGAGGCGCGGGCCGCCCTCACTCTTCTTTCGGGACGTCGGCACAGGGTGCGTTCGGCCGTGACCCTGATCGATGCGAAGGGGCGGGCGCGGCATCGGCTCTCGACCAGCATCGTCGCATTCAAGCGACTCTCCGAAGAGGAGATCGCTGCCTATCTTGCCGCCGGTGAATGGCGCGGCAAGGCGGGCGGCTATGCGATTCAGGGCCGCGCCGAGGCCCTGCTCCGCTTCCTTTCCGGCAGCCATTCGGGAGTGATGGGCTTGCCACTCTACGAAACGCGCGCCTTGCTCCGCGCCGCCGGCTATCCGCTTGGCTGAGTGGCTCTACGAGGAGGGGATCGGCGAGAATCGCGCGATTCTCGTCGAAGATGGTGAAATTCTCGAGGCGGAAATCGAATGGCCGGGCGAGCTTCGCATCGGCACCGTCGCCGCCGGTCGGCTGACGGCGATCCTGATCCCCGGCCGCCGCGGGATCGTCGCTACCGATACGGGCGCAGAGATCCTCGTCGAGCCGCTGCCCCCCTCGCTCAGCCAGGGCCGTGCCACCCGCGTGGAGATCGTCCGCGAGCCAGTCCCCGAGCCGGGTCGTTCCAAATTGGCGAAAGGCCGCATCACAGAGGCACCGGAGCAGGAAGGCCCCACGCTCGCCGACCGCGTTGCTCCATTCACTCGGTTGCGCGCGCACGAAGCCGACCGGTTCGAGAAGGCCGGCTGGTCCGAATTGCTGGAGGAAGCGCTGTCGGGCGAAATCGCCTTCTCCGGCGGGGCGCTGCGGATGAGCCTCACGCCGGCCATGACCCTGTTCGACGTCGACGGCAGCCTGAAGCCGGAGCCGCTCGCCGTCGCGGGCGCGGAGGCGGTGGCGCGGGCGATCAGGCGCTTCGGCATCGGTGGATCGATCGGCATCGACCTGCCGACTCTTCGCGGTCGCCCCGAACGCCAGCGCGCCGCCGCCGCATTCGATGCCGTCCTTCCCCAGCCGTTCGAGCGGACGGCGGTCAATGGCTTCGGCTTTCTGCAGATCGTCCGCCCCCGTCGCCGCGCCTCGCTGCCGGAGCGTGTCCAGGGCGATCCCGCCGGCGCGGCGGCGCGGTCCTTGTTGCGGCGCGCGGAGCGACACCAAGGTATTGGCGAGCGCATATTGGTCGCCGCGACCGTCGTCATTGCCCAACTCGAAGCCAATCCGGATTGGATCGCGGCGCTCGCTCACCGCATCGGCGCCCCCGTCCGCTTGCAGGCCGAGCCTGCTTTCACCACATTCGCCTTCGATGTCCGAAGTACCAACAGTTAAATCCCGACGCCATGGCTGCCCGCTCTGCGGCCGTCCGACGAACGCCGATCACGCCCCCTTCTGCAGCCAGGGTTGCCGCGACCGCGACTTGCTGAACTGGCTCGGCGACGGCTATCGGGTCGCCGGTCCGCCCGCGGACGAAATGCTGGACAGCGACGGCGAGCCGCCTTTATAGGCCCGCTTTCCGCGCTCCCGCCGGAACGCCCAGGTAGCTCAGTTGGTAGAGCACGTGACTGAAAATCACGGTGTCGGTGGTTCGATTCCGCCCCTGGGCACCATCCGTTCCTGTTCGGGCGCTCCAAGCCCCACCAAATCTTTCTCGATCCCAAGTTGTAGCTGACGACGTGGGGCCACGACGTTTGTCGCACCGGGCGCGCGGCAAGCATGGAAGGCGGGTCCGGAATGCAATAGCTATAGGGCCGGTGCCCGTCTTGGGCCACACGTCTGCTCTGGTTTACAACATGGAAAATAGGACACGGGCGCCGCCATGGATTGCAAGACCGAAAAGCCCAGCCCGACCATCAGCCTCATCATCCCTGCGTACAATGAGGAGGGTTACTTGCCTGCCTGCCTGGAGGCCGTGATGGGGAATGTGGCCATGGGCGCCCTGGAGATCATCGTCGTCGACAACAACAGCACCGACGGGACGAAGAAGGTGGTCGGGCTTTATCCCTGGGTGACATACGTGTTCGAGCCCAGGAAAGGGATAACCCGCGCACGTCAGCGGGGGTTTCTCGCAGCCACCGGGGATATTCTTGCTTATGTGGATGCGGACACGCACCCCCCCGCGGGCTGGATCCACCAGATCCGGGAGCAGTTCGGCGCGCGCGACGACCTTGCGTGCCTGTCGGGACCTTACAGCTTTTACGACCTCCGCGGCATTCCGAAAATGGTCTCCACCGGCTGGTTCGTCGCCGCGCAGGCGCTCTCCATGATGACCGGTCACCTGGTGGTTGGAGGCAATTTCGCGATCAGGCGCGATGTTTTGGAGAGGATGGGCGGCTTCGACAGCTCGATCGAATTTTATGGGGAGGACGTGGACGTCGGAAGGCGTGCGAGGAAACACGGCAAGGTGCTCTTTTCACGGCGGTTCGTAATGCCCACCTCCGGGCGGCGGATGAAGAAGCAAGGCTTCGCCCGAATGGCGGGCATCTATTTTGCGAACTACCTTGCGATTGTTTTCCATGGAAAGCCCGTCAGCAAAGCCTATGAGGATGTCCGATAAGGGAATTGTTGCCCCCGCGAGTTATCCTGGCCGCCTTACGGCAGTAGGACGAACTCGTTTCTGCATAATACACGCAAAGTGGGCCCCCCTTCTGACTGCCGCCACGACTATTGCTTGAAGTGGCAGGCACTCGGTGCCGGCGCAGTGAAGGCAGCGTGGATCAGCCGCCACCCGCCGTGCGTGATTTAGTGTAATCATCATCCCAAGGATGCGGGTGCATGCCATTTCGGACGTCCGCAAAACAAACGACGCCCGGCGCATGAAGCGTCCGGACGTCGAATAGGTGACAAGGCGCCCGGTCAGGCGCTCACCCGCTGCGCGCGAGGGGCTGCGCGACTTGTCTCATGATGTATAGATTGAGGCGAGACGGTCAAGCGGGCTCAGGAGCGAACCGCCTAGAACGTGCCGGTTTGAGCGCTCCGAGGCTTGACGGATACGGCGATTGCAGTTGATGCAGGCGTTCCCACTCCGGGCGACCTGAAAGGATATATATGCGAACTTCGACCTTGGCGGCGCTTGCCGCCGCGACCCTTTTCCTTGGCGCTTGCGGGCACAAAGACGACAACAATGCTGCGTCGGAAGCCGTGAACGACAGCGCCAATGCCGCGGCCGCGGCCGATCAGGCGTCGGTCTCGGCGAACGAGGCGGCCGCCGCGACTGCAAACGCGGTGGACGCCGGTAACAACCAGGCGGCCGCGGCGGCCGCGGACGTTGCCGCCAATGCGGGTGCCAATGCCGAACAAGCCGGAGACGCCGCCAAGAAGGCCGGTGAGAAGGCGAAGGATGCCACCCACTAATCGGGCCGGCTCGCGCGGCTGAATGGGAAACTCCTATTGCAGCGGGCCTTCCTGCGCCCCGGTAGTCGGACTACCGGGGCGTTCTTTTTTGCCCCGAGCCGCGGTGGCGGGACGAGCGGAGCCTCTCAAGCGCCAACCGCCGCCCGTTCAGCGGCTATGCCGCAGGAGGTTAGGGTAATAGCGAGCTGCCAGAAGCAACATGGTTGGCAAGATCATGGTCAGCATCACATCCGTGATGCTTCCAGCGATCTGATCCGAACGGTTGGGCCAAACATCCACTGTCAGGTCGGTCCATTCGTTCGCCAACTCCAGGGCCAACACGATCAGCCACGGAGCCGGCTTCGCTATGGAGGTGCGGAGCAATGCGGCGAAAGCGAGCTGAAGGCTCACTCCGACGATCGGATGCAAGGCTTTGGGGGAAAACGCGATGCTGCTCTCGATCCACGTCTTGATCGTGAACCATTGCCAGCGAACCCACCAAAGCGGGTCAGGCCAAGGCATTGATGTAGTGCATGGATGATTGCAGCTCGACCAAGGGCGACCCCTAGCTGGACAGACTTACGCCGAGCTTACAAGTGCGGATGCATGCTCGTCGATCCATCGTCACCGTCATTGAACGTTCGACCCCGAATCCGATACTCAGGCGGGCGCGCGAAGCTCCATGGACAGATGGAACTTCTCCCGGCACTTGTTCATCTAAGCCCCGGCTTCGTAAAAGCCTTGTATCCCGAGGAAATCGCACCTGCCGACCGCCTACATCAACGCCATCGGAACCGCCGTCCCTTCGCATGAGGTGCACGGCGCATTCATCGATTGGGCCGAGCCGCGCATCGCCGATCCGCGCCAGCCGCGCTTTGTTCCGGAGAATGGCGGAGCGGTCGGGGATCGAGCGGCGCTGGTCGGTGCTGCCGCCAACGCCGGACGGGCGGCTCGCCGGTCGCGCCGGGCGGCTTCTACCATCCCGAGCTGCCAACCGACCGGCGCGCGGATGGAAGTCTATGCCGAGGCGGCGCCGGAGCTGGCGCTGGCGGCGATCGCCGATCTCGCGGCGAAGACGTCGCTCGACGGCATCACCCATCTCGTCGTCGCGAGCTGCACCGGCTTCGTCGCGCCCGGCATCGACCAGATCATCGCCGCGCGCCTGGGCCTGCCCGGCCACATCGAGCGGACCCTGGTCGGCTTCATGGGCTGCTATGCGGCGGTCTCCTCGCTCCGCCTCGCCTATCATATCGTCCGGTCGGAGCCGCGAGGCGCGGGTGCTGGTGGTCACGGTCGAGCTTTCCAGCCTGCATCTTCAGGACCAGAAGGAGATCGAGCCTCTGCTCGCCATGCTCCAGTTCGGCGACGGCGCGACCGCGGCTTTGGTGACGGCGGAGCCGCAGGGCTTCGGCATGTGCCGATCCGTTCGCCGCGACGCTGGAGGATTCCGCCTCGCTCATCCGCTGGACAATCGGGGACCAGGGCTTCGCGATGCATCTTTCGGGCGAAGTCCCGGGCCGGATTGCCGAGGCGCTCCGAAACGAAGACGTGCGCCAGGCCATGCTCGCCGGCCGGTCTATTCGACGAGATCGACAGCTGGGCCGTTCATGCCGGCGGCCGCTCGGTCCTCGACGCGGTCGGAGAGCGGGCTCGGCCTTCCCCAGGGCGCGCTGGCGGAGTCGCGCGACGTCCTGGCGCGCTTCGGCAATATGTCCTCCTCGACCCTGCCCTTCGTTCTCTCCGAGATGCTGGACAAGCCGGAGCGCCGCCGCGGCATAGCGCTCGCCTTCGGGCCGGGCCTCGCCGCCGAAGGGTTCCACTTCGCGCGAGCCGCCTGAGGATGAAGCGCCTGCCGGCGCTGATCGTCGGCGGCGGCCCGGCCGGGTCGGCGGCCGGGATCGCCCTCGCCCGAGCCGGTATCGAAGCCACCATTCTTGAGCGCCACGCAGAGCCGCAGGACGTGGTCTGCGGCGGCTTTCTCGGCTGGGACGCGCTGGCGGCGCTACGGGGCCTCGGCGATCGACGCGGCGACGCTGGGCGCCGTCCTATTTCTCGCGCTCCGGCTGGTCAGCGCGGGCGATTCGGCGGAAGGCAGCTTTGCCCCACATGGCCGCCGGCCTTTCACGCCGGACGCTGGATGCCGCCTTGCTGGCAAGCGCCGAAGCGGCCGGCGTTCGCGTGCAGCGGGGGCAGGCAGTACGATCGGCGGATCTCGAGCGTCCGCTGCGTCCGCATCGACGGCGGCGAGGAGATGAAGGCGAAGCCCTGCTCCTCGCCACCGGCAAGCACGAGTTGCGCGGCGGCGGCCCGGCCGCGCGACACCAGCGCCGATCCGATCGGCCTCCGCACCGCCCTCGCACCGTCAGCGGAGCTGGAGAGCGCGCTCGACGGCGTCATCGAGCTTCATCTGTTCGATGGCGGCTATGCCGGCCTGCTGCTGCAGGAGGATGGGCGAGGCCGAATCTCTGCCTGTCGGCGGCCCGCCGAAGGCTCAAGGCGGCGGGCGGGATCGAGAAGCTGATCGCAGAGCTGGCGGATGAGCTCCCCGCCCTCGCCGAACGGCTGCGCGAGGGGAAGCCGAGCGGATGGAGCGCCATCTCGGGCGTTCCCTATGGCTGGCGCGCGGCGTCCACGACCGAGGGCGTTTACCGTCTCGGAGACCAAGCGGCGGTGATCGCCTCGCTCGCCGGCGACGGCATCGCCATCGCCCTGACCAGCGGCAAGGCAGCGGCAGAGGCCATCGCCGCCGGTCGGCCGGCGGAAGCGTATCAGCGCGCCTTCAGCCGGCAGGCGCTGCGGCCGATCGAGGCGGCCGAGGCGCTGCGCTGGGCGGCCGAGCATTCAATCCCGCGAGCGGCCGTCCTGGGTGTGCTGAAGCGTGCACCGCGGCTGACCGGCCTCGCCGCCGTGCTGACCCGGATCGCCCGCTGACGATGTGATTTTTTGTGGGCTGCGGCTCGGTATCTCAATAGCGCTTGCGGTAGCGGAGGTTCACATTGTTGGTGCTGCCCTGCGTGCTGACGCTGCTGAGCAGGCTCAGGGTCTTCGACAAGGCCAGCTCGATCTGGGTCGCCGTATAGCCCTGCGCGTCGGTGATCAGCTCGATATAGATTTTGTTGCTGAGGTAGAAGCCGGCGGCGAGCGCGGTGCCGCGGCCGGTGGTCTGGTCGGCGCCGAGGATGCGGAGGCGGCGCGAGCCCGCCCGCCTGGCGCAGCTTGCCGAGCGGGTTGAGACCGCCGCCGCCGCCGCGCAGAGAATTGAGCGACGAGGCGATCGACGCCACCTGCAGCACCGACAGCTGGCTGATCGAGCCGCCGAACAGCACCCGCGCCATGATCTCGTCCTGCGGCAGCGACGGATTGGAGGTGAAGGTGATCTGCGGATTGTTGGCCGAGCCGGTGACGTTGATGTTGACCGTCACATCGCTGATGTCGGCGCTCGCCTGGATGTCGAGCTGCGGGTCGGGCGGCCGGTCGCCGGTGAAGTTGATGGTTCCGGTGGTGAGGTCGAAGCGTTGCCCGGAGAAGCTGAACGTGCCGCGCACCACCTCCATCCGGCCGGCGAGCTGCGGACGTCGCCGTCGTGCCGCGGATGCGCAGATTCGCGTTCCATTCGGATTCGAGGCCCATGCCGGCGACGAAAACCTGGTTGTCGGCATGGACGCGCAGGTCGAGCTTCCAGATGCTCGGCGCCTTGTCCGCCTCCGCCAGGCGAATCTGGCCCGGGCTGGGCAGCGGCTCGCCCTTGCGGCGCACGCCCTGCAGGTCGACCACCTGCGCCGCGCCCTGACGGATGATCTCGTAGCGCAGATTCGCGACATTGAGAGTGCCGGAGATGAGGGCGCCATTGGCGCGATTGTTGGTGATGGCGAGGTCCCCGGACGCGGTAGCGGAGATATTGTCGCTGCGCGCCAGCTGCGCGTCCTGCAAATGCATGTCGGATGTCGATCGGGTAGCCGGACGCGGCGGCGAAGCCGACCGAGCCGGTGCCGCTGATCGTGCCGTGGCCGGCATGGCCGGAGAGCTGCTCGATCTGCAGGGTCGAATTGGTGAAGCGGCCCTGGAGCGCAATGCCGGTGATGCGCGTGCCATATTCCTCGTCGACGAAGGTCAGCGCGTTGGCACGGACGACGCCGTTGAATTGCGGATTGTCGAGCCGGCCACTGAAATCGGCGCCGACGCCGATCGGGCCGGAGAATTGCTCGTCGGCGAGGCCGGCGAACGAGGAGAGAACCTCGGCCGGCCCGTTATAGCGGATGCCGCCGGAGAGCGGCGCGGCCATCAGCCGGCTCATCCAGCTGCCGCCGGCGCCGAGCGGCTGCAGGCGCACCTGCGCGCGGCCGATCAGCGCGCCGGCGCGGCGGATCACCGCGTCGAGCGACGCGCCGGTCGGCTGAAGCTGCCGAGCAGCGAAAGGTCGACCGGCGGCGATCGGGTGGCGACGCCGGTGCGGGTGAAGCCGGCGACGTTGATCCGTGCCTCGGCGCGCGGGAAGGCGGCGCCGGCCGGCGCGGCGAAGTCGAGGCTACCGGTGGCCTTACCGTCGATGCCGAGGCCCGGAGAGATGGCGTTGAGGATCGAGAGATCGAGCCCGTTCATCCGCGACTGCAGCTCATAGCCGACGCGCCGTAGCGGCCGGCGAGCAGGACATTGCCCTGCGGCAGCACGATTTCGGCCGGAGTCAGCGTCCAGGTGCCGCCGGCGCGCTGGATCTGCGCCGGCTGGGCGAGGTGGAAGGGGATGTTGTCGACGTTGCCCTGGAGCGCGGCACGGACCAGCTCCGGGGTCAGCGCTGCATTGAGGCCGATGCTGAAGGGAACGCCGCTGGTTCCTTCCGCGAAGATCTGGGCGGTGCCGCGGCCGCTCTGGTAGCTCGCCTTCGCCCGCGCCTGGGCGATGAAGAAGCTGCTGCTCCGCACTCCGGCGAGCTGGACGTCGCCAGTGATCTGCGGCGCGCCCGGATAGAGGATGACCGTCGCCTGGACGAGGCCTCGCTGGATCAGGATCGGGCTCTTGCCGGGGATCTGCGCCCCGTTGGCGGTCGCGGTGATGTCGGCGCGCTGATAGCGGCCCGCCGCCGCAAGGAGAATGGTGCCGTTCAGCCCCGAGCCGGTCATGGTCAGCGTGCCGGCGAAGGGGCCCGCGCTTGTCTGGGTGACGCGGCCGGCGAAGGTCATGCCTGCGAAGGTCAGGCGACGGATGTCGAAGGTGGTCGGCCCGCGGCCGGAGAGGATGGTGAGGTCGGCGGCGAAGGGACCGTAATCGGATTCGCCGGTGGCATTGATCGCATAGCCGGCGGCGGTCGATTTCACTGTCGCGCTGACGTTGCGGAGGCCGATTCCGAAGCCCGGATTGGCGGCGCGGAGCTGGACGTTCGGCTTCGACGCGGTGCCGGTAACGATCACCGCGAGCGCGCCGTAGGAACGCGATACACCGGTGCCGCGGAAATCGATCGCGCCGGTTCGAAGCGTGTAGCTGCCGGCGCCGGAGGTCACGCGCAGGCCGGGCGAGCTCAGCTTCAGATCGGCGACGTGAATCACGCCGTTCGGGTCCATGACGATGTTGGCGGTTGCCGTCGCATTGCCTTCCAGCACGCCGCGCGCGGTCGCATTGTCTATCCGCCGAGAGCGCACCGCCACCCGACCCCGGATCCCGAAGCCCTTGCCGGCGGTGACGACATTCAGGTTGGTATTGATGTCGAGCAGGCCGATGCCCTGGACGAGGAAGTTGTTCACCCGGCCCTGGATGCCGCCCTGATAGGTGCCGCTGGCGAGATCGGCGACGATCACGGCGGTGGCGTTGAGCTTGTCCGAGCGGATGCGCAGATCGTCCGACAGCAATTTGGTGCCGGCGACGTTGATCGTGCCGTCGAGCGCGACATTGTTGAGGAGGCCGCCGAAGGTCGGGTTGAGCCCGGTGATCCGACGTGCATGGGCAGCCACCGGAACGGTGATCCGATCGGTGTTCACCCGCGCCCGTCCCTCCGCGCGCAGGCCTTCCACCGTCGTGCCGTTGAAGCCGAGCGCATCCGCGGTCAGCCGGTAAGCCACAACCGGCGTTCTAAAGGCGCCGTTCAGCACCATCGCCAGCTGCACGTCGCGGCCGCTGAGATTGGGCAGCAATGCACCTGGCCGGCTCAGCCGCGCCGCGACCTTGAAGTTCGTGAACTCGCTCCGGCCGAGATCGACCAGGCCTTGGGCCGCGATCGCGGCGGTGGGTGAGCTCAGCCGCAGTTTCGTGTCGGCCCGGCGATGGTCGAGCGTCGCGACGAGGTTCATCTGCACCGACGGATCAAGCAGGCGGCGAACCGGCCCGTTCGTCATCATCAGTCCGGGCGCGAGCGGGCCGGTGAGGGTGAAGGTGCCGTTGCGGGCGCCGATCGCGACATTGGCGAAGCTCTTGCCGCCGAGCGTCGCGACCGCACGGCCGTTCCAGCTCGCCCAGCTGCCGTTGCCGCTCGACCGAGACGGCGAGCGGCTGGGTGAGATTGGCGAGTTTCGCGACAAAGCCATTGCCGGGCGCCCGTATCTGCAGGCCCATGTCGAGCTTGTTCTGGTCGGGCACCGCATCGAGCTTCAGCAGCAGCTTGTCGCCGCCGGGCAGGTTGGGCGCGGCGATGGCGCCAGCGAAGAGGGTGACCTGCGCGCGGCCGCTGGCGATCTTCGCGTTGCCGTCGAGGGTAAGGAGGTGGCGATAGCCGGTCACTGCCGGATCGACCATGATCCGGTCGACCTTCAGCCGCCCGACATCGATGTCGATGTTAGGAAGCAGCGGCTGGTTGGGATGCGGTCTTGGTCGGCTTGAATTGCGGCAGGCGGTAGAGGTGCGCGCGCGGCACATCGAGGCTGCTTATGTCGATATGGTTGCCGAAATAAGCGAGCGGCCGCCACCCCATCTTCGCCTCGGTGGCGGTGAAGAAGGCCCCTTTGGAATCGGACAGGCGGATGTCGTGGATGGTGAGATTGCTGAACAGCGACCCGTCGATCCGGCCGACATGGATCGAGAGGCCGGATGCCATTTGCAGCTTGTTGATCTGCCGCGCCACGAAGCTGCGGCCCATGCCGCTGTTCAGCCACAGGATGAACAGGCCGAAGAGCAGAATGATGCCGGCGAGGCCGATGCCGGTCCATTTGGCGACCGCCCGGGCGCGGCGACGTCCGGCCGGCACCACCCGCATCGCGGGCATGTCCGAAGCTTCCTGTTCCGCCATCAGAAAGCCTGTCCGATCGAGGCGTAGACGGCGAAGCGGGATTCGCCCTTCTGCCGGTTGATCGGCGTCGCGACGTCGAGCCGCAGTGGCCCGAAATTGGTGTAGAACCGCCCGCCGATGCCGACGCCGTAACGCAGGCCCGACAGCTTGGGATATTGCGTCTCGTAGACGTTGCCGGCGTCGACGAATGGGACGATGCCGTAATTGCCGAACCGGTAGCGCGCCTCGAGCGAGAATTCGACGAGGCTGCGGCCGCCGATCGGAACGCCGTTCGCGTCCTTGGGCCCAAGCTCCTGAAAGCCGTAGCCGCGCACCGAATCGCCGCCGCCCGCATAGATGCGCCGCGAGGGCGGCAGCTCGGCGACGCTGATCCCATAGATCGAACCGACCCGCGAGCGCGCCGCGATCGTGAAATTCTTGCCGGCGGGAATGTAGACGCTGCCTTCAAGCGTATCGCGAAGATAGGGCTTGGTCGGCTGGCGCAGCGAAACTTCGGGATTGATCCGCGCCTGCAGACGGAAGCCCCTGGTCGGATCGAGCAGGCTGTTCGAACGATCGTAGCCGAGCTGGCCGATCAGCCCGGCGATGAAATGGGCGTTGGTGATCGAGATTGGCGGGAAGCGATTCTCGTCCTCATTCGAGGCGACGATCTCCGCGCCGTAGGAATAGGTCCAGACCTTCTGCCAGATCGGCGTCGATGCGCGCGAGATCAGTCCGTAGAGCCGCGCCAGATAGGCGTGATAAGCGGGGAAAACCTGCCGGTCCGTCTCCGCCTGAAGCAGGAAGGTGCGGTCGCGCTGGCCGGCATCGCTGCGCCGGAAGGAGAGCTGCAGCCCCTGATCCTGCGTCCCGGCAATGCCGGTGACGATGAGCGCCCCCTCCGGCGGGAACATATTGAGGTCTTCCCAGGTGCCCTGCGCCGTGAAGCCCTGGCCCGTCTGATAGCCCGCCGTGCCGGAGATCGAATGCGGCGGCCCCGCCACCTGGCGGACGTGGACGTTCACATATTCGCTTCCGTCGGGCGCATATTGGCCGGTCGCGACCGGTTCCGCCGCCACCGTGCTGAACAGGCCGGTCGCGACCATCGCCTCGCGCAGATCGTCGACCTTGCGGCTGTCGTAGAGCTGGCCGCGCTTGAAGCGGGCGAGCACGCCGACATGCTTTGCGTCGAAGGCCAGCTTGCCGTCGGTGGTGAAGCCCGCGAAGAGCGATCGGGCGCCGGGATCGACGGGCAAGGTATAGTCCCCGGCATGGGTCGCCGGATCGAGCAGCACGTCGCGCATGCCGATCTTGACGAAGGGGTAACCCTGCTCGGGCAGGCGCAGGCGGATATTGGCCTCGCCCGCGATGACATCGGCGGCGACGATCGGGTCGCCGGTCTTGAGCGGCAGGGCAATCCGCGGAAGGTTGGCTGGAATTGTCTGCCCGCCAGCGACCGCGATCTGGCCGAAGAGATAGCGCGCACCCGGCACGACCGCGACGCTGACGCGCAGCGCGCCGGGCTGGTTCGGCAGTTGCTCGACCGTGGAAACCGCGGTCGCATCATAATAGCCTTCGGAACGGAGCAGCCGGACCGCGAGCTGCTCGTCCTGCTTGGCGCGCTCGGCGACCTGCGCGCCGTTGGTCGCCTTCCCGTTAGCCTCGGCAAGCGCCGAGAGGCTGCGGAAACGGCCGTCCAGCCCGACCTGCTGGAAGCCCTCGGTGAGCCAATTGATAGCGGACCGGCTCGGGCGCGCTGTCATTGGCTTTCTGATCGGCGGCCGTCGCCGGCGGAGGATTGAGATCGAAGCTGGAGAGCGGCGTCAGCGGCTGCGTCAGCTCGGGATCGGTCGGGACATTGGTCGGCGGTAGCTGGCCGTTGGACGTCGAAACCGGCACGCTGGCAGCTCCAAGCGCATTCTGCGCCGCGGGAGGCGGCGCGACGCTGCCGATCGGCGGCAGCGGCTTGCCGATCTCGGAATCGAGCGGCGGCACTTCCTTCTGGAACTGGCTGTCCGGGACGATCGGCCCCTGATCGCCGGCCTGGTTGGAAGATGCTCCGTTACGCGGAGATTGAGGTTGAGCCTGGATGGCACAAGCCCAGGCGACGGCCCCTCCGGCGACCGCTGCCTTTAAGATCGCGGCCTTGTTCAACGCCCAATCGCTCCCCTCGGCCCCTGAATGCCGAAAACCGTCTAAACCATGAAAATCCGGCTTTGTTCCGGCAGCGAAAAGGCTTGATCCAGGCTAACAACATTGGGCCGAGACCTCTTCCGGTTTGCGTAGGCCGTCCGATTCCGTCAGGAGGCGCCGATGCCCAATCCCCCCTCCGAGCCGCTGCTGCGCGCGCTCGAAGCGCGGCTCGGTCCGCGCGGCTTCAGTCGCGCCGCCGAGGATCTGGGCCCTTGGCTGACCGACTGGCGCGGGCGCCATCGGGGCGAAGCGGCCGCACTCCTCTCTCCCGCGTCGCTCGAGGAGGTCCAGGCTATCGTCACAGCCTGCGCGGACGAGCAGATTGCGCTGGTGCCGCAGGGCGGCAACACCTCGATGGTCGCGGGCGCGACGCCGGACGCGTCGGGCGGAGCTTTGCTGCTGTCGCTTCGGCGCATGAACCGCATCCGCGGCGCCTCGGCCGAGGACAATGTCCTTGTCGCTGAAGCGGGCGTGATCCTCACCAACGTCCATGATGCCGCGGCGCAGATCGGGCGCCGCTTCCCGCTCTCGCTCGGCGCCAAGGGATCGGCGACGATCGGCGGCCTCGTCTCGACCAATGCCGGCGGGACGCAGGTGCTGCGCTTCGGCCCGATGCGCCAGCTCGTGCTCGGACTGGAGGCGGTCTTCCCCGACGGGTCGGTGCTCCACGGCCTGTCGGCGCTTCGCAAGGACAATCGCGGCTACGATCTCAAGCAATGGCTGATCGGCGCGGAAGGGACGCTCGGCATCGTCACCGCCGCGAGCCTGAAGCTGGTCCCGGAGGTCGGCTCGCGCGGCGTCGCCTGGGTGGGCCTCTCCTCACCCTCCGCCGCGTTGACCCTGCTCCGCTTCCTCGAGGACCGATTGGGCGAGGCGATCGAAAGCTTCGAGCTAGTTCCGGCAATCGCACTGAACCTCCTCGTGCGCCACATCCCCGGCGCGCGCGCGCCGCTCGAGGAGTCCTGGGCATGGAACGTGCTCGTGGAGGCCGTCACGCCGGCCGGGGGCGACGATGCCGCCGCGCGGCTCGGGCAGGCGCTCGCACAGGCGCTCGACGCGGATCTGGCCGGCGACGCGGTCCTCGCCGCGAACGATGCGCAGGCGGAGGCCTTCTGGCGGCTGCGCGATTCGATCGCCGAGGCGGAGCGGCAGGAAGGACAGGGGCTCAAGCACGACATTTCCGTGCCGGTCGCCACGATGCCGGCTTTTCTGGAGACGGAAGCGCCCGCCATCGAGGCCGCCTATCCCGGCGTGCGGGTGATCGCCTTCGGTCATCTCGGCGACGGCAACATCCACTTTAACGTCATCGTCCCTCCGGATTGCGACAGCGGCTGGATGCGGGAGACCGGCGCCGCGATTACCCGGAACGTCTATGACCGCGTTACCGCCGCGGACGGATCGATTTCGGCCGAGCACGGCATCGGACAGATCAAGCGCGAGGCGCTCGCGCGCACCGCCGATCCTGCGCGGATCGCGCTCCAGCGCCGGATCAAGGCGGCGCTGGACCCGTCCGGCATCATGAACCCCGGCAAGCTTTTGCCTTGACAGAGCGATCCGGGCCGGGAAGCGGAAGGACCAAGGCGTGCTCGTCCAAGGAAAGGGCACGCCAACATGAGTTAGCGTAGATGGGCCTGCTTCACACTCTTTCCTTCGGACTTGTCGGCGACGAGAACCGCCCCCGCGGCAAGGCGGGCGCGCGCGCTTATGCCCTGGGCGACATTCATGGCCGGCTCGACCTGCTCGACGGCCTGCTGCGGCGCGTGGAGCAGGATATTGACGGGCGGCGGCCGAAGAAGACCTATATTGTCTTCCTCGGCGACCTCATCGACCGCGGCCCCGATTCGGCCGGGGTGGTGGAGCGATTGCGGACATGGCGTCCGCGGCACGGGCGTCCCATCTTTCTGTCCGGCAACCATGAGGAAGTGCTGCTTCGGATCCTGGGCGGAGATGCCTCGATCCTGCCGGACTGGCTGAAGTTCGGCGGCGCCGAATGCGCCCGGAGCTACGGCATCGATGTCGACGCGCTGCGCCGCATGGAGGATGACGAGGCGATCGAGGCCATCCGCGCCAAGGTACCGCGCGCCCATCGCGAGTTCCTGGCCAATTTCGCCGACACCTTCCGCTTCGGCGACTATCTGTTCGTTCATGCCGGCATCCGGCCCGGCCTCGCCATCGAGGACCAGGACCCGCACGACCTGCGCTGGATCCGCGATCCCTTCCTGACGGACGCCAAGGAACATGGCTTCGTCGTCGTTCACGGCCACACGATCGTGACGACGGTCGAGGAGCGGCCGAACCGAATCGGAATCGATACGGGTGCCTATCGCAGCGGGGTGCTGACGGCCGTCGGCGTGGAAGAGACCGAGCGATGGTTCCTTTCCACCCGTCCCGAAGATGCACAGGGCTGACGGAAGGCCGCGCCGGTGCTGGTCTATGTCATTGTAACGCAAGGCGTTTCGACGCCAAACAAAGCCGACCCGCCCGATTCCGGCTTGACCCGCGAGGCGCAGCGGCTAAGCTTAAAAGGCTGAATTTTGCAAAATTTGGAATTGTCCGTGCCGTATTCTGAAAAGTCCGGCTATGCGGGACCCGTGCCCGCATCGCGCTTTATGTCGTCGCTTCGGCTGATTTTCTGCATGGCGGCCATTGCCCTGCTGGCCGCGTGCGCCGGCACGCGCGGCGGCCCGATTCCCTATAATGTTCAGAACTTCAACGCACCGGATCCCGTCCAGACCACCAAACTGGAGGACGATTACAAGATCGCTCCGCTCGATACCTTGCACGTCGGCGTATTCCAGGTCGCGGACCTGACCGGCGACTATGATGTCGACTTGACGGGCACGATCTCGATGCCCCTCATCGGCAACGTCAAGGTCGTGGATCTCACGACGAAGCAGGTCCACGACAAGATCGCCGATCTCCTCGGCGCCAAATATCTCCAGCATCCGGACGTCAGCGTCGCGGTAAAGGCGTCCAGCACCCGGGTCGTGACGGTTACGGGCTCGGTCAAGCAGGGCGGCGTGTTCCCGGTAACCGGCAGCCTGACCTTGCTGCAGGCCGTTGCGCTCGCGCACGGCACCGACGAGAATGCCAATCCGCACCGGGTAGCGGTGTTCAGGACGATCAAAGGTGAGCGGATGGCCGCCGCCTTCGATCTTCAGTCCATCGGTCGCGGCCAGATGCAAGATCCTCGCGTCTATGCTGGCGATATTATCGTCGTCGACGGTTCGTCGGTGAAGGGTACCTGGTCGAATATCATTCAGTCGATCCCTCTCCTCACGTTTCTCCGCCTCGGGATTTGATCCTGACGCCACTGACTGCTTCCAGCCTATGAAAGGCAGTTTCACGTTTCTATGAGCAAGAACGATATCGAGCCCGCGGGCGCCCAGCCGATCTGGCCCCTTGCGCCGCAAGGGGGTGGTGCGCTGGCCTTGCCGCACCAATGGGCGCAGCCGGCCGGAGGCAGCTTGCTTCCTGGCGACCTCAACCTCGCGACGATCTGGCGGATCGTGTCGGAATGGCGCTGGCTCATTCTCGGCGCCGTGGCGGTCGGCCTAGCTGGAGCGGTGGTCGCCACGTTCCTGACGACGCCAATGTATCGTGCGATGGTCACGCTCGAGGTCAATCCGCCGCAGATCGAGGCCGTCGACCAGTCGAAGGTTTCGAACATGGCAAGCAATTATTTCGACCAGCGCGCCTACATCGATACCCAGATCGGCCTTCTCAAAAGCGGAACGCTCGCCAAACGCGTTGCCGAGGATCTCAATCTCGCCTCCAACCCAGTGCTCGCGCCGCAGACGGGCGATCGTACCGCGCGCGTCAAGATCGCGGCCTCGCGAATCGTCCGCGGCATCGCGGCCAAGCAGTTGCAGGAGAGTCGGCTCATCCAGCTGACCTACATCTCCTCGTCGCCGAGCCTGGCCGCGCAGATCGCCAACAGTTATGCCGACAATCTCATCGCGTCGAACCTGCAACGCCGCTTCGAGTCCACCGCCTATGCACGGCAGTTCCTCGAGCGGAAGATCGCGGCGGCGCGGACGGATCTCGAAAATTCCGAGCGCCAGCTTGTCGCGTATGCGGAAGCCCAGCAGATCATTACGCTGGGCGGCGGTACCCAGGAAGGCTCAAGCCAGGGCGGCGGCGGCAGCGAGGGCGCATCGCTTCAAAGCGCCAGTCTCGCACAGCTAAACCAGGCGCTGGCCGATGCCCAGACGAAGCGGATCGCGGCCGAAGAGGCGTATCGCAACGCCATGCATGCAGGCGTGACCAGCGAGATCAATGACAGCACGTCGGCGCTTCGGGCGTCGCGGGCGCAACTGGAAGCGGACTATCAGCAGAAGCTGACCACCTATAAGCCCGATTATCCGGACATGGTCCGCGAACGCGCTCAGATCAACGCGCTGGACCAGCAGATCCAGCGCGAGGCCGGGACCATCTCCACCGGACGTTCGAACACCCTGCTGGAGCAATTCCGCGCCGCCGCCGCGGCCGAACGCGAGCTTCAGGCGAAGGTGAACGGTCTCAAGGGCGACGTGCTCAACCTGCGCGAGCGGAGCATCCAGTACAACATCCTGCAACGCAACGTCGACACGAACCGCGCGATGTACGATTCGCTGCTCGAGCGCTACAAGCAGGTCGGCGTGGCCGGCGGCGTCGGCACCAACAACATCTCGATCGTCGATTATGCCGATGCCCCCGGCCATCCCTATGTCCCGGTTCTGTGGCTCAACCTGCTGATCGGTCTGGCTTTGGGCCTGGTCGCCGGCATGGGTGCAGCGCTTGCGCTCGAATTCCTGAACGACACGATCAAGACGCCCGACGACGTTCGCGACAAGCTTCACCTTCCCTCGCTGGGCATCATTCCCATGAAGAAGGGTAACGACGCGCTTTCGGAAGAGCTCAAGGACCAATCCTCGGCCGTTTCCGAAGCTTATTTCTCGCTCCGCACGTCGCTCCAGTTCACCACCGACAGCGGTGTGCCGAAGAGCCTCCTCATCACCAGCACGCGTGCGGCCGAAGGCAAGTCCAGCACGACCCTGGCGCTGGCGCAGAATTTCGCGCGCCTCGACAATCGTGTGCTGCTGATCGACGGCGACCTTCGCAAGCCGGCCTTCGTTACCGGCCTCGAGCCCAATGAGGGGCTTTCGAAGCTTCTCACCAATCACGAGCCGCTCGAGAACCATATTCTCAATACGCAATATGAGAATCTGAGCCTTCTGCCGTGCGGCCCGCTGCCGCCGAATCCGGCGGAGCTGCTTGCTTCGCCTAGGCTCAAGGCCGTGATCGCCGAGGCCATGACCAAATATGATCTGGTGATTGTCGACGGGCCGCCCGTGCTTGGTCTCGCCGACGCGCCCCTCCTGTCCGGCGTCTGCCGCGCGACCCTGCTCGTGGTCGAGAGCGGGCGGACCCGTACCAAGGCCGCGCTCGACGCCATTACCCGCCTCAAGGCGGCCGGCGGCAACATCGTCGGCGCGGCGCTCACCAAGTTCCGGAATCGCACGCACGGCTACGGCTACGGCTATGGCTATGGCTACGAGCCATATCGTTATGGCGGCGTGGGTAGCCGCGAGCGTGAAATCAAGCTACTCGCGCAGCGTGAGAGCTGACCGGGCGGCACGGCATAGGCGATTGAATGGGGGCGTACTGGCGCGGGCGGTGATCGCCGCCTTGCTGGGCGCATACGTCGCCTGGTGGGTGGTCAGGATCGGTGCCGTGGATGCCTTGGTCGACACGCGCCCGGGCATTGCCGCGACCGTCGCTCCCGCCAACCCGCGAGTCCGCATCAGCGTCGCCATGGCCTATTTCGAGGCGCAGGGGGGGCGCGTGCCCGACGAATATCGCCGCGCCGCGCTCGACGCGGTGAAGCAGGCGCCGCTCGCCGACGAACCCTTTCTGCTGGCCGCCGTGGACGCGCTCGTCCGCGGGGACAATGCACGGGGAGACCGCCTGCTCGAGGAGGCGCGACGGCGCAATCCGCGCCTGCGCCTTGCCCGGCTGCTGCTGCTTGACCGCTATTTGCGCGAAGGCCGCATCCCCGAAGCGGTGGTCGAGATCAAGGCGCTCGACAATCTGATCGAAGGCGCGGGCAGCGCCCTGACGATAGCGCTCGCGCAAATGACCCAGGACCCGAAGACCGCGCCGCAGATGCTGCCGCTGCTGCATCGGCTTCCAACGCTGGAGGAGGACGTGCTCGAGGGTCTCGTCACTTCGGGCGCAAGCGAATCCGCGGTACTGAACGTTGCGGGCGCGGCAGCGCATTCCGGACGCTCTGAACCGTGGAAGGCCGCTCTCCTGTCGCGCATGGTATCGAACGGAGATTTTGCCGGCGCCTGGTCTCTCTGGAAGAGCTTCACCGGATTCCAGGAGGAGGCCGAAGGCAAAGGCGTCTACGATCCGACCTTCGTCGGCCTTCCCGGCCCGGCACCGTTCAACTGGAAATTGACCACGGAAGGGCTCGGAGTCGCCGAGCGCAGCCGGAAGCATTCCCTCCAGGTGGACTATTACGGCCGCGACAATGGCGATCTCGCCAGCCAGCTGCTGCTGTTGCGGCCCGGCCGCTACCGGCTGTCCGTGACGGCGAGCGGCGATGCTGCGGGCGAAGGCAGCCGGCTCGTCTGGACGGTTGCCTGCGCGGCCGGCGATAACAATCTGCTGCAGCTTCCACTCACCGGCGTGACGTCGGCCACCAAGGGCTTCGCCGGCTCCTTCACAATTCCGGCCACAGGCTGCGCGAGCCAGTGGCTGAAGCTCGTCGGGGTGAGCGGCGACGTCGCCACCAATCAGAGCGCAAGCATCGGCAATGTGTCGATCGCGCCGGAGCAGGGCGGATGAAACATTATCTCCGCCTCGCCGTCGTGCCTTTCTATCTGGGCTTGTGCCTCCTGTTCGGCGGCGCCAGCGCGGCCGGCTATTGGGAGAATATGGGGCTTCAGCTCCTCGCCATCCCGCTCATCGTCTGGGCCGCGGTGGCGAGACCCTCCCAGTCGCTGTCGACCGCCTCGCGGCAGCTGATCGCGCTGATGCTGCTGATGCTGCTGGTGATCGCGCTGCAGCTCGTTCCGCTGCCCCCCTCGATCTGGACGTCGTTGCCCGGGCGGCAGCATGTCGTCGAAGGCTTCCGTCTGCTCGGGCAGCCGCTGCCATGGCTGCCCGTGTCGCTCGACCCCTATTGGACGATCTCGTCGGCGCTCTGGTTGCTGCCCGCGATCGCGATCCTGCTGGGCATCGTGCGGCTCGGCACCTTCCGCGCCTCGTGGTTGGCGTGGCTGGTCGCGATCGTGACCATCGTCAGCGTCGCGATCGGGGCATTACAACTCGCGGGCGGTCCCGAATCACCCTGGTATTTCTACGAAATCACCAATAACGGCACGACCACCGGATTCTTCTCGAACGCCAACCATTTCGCGACTTTGATGGTCGCGACCATCCCGTTTCTCGCCGCTCTGTATCTCTCCGCCGCCGCCAAGGGCCGCTCGGTGCAGAAGTCTTCCGGCCTGTTCGTGGTGCTCGCGGGAACGCTGGCGGTGATTCTTGTCGGAATCGCCATCAACATGTCGCTCGCCGGGATCGGGCTGTCGGTGCCGGTGCTGGCGGCAAGCCTGCTGATGATCTGGGGACGGCGGCGGAAGCTTCCGAAATGGGCGCCGGTCCTCGTCGCCCTGCTGATGCTGGGTTCGGTGGCGATGGTGTTTTCCACGCCGTTCAACAACAATCTCACGACCCAGGGCGAGAAGGGCAAGGAAAGCTCGCGCCATACCAGCTTCGCCAGGAGCCTTGCCGCGACTGCGGACTTCATGCCGGTCGGATCGGGCATCGGCACCTTCCAGCAAATCTATCGGGCGCGCGAGAATCCGGCCGCGGTCGACCGCTTCTACATGAACCATGTTCATGGCGATTATATCGAGCTCGCGCTCGAAACCGGTATCCCCGGCCTCCTCGTCCTGGCGCTGTTTCTCTTGTGGTGGGCGCGGCGGTTCGTTTTCCTCTGGCGCGCGGAGGAGCCGGATTATTTCGCGCGCGCCGCGACCATCGCATCGGCGGCGATCCTCGCGCATTCGGCCGTCGATTATCCACTGAGAACCGCCGCAATCAGCGGGATTTTCGCCATGTGCTGCGGATTGATGGCCGAGCCGAGGGCGCAGACGCGCCGAAGCGAGGGATCCTCCTCGAAGCGCGGCCGTCACCTCTCCGCCGACTGAGGATCGAATACGCACGCTGAAGGATCGCTGCGCTTGCCGACCCGGTTTCGCTCTTGACTCAGCGGCATGCTGTTGCGTGTGTGGGGGAACAAGGAGAGGGAAACCCATGCGCTTGTTTTTCGCCAGCCTTTTCGCGACTGCCGCCGCGATGACCGCCGCGTCCGCCCAATCGCCCACCGCTCCGCCCGCCGCTTCGACGACTGCGGCCGCCGACGATCCCTATCTGTGGCTGGAGGACCCTTTCGGCCAGCGCGTTATGGATTGGGTCAACACCCACAATGCCAAGGCGCAGGCGGTGCTCGAGACGGACCCACGCTACCAGGCTTATTACAATGAGGCGCTGGACATCGCCCAGGCGAAAGACCGCATTCCCTTCGGCCGCTTCATCGGCGGCGACGTCTACAATTTCTGGCAGGATGGCGACCATGTGCGTGGCATCTTCCGCCGCACCAGCATCGCGGATTACGAGCATGGCGCGCCGGCCTGGCAGACGGTGCTCGATCTCGACGCGCTCGCCGCCACCGAAAAGGCGAACTGGGTGTTCAAGGGCGCCAACTGCGCGCGGCCGGCCGAGCGCCGCTGTCTGATCGACCTCTCCGACGGCGGCGAGGATGCGGTGACGGTGCGCGAGTTCGATCTTCCGTCCGGCAAGTTCGTCACCGACGGCTTCGTCCTCCCCAAGGGAAAGCAACGGATGGATTGGGAGGACGAGAATACTCTGCTCGTCAGCCGCGAATGGAATCCCGGAGAGCTCGGCCGCACTGGCTATCCCTATATCGTCAAAAGGCTGAAGCGCGGCCAGCCGCTCTCGGCCGCGGTCGAGGTGTTCCGCGGCGATCCGAATGACGGCGGCTACGGCGTCACGCCCTATGTGCTGCGCGACACGCAGAACCATACGCTGTCGGTGATCGTCCGGCCGCTCGATACGTTCCGGACCGAGACCTACATTCTCGGACCGGGCGGCGCGCAGCGCGTCGCCATGCCGGCAAAGGCCGATCTCTCCGAAATGATCGACGGCCGCGTCATCATCCAGACCCGCGAGGACTGGAATCCGGCCGGCACGAGCTTCCCGGCGGGCTCTCTGCTTGCGGTCGACCTCGCCCAGCTCAAGGCCGATCCCGGCCACCTCAAGCCGATTCTCGTCTACACGCCGGGTCCGCGCGAGGCGCTGGAGGGCGCGACCAGTTCGAAGGGCGTTCTGCTCGTCTCGATCCTCGATAATGTGCGCGGCCGCACGTTGCTATTCACGCCGGGCCGGAACGGCAGCTGGCACCGTTCGCAGTTGCCGCTGCCCGACAATTCGACCGTCGGCGTGGTCGACGCCAGCCGTACCAGCGATCAGGCCTTCGTCTCGGTAACGTCGTTCCTGACGCCGCCTTCGCTCTGGCTCGCCGATGCGGCGACCGGCCAGGCGCGGGAGATCAAGGCGCAGCCGCCCAAGTTCGACGCCTCGAACCTCGTTGCCGAGCAGCATGAGGCCGTTTCATCGGACGGCACCAAGATTCCCTATTTCCTCGTCCACCGCCGCGACATGAAGCTCGACGGCAACAATCCGACCCTGCTCTATGCCTATGGCGGATTCGAGGTGAGCCAGACGCCGACCTACTCGGCCGGGCTTGGCAAGCTATGGCTGGAACATGGCGGCGTCTATGCGCTCGCCAATATCCGCGGCGGCGGCGAGTTCGGACCGAAATGGCACGAGGCTGGCCTCAACGTGCACCGCCAGATCGTCTACGACGATTTCGCGGCGGTCGGTAAGGACCTTATCGCCAGCCACGTCACCAGCCCCCGCCGCCTCGGCATTCGCGGCGGCTCGAACGGGGGCCTGCTGATGGGCGTCGAGTTCACCCAGCATCCGGAATTGTGGCACGCGGTGGATATCGAGGTGCCACTGCTCGATATGATGCGAATCTCGAAGATCGCCGCCGGCGCCTCGTGGGAAGGCGAATATGGCAGCGTTACCGATCCGGCGGTGCGCGCTTTCTGGGAGAAGACCTCACCCTATCAGAATCTGAAGCGCGGCGTCGCCTATCCGACACCCTTCATCTTCACGACGACGAAGGACGACCGGGTCGGCCCACAGCATGCCCGCAAGTTCGCCGCGCGGATGGAGGAATTTGGCCTGCCCTTCCTCTATTATGAGAATACCGAAGGCGGCCACGCCGCCGGCGCCAACCTCCGCCAAGCCGCCCATACCCAAGCCCTGGAGATGATTTACCTCACGCGGATGCTGATGGACGACACGCCGGGGATGCCGGTGACGCGGTAGTCTTTCAAATCCTCCCCCTGCCTTTGCAGGGGAGGCAAGCCGTCACCCTCTTTTTACTCGATATTGATAATCAGTCGCATTATATGTGCGGCATGTCTCTGCGGCTCGACCAACTTCCGTTCCGAACGCCGGCGCGCGTCACCGGCATCGACTGGTCCCATCTGAGCGAGACGG
This sequence comes from uncultured Alphaproteobacteria bacterium, assembly GCA_963777295.1. Lineage (GTDB taxonomy): Bacteria > Pseudomonadota > Alphaproteobacteria > Sphingomonadales > Sphingomonadaceae > Allosphingosinicella. Next base: position 197,918 of record CAVZPV010000001.1, read on the forward strand.
ATGCGCGACGACTGCGCAATCTCGGCTTCGACGAGGGCGTATCGGTCGAGGCGCTGCACGGGGCGCCGTTCGGCAAGGATCCGCTGGCGGTGCGGATCGGCCGGATGATGGTCGCGTTGCGGCGGGCGCAGGCGCGCGCCGTCTCTGTCGAGACCGTCTGAGATGAGCTCGGTCCCGCTGGTCGCGCTCGTCGGCAATCCCAATGCCGGCAAGAGCGCCCTGTTCAACATGCTGACCGGCGCGCGGCAGAAGGTCGGCAATTATCCCGGCGTCACCGTCGAGCGGAAATCGGGGCGGCTGTCGCTGCCGGACGGGCGCCCGATCGAGCTGGTCGACCTTCCCGGCGCCTACAGCCTCGATCCGTCCAGCCCCGACGAGGAGGTGACTCGCGACGTCGTCATCGGCCGGCAGGCGGGCGAGCGGCTGCCGGACGCGTTGCTGATCGTGCTCGACGCGACCAATCTCGACAACCATCTCCGCTTCGCGCTGCAGCTGATCGCGCTCGGGCTGCCGACGGTGATCGCGCTGAACATGATCGATCTCGCCCGCCGCGACGGGCTGGAGATCGATCCGCAACGGCTGGAGCAGGAGCTGGGCGTACCGGTGATCGCCACCGTCGCGGTCCGCCGCCGCGGCACCGACGAGCTCAAGGAGGCCTTGAGCGAGGCGGTCGGCGCCGCCCGCCGCCTCCGCCCCGGCGGAGGGGCGCCCGACGAGGATTTCACCGCCGTCCAGCGCCGCGCCCGCGACATCGCCCGCCGCGCGACAGTATCGGAAACCGGCCCACGGCGGACGACGCACCTGATAGATGCCGTCGCCCTCCATCCGATCGTCGGGCCGGTCCTGTTCGTGGCGATCATGTTCCTGATGTTCCAGGCGGTCTTCGCCTGGTCGAAGGTGCCGGTCGACTGGATCAACCAGTGCGTCACAGCCACGCAGGCCTATGTCTCCTCACTGCTCGCGGCGGGGCCACTTCGTTCGCTGCTCGTCGACGGCATCCTTGCCGGCGTCGGTGCCGTCGTCGCCTTCCTGCCGCAGATCCTGATCCTGTTCCTCTTCATCCTCGTCCTGGAGGCGACCGGCTACATGGTCCGCGCGGCCTTCATGATGGACCGTCTGATGGCGCGGGTCGGCCTCTCCGGTCATGCTTTCATTCCGTTGCTCTCCTCGTTCGCCTGCGCCGTGCCCGGCATCATGGCGACGCGGACGATCGAGGATCCGAAGCACCGTCTTACCACCATATTGATCGCGCCCCTGATGACCTGCTCGGCGCGTCTGCCCGTCTATGCGATCATCATCGGCGCCTTCATTCCCGCACGTAGCGTCTTCTGGGGCTTCGGCCTGCAGGGGCTGGTGCTCTTTTGCCTTTATGCGGCGGGGATCGTCGGCGCGCTGGTGGCCGCTTTCGTCCTGCGCCTCACGATCACCAAGGGCGTCCATCGGGGCTTCATGCTGGAAATGCCGAAATACCAGCTCCCGAGCGCGCGTGACATTGTGCTGGGCCTGTGGGGGCGGGCGCTTATCTTCCTGAAGCGCGCGGGCACGATCATCCTCTTCTCGACGATCGTGCTCTGGGCTTTGCTCTCCTTCCCGCAGCCCAAGCCTGGCCAGAGCGCGCTCGAAAGCTCGATCGCGGGCAAGATCGCCTCCGGCCTTGAGGTCGCGGTAAAGCCGATCGGCTTCAACCACGAGATCGCGGTCGCGCTCATCCCCGCCATGGCCGCGCGCGAGGTTTCCGTCTCGGCTCTCGCCACTGCTTACTCCATCGAGAGCCCCGACGAGGACAAAACGCGCGAGTCGCTGATCACCAGCCTGCGCGGCCGCTGGACGCTGCCGACCGCGCTCGCCTTCCTCGTCTGGTTCGTCTTCGCGCCGCAATGCCTCTCGACCATCGCCGTCACCCGAAGGGAAACGAACGGCTGGAAGTGGCCCGCCTTCATGCTAGGGTATCTCTTCACTCTTGCCTACGTGGCGGCGGGCGCGACCTATTGGGGCGCCGTCGCGCTGGGCCTTTAGGAAGGAAGAGAGATGGCTGGCGTCAACAAGGTCATCCTGGTGGGCAATCTCGGCGACGATCCCGAGGCGCGGTCGCTCAACAATGGCGGCGAGGTGGTGAATCTGCGCGTCGCCACGTCGGAGAGCTGGAAGGACCGCGACGGCAACCGCCAGGAGCGGACCGAGTGGCATCGCGTCGTCATCTTCAACGAGAATCTGGGCAAGGTCGCCAAATCCTATCTGCGCAAGGGTTCCAAGGTGTATCTGGAAGGCCAGATCCAGACCCGCAAATGGCAGGACCAGTCGGGCCAGGACCGCTATTCGACCGAGATCGTCCTTCAGCGTTTCCGCGGCGAGCTCGTCCTGCTCGACAGCCGCGGTGGCGGTGGCGGTGAGGATTTCGGCGGCGGTGGCGGCTATGAGAGCGGCGGCAGCGGCGGCGGCGGCAACCGCCAGTCGCGGCCAGCGCCGGCCTTCGACGGCGACCTGGACGACGACGTTCCGTTCTGACGCCTATTTCCCAAGCTTGTCCTTCAACCCCTGCAGCGCCGCAAAGGGACTGGATTCCCGCGCTGCTTCTTCCTCGTCCTTCACGCCGGCCTCGCGCAACGCCTCCTCCGCGCCGGGCGCGCGGGGGTAAGGATCGAGGCTGAGCGACAGCGTCTCGGCGACTGCTTCGCCGAGATCGATGGCGGCGCCGTTGTAGAACACCGTGTCCAGATCGCCTTCGCCGAGCTCGACCTCCTCGTCAGGACCAACGCCCGCCGGCGCAGGACGAAATTCAATCCGGAACGGCGCCTCCACCTGCTCCTCGAAAGGCTCGCCAGTGGCGACGCAGCTCTGGATGACGGTGGCTCGCAGATTGCCGACCGCGAGCATATTCTCCCCCTCGCGGCTGAGCATTGCCTCCGCTTCCAGCCGGTGGATCGCGACGAGGCCGAAGCGGCCTGCCAGCGCCGCCCGCTCCGCTTCCTCCGCCTCGATCCGCACCGCGCGCGGCTCCGCGCCGAGTATGTCGACGCGCCAGGCACGGCTGAATTCGGGCGTCACCCGATCTCTCCGGCGAGGAGCCGGTCGAGCGGCCTCGCCTTGAGCCGGTCGCGAAGTTGCTCCAACCGCTCGGCGACGAAGCGCAGCTTCGCCTCGTCCGGCGCTTCGCCGGCGAAGATGTTGCGGCGGACCGGCTCGTCCAGCCTCTCCGCATCGCGAAAGGCGCCGAGACGGCCGCCGAGGGCGCCGACCAATTTCCCCACATGCTTGCCGACGACGAAATCGCCGATGCCGATCTCGCGCAGGCTCGAATCCATGTCGTCGACGAACAACTCGGTCAGCAGCATCGACTCGCGCTTCGCCGTCTCGCCTTCCGTCTCCAGCCGCAGCAGGACGAGCGCGGTCACCGCAGCCACCATGGCGAAGCGGCCTTCGAGGGTATCGGACACGCCGCCGCCGCGATACCAGGCGGGGTCGCGGGCAAGTGCCACGCTGGCATCGTAGAGCGGCCGCAAGCGGCCGCGTTCGCCGCGCTGGCCGAACAGGGTCTGGAGAAAGGTCAGCTTCGTCGCTCCCGTGGGCGGCCAGACTTGCGCCGCTTTGCTTTTTCCGGATATTGGGTTCTCCCGTCCTTCTGCAAGGCGGCCCGCGGGGGCGCGGACACAATCGGCAAATTTGAGGAGTGTTTTGAAGATGATCGCTCGCCGCAGCAGCGCCCCCCTCCTGATCGGCGCCGTAATCGCCGGTGCGCTCGCGCTCGGCGGCTGCACCGCGGTCCACCAGCATCAGGGCTATATGCTGGAGAATACGCTGGCCAACGCGATCCAGCCGGGCACCGACAACAAGGATTCGGTGATGAACACGCTCGGCCGACCGACCTTCTCCGGGACGTTCGACCAGAATGATTGGTATTACGTCGCCCGCGACACGCGCTACATGGGCTACACCAACCCACGCCCGGTCGACCAGACCATCCTGCACATCCATTTCGACCAGGCCGGCAACGTCGCCTCGATCGACAGGCGTGGGCTGGAGCAGGTCGCCTCGATCCACCCAAGCCGCGACAAGACGCCCACGCTGGGCAGCCACCACAATCTGTTCGACGAATTGTTCGGCAATATCGGATCGGTCGGGACGCTCGGTACAGGCAGGGGCGCGCCGACCACGGACAATCCGAACCCGCAATAGTCGGCTTTGAAGAGCCCGTTCATGTGGGGTAGCTGAACGACTATCCGACGATCCCGCCTGCAGCGAGCACGGCCAAAGTCACCAAATCGGAGGCACTGGCGGTCATCGGCGCGATCTGGACCGGCTTCTCCATGCCGACCAGCATCGGCCCGATCACCGCTCCGCCGCCCAGCTCGCGCAGCAACTTGGCCGAGATGTTGGCGGATCTGCAGACCGGGCATGACCAGCACGTTGGCGGGGCCGGTACAGGCGGCTGAACGGGTAGAAACGCTGCATCGCCGGGTTCAGCGCGACGTCCGGCGACATTTCGCCTTCATATTCGAAATCGACGCCGTCGCGCTGGTCGAGCAGCTTCACGCCGTCGCGGATCCGCTCCAGATAGCTGCCCTGCGGGTTGCCAAAGGTGGAATAAGACAGGAAGGCGACGCGCGGCTCCTGCCCCATGCGGCGCGCGACGCTTGCGGTTTGATCGCGATCTCGGCCAGTTGCGGCGCCGCTTGGCCGCTCCGTCACCGTCGTGTCGGCGATGAAGGTCGGTGTGGCTCTTGCCGACGACGATCTGGACTCCGAATGGCGTCATGTCCTTCGCTTGGCATTGATTACGCGCAGGATCTGGTTGAGGCTCTGCGTATAGGGGCGGGTGACGCCGGTGATCATCACGTCCGCCTCGCCAAGCGCCAGCAGGGAGCGCGGCGAAGATGTTGCGGTCCTGGTTCACCATCCGCTCGACCTCGCCGCTGCAGGAAGCCGCGCCGCTGCAGCGCGCGCGTAAGATCGTCTCGACCATCTCTTCGATCAGCGGTCATAGACGCGGCTGTTGTGCAGCTCGAATTCTTCCGGATGCTCGACGCCCAGCGCGCGCAGCCGGTCGTGGACGTCGTCGCGGCCGACCAGCACCGGGATGCCGTAGCCACCGTTGCGGAAGGCGATGGCCGCGCGCAGCACGACATCCTCGTCGCCCTCGGCGAACAGCACGCGTTTCGGGTTGCGCCGCGCCGCCTCGTAGGCGAGGGTAAGCACCGAGGTGGTCGGATTGAGCCGCGCGCGGAGCTGGGTGCGATAGGCGGCCATGTCCTGGATCGGCTAGCGGGCGACGCCGCTGTCCATCGCGGCCCGCGCGACCGCCGCCGGCACCACCTCCATCAGCCGCGGATCGAAGGGTGCGGGAATGATGTAATCGGCGCCGAAGCTCTGCGCCCGACCGCCATAGGCCGCGGCCACTTCCTCGGGCACCTGCTCGCGGGCGAGCTCGGCGAGCGCCTCGGCGGCGGCGATCTTCATCTCGTCATTGATCGTCGTCGCCCGGACGTCGAGCGCGCCGCGGAAGATGAAGGGGAAGCCGAGCACATTGTTGACCTGGTTCGGATAATCCGAACGGCCGGTGGCGATGATCGCATCGGGCCGCGCTGCCTTGGCGTCGGGCGGCGAGATTTCGGGATCGGGATTGGCCATGGCGAAGATGATCGGCTTCTTGCGCCATCTCCTTGACCATCTCCGGCTTGAGCGCACCCGCGGCGGAAAGGCCGAGGAAGACGTCGGCGCCGACCAAAGCCTCGGCGAGCGTGCGCGCGTCGGTCTCGGCCGCATGGGCCGACTTCCACTGGTCCATGCCCTCGGCGCGGCCCTCGTAGATCACGCCCTTGCGGTCGCACATGATGACATGATTGTTGGACACGCCCATTGCCTTGATCAGCTCGGTGCAGGCGATCGCGGCCGCGCCGGCGCCGTTCACGACGACCTTGATGTCCCTCAGCGACCGGCCGGTCAGGTGGCAGGCGTTGATCAGGCCGGCGGCGGTGATGATCGCGGTGCCGTGCTGGTCGTCGTGGAAGACGGGGATGTTCATGCGTTCGCGCAGGGTCTGCTCGATGATGAAGCATTCGGGCGCGTCGATGTCCTCCAGGTTGATGCCGCCGAAGCTGGGTTCGAGCAGGGCGACCGCGTTGATGAAGGCGTCGGTGTCCTCGGTCGCGAGCTCGAGATCGATCGCGTCGACGTCGGCGAAGCGCTTGAACAAGCACCGCCTTGCCTTCCATCACCGGCTTCGAGGCGAGCGCGCCGAGATTGCCGAGGCCGAGGATGGCGGTGCCGTTGGAGATGACCGCGACGAGATTGCCCTTGGCGGTATAGTCATAGGCGGTGGCGGGATCCTCGGCGATCGCCCGCACCGGCACCGCGACTCCGGGCGAATAAGCGAGGCTGAGGTCGCGCTGCGTCGCCATCGGCTTGGAGGCGATGATCTCGAGCTTGCCCGGCCGGCCCTGAGAATGGAAGAGCAAAGCCTCCTGCTCGGAGAATTTGACGTTGCTGCCGTCGCTCACATCGCTCTCCCTGTTTCCAGCCGCCTTAAGTCTGGAAACATCAAAGCCGCAACAGCCGAATCCCGTTCCATGGTCGCGCCAGAGCCACTAGGTTGAATCGCGATGGCGACACAGGCGAAGACCAACGGGGCGCCGACCCCGATGATGGCGCAATATCTCGCGCTCAAGGCCGAGACGCCCGACTGCCTGCTTTTCTACCGGATGGGCGACTTTTTCGAATTGTTCTTCGACGATGCCAAGGCCGCCGCCCAGTGCCTCGATATCGCGCTCACCGCCCGGGGCGAGCATGAGGGCGAGAAGATCCCGATGTGCGGCGTGCCGATCCATGCCGCCGAATCCTATCTTGCCCGGTTGATCAAGGGCGGCTTCCGGGTCGCCATCGCCGAGCAGATCGAGAGCCCGGCGGAGGCGAAGAAGCGCGGCTCCAAGTCGGTGGTCAGCCGCGCGCATCGTCCGCGTCGTCACCGCCGGGACGTTGACCGAGGAGGCGCTGCTCGATTCGCGCGCGGCCAACTGGCTGGTCGCGGTGGCGCGGGTCGGCGGAGCGCTGCGGGATCGCCGCCGCCGACGTTTCGACCGGGCGGTTCGAGCTGGGTTCGATGCCGCCCGCCGCGCTCGACGCCGAGCTGGCGCGGCTCGGCGCGGCCGAAATCGTGGCGGCAGAGCGCCATCGGTGGACTCGCCGTCACCGAGCGCAAGGTCGGCTTCGACAGCGTCGCCGCCGAGCGGCGACTGAAGGAGCAATTCGAGGTCGCGACGCTCGACGGCTTTGGCGCCTTCGACCGCGCCGCCTTGTGCGCCGCCGGCGGGCTGCTTTCCTATCTCGACGAGGTCGCGCGCGAATCTCTTCCCTTCCTGCGCCCGCCGGTGCCGCGCTCGGCGGACGATCACATGATGATCGACGCGGCGACGCGCGAAAGCCTGGAGCTGACCTCCGCCCAATCCGGCGGTCGCGCCGGCAGCCTGCTCCACGCGGTCGATCGCACCGTCACCGGTGCCGGCGCGCGATTGCTCGCCGCCGATCTCGGTGCGCCCCTGCTCGACCGGCGCGCAATCGAGGCGCGACTCGATCTCGTCGGCCTGTTCGAGCGCGATGCCGGCACGCGCGACATGCTGCGCCGCCAATTGAAGGCGCTTCCCGATATCGGCCGCGCGCTGGGGCGGCTCGTCGCGTGCCGGGGCGGCCCGCGCGATCTCGGTCAGCTTCGCGACGGACTCGACGAGGCGCGCCGCCTCCACGGCCGCCTCGCGGCATTGCCGGACCAGCCGGACCTTCTCGCCAAGTTGTTGCCGGTGCTGAGCGGTCACGGCGAGCTCGTCGATTTGCTCAGCCGCGCCTTGGTGCCGTCGCCGCCGATCGATTCCGCCCAGGGTGGCTATATCGCCGAAGGCTATGACGAGGCGCTCGACGCGCTTCGGGCAACCGGAGGCGAAGGTCGTCGCGCCATTGCGGCACTGGAGGCACGCTATCGGCAGCAGACCGGCATCGCGACGCTCAAGATCCGCCATAACGGCGTGCTTGGCTACCATGTCGAAGTCCCCGCCAAACATGCCGATTCGCTCATGCGGGCGGAAAGCGGCTTCACCCATCGCCAGACGCTGGCGGGGGTGGTGCGCTTCAATGCCCCCGACCTGCACGAGCAGGCGATGCGGGTCGGCCAGGCCGGCGCTCATGCGCTTGCCGCCGAAGCGGCGCATCTCGAGGAGCTGATGGAGGCCGCGCTGGGCCGCGCCGAGCCGATCGCCGCCGCGGCCGACGCGCTGGCGCGGCTCGATGTCGCCGCCGCGCTCGCGGAGCGGGCGGCGGAGGGTGGCTGGTCGCGATCCTTCTTCGTCGAGCGCAACTGCTTCGAGGTGGCGGAAGGTCGGCATCCGGTGGTCGAGGATGCGGTGCGCGCAACCGGCGGCCGCTTCGTCGCCAACGATTGCGGCTTGTCGGAGGACAGCCGCCTCTGGCTCGTCACCGGGCCGAACATGGGCGGCAAGTCCACCTTCCTCCGCCAGAATGCGCTGATCGCCGTCCTCGCGCAGGCCGGTTCCTATGTGCCGGCGGCGCGGGCGACCCTGGGCCTTGTCGACCGCTTGTTCAGCCGCGTCGGCGCCTCGGACAATCTCGCCCGCGGCCGATCGACCTTCATGGTCGAGATGGTCGAGACCGCCGCCATCCTTGCCCAGGCGACCGAGCGCAGCTTCGTCATCCTCGACGAGGTCGGGCGCGGCACATCGACCTATGACGGCCTCGCCATCGCCTGGGCGGTGGTCGAGGCGGTGCACGACCGCAATCGCTGCCGCTGCCTGTTCGCGACCCATTATCACGAACTGACGCGGCTGGCGGAGCGGCTCGATGCTTTGTCGCTCCATCATGTCCGAGCGCGCGAGTGGAAAGGCGATCTCGTCCTTCTCCACGAGGTCGCCACGGGCCCGGCGGACCGGAGCTACGGCCTCGCCGTCGCCAAGCTCGCCGGCCTGCCGCCGCCGGTGCTGGCCCGCGCGCGCTCAGTTCTGAACAAGCTGGAGGAGGGTCGCGCGGCGACCGGCGGAATCGCCGCGGGGCTGGACGATCTGCCGCTCTTCGCCGCGACGATTCAGCGGGAGGAGGCGTGCCCCGATCCGGTGCGAACGACGCTTGCCGGGCTCGACCTCGATTCGCTGGCGCCGCGCCAGGCGCTCGACCTGCTCTACGAGCTGAAGCGGCTGGTGGCGGAGAGCTGATGTCCGGGCGCTTCGCCTCCGTGCCGAGCAAGCGTTCGATCGTCGACCGCCGCACCCTGGCCGATCGTCTCACCACCGGGGACCGGGCCGCGGCGGCCGCCGTTCTCAAGGAGGCGCTGACGCAGGGCCGGGCGGAGATTGCCCGCCGTCTCGAGGAAAAGCCTTATGCCGGCACCGAGACGGCCGCCGCTTACGCCTATCTCACCGACCAGATCGTCCGCTCCGCCTACGATTATGTCGTCGGCAGGCTCTATCCGATCCATAACCCCACCGCGTCCGAGCGGCTGCTGTTGATGGCGGTGGGCGGCTACGGCCGCGGCGAGATGGCGCTCCATTCGGACGTCGATCTCGCCATCGTCACACCCTGGAAGCCGGCCGGCTGGCCCGAGCAAGTGATCGAGGCTTTGCTCTATCTGCTCTGGGACTTGGGCTTGAAGGTCGGCCATTCCAGCCGCTCGGTCGACGAGCTGGTTGCCGCCGCGGCCGGCGACCATACGATCCGCACCGCCTTGCTGGAGGCGCGCTACCTCTGGGGCAACGAGCGCCTGTTCGACGAAGTGCGCGCGCGCTTCTGGTCCGAGGTGGTGGGCACCAAGGCGCGCACCTTCGTCATCGAGAAACTGGAGGAGCGCGAGGCGCGGCACCGCCGGATGGGCGACAGCCGCTATGTCGTCGAGCCCAACGTCAAGGAAGGAAAAGGCGGGCTTCGCGACCTCCACACCCTCTTCTGGATCGCCAAATATGCCTATCGGGTGGAGACCGTGGCGGAGCTGGTCGACGTCGGGCTGCTCACCGCCGACGAGCTTGGCCAGTTCCAGCGCGCCGAGCGCTTCCTGTGGGCGGTGCGCTGCCATCTCCACATCGTCGCCGACCGCGCCGAGGAGCGACTGACCTTCGATTATCAGCGCGAGATCGCCATGCGCATGAATTACGCCAACCGGCCTGGCAAATCGCCGGTCGAGCGCTTCATGCGCCACTATTTCCTCCACGCGAGAACCGTGGGGGACCTGACCGGAGTGTTCCTCGCCCATCTCGACGAGAAGTTCGCGCGCAGTGGGCGGCGCTTCGGCCTGCCGGCGCTCAAGCGGCGGCCGCGCCGGCTCGAAGGCTTCGTACTCGACCGCGGCCGGCTCGCTTTGCCGAAGGACGATTTCTTCCGCGAGGATCCGGTTCGGCTCATCCGCATCTTCGCCCTTGCCGATCGCTATGGCCTCGAAATCCACCCGCTGGCGATGCGGGCAGCGGCACGCGACGCGAAGTTGGTCGACGCGGCGGTGCGCGGTGACTCCGAGGCCAATGCGCTTTTCCTCGATGTGCTGACCTCGCCGCGCGATCCGGAGACGGTGCTTCGCTGGATGAACGAGGCGGGCGTGTTCGGCCGCTTCGTTCCCGATTTCGGCCGCGTCGTCGCCCAGATGCAGTTCGACATGTATCACCATTATACTGTTGACGAGCATAGTCTGCGGGCGATCGGCCTGCTCGCCCGGATCGAGCAAGGCGCGCTCAAGGAGGACCATCCGCTCGCCACGGCCATGTTCCGGCACATCGCCTCGCGGCGGACCCTCTATGTCGCCGTCCTGCTCCACGACATCGCAAAGGGGCGCGGTGGCGATCATAGCGAGCTTGGGGCCGAGGTCGCGCTGGCGCTCGGGCCCCGGTTTGGGTTGACCGATGCAGAGACGGAGACGGTCGCCTGGCTGGTGCGCTGGCACCTTTTCATGTCCGACACCGCGTTCAAGCGCGATCTCACCGATCCCAAGACGGTCGTTGACTTCGTCGCGCGGGTGAAGAGCCTGGAGCGGTTGCGCCTACTCTACCTGCTCACCGTCGTCGACATCCGCGCCGTCGGGCCGGGCGTGTGGAACGAGTTGGAAGGACCAGCTGCTGCGCGAATTGTTCGACAGCGCCGAGGAAATGCTCCGGCTCGGCCACAAGGAGCGCGGCCGCGGCGACCGCATCGCCGCCGTGCAGGAGGCGCTGGCGGCGCGGCTCGGCTGGGACGAAAGCCGCTTCACCCGGCTCACTTGGCGGCTGCCCGACAGCTATTGGCTCGCCGAGCCGCCGCTGGCGCTGGAAGCGAATGCGCGCCTCATGGACCGCTCCGACCGCCAGGCGCCCGGCGCACGGCCTGTGGCGACTTCCGTTGTGGCGGAACGCGGCGCCACGCTCGTCAGCGTCTACGCGCCCGACGAGCCGGGCCTTTTCTATCGACTCTCGGCGGCGATCAGCCTGGCCGGCGGCAACATCATCGACGCGCGCATCCATACGACGAACGATGGCATGGCGCTCGACAATTTCCTCGTCCAGGACGGTGCCGGCGCCCCGTTCGCCGAGCGCCACCAGCTCAAGCGGCTGGAGCAGGCGGTGCTGCGCGCGCTGGAGGGCGAGGCGCCGGCGATGGAGCGGCTCGAAGCCAAGCCGCTGCCGCTGCGCCGCGCCGAGGCCTTTCCAATCCAGCCGGCCGTGTTCATCGATAACCTGGCCTCGAGCCGCTACACCGTCGTCGAGGTTAACGCCCGCGACCGCGCGGCCTTGCTCAGCGGCCTTGGCCAGGCGCTGTACGAGCTCAAGACCGCTGTCCATTCCGCCCACATCGCCACCTATGGCGAGCGGGCGGTCGACGTCTTCTACCTGACCGATCTCGCCGGCGCGAAGATCGAGCGTCCTTCCCGGTTGAAGGCGATCCAGTCCCGTCTCCTCCGCGCCGCGGCGGGCGGTGGAGCGACCCCGCGCGACGCCGCGGCCTGAACAAAAAGAAGCCCCCGTCCCGAAGGACGAGGGCTTCCCCCTCCCCCCACGAAGGTTTCTTAGAAGCGGAACCGCCCCGTGACGCCGTAGGTACGCGGCTCGGCCAGGAAGCTCGAGAAGAGCTGGTTGGCGACGCCGCCGAAATATTGGACATTGGCGCGCGAGTTGGTGCCTTGGAAGGGCGTGTTGAAGGCGACCTGCTGGTAATTTTGGTTGAACAGATTCTGCGCCCATAGCTCCAGTGACCAGCGCTCCTTCGGCCCACGAATACCGATGCGCGCATTGAAGACGGCGTAGCCCGGCTGGTATTTCTCGGGGAACAGATCGGAGCCGGTATTGTAGCCGGAGCTGATGCGCGTATCCATATAGAGGAGGCCGGTGAGGCCGCTATTGCCGAGCCGCGGCGTCCAGGTGGCGGATGCGGTCAGCACATTCGCGGGCGCGTTGGACATCTCCTGGCCCGGCAGCAGGAACAGGGCGGGATCCAGCGGCTGGCCCGTCTCGCGTCCGATCAAATTGTGGCGGAATTTCGTGCTGGCATAGGTGTCGCCGACGGTGAGCTGCACATCGTGCGTGGGATAGAAGGCTGCCTCGAGCTCGACGCCCTGCGAGACGACGCCGGCGCGCACGTCATTGGCCGGGCAGGCGCCTGTCGCGGCCGATTCGTCCTGATCGGCCCCATTGAGGCTGATGCTGCAGCTATTGATCGTCTGGACCAGGAAGACCGAGCCGTTGAACGTATTCAGCTGAAAGTTGCGGAACAGCTCGCGGAAGATCGCGCCGTTGAAGACGATGCCATGCGCGCCATACTTCCAGCCCACCTCGAATGAATTGACCTTCTCGGGATCGAACTGGAGGTTTTGGGTCCCGAAGCCGCCCGTCGCCGCCTGACGCGGGTCGCTCGGCGCGAAGATTGGATTGCCGAGCGCCGATCGGTCGAGGTTGAAGCCGCCGGCTTTATAACCACGCGCATAGCTGGCGTAGAGCATGAGGTCCTTGACCGGCTTCCAGCTGAGGATGCCGGTGCCGGTCAGTTCGTTCTCGCTGCGATGGTCGTGAAGATTGAGCGTGTTGAGCGCGGTGGTCGCATTGCCTTCGCAGCTCAAATTGACGATGCCTTCGAGCAGAGGCGTCAGCGCGGCCGGGATTGCACCCGCGGCGGCGCCGCCCGGCAGGAACGGCGCATAGAAGGCTTGCTGGGCCGGGCAGAGCGCGTTGTTGTTGTTGAGGTTTGCGCTGAAGTCCTTGTGGTCATGCGTGTACCGCAGGCCGACCGTCAGCGCGAGTTTGTCGGTGATATTGAAGATGTTGTGGGTGAAGATCGCCCAATTCTCGTCCTTCTGATAGTAGAGGGACGGGTTGTCCCCGACATTGTTGATCTGGCTCAGTTGATCGAGACCCGCCTGGACGAGCGGCGCCGCCGCGCCGAGGGCGCCGCCGAGGACCGCCCGGGTGACGGCATTCGAGCAGCCCGGCGAGTTGGGATCGCGCGGAATGGCGGGGTTGACGTTCGCTAGCAGCAGGCAGGAGGCATATTCGCCATATTGCGACCCGAACTTCAAGTTGTCGCTGAGCGTCAGATCCTCGTGCATGTAATAGGCGCCGACCAGCCAGTCGAGATGATCGCCAAAGGCCGAGCCCTGCAGGCGCAATTCCTGGCTGAAGGTCTTGAACTCGCGATAGGCATTGCCGTCGTTCGCGCGGTACAGGATGTCGACGTTGCTGTAGTCGGTATCCGACGGCTCGTACGACTTGTAGTCGCGATAGGCGGTGATCGAGGTCAGCGTCGCATGGTCGGCGAGCTTCCAGTCGACCTGGCCGGAAATGCCGCCGTCCCAGGTCACTGCCTTGTAGGTGCGTCCGGGCGTGATGGCGACATCGCGCGCATAGGGATTGGGCGGGATGATGCCGCCCAGGCTCTGCAGGACGCTGATGACCCGGTTGCTCGGTGCGACCGCATAGTCGCCCGGGACGCCCGGCGTCGGATCGAAGGTCTCGGCTGTCGAGATGTAGGCGGCGCCGCAGCAGCTCTCGTTCTTGTGGCTGTAGTCGGCGATGATCCGCACCTGCAGCCGGTCGTCCGGTTCGTAGAGCAGCTGCCCCCGAAGCAGGTAGCGGTTGCGGTCATCGATCGTGCTCTCGGTTCCGTCGGCGGCGTTGATCACCTTCATGAAGCCGTCGCGTTTGTTCCAGACGCCGTCGACGCGGAAGGCGAGGCCGGTCGCGATCGGGGCCGAGATGGCGCCGTCGAGACGGAAGTCGTTGTAATTGCCGTAAGTGCCCTCGACGAAACCCTCCATCTGGTTGAGGTCGGGCTTCTTGGTGATGATGTTGATGAGGCCGGCCGAGGCATTGCGGCCGAAGGTGGTGCCCTGCGGGCCGCGCAGCACCTCGATCCGCTCGAGCTCGCCAAGCTCGTCGAGGCCGACGCCGGTGCGCGAGCGGTAGACGCCGTCGATGAACACGGCCACCGAGCTTTCGAGGCCGGGATTGTCGCCGACCGTGCCGATGCCGCGGATGCGGGCGGCGCCATTGGCCTCCGTGCCGGTCGACGAGACGAGCAGAGAGGGCGCGAGCTGGTTCAATTGGCGGATGTCCGTCGCGCCGGAATTCTGCAGCTGCTGGGCCGAGACCGCGGAGACGGCGATCGGCACGTCCTCGAGCACCTGGGGACGCAGCTGGGCGGTGATGACGATTTCGCCCTCATCGCTCCCCGGCTGCGGCTGGTCGCCGCCGACCTGCGCCGCCTGGACCGGGCTGGTCTGTCCGGTCGGCTTGGTATTGTCCTGAGCGCAAGCGGGCGCCGCAGCGAGCCCGATAATCCCGGCCGACAGCAGCCAAACCGATTTCGGCATTCCCCCCTCCTTGTGTTTGGGGAGGGAAGCTACTGAAAAGACGAGGGGCCAACCAGCGGAATTAGCACTTTTCCGCCATTTCGGATGCTTTATGGCAATTGAGCAACATTCTGGTTGCGAAATGAAACGCATCCGGAATCGCGGCGCGCGGCTGCCGCTACGGAAAGCTGAATTGGGCGATTCCCGCTGGAAAAGCAGGGAAAGCGGCCTCGCTTTTGTCAAGCCGGAGGCGGGGCGGACCGCCCATTTTACGGGGCTTATTTGGGTGCGAGGACCATCAGCATCTGGCGGCCTTCCATGCGCGGATGCTGCTCGACCTTGGCGGTCTCCGCGACGTCGGCCTGGACGCGCTGAAGCAGGCGCATGCCGAGCTCGCCATGGGCCAGCTCGCGGCCGCGGAAGCGCAGCGTCACCTTCACCTTGTCACCCTCGCCGATGAAGTCGAAAACCTTCTTCATCTTCACGTCATAATCGTGGTCGTCGATGTTCGGACGCATCTTGATCTCCTTGATCTCCTGCGTCTTCTGCGACTTGCGGGCGAGGTTGGCCTTCTTCTGCGCCTCGTACTTGAACTTGCCGACGTCGAGGAACTTGCAGACGGGCGGATCGGCATTGGGAGAGACCTCGACGAGGTCGAGACCCACTTCGGCGGCCTGTTCGATAGCTTCGGCGGTGAGCATCACCCCCAGATTCTCGCCATTCTCATCGATCACGCGCACCTTTGGCACGGAGATGAATTCGTTGAAGCGGGGGCCGTTCAGCGGCGGCGCGACCGGGCGCCGGATCATGGGCGGACGTATAGCAGTTTCTCCTTGGTGCCGTTACGGGGCCTACCTAGTGAGTCCCGGGTCGGAATGAAAGATGAACGCCGGGACGCGCGCTTTTTTCCCGCAACGCTGTGGCCGATCCGCCGCGCAGCCTCGACGACGACAGGCCGCGTCGAGGTGGGCGTGACGTCTAACCCCTCCCCCTTGTGGGGAGGGGCAGGGGTGGGGGTGCCGGCCAAAGGCCGGCGCGCGGCGCAGCCGCGCACCCCTCATCCGGCCTTTCAGGCCACCTTCTCCCACAAGGGGAGAAGGGAAACACGCGATCGTCCAAGATTTACCGCAGGTCCGGCGGCAGCGCTTCGGTGCGGAGGCGCTCGACCACGGCCTCCAGGCTCAGCACCTCCTGCCGTGCGTCGGCGCCGAGCGGGCGGAGGGCGACCGTGCCTTCCTCCGCCTCGCGCTTGCCGAGGACGAGCAGGTTGGGGACCTTGGCGAGGCTGTGCTCGCGCACCTTGTAGTTGATCTTCTCGTTGCGGAGGTCGGGCTCGACCCGAAGCCCCGCCTCGGTCAGCGCCGCCTGCACCTGCCGTGCATAATCGTCGGCCTCGGAGACGATCGTCGCCACCACCGCCTGCACCGGCGCCAGCCAGAGCGGGAAGCGGCCGGCATGATGCTCGATCAGGATGCCGATGAACCGCTCGAACGTGCCGAGGATCGCGCGGTGGAGCATCACCGGCCGGTGCTGCTGCGCCGTCCTCGCCGACATAGGAAGCGTCGAGCCGCTCGGGCAGCACATAATCGAGCTGCAGCGTGCCGCACCTGCCAGGTCCGGCCGATCGCGTCGGTCAGGTGGAATTCGAGCTTGGGCGCGTAGAATGCGCCCTCGCCCGGCAGCTCGACCTAGCCGAATAATCCTCGTTGAGCCTTCGCCGCCTGGCGCACCGCCTCGCGCAGGCCGCCTTCGGCGCGGTCCCACATGGCGTCGTCGCCGAGCGCGGGCGTCGGGCCGGAGCGCCAGCTTGATCGCGTAGCCCGCGAAGCCGAGGTCGCGGTAGATGGCGTCGAGCAGGTCGCAGAAGCCGCGCGTCTCGTCGACGATCTGGTCCTCGCGTGCAGAAGATATGGGCGTCGTCCTGCGTGAACTGGCGCACGCGCATGATGCCGTGCAGCGCGCCGTGCGGCTCGTTGCGGTGGCAGCAGCCGAACTCGGCGAGCCGCAGCGGCAGGTCGCGATAGGAGTTGATGCCCTGCTTGAAGACCAGGACGTGCGCCGGGCAGTTCATCGGCTTCAGCGCCATCAGGTCGCCGGTGCCGCCAACACCGGCCTTCGTCCGGATCGGTGCCGGGCATCTCGTCGGGGACGACGAACATATTCTCGCGGATACTTGCCCCAATGGCCCGACTGCCTCCCACTGGCGCGCGTCCATCAGCTGCGGCGTCTTGACCTCGACGATAGCCGGCCGCGTCGAGCCGGCGGCGCATATAGGCTTCGAGCTGCCGCCAGATCATGTAGCCCTTGGGGTGCCAGAAGACCGAGCCGTGCGCCTCGGTCTGGAGGTGGAACAGGTCCATCTCCTGGCCGATCTTGCGATGGTCGCGCTTGGCCGCCTCCTCCAGCCGCGGCGAGATGCGCGTCGAGCTGCTTCTTGTTGAGCCAGCCGGTGCCGTAGATGCGCAGAGCATCGCGTTCTTCTGGTCGCCGCGCCAATAGGCGCCGGAGACGCGCGTCAGCTTGAACGCTTGCGGATCGAGCTTGCCGGTCGAGGCGAGATGCGGGCCGCGGCACATGTCGAGCCAGCTCGCCCGCGCGGTAGATGGTCAGCTCCTCGCCTTCGGGCAGCTCGGCCGCCCATTCCGCCTTGAAGCGTCTCGCCCTGCGTCTCGCCAGCGTCGCGATCAGCTCGTCGCGCGTCCACACTTCGCGGACGAGCGGCTCGTCGCGGGCGATGATGCGCGCGCATCTCCTCCTCGATCGCGGGCAGATCCTCCTCGGTGAACGGGCCGCGTCCGGGCGCCGGCGCGAAATCGTAATAGAAGCCGTCGTCGGTCGCCGGGCCGAAGGTGATCTGCGTGCCGGGGAAGAGGTTCTGCACCGCCTCGGCGAGGACATGCGCATAATCGTGGCGGGCGAGCTCGAGCGCATCCTTCTCGTCGCGCGCCGTGACCAGCGCGAGGCTCGGCATCGCCCTCGAACGGCCGCATGAGGTCGCGCAGTTCGCCATCGACCCGCGCCGCGAGCGCCGCCTTGGCAAGGCCCGGCCCGATCGCCGCGGCGATATCGGCCGGGCGTAGTGCCGCGGCTCGACCTCGCGCACGGAACCATCGGGAAGGCGGATCTGGAATGGCTGCGTCATGACGGGGTGCATGTAGCGACGGCTGGGGCGATGCTCCAGCCCCGAACACAGGATCTGTTAAGGCCCAGCCCGCCGACCATCGATCGGGGGAAGGTTTCGCGGCGTTCCTTTCCGATGTTCAGCAGGGCGAGACGGGAGGTGAAATTTACCTGGTAACAGACAGGTGTTATAGCCCTCCAAACGGGGGAAAAGTGGAAGATACGGCAAAGCTGATCTCGGCAATAGCTTCTCTCATAGGAGCGATTGCATGGCCTACAGCATTCTTTGCCGCCGTAATCATCTTTAGGAAGCCGCTGAGAGACGCCCTCGGGCGTGTGAAGAAGGGAAAGATCGGCTTTGTTGAGCTGGAGCTTGAGCAGGTAGCTGCCACTGCAGCCAAGAGTTCGGATTCCGGCGAAATTACCGCTGAGCAGATACATTCGGCCGCACGGATTGAAGCGCACTCTGGCGACATTGGCCAGCACGAGCTGCTGCGCCAGCTCGATAGATTGTGCATAGAATACGACACCGCACGACGGACGATGCCCCCAGGGCCCGACCGAACTAGCGCACTGACACGTATCTTGGTTCAAATGAGGGCGATCGGCCCCTCGGTGATAGGCCGTCTGGATGCGTATAAGTCCTCTGGTTCTCCAGGAAGTCGGCTTGCGGCCATCGCCATGATGCAGATGAGACCCGACCTCGCGGAGATACCTTGGCTTCTCGATCGATTTCGGAATGAAGCCCCATTTTTGTTCTATCACGCGGCACTCGCCTTGCAGAATGTCGCTACGGCCGGAGATAAAGAAGTTCGTCAGCGAGTGCGGCAGACTGCAACCAAGGCGATCGAAATTGTAAGGTCATTTCCGGGCACACCGGACTCGGGCACCTTGTCGATCCTGGAGCCTCTCGCAACGGCGTAGCTGCTCGCCTGCGGCCTACAACCCTTATTGGCCGCTCCCTCACCCGCACCCAGCCGTTTAGGTGTACAGGACACTTGACAGGGCCACGTCCACCTGTAAAGTGTCCTTCACAGAGTTTAAAGGACGCATGACAATGGACAGACGCAGACGCGCCGGTGCGATTGCCGCTTCCGCGGCCGCGGTTTCGGCGAGCACCGCCAGCATGCGGGCCGCGCATCACGGGTCGGGCGGCGGCGATTTCCCGCTCGCCATCAGCCTCGGCCTGGCGATCGTCCTGATCGTCCTCGCGCTCGTGCTCATCGCCCGCAGCCGCGGAAATTGCGGTTTCTTCTGACGACCGGCCGACTGGAAGGAAGCAGATATGCGTAAGCTCAAACCCGCCGGCCTCCTCGCCGCATCCGGCGCCGTGATCGCGGCGACGGCAGCGACCCTCAACCGGCACGAATCCGTCGGCGGCTTGCCCGGAGACTTCTGGATCGGCTTCGCCATCGGCCTGGGCCTGGTCCTGATCGGCGCGGCGGCCGTGCTGATGATCCGCCGTCCCAGGGACGAGGGGCCGAACGGCTCCCGACGATAAAGATCCCTCCGCCGCTGCAAACGATCGAAAGGAAAAGATTTCGATGACCGTCGATTCCGACGTCCCGCCCCGCCTGCCCAGCAAAGGCCTCGCGGTGCTCGCTTATTGCCTGGCCTTCCTCGGCGCGATGTTCGCCTATTTCACGCTGCACCCGACCGGCTTCTGGCTGGGGGTGACGATCGCCGTGCCGGTGCTTGCGGTGATCTGGCTGGCGATGGTGGTGATCCGTCTCCGGCGCCAACTCGCCTGCGTCCCGTCGAGCGCAAACCGGGCCTATCTGCGCCGCTTCCTGCCGCTGATGGCGCTGTACATGCTCATCGTCGGTGGCGAAGTCTGGCTTAACGCCCGGATCACGCCCACAGGGCCGCTCGCAGTCGTGCTCGCCATCCTGCCGGCGCTACCCTTGATCGGCGTGATCTGGGCGTTCGGGCGCCTGCTCATCGAGGAGACAGACGAATATCTGCGCAGCCTTACCGTGCGGCAGTTCATGATCGCGACCGGCTTCATGCTGTGCGTGACCAGCATCTGGGGCTTCCTCGACGCCTTCGGCCAGGTGCCACACGCGCCGATGTACTGGGCCTTCATCCTCTGGTGCATGGGGCTCGGCGTCGGCACCGTCGTCAACGAGATGCGGTCGTGAAGAACCGCCTCAAGGTGCTCCGGGCCGAGCGCGACTGGAGCCAGGGCGATCTCGCCGTGCGGCTCGCCGTCTCGCGCCAGAGCGTCAATGCTATCGAGACCGGCAAATACGATCCGTCGCTGCCGCTCGCCTTCCGCATCGCCGATCTGTTCGGCCTCGCCATCGAAGAGATTTTCATCAATCCAGCCAGGGAGACACTGCAATGAAATATCCGCTTCTTCTCGCCGCCTTCGCCTTGCTCGCCGTGCACGAGGCGCACCCGACGTCCGCCTGCGCCGCCGTGCCGAGCGCGCAGGCGCCGGTCCGGCTGGCGCATATCAATATCCGCTCGACCGGGCAGGGCGATCCGGTGGTGCTGATCCCCGGCCTCGCCAGCCCGGCCGCCGTGTGGGACGGGATCGTGCCGGAGCTGGCGAAGAGCCACCGCGTCATCATTGTGGAGGTGAACGGCTTCGGCGGCGGCGATCCCGGCGGCAACGACCAGCCCGGGCTGCTCGCGGGCGTCGTCGCGGACCTGTCCGGCTGGCTCGCCGCCAACCATGTCGAGCATCCGGCATTGATCGGCCACTCGATGGGCGGCCTGATCGGGATGATGATGGTCCGCGACCATCCGGAGCAGGTGGGGCGGCTGATGATCGTCGATTCGCTGCCCTTCTTCGGCGTGCTGATGGCGCCAGGCGCGACGGTCGACAGCCTGCGCCCGTTGGCGGCGAACATTCGCGATTCGATCCGCAACGCCACGACCCCGATGCAGACGCCGCCCAACATGTCGAACAATCCCGCCGGCGTCGCCCAGGTGACCGCCTGGTCGCAGGCGGCGGACCGCAAGGTGGTCGCCGAGGCGCTTTACGAGGACATGATGAGCGATCTCCGCCCCGACGTCGCCCATTTCTCCCGGCCGATCACGATGCTCTATCCGGTGCCGAATCCGCAGGCGGAAGCGACGGTCGCCAAATTGTACGGCGACGCTTATGCCGCCGATCCGCGGGTGAAGCTGGTGCCGATCCCGAACAGCTATCATTTCATCATGCTCGATCAGCCCGCCCGCTTCCGCGCCGCGGTGGACGACTTTATCGCGGGCAAATGACCGAGTTCCTCGAAAGCGCGCCGGGCCGCCGTCTCGCGGTCCGGCGGCGGGCCGGGCGCGGCCCGACTTTCGTCTTCCTGCCCGGCTATGCCTCCGACATGGAGGGCGGGAAGGCGACGGCGCTCGACGGCTGGTCCGAGACGCGGGGGCGGGCGATGCTCCGCTTCGACTATGCCGGCTGCGGCGCCAGTCCGGCCGATTTCGAAGCGCAGACCTTGGCGGGGTGGCGCGACGATGCGCTGGCGGCGATCGACTCGGTCGAGGGGCCGGTGCTGCTGGTCGGCTCCTCGATGGGCGGCTGGATCATGCTGCTCGCCGCGCTCGCCCGGCCGGAGAAAGTCGCCGGGCTGGTCGGCATCGCCGTGGCGCCCGATTTTACCGGCTGGGGCTATTCCGACGCGCAGAAAAAGACGCTCCGCGAGCAAGGCCGGCTCGAAGAACCCTCGCCTTATGGCGATGCGCCGACCGTCACCACCCGCGGCTTTTGGGAAAGCGGCGAGGGCCTGAAGCTGCTCGGCGGCCCGATCGCGATCCACTGCCCGGTCCGGCTCCTCCACGGCACCGACGATGCCGACGTGCCGTGGCGGATCTCGCTGGCGCTGATGGAGCAACTCGAGACGGCGGACGCCGAGCTCACCCTGGTCAAGGGCGGCGACCATCGCCTGTCGCGGCAGCAGGACATCGAGCGGCTGCTGCGCACGGTCGAAACCCTGCTATAAAGGCGCGACCGCCTCCGTTCAGCGCCGGTGCAGATGTGCCGATGGAAGAGGCGTGCTATCCCTTTCGACGGAGGCATCGTGATTCCCTTGCTGCTGGCGCTTGCCGCCGGGCCCGACCTCATTCCCATGGCGACGCCGACGCGGCGCCCTCCCAAGGCCGTGGTGGCCGGGGAGCGCGAGGAGAGCTGCCTCGCCCAGGTGAAGAGCGCGCCGGAGCAGGCGGTGGAGACCGCCGCCCAATGGCGGGCGAAGGATGGCGGTATCCCCGCCTTGCTCTGCCAGGGCCTCGCCTACACCGCCCTCGAACGCTGGCCGGACGCTGCCGCCACCTTCGAGACCGCCGCCGTCGAAGCGGAGCGGACGCAGGATACGCGCCGCGCCGATTTCTGGGTCGAGGCCGGCAATAGCTGGCTGGCCGGCGGCAATCCGGCGCGCGCGCGGCAAGCGTTCGACACCGCTCTCCGGATCGGCGGCCTGCTGCCGCAGGTCGAGGGCGAGATCCATCTCGACCGGGCACGTGCCTCGGTGGCGGTCGACGACGTGGCCGGCGCCCGGGCCGATCTCGACAAGGGCCTCGCCCTGGTCCCGTCGGATCCCTTCGCCTGGTATCTGTCGGCGGCGCTCGCCCGGCGCCAGAACGACCTCGCCCGCGCGAGGACGGACATCGACAAGGCGGTGACGCTCGCGCCGGACGACGCGACGATACTGGTCGAGGCCGGCAACATCGCCGGGCTTTCCGGCGACGTGGATTCGGCCCGGCGCCTCTACGAGCGCGCCGTCCGCGCCGGCCGCGGCTCCCCCGCCGGTCGGGCGGCGGCAGCAGCGCTGGCGGCCAACGGTGGCCCGCCACCCGCGCCGACGCAGTCGCGCTGAGAACGAGAGCGGCCCGCTGGCCTTCAAAGACCCGCGGCAGTAGGAGCCTCCCCGACCGCTGATGGAGGCTCCAGTGAAATATCTCCACACGATGATCCGCGTCTCCGATCCCGACGCGACGAGCCGCTTCTTCGAGTTGCTCGGCCTCAAGGAGGTGCGGCGGATGGACAATGAGAAAGCCCGCTTCAGCCTCATCTTCCTCGCCGCGCCGGACGACGAGGAGGCGCAGGTCGAGCTCACCTACAATTGGGACGAGAAAGGCTATGACGGCGGCCGCAATTTCGGCCACCTCGCCTATCGCGTCGACAATATTTACGAGACGTGCCAGCGCCTGATGGACAATGGCGTGACCATCAACCGGCCGCCGCGCGACGGCCACATGGCCTTCGTCCGCACGCCCGACAACATCTCGATCGAATTGCTCCAGGCGGATTCGCCGCTGCCGCCGGAGGAGCCCTGGGCGTCGATGCCCAACACCGGCACATGGTAGGCTGGCCCCGCCGGTTCACGGATCTGACCGGCGCGGAGCTGCCGATCGTCCAGGCGCCGATGGCGGGCGCGGGCGGCGTGGCGCTCAGCCTCGGCGCGATGGAGGGTGGCGCGCTCGGCTCGCTGCCCTGCGCGATGCTGTCGCCGGCGCAGATCAGGGAGCAGGTCGCGGCGGTGCGCGCGAAGTCCGGCCGACCGCTCAACCTCAATTTCTTCTGCCACCGCATGCCCGAGGATGTGGACGACAGCGCCTGGCGCGCGCTGCTCCGGCCTTATTATGAGGAATATAAAGTCGCGCCGGGCGGTCCGGCGGCGCTGCGCATGCCGTTCGACGAGGCCGCCTGCGCCACGGTCGAGGAAGCCCGGCCGGAGGTAGTGAGCTTCCACTTCGGATTGCCCGACGAAAGCCTGCTCCGCCGCGTGAAGGAGAGTGGCGCCATCGTCATCGGCAATGCGACGACGGTCGAGGAGGCGCGCTGGCTGGCGGAGCGCGGCGTCGACGCGATCATCGCCCAGGGCTGGGAGGCGGGCGGCCATACCGGCCGTTTCCTTCCCTATGCGGGTGATCCACTCGGCCTCTTCGCGTTACTGCCGCGCGTGGTCGATGCGGTCGAGGTGCCGGTGATCGCGGCGGGCGGGATCGGCGATGCGCGCGGCATCGCCGCCGCCTTCGCATTGGGGGCAAGCGGCGTCCAGCTCGGCACCGTCTACCTCCATTGCCCCGAATCGCTCGTCTCGCCTGCTCACCGCGCGCTGCTGGCGAGCGAGATGCCGACAATTTTCACCAACCTGCTGACTGGCGGTCTCGCCCGGGGTTTCGCCGGTCGGCTGGTGCGCGATCTCGGGCCGGTGCGGTCCGAGGCGCCGTCTTATCCGTTCGCCGCCATCGCTTTGGGACCCATTCGCGCCGCCGCCGAACGCCAGGGCGAATATGGCTTCGGGCCGCTGTGGGCCGGCCAGGCCGCGTCGCTCGGGACGCCGCTGCCCGCTGCCGAGCTTACGCGCAAGCTGGCGGCGGAGGCGCTGGCGCTGCTCGAACGGCAAGCGTAGACGCCGCCACGATGGAGATCGTCCGCATCCCGGCGCTCAGCGACAATTATATCTGGCTCGTCCACGAGCCGGAATCCGGAGAAACCACCGTCGTCGATCCGGCCGTCGCCGAGCCGGTGCTGGCGGAAGCCGAGAAGCGCGGCTGGCACATCAGCCAGATCTGGAACACACACTGGCACCCTGATCACATCGGCGGCAACGAGGCGATCAAGGCGGCGACCGGCGCTTTCGTCACCGCCCCCGCCGCCGAGACGGCGCAAATCCCGACGATGGACCGCGGCGTCCGCGAAGGCGACATCGTGATGCTCGGACCTGTCGAGGCGCGGGTGCTCGAAGTCCCAGCCCACACGGCCGGCCACACCGCCTATTATCTGCCCGGCGAAGAAGCGGCGTTCGTCGGCGACACGATGTTCGCCATGGGCTGCGGCCGCTTGTTCGAGGGTTCGGCCGAGCAAATGTATGCCAATCTCCAGCGCCTTGCCGCCCTGCCGCCGCAGACGAAGGTCTATTGCGCCCACGAATATACCGACACGAACGGCCGCTTCGCACTGACCGTCGAGCCCGACAATAAGGCGCTGGTGGCGCGCGTGGCGAGGGTCGAAAAGGCACGCTCCGCCGGCGAGGCGACGGTGCCCACGACGATAGCCCTCGAACGCGAAACCAATCCCTTCGTCCGCGCGTCCAATGTGGAGGAATTCGCGGCAAGGCGGCTGGGCAAGGATAATTTTAGCGGCTGACGGAAGCATGGCGGCGTCTCGCACGTTGTCCCGGTGCAAGGAGAAGCACGATGAACAAGCTGATTTGCTCGGTGATCGTGGCCGGCGGCGCCGTCTTGTGCGTCAGCGCGGCACCGCAGCGCGACGATGGGGCGCAGCTCGCGAAAGCGCTCACCGGCTACGCGCAGAGCGGCCCGCCCACCGACTGCGTCATGCAGCGCGACCTCGGCGACAACCGCTCGGCCGGAGAGAATGCGATCATCTTCTACAGCAGGATCGGCGATCGGCTCTGGGTAAACCGGCCAGCCGGCGGCTGCCAGGATTTGAATCAGGGTCTCGCATTGGTCACCCACACGACGTCGGATCAGCTTTGCCGCGGCGATATCGCCGACGTGATCGATCCGGTCGCCCACATCCATGAAGGCTCCTGCGGCCTCGGCGATTTCACACCCTACCAGCGCGTCCGCCGGCACTGAGCTCTACTTACGATAAAGTGCATCGAGGCGCTCGCCATAGACTTGGCGGAGGACGTGGCGGCGGATCTTCACGGAGGGGGTCAGCTGCTCGTTCTCGACCGTGAAGGACGCGTCGGCGAGGATGAAGCGGCGCACCTTCTCGATCACGGACAGCTGGGCGTTCACCCGGTCCACCGCCGAACCGACGTCGCGCAGGAAGTCGGAATCCTCGCGTAGCGTGTCGAGGCTCTTCGGCTTACCGTGCGCGGCGGCCCATTCCGCCATCCAGTCCGCCTCGGGCACGATCAGGCCGACCAGATAAGGCCGCCGGTCGCCCGAGACCATCGCCTGCGCGATTTCGTGCTGCAGCGTCAGCATGCCCTCGACCCGCTGCGGCGCGACATTGTCGCCTTTGTCGAGGACGATCAGATCCTTCTTGCGGTCGGTGATGACGATGCGGCCCTTGCCGTCGACATGGCCGACATCGCCGGTATGGAGCCAGCCGTCCGATCACCGTCCGCTCGGTGAGGCCTCGGATTGCGCCAATAGCCCTTCATCACCAGCTCGCCGCGGACCAAGATCTCTCCGTCCTCGGCGATGCGGATCTCGGTATCCTTGAGCGGCGGACCCACGGTGTCGAGCTTGATGCCGACGCGCGGCCGGTTGCAGCTGATCACCGGTGCCGCCTCGGTCTGGCCGTAGCCCTGGAGGAAGGTGAGGCCCAGTGAATGGAAGAAGATGCCGACCTCCGGATTGAGCGGCGCGCCGCCCGAAACCATCGCCTTGATCCGGCCGCCGAAGCGGGCGCCGATCTTCGGCCGCAGCGTGCGGTCGAGCAAAAGGTCCATCGGCCGGTCCCAGACCGGCAGGGTCCCGGCATATTTCTTCGCGCCGATCTCCAGCGCCCGCTTCATCAGATATTGGGCGAACCGGCTCTGTTTCTCGACCTGCTTGAGGATGCGCTGGCGCAGCACCTCGAACAGGCGCGGCACGACGACCATGATCGTCGGCCGCGTCTCCTCGATATTCGCGGCAAGCTGCTCGATCCCCTCGGCATAATAGATTTGCGCGCCGAGCCCGATCGGAAACATCTGCCCGCCCGTATGCTCGTAAGCGTGGCTCAGCGGGCAGGAAGGACAGGAATACCTCGTCGTCCCAGCCGAAATCGGTGGCGATGACGTCGATGCAGCCTTCGACATTGTGGAGGATGGCGCCGTGCTGCTGCATCACCCCGCGCGGCGCGCCGCCCGTGCCTGACGTGTAGATGAGGCAGGCGAGATCGCCGCGGCCGAAATCGGCACCGGCCGCGCAGCCAGCGACGTTCGGCGTCTCGGCGTCGATCAGAGCCGACCAATCGTGATGCTGGATATTGTTGGTCTGGACGGCCGGGATCGGCTCGATCGAGATGACATGCTCGCAGCCGCGAGGTGCGCTGGGCGGCGGGCAGGAGCGCGCGGGCGAGCTTCTGGGTCGAGACGATCGCGGCCCGCGCGCCGCTGTCGTCGAGGATATGCTGGTGATCGCGCTCGGTATTGGTCGTGTAGGCGGGGACCGTGACGCAGCCCGCCGCCATGATCGCGAGATCGGCGATGCACCATTCGGGCCGGTTCTCGGAGACCAGCATGACGAGATCGCCGCGGCTCGAGGCCGATCTTCCTGCAGCGCCTGCGCCAGCGCCGCCACCTGCTCGGCCGCCTCCGCGCCAGCTGGTGGAATGCCATTCGCCGCCGCTCTTCGCCCAGAGGAAGGGCGCATCGCCTTTCTCCGCGGCGCGCGCGAAGAACATGGCGACGAGGTTCGGAAAATGTTCGAACGCCCGCATCTCGATCATCCCCCCTTTCGCGGCACCTTCATTCGGGCGGTCGCTGCTGATCCCCCGCTCGCTGAATATGCGTCACCGCGCCCGTCTCGCTCATCGCGACGCCTTCGCTGCGCGGATCGGCCGCGCCGACCCAGCGGCCGTTGACCCGCTCGATCGCATTCGCCTTGAGGCCGAGCGGGGCGACCTGCACCTTCTCGCCGAGCGCGCGAAGCGCCGGCGCCATCGTCTCCGCCCGCGTGCCTTTCTCGGCGACGATCGTATCGCCGGGCGCGTAGACGAGGCCGAGCCCGATCGCGTCCTGGGCGCTCATCTTCCAGTCGAGCACCGCCACCAAGGCCTTGGCGACCTGGGCGATGATGGTCTGGCCGCCGGCGGCGCCAAGCGCGATCCGCACCTTACCGTCGGGCCCGTAGACGATGGTCGGCGCCATCGAGCTTCTCGGCCGCTTGCCGCCCTCGACGCGATTGGCGGCGAGATAGCCGTCCTTGTCCGGTACGATGTCGAAATCGGTGAGCTCGTTGTTGAGCATCGTTCCGTCCACCGACAGGCCCGAGCCGAACACGCTCTCGATCGTTGTCGTCACCTCAACGACATTGCCGTTGCGGTCGACGACGGCGAGGTCCGTGGTGCCCGCCCGCTCGCCCGGAGGGACGGGAAGCCGCTTCGGCGCGCCCGGGGGAATCCCGGCGACGGCGTGCCCGATGCTTCGCTCCGGGGAGATCAGGGCCGAGCGCGCGGCGAGATAGGCGGGGTTGAGCAGTCCGGCCACGGGCACCTGCACGAAGTCCGTGTCGCCGATGTAGAGATCGCGATCGGCATAAGCGAGGCGCGACGATTCGGCGAACAGATGCCACGCCACCGGCGAGCGCGGCCCGAGCTTCGCCATGTCGAACCGCTCGAGCTGCTTCAGGATCATCAGCACGGTGATGCCGCCGGAAGAGGGCGGGCCCATGCTGCAGATGCGCCAGCCGCGATAGGTGGCGCAGACCGGCGGCCGCTCCTTGGCGCGATAGGCGGCGAGATCGGCGAGCGTCATCTTCGAGGGATTGCGCGCCGCGCCGTTCACGGTCGCGACGATCTTCTGCGCCTTCGCCGGCATAATAGGCTTCCGGCCCGGCTTTCGCGATCCGCTCGAACAAGGCCGCCTGCTCGGGGTCTCGCACGCGCGTTCCCGCTGGCAGCGGCTTGCCGTCCGGGCCGAGGAAGCGGTGGGCCGTATCGGCGTCGAGCAGGTTCCAGCGGCCGACGAGGCCGACCATGGTCACGAAGCGCGGGCTGAGCGTCCAGCCGTCGCGGGCGAGCCGGATCGCCGGCTGGAACAGGGCCGCCCAAGGCAGCTTGCCGCCATTCTTGTGCGCGAGCGCCATCGCCCGCAGCGCGCCGGGAACGCCGACGCTGCGCCCGCCGGGAATCGCCGCGCTGTGGCTGAGCGGAGACCCCGCCGGCGTATAGAACCAGTGCGGATCGGCCGCCTTCGGCGCCGCCTCGCGACCGTCGATCGTGTCGGTACGGCCGCTCGCCGCGTCGTAGCGGACGATGAACGAGCCGCCGCCGATGCCCGAGCTTTCCGGCTCGACGACATTCAGCGCCAGCATCGTCGCGATCGCCGCATCGGTCGCGCTGCCGCCCTCGCGCAGGATCTCGACGCCTGCCGCCGCGGCGCGCGGATCGGCCGCGGACACCATGCCCGGTCGGCCGCGGACCGTCCGATGCACCTGTGGCCGGGGGACCGGGCGGGCGCCGGCGAGAGCCGGGAATGCGAGGACAATCAGGGCGAGGAGGGCGGACGGAGTCGGCAAACGGAACAGCATGGCGCGCGACATAGGGCTGCGTGAACGCACGCGGCAAGCGTTAAGACGCAGAACTTCCCACCGCATCCGAGAGACGGGCGAAGCCATCGCGGGCGAGCAAAGCTTTCAATTCGCGGCAAATAAGCCGCGCCAGCCCTGGCCCTTGATAGACCAGCGCCGTGTAGAGCTGGACCAGGCTCGCGCCCGCGCAGATCCGCTGCATAGGCGTCGGCACCGCTCGCAATCCCGCCGGCCGCGATCAGCGGCAGCTTCCCGCCGGTGGCGCGGTGCACGTCGCGCAGCCGTTCCAGCGCGAGCGCCTTCAACGGCGCGCCGGAGAGGCCGCCTGCCTCTTCGCGCCAGCGGGAGTGCAATCGCGGGCGCGATACCGTCGTGTTGGAGACGATCAGGCCGTGAATCGAGGCAGCGAGCGCAACCTCGGCGATGTCGTCGATCGCCGATCTGTCCAGATCGGGCGCGATCTTGAGGAACACCGGCGGCCCAGACTCGCCGCGCGCCTCCATCACCGCTGCGAGCAGCGCTTCGAGCGCGTCGCTGTCCTGCAATCCGCGCAGACCGGGCGTGTTGGGCGAGGAGACGTTGACGGTGAGATAGTCCGCCACCGGCGCCATCGTCCGCACGCCGAGCGCATAGTCCGCCACCCGATCCGCGCTGTCCTTGTTCGCGCCGATATTGACGCCGACGATCCCGCCGCGCCGACGTGCCGCCAGCCGCGTCGTAGGCCGCCTCCTGGCCGTCGGTTGTTGAAGCCCATGCCGGTTGATCACCGCCTCGTCCTCGGCCAGCCGGAACAGGCGCGGCCGCGGATTGCCGGCCTGCGGCTGCGGCGTCAGCGTGCCGACCTCGACGAAGCCGAAGCCGAAGCCGAGCATCCGCAGCGAACGCCTCCGCATCCTTGTCGAAGCCCGCCGCGAGGCCGATCGGATTCGGGAAATTCCAGACCCGCCACCCGGATCGCCAGACCGGATCCGGCGCGGCGGGCTTCGCGGCTGGCCACAGCTTCAAGCGCCGCGATCGTCGCCCGATGCGCCGTCTCCGCGTCGAGCGCGAAGAGCGAGCGGACGAAGGAGCGGAGTAAAGCGGCCATGGCGCCGGCTATCGGCCGACTGCCTCTACGCCCGCGTCAAAACACGCGTCGCTTGATTTCCGCGCCTCGCGCCGCCACATGCGCAATCGGATCGAATTGGTCCGATTGAGAAGATCGCCATGCGCCTGACCTCCCTCGCCGATTATGCGGTCGTGATGATGGCCGCCGCCGCCCGCCATCCGGCGGGTGCGCGGCTGTCAGCGCGACCGTGCTCGCCGAGGAGACCGGCGTGCCGCTGCCGACCGCGCAGAAGCTGATCGGGCGGCTCGCCGCGGCCGGGCTGCTCGACCGCGCGCGCGGCACCGGCGGCGGCTTCGCGCTGGCGCGGCGCGCCGGCGAGATCAGCCTCGCCGACATCGTCGAGGCGGTCGAGGGGCCGATCGCGATGACCGACCTGCGTCGACGAGGAACGCCACGATTGCGCGCTCGAAAGCGCCTGCCGGGTCAAGCCGCACTGGAGCGTGGTCGAACGACGCCGTGCGCGGCGCGCTCGGCGGGCGTCAGCCTCGTCCAGCCTCGGCCGACGGTGAACGGCATGAGTTCCGACGACACCGGCATCCGCAACCGTGAACGCAGGAGGCGCGATGCCGACCGCGCCTCGACCTACGAGTGGGGCTTCACCTCGCGACATCGAGCAGGAATTCGCGCCCAAGGGGCTGACCGAGGACACCGTCCGCTTCATCTCGGCCAAGAAGAACGAGCCCGAATGGATGCTCGACTGGCGGCTGAAGGCCTATCGCGCCGTGGCTGACGATGGAGGAGGCCGAGCTGGGCCAAGCTCGACATCCCGCCGATCGATTATCCAGGACGCTTATTATTACGCCGCGCCCAAGGCAGAAGCCGAAGCTCGGCGTCGCTCGACGAGCTCGATCCCGAGATCCGCCGCACCTACGAGAAGCTCGGCATCCCGATCGAGGAGCAGAAGGTGCTCGCCGGCGTCGAGGGCGCGCGCAAGGTCGCGGTCGACGCGGTGTTCGACAGCGTCTCGGTCGCCACCACCTTCCGCGAGGAGCTGAAGAAGGCGGGCGTCATCTTCCGCTCGATCTCCGAGGCGATCCGCGAATATCCCGAGCTGGTGCGCAAATGGCTCGGCAAGGTCGTGCCGCAGCGCGACAATTATTTCGCCTGCTTCAACAGCGCGGTCTTCTCCGACGGCACCTTCGTCTACGTGCCCGAGGGCGTGCGCTGCCCGATGGAGCTGTCGACCTATTTCCGCATCAATGCCGAGAATACCGGCCAGTTCGAGCGCACGCTGATCGTCGCCGACAAGGGCGCCTACGTCTCCTATCTCGAAGGCTGCACCGCGCCGATGCGCGACGAGAACCAGCTCCACGCCGCCGTGGTCGAGCTGGTCGCGCTGGACGATGCCGAGATCAAATATTCGACCGTCCAGAACTGGTATCCGGGCGACGCCGAAGGGCAAGGGCGGCATCTTCAATTTCGTCACCAAGCGCGCGCTCTGCCAGGGCGCGCGCTCGAAGGTCAGCTGGACGCAGGTCGAGACCGGCTAGCGCGATCACCTGGAAATATCCGAGCTGCATCCTCCAGGGCGAGAACAGCGTCGGCGAATTCTATTCGGTCGCGGTGACCAACAATCGCCAGCAGGCCGACACCGGCACCAAGATGATCCACATCGGCAAGAACAGCCGCTCGACGATCGTCTCGAAGGGGATCAGCGCCGGCCGCTCGAACAACACCTATCGCGGGCTGGTGCGGGTGCTGGCCGAGCGCCGAGAATGTCCGCAACTTCACCCAGTGCGACAGCCTGCTGCTCGGCGACCAATGCGGCGCGCACACCGTGCCCTATATCGAGGTGCGCAATCCCGACGCGCGCAGATCGAGCATGAGGCGACGACCTCGAAGATCAGCGACGACCAGCTGTTCTACGCGATGAGCCGCGGGCTCGACCAGGAGGCTGCGGTGGCGCTGATCGTCAACGGCTTCGCCCGCGAGGTGCTGCAGCAGCTGCCGATGGAGTTCGCGGTCGAGGCGCAGAAGCTGCTGGGGATTAGCCTGGAGGGGAGCGTGGGATGATGCTTGGTACGGTGCTCCTTTTTGCTGCGGTTCAAAGCGTTCCCGCCAGTGGCCAGCCGGGTCCAGAGGTCCAGACGTCTCGAGATTATGCGGAATGCCTGGGCACGGCAGCCGTGCTCAACAGTTTCGCCACGCCGTCCATCGACGTTTCGGTGAGTACGGCATTTGATGGCTGTCAGCCCAGAGAGCGATCGCGCTGGCTGCCATTACTGCCTCTTTTAGAGCGGGCGGTATGGACGACGCGCGCGCGGCAAAGGAGGCGCAAGACTTCCTTCGGGAGCGCGATCAATGGATGGCCGACAAGCTGAAAGCCGACATCGCTTACCATCGTAAGACAGGACAGATCCCGCCCAATGCTTCGAATTGAAAACCTCCACGCCAAAGTCGACGGACAAGCCGATCCTCAAGGGCATCACCCTCGCCGTGAACGCGGGCGAGGTGCATGCGATCATGGGCCCGAACGGCGCGGGCAAGTCGACGCTCGGCTATGTGCTGGGCGGGCGCCAGGCTATGAGGTGACGGAGGGATCGGTCACCTTCGACGGGCGCGATCTGCTCGCGCATGGAGGCGCACGAGCGCGCCGCCGCCGGCCTGTTCCTCGGCTTCCAGTATCCGGTCGAGATCCCCGGCGTCTCCAACGTCCAGTTCCTGCGCGACCGCGCTCAACGCGCAGCGCAGGGCGCGCGGCGAGGAGGAGCTTTCGGCCGGCGAGTTCCTCCGCCTCGCCCGCGAGCAGGGCGAGAAGCTCGGCGCTCGATCGGACATGCTGAAGCGGCCGGTCAACGTCGGCTTCTCGGGCGGCGAGAAGAAGCGCAACGAGATGGTGCAGATGGGGATCAT
This sequence comes from uncultured Alphaproteobacteria bacterium, assembly GCA_963777295.1. GTDB lineage: Bacteria > Pseudomonadota > Alphaproteobacteria > Sphingomonadales > Sphingomonadaceae > Allosphingosinicella. Next base: position 230,950 of record CAVZPV010000001.1, read on the forward strand.
CGATCCCCGCCTCGCCGATGCTCGACGAGACCGACAGCGGCCTCGACATCGACGCGCTGCGCGTGGTCGGCGACGGCATCAACCGGATCATGCGCAAGCCCGACAAGGCGGTGCTGCTGATCACGCATTACCAGCGCCTGCTCGATTATCGTGGAGCCGGACTTCGTCCACGTGCTGGCCGACGGCCGCATCGTCCGCTCCGGCGGGGCGGAGCTCGCGCGCGAGCTGGAGCGCGAAGGCTATGGAGCGATCGCGGCGTGAGGATGGCATTCAAAATCCTCCCCGGGACGGGGAGGGGGACCAGCCGCAAGCTGGTGGAGGGGGTTCCGAGCCCCCTACCGACCCCCCTCCACCGCCGTTCCGGCGGTCCCCCTCCCCGTTCCGGGGAGGACAACTGATGCTCGACCTTCCGAGCCACCGCGACGAAGCCTGGCGGTGGAGCGACCTCTCCGCGCTGCCCGACATCGTTGCGCGCGAACAGCGGGGCGCGGTGCCGGAAGCGTTGCCCTGGATCGACTGCGCGCGCGAAGGGCCGCATCTGCTGTTCGTCGATGGCAAGCTGGCGGCGGGGAAGAGCAACCTCGGCGGCATCGACATTGGCGCTATCTCTGTCGATGCGGACGACCACGCGCTGGCGCGGCTCGCCGGCACGCGCGGCTGGAAGTTGAAGCTTGGGCACGATCACGCGCCGCACGGGCTCGTCCAGATCGTCCACGTCTCGACCGGCGGCGGCGGACCATCTCGCGGCCGAGATCGAACTGGATGTCGATGCGCAGGCGTCGGTGGTCGAGACCTTCATCGGCGAAGGCTGGGCGAACCGGCTGACTGGCATCACCCTCTTCAAAGGTGCCCGGCTGATGCTGGCACGGCGGCTGCTCGGCGACAGCGGCTTCGTCAGCCTTACAGACCAAGCAAATGTCGGCGAAGGCGCGAGCCTTGCCGTCACCACGCTTGCGGCCGGCGGCGCGGACACTCGGCTCGACGGCACGATCCGCCTCGCCGGGCGAAGGCGCTTATGCCGAGGCGGGCGGCGCGCTGCTCGGCCGCGGGCGGCAGCGGCACGACGCCAATCTCGCCATCCGGCACGACATGCCCGGCGGAACGAGCCGGCAGGTCTGGCGCTCGGTCGCCGACGACCAGGCGATATGCTCGGTCGCGGCACGGGTCGAGGTGGCGCGCAATGCGCAGAAGACCGATGGCGAGCAGTCGCTGAAGGGCCTGCTGCTCTCCCGCACCGCGACGATCAACCCCAAGCCGGAGCTGGAAATCTTCGCCGACGACGTGAAATGCGCCCATGGCGCCACGGTCGGCGAGCTCGACCGCGACGCCCTCTTCTACATGGCCAGCCGCGGCGTCCCGCCGGCCGAGGCGCGGGCGCTGCTCACGCGCGCCTTCGTGGCGCGATGCGCTGAGCCGGATCGGCGAGGATGCGGTTCGCGGAAGCCTTTCTCGACGAGGCGGAAGGGTGGCTGCGCTGATGGATATGGCCGCTCTCCGACTCGCCCGCTCGATCTGGTGTCGGACTTCCCGGCGATTCCGGAGGGCTGGGCCTATCTCGACACCGCCGCCACCGCGCAGAAGCCGAAGCCGGTGATCGAGGCGATCGCGCGCGGCTATGCGCGAGACCTACGCGACCGTGCATCGCGGCGTGTACCAGCGCTCGGCCGACATGACGCTCGCCTATCGAGGCGGCGCGGCGGCGGGCGGCGCGCTTCATCGGCGCGCGGGCGGCGGAGGAGGTCGTCTTCGTCCGCGGCGCGACCGAGGGGATCAACCTCGTCGCGCAGAGCTGGGGCGCGACCTTCCTCAAGCCCGGCGACCGCATCCTGCTGTCGATGCTGGAGCATCATTCCAACATCGTGCCGTGGCAGCTCGTCGCCGAGCGCACCGGCGCCGAGATCGACGTCGCGCCGCTGACCGAGGACGGCCGGATCGATCTCGACGCGATGGCGGCGATGCTGACCGAGCGGCACAAGATGGTCGCGCTCGCCCATGTCTCGAACGTGCTCGGCTCGGTGCTCGACGTGCGCCGCGCCGCCGAGCTGGCGCACAATGTCGGCGCGACTGCTGCTCGTCGACGGCTGCCAGGCGGTGCCGCGCATGCCGGTCGACGTCGCTGCGCTCGGCTGCGATTTCTACGTCTTCTCCGGCCACAAGCTTTACGGCCCGACCGGCATCGGCGTGCTGTGGGGCCGCGGCCGAACTGCTCGACGCGATGCCGCCGTGCCAGGGCGGCGGCGCGATGATCGACAAGGTGACGTTCGCGAAGACCACCTTCGCCCCGCCGCCGGCGCGGTTCGAGGCGGGAACGCCGCACATCGTCGGCGTGCTCGGGCTCGCACGCGGCGATCGATTATGTCGAAGCGATCGGCTCGAGCGCGATCCAGGCGCATGAGGACGGCGCTGGTGCGCGAGACGCGCGAGGCGCTCGCCTCGCTCAACAGCGTCCGCGTGTTCGGGCCGGACGACAGCGCCGGCATCGTCAGCTTCGCGGTCGAGGGGGTGCATCCCCACGACGTCGGCACCATATTGGACGAGAGCCGGGTGGCGATCCGCGCCGGCCATCATTGCGCGCAGCCGTTGATGGCGGCGTCTGGGCGTGCGACGCGACCGCGCGGGCGAGCTTCGGCGTCTATAACGGCCCGGCGCGACGTCGAGGCGCTGGTGCGCGGGATCGAGCGGGTCACGCGGATATTCGGATGAGGGTCGGATGAACGAGGAACGGAAGATCGAGGTCGAGGAAGTGAGCGCGGTCGAGGCGCCGCCGAAGGCGCGCGTCGTCGCGACGCGCCCTGCGCGACGCTTCGAACGCAAGCGCGATTATCTCGAGGGCTTCCTGCGCAGAAGCCGGCCGAGCCCGAGCGCCGAGCGAGCCCGGCGGCGATCTCTACGAGGCGGTGATCGAGGCGCTGAAGGACATCTACGATCCCGAAATCCCGGTCAACATCTACGATCTCGGCCTGGTCTACGGCGTCGAGATCACCGACGGACGTCATGCGAGGGTCACGATGACGCTGACCACGCCGCATTGCCCGGTCGCGGAATCCATGCCGGGCGAGGTCGAGCTGCGCGTCGGCGTCGGTGCCCGGCATCGGCGATCGCCGAGGTCAAACTGGTCTGGGATCCGCCGTGGGATCCGCAGAAGATGTCCGACGAAGCCAAGCTCGAACTGGGGATGCTGTGATGAGCGACGTCAGCCCCCGCAGCGCGCGCTCCCGCCGCGCTCGACGCTGACGCCCGCCGCCGAGGCGCGGATCGCCGACCTGATGGCGCAGGCGCCGGAAGGCGCGATCGGCGTCAAGCTCTCGACGCCGCGGCGCGGCTGCTCGGGCCTCGCTTATTCGGTCGATTACGTCACCGAGGCCAAGCCGTTCGACGAGCGGATCGAGACGCCCGGCGGCACGCTTCTTCGTCGATGGCGGCTCGGTCCTCTACCTGATCGGCAGCGACGATGGACTGGATGGAGGACGATTTCGCCGCCGGCTTCGTCTTCGAAAATCCCAACGCCAAGGGCGCGTGCGGCTGCGGCGAGAGCTTCACGGTCTGAGCGCCACTAGCCGGGCGCATGCGACAGACATGGTTAGTGTCCCATTAACCCTCCGCCGATATTCTCGGCCCGTTGCGCAGGAGGGTGGCTGAGATGGGCGACCGCGAATTCCTCGTCCAGGTTCAGGGCTATGGCCTGATGACGGCCGAGATCAGCTATTACATGCCCGATCATCCCGCCCTCCTGCAGCTCTTCGTCTGGCAGCAATATGATGTCGCGCCGCGCTTCCCCATGCTGCATCATTTCCTCGATCACTGGCGAGTCCATATCGAGGCGGCGATCCACTCGGTCCGCATCGCCCACCAGCTTCTCATCCGTCCCGCCGAATGGCGCGCGGTCGACGGGGTGATCACGATCCACTGATCGGCGGGCCGCTTTCGTGCCGAGCACGCTTTCGGTTTGAGTGAGGCGCGGCTTGCGTTACGGGCGACCATGCTTCCGCCCGCCCTCCGGCATGTCGATTGCTGGATCTTCGATCTCGACAACAGCCTCTACCCGGCCTCGGCGGATCTGTTCGCGCTGATCGACGCGCGGATGGGCGAATTCATTCAGCGCCTGCTCGGCTGCGATGCGGACGAGGCGCGGATGGTCCAGAAAGGCTTCTTCCGCGACCACGGCACCACGCTTGCCGGGCTGATGCCCGACCATGGCGTCGAGCCGCGCGAATTCCTCGCTTACGTGCACGACATCGATCTGGCGCGCCTCTCCGCGGATCCGCGGCTGGTCGCGGCGCTCGACCGGCTGCCGGGCCGCAAGTTCGTCTTCACCAACGGCGATGAGGCCTATGCGCGCCGCGTGCTCGACAAACTGGGCCTCGCCAACGCCTTTGACGGGATGCACGACATCCACGCGATGGATTATGTGCCAAAGCCCGATCCCGGCGCCTATGCGCGGATTTGCGAGCGCCATGCGATCGATCCGCGCCATGGGCTGATGGTCGACGATATGGCGCGCAACCTGGTGCCGGCAAAGGCGCTGGGAATGATGACGGTGTGGGTCGACAATGGCTCGGAACAGGCGAGCCATGCCGCCGCTCCGGGGGAAATCGACTACCGGATCACCGATATCGGCGACTGGCTGAGCGAGATGACGGAGGATGGGAATGAGTGACGAAGCGCTTCGCCAGGGGGTGGACGCCGCGTGGGAGGTGCGGGAGTCGCTCGGCCCCGACACGAAGGGCGAGTTGCGCGACGTCGTCGAGCGCGCGATCGCGCAGCTCGATTCGGGCGAAGCGCGCGTGGCCGAGAAGGGACCGGACGGCTGGACGGTCAATCAATGGCTGAAGAAGGCGGTCCTGCTCTCCTTCCGCCTCAACCCGATGGATCGGATCGGCGGCGGCCCCGGCGGCGCCACCTGGTGGGACAAGGTGCCCTCGAAATTCGCTCGGCTGGGACAGCGGACGACTTTTCGAGAGGCCGGCTTCCGCGCCGTGCCGGGCGCGATCGTCCGCCGCGGCGCCTTTATCGGCAAGGGCGCGGTGCTGATGCCGAGCTTCGTCAACATCGGCGCCTGGGTCGGCGAAGGGACGATGGTCGACACCTGGGCGACGGTCGGCAGCTGCGCGCAGATCGGCCGGAACGTCCACATCTCCGGCGGCGCCGGCATCGGCGGCGTGCTCGAGCCGCTGCAGGCCGGGCCGGTCATCATCGAGGACGATTGCTTCATCGGCGCCCGCTCGGAGGTGGCCGAAGGGGTCGTGGTCGAGCAGGGCGCGGTGCTGTCGATGGGCGTCTTTCTCGGCGCCTCGACCAAGATCGTCGACCGCGCGACCGGCGAGATCTTCATGGGGCGCGTGCCGGCTTATTCGGTGGTGGTGCCGGGAAGCCTGCCCGGTCGCGACGGCGGTCCGGGCCTCGCCTGCGCGGTGATCGTCAAGCGCGTCGACGCCCGGACCCGCTCCAAGACCAGCATCAACGAACTGCTGCGGGATTAGGGGAAGTCTCAGGCCTTCTCGCTCGGATGAGCTTAGCCTTTAGAGTCGTCGAACGCCTCGTTGAGCAGCTTCCTCGCCCGATCGCTCTGCCAATCCTCCGGGCCGACAGCGCGCCAGATTTCGCGGCCGTGGGCGTCGTAGAGGATGGTCGTCGGCAGCGCGCCGAGTTGGAGGGCGCCGGTCATGTCCATCTGCGGGTCGAGATAGGGCTCGATCGTCTTGAACCGATGCTGGTTGAAGAAGGCCTCGACCTTGATGCGACCGTCCTGATCCTCGCTGAGCGTCACCACCTGCAGCCGGTCCTTCATCTTGCCGGCGAGCGCGTCGAGCGTCGGCATTTCCGCGACGCAGGGCGTGCACCAGGTCGCCCAGAAATTGACCAGCAAGGGCTTGCCTTCGAAGACCGCGAAGGAGACCGGCTCCCCGTCCGGATCCTGGAATTCACCCGTCGGCGCCGCACTCCCCTTGTGGGTGCGGTCGATTTTTGGCGCCTCGACGACCTCTTCCGTTTCGTTCGCGCCGCCATTTGGGCCCGCAGCTTCCGTCTGATCGACGAGCTGTGCATTGTCCGCACCCGGCGCCTGCTTGTGGCAGCCGGCGAACGCGAGGAGGATTGCAAGGGGAAGGAACGCCCGCATGGGAGGCGGGTTAGAGGCGGGGCGGCGGCAAGCCAACCCTTTTTCCGGATGACCGACGGCGGGCGGCTCGGCTAAGCATCGCCAGCCGCGGCGCGTCGAACTCTTGAGGACAGAACAGAGGAATGAAGAAGCTTCGCAAGGCGGTTTTTCCCGTCGCCGGTCTCGGCACCCGGTTTCTTCCGGCCACCAAGGCGATGCCGAAGGAGATGCTGACGATCGTCGACCGGCCGCTCATCCAATATGCGGTCGAGGAGGCGCTGGAGGCGGGGATCGAGCAGATGATCTTCGTCACCGGCCGCAACAAGACTGCGCTCGAGGACCATTTCGACATCGCCTACGAGCTCGAGGCAGTGATGAAGGCGCGTGGCAAGTCGCTGGAGATCCTCGACAGCACGCGGCATGAAACCTGGCGCGATCGCTTCCGTCCGCCAGCAGGAGCCTTTGGGGCTCGGCCACGCCGTCTGGTGCGCGCGCGAGATCGTCGGCGACGAGCCGTTCGCGGTGCTGCTTCCGGACGATCTGATGGTCGGCAAGCCCGGCTGCCTCGCCCAGATGGCCGCGGCTTATGAGAAGGTCGGCGGCAACATCGTCTGCGTCGAGGAAGTACCGCACGAGCGCACCGCAAGCTACGGCATCGTCGATCCCGGTGCCCGCGACGGGCGCCTCACCGAGGTGAAGGGGCTGGTCGAGAAGCCGAAGCCCGAGGAGGCGCCGTCCAATCTCGGCATCGTCGGCCGCTACATCCTCCAGCCGGAGGTGATGCGTGTCCTCGACAATCCCGTGCGCGGCGCCGGCGGCGAGATCCAGCTCACCGACGCGATGGCCGAGCTGATCGGCAAGCAGCCGTTTCACGGGCTCACCGTCGAGGCCGAGCGGCACGATTGCGGCGACAAGATCGGATTCGTGAAGGCGAACCTCGCCCTCGCCCTCAAGCGCGACGACGTGGCACCGGCGATCCGCGCCTTTCTCTCGCAGATCGGATGAGCTGCGAGGCGGTTCTCGTCGGTGACGGGCCTCCACGGCCCGTCACTGCGGGGGAAGCGGCATCCTATTCGGGCCCCGGCTTCGTCTGGATCCACCTCGACGATGTCGACGTTCCGGACCGGTCCATGCTGGGCAATGGCGGCATTCCCGAAGTCGCGGCCAATGCGCTGGTCGCGACCGAAACGCGGCCGCGCTGCGAACGGATCGAGCAGGGCGCCATCGTTAATCTGCGCGGCCCCGGCGCGGAAGGCGTCGATATCGGCGACCGTTTGGTGTCGATCCGCATGTGGGTGCGGCGCGGCAAGGTGAATTCGGTCACCCGGCGGACGCTGGCAGCGACCGAGACCGTGCTCGGGCAGATGAAAGCGGGCGCGGTCCTCGATCCCGGCGACCTCGTCGCCGCCTTCGCCCGAGAGATCAGCCATGAGCTCGACCCGCAAGTGGCGGAACTCGGCGACCTGCTGGACGACTGCGAGAGCGATCTCGAGAGCCGCAACATGTACCATCTGCGCGGCGCCATCGCCCGCATCCGCGCCGAAGCGATTGCCTACCGCCGTTTCGTCGCACCCAACCGCGACGCGCTGGCGCAGCTCGCCCAACTCGATTTCGACTGGCTGGCGGAGGACGACCGCCTCCACATCCGCGAGTCCGCGGACCGCTTCGCCCGCATGGCCGAGGAGCTGGAAGCGGTGCGCGAGCGCGCGGCCCTCCTACACGAGCAACTGACCGACCTTCGCGCCGAGGAGATCGATCAGCGCTCGCTTTTAATTTCGATCGTCGCCTTCATCTTCTTGCCCTTGACCTTCATCACCGGCCTGCTCGGGATGAACGTGAAGGGCATTCCTTATGCGGACGAGCCTTGGGCCTTCGCGGGCGTATGCGCGCTGTGCGTGCTGATCGGCGTCCTGGTGCTCATGTGGTTCTCCAGGCGCCACTGGCTGCGGCGCTAATCCCCTCCCGCAAGCGGGAGGGGAGGTTTCATGCGAATCGCTCTTTCAGTGCCAGCATCGCCAGCGCTGCCTTGGCGGCTTCGCCGCCTTTGTCCTTCTCCTCCGGACGGGCGCGAGCCAGTGCCTGCGCCTCATTCTCCACCGTCAGGATGCCATTGCCGATGGCGAGGCCGTCGAGGGTCAGCGCCATCAGCCCGCGCGCGCTTTCGCCGGCGACGATCTCGAAATGATAGGTCTCGCCGCGGATCACCACGCCCAGGGCGACGAAGGCGTCGTAGCGGCCGGTCTCCGCCGCCAGGCGCGATCGCCGCCGGCACTTCGAGCGCGCCAGGGACAGTGATCGTCTCATGGCTGTGCCCCGCTTCCTCGATCGCGGCGCGGGCGCCAGCGAGGAGCAGGTCGTTCAGATGCTCGTAGAAGCGCGCCTCGACGATCAGCAGCCGCGCCATCTCAGTCCTCCAGCGGGATCGGCCGCTCGCCGACGATGGTGAGGCCGTAGCCGCCGAGCGCGACCGGCGTATGGTGGGTGTTGGTGAGCAGGATCATCTCGTGGATGCCGAGCGCGGAGAGGATCTGCGCGCCGCCGCCATAATCGCGCAACTGGTCCATGTCCTTCGACGAGGCCTTGCCCGATCGGACTTTGAGCGCGGTCGAGAAGGAATCGGGCGCCTGATGGTTCAGCACGACGATCACCCCCGACCCTTCCTCGCCGATCGTCTTCATCGCGCTCTTGAGGAGACGTCCGCGCGGCATCGGCCTCGCCGAGCGCGTCGGAGAAAAGGCTGAGCTGGTGCATGCGCACGAGGGTCGGCTTCGACGGGGTCGATCCTGCCCTTGACCAGCGCGACCTGCTCCGTGCCGGAGCGCCTTGTTGAGGAAGGATTTGGCGGTCCACGTGCCGCCCCATTCGCTCTCGAACTCGGCCTCGGCGGTCTGCTCGACGAGATGGTCCTTCTTCAGGCGATAGGCGATGAGGTCGCGGATCGTGCCGATCTTGAGGCCGTGGCGCTGGGCGAAGGCGACGAGGTCGTCCATCCGGGCCATCGTCCCGTCCTCGCGCATGATCTCGCAGATCACGCCCGACGGATTGAGCCCGGCGAGCCGGGCGACATCGACCGCCGCTTCGGTGTGGCCGGCGCGGATCAGCACGCCGCCCTCGCGCGCGACCAGCGGGAAGACGTGGCCCGGCGTGACGATATCCTCGCGGCCCTTGGCGGCGTCGATCGCCACCGAGATGGTGCGGGCGCGGTCGGCCGCCGAAATGCCGGTGGTCACGCCGTCCTTCGCCTCGATCGAGATGGTGAAGGCGGTCTCGTGGCGGGTGCCGTTGTGACGGCTCATCAGTTCGAGGCCGAGCTGGTCGACCCGCTGCTTGCTGAGCGCGAGGCAGATCAGCCCGCGGCCGTGCGTCGCCATGAAGTTGATCGCATCGGGCGTCGCCATCTGGGCGGGGATGACGAGGTCGCCCTCATTCTCCCGATCCTCGTCGTCGACGAGGATGAACATGCGCCCGTTGCGCGCCTCGTCGATCAGCTCCTCGGGCGAGGAGAGAAAACCCCGCTCCATCAGCGACGCAGCTCCAGCATCCGGCCGATATAGCGGGCGAGGATGTCGATCTCGATATTGACTCGCACGCCCGGGCGCAAGATCGCCGAGCGTCGTCTGCGCCGCTGTGTGCGGGATGATGTTGATTCCGAAGCGGGCGTCCGTCGACCTCGTTGACGGTCAGCGATGCGCCGTCGATGGCGATCGAGCCCTTCTCGGCAATGTAGGGGGCGAGCACTTCGGGCGCGGCGATGACGACGCGCGCGGAATCGCCGCTCGGCTCCGCCGAGACCACCTCGCCGACGCCGTCGACATGGCCGGTGACGATATGGCCGCCAAGCTCGTCGCCGAGGTGGAGCGAGCGCTCGAGGTTGAGCCGCGCGCCCTCGGCCCAGAGGCCCGGACGCGCTGCGGCGACGCGTTTCGCGGGAGACGTCGACCGCGAACCAATCCTCGCCCTTGTCGACCACGGTCAGGCACACGCCCGAGCAGGCGATCGAAGCGCCGAGATCGACGCTTTCCATATCGTAGCCGCAGGCGATGCGGAGGCGCAGGTCGCCTCTCTCCTCCGCCGCGACGACGCGGCCGATATCCGTGATGATGCCAGTGAACATCGCCCGTCAGCTCCGGACGCGCTCGTAGACGTCCAGCCGGTCGATTCCAAGCGCGCGCGTATCGGCAAGTCGCCAGCGGCCATGGGCGTCGGCGAGGTCAGTCAGGCCGATGTCGCCGAGCGCGGATCGGCCCTCGCCGACCAGGATCGGCGCGCGATAGAGGAGCAGCCGGTCGACGAGATCGGCGGCGAGAAAGGCCGCGGCGGTGGCGGCGCCGCCCTCGACGAGGAGATCGTTGACGTCCTCAAGCTCGCGTACGTCCTCCGGCGCGGCGAGGACGGTCCAGCCTTCCGGGGCCTCACCGCGGGTCAGCAGCGCCGCGCCGCGGCGCTCGCTCCTCCAGCCCCGGCAGCCGCACGTCGAGCGTCGGCCGATCCGCCTCCAGCGTGCCGCGTCCGACGAGGATCATGTCCGCCCGCGCCCGCTCGCCATGGGCATGGGCGCGGGCATCCTCGCCGGTGATCCACCGGCTTTCGCCCGACGGCAGGGCGATGCGGCCGTCGAGCGACATGGCGAGCTTGAGCGTCACATAACGGCCGGCCGAGCCGCTGCCGCGTCAGGAAGCCGGCCATCGACCGCGCCGCCGCTTCCGCGCCGGGGCCGATCTCCACCTCGATCCCCGCCTCGCGCAGCCGCTCAAAACCGCGTCCGTCGACCGGCGGATAGGGGTCGCGCAGCGCCGCCACCACGCGCGGCACGCCCGCCTCGACCAAGCCGTCCGCGCAAGCGCCGCCGCGCGTCGAGACATGGGCGCACGGCTCCAGCGTCACGTAGGCGGTGGCGCCGGCGGCTGCCTCGCCGGCTTCCTCGAGCGCCATCTGCTCGGCATGGGGGCGGCCGCCGGGCTGGGTCCAGCCGCGGCCGACGACGATCCCGTCCCTGACGATCACGCAGCCGACATTGGGATTGGGCGCGGTGCGGCCGCGGCCGCGCTCGCCGAGCGCAACCGCCGCACCCATCCAGCGCAGATCGGCGTTCAAATTCCCAGCCGGTTCATCTGCTCGATCCAGCTTCTGGAACTCGCGCCTGCCGCGCCCGCTGCGCCGCCTCGCGCTGCGCCTGGTCCTGCTGCTGGTCGGCGACGATCTCGGCGTCAGTGCGGTTGGCGGGCCAGCTCTGGACATAGATGACTTGCGGCCCCGGCTGGATGCCGTGCGTGCTGTCGTGCCAGAAACCGGCGACGATCAGCAGCGGCATGACGATCGCGATGGCAAGCCCGCCCCATTGATAGCGGCTGCGCTGCGCGGCGAAGGCGCGCATATCGGCCCAGAGAGCCTTGGGAGCGGCGGGGCGGGGAAACCATGACATGGGCCCAAGATAGGCTCCCGCCGCCCCGCGCGCTACCCTCGGGGCGCCTCAGCCGGCGGGAAGCACCCAGCGGATCGCGTTGGCGACGCTGTCCGTGGTCGGATTGCCGTTCGCATCCCGCGCCGGCGTGAAGCGGGCGCGGCTCTTCATCAGCCGGCAGGTCGTCGCGTCGAGCGCCGAGGAGCCGCTCGATGCCGATGACGTGCAGTCGGTGACGCGGCCATCCGGCGCCGACCGAGAGGCGGAAGCGGGTCGTCCCCTGCTCGCCATTGCGCGAGCGCCGTGTCGGGATAATCGGCGTTCGAGACGTAGGAGCCGAGATTGGCATGCGCCCGTGCCGGCTCGAACTTCGCGGCTGCGGCGGGAGGTGGGGGCGGACCGGCGGCTCGGCTGCTCGCCGGTCACCGCCCGGATCGGCGGAGGCGGGCGGCGAGCGGCGGAAATCGTGAGGGAGTCGGCGGAACGGCGGGTGGAACGGGCGTCGGCTGAACGGTCGTCATGAGTGTGCGTCGCTGGGACGCTGCTGGGTCGGCGGCGGCACCGATTGCGGCGGCGGCGGTGGCGGCGGTACTGGGATCGATGAGATGTCCATCGGCTGGAACGGGCTTGACCGGCATCTCCATCTTCACCGTCATCAAGGCGGTGATGCGCCGCGCCGTGCAGCAGGACGACGATGGCCATTCCGGTCGGGCTCATTCTCTTCTGCTGGTAGAATCCTCCTTCAGTCATGGCTGCTCTCCTGTTCGGCCGCCGGTGCGGCTCTGCTGATATGAGAGGTTATCTCATAACATAGATGTTACATCATATCTGAAAGCGGTAAAAGCCTCTTTGTTCCCGACGGAGCGGAGGCGGCGCTAAAGCGCGGCGTTCAGGCGGGCGAGGGCTTCGTCGCGGCCGATCAGGGGAAGCAGGGCCGCCATTTCGGGGCCGCTGTCGCGGCCGGTGAGGGCGCGGCGGAGCGGGAGGAAGAGCGGCTTGCCGCCGCGGCCGGTCCGCTCCTTCACGATGGCGACGAGCTGGCGCCAGGGCTCGGCCGACCAGTCGAGCGCGTCGGCGGCCTCGGCCGCGGCGGCGATCACCGGCCGGTCTTCCTCGCGCGACTTTCGCTTCGACATGGCCGTGGAGGATCTGCCACCAGTCCGCCGCTTCGGCGACAGTTGCGCAGGTTCGGGCGGATCGCCTCCCAGTCGGCTGCGCCCATGCCTTGCCGGCAGCCGGCCCGCCACGGCGTCGAACGGAAGCTGGTGGACCACCTTCGCGCTGAGCGCCGTCAGCTCGTCCAGATCGAATCGGGCCGGCGCGCGGCCGAAGGTGGAGAAGTCGAAGCTCTCGATCAGCGCCTCTGGCGAGACGACCGGCTCGACCGGCAGGCTGGTGCCGATCCGCGCCAGCTTGGCGACGAGCGCCGCCGGCTCGATCCCCGCCTCGCGCATCGCATCGACGCCGAGCGAGCCGAGCCGCTTCGACAACTTGCCTTCGGAGCCGACGAGCAAAGCCTCGTGCGCGAAGGCGGGCGGCGGCGCGCCCAACGCCTCGAACATCTGGATCTGCAGCGCGGTGTTGGTGACATGGTCCTCGCCGCGCACGACATGCGTCACGCCAAGCTCGATATCGTCGACGGTGCTCGGCAGCATATAGAGCCAGCTCCCGTCCTCGCGCCGCACGACCGGGTCGGAGAGCAGGGCCGGATCGAAATGCTGCGGTCCGCGGATGAGGTCGGTCCATTCGATCGGCCGCGTCATGGTCGAGCTTGAACCGCCAGTGCGGCCGCCGCCCCTCCGCCTCCAGCCGCGCGCGCTCGGCATCGCTGAGGCCAGCGCCGCGCGGTCGTAGACGGGCGGTTTGCCGCGCCCGAGCAGCACCTTGCGCTTCAGCTCCAGCTCCTGCGCCGTCTCGTAAGCGGGATAGACGCGGCCGGTCTCCTTCAGCCGCTCCAGCGCCGCATCGTAGCGATCGAAGCGGGCCGACTGGCGATGCTCCTCGTCCGGCACCAGGCCGAGCCAGGCGAGATCCTCGCGAATCCCTTCCGACGAATTCCTCGCGCGACCGCTCCCGATCCGTATCGTCGAGCCGCAGAAGGAAGCGCCCGCCATTCTTCCGCGCCCACAGCCAATTGTGCACGGCCGTGCGGATATTGCCGACATGCAGCCGACCGGTCGGCGCGGGCGCGAAGCGGGTGACGACATTCATGCGGCCGCTCTAGCAGGCGGCGCCCGACCGGGCAACGCCCTTGCCTTCGAAGCCTCCGCCCTTATGAGTCCCGCCGCAGGCGGCAATGGCGGAGGATTTCGAGATGAAGCTGATGGCGGGCAATTCGAACCTGCCTCTGGTCCGCGACATCGCGGCCTATCTCGAAATGCCGGTCACCGACACCAGCGTCCGCCGCTTCGCCGACGAGGAGGTGTTCGTCGAGATCAACGAGAATGTCCGCGGCGAGGACGTGTTCGTGCGTCCAGTCCACCTCCTATCCCGCCAACGACAATCTGATGGAGCTGCTGATCTGCATCGATGCGCTGCGACGCGCGTCGGCGAAACGGATCACCGCGGTGCGTCCCTTATTTCGGCTATGCGCGGCAGGACCGGAAGCCGGGTCCGCGCACGCCGATCTCGGCCAAATTGGTCGCCAATCTGATCACCGTCGCCGGCGCCAACCGCGTCCTCTCGGTCGATCTCCACGCCGGCCAGATCCAGGGCTTCTTCGATATCCCGACCGACAATCTCTACGCCGCGCCGGTCATGTCGGAGGACATCAAGGCGCGCTTCGCCGGCCGGCCGATCACCGTCGTCTCGCCCGACGTCGGCGGCGTCGTGCGCGCCCGCGCGCTCGCCAAAAGGCTCGACAACGCCCCGCTCGCCATCGTCGACAAGCGCCGCGAGAAACCGGGCGAATCCGAGGTGATGAACATCATCGGCGACGTCGGCGGCCGCTTCTGCATCCTCATCGACGATATCGTCGATTCCGCCGGCACGCTCTGCAACGCGGCGCGCCGCGCTGAAGGAGGCGGGGGCGGAGGGCGTCGTCGCTTATTGCACCCACGGCGTGCTGTCGGGCGGCGCCGTCGCCCGCGTCGACAAATCGGCGCTCGAGGAATTGGTGATCACCGATTCGATCGAGCAGAGCGAGGCCGCCGCCGCCACCTCCAAGATCCGCCTCCTCACCATCGCGCCCCTGCTCGGCGAGGCGATCAAGCGGATCGCCGACGAAAGCTCCGTCTCAAGCCTGTTCGACTGAACTCAAATTCCGGTTGAATGGCCCCGTCCCCCTGGTGGGGAGGGGAAGGGGTGGGGGTGCCGGACGAAGTCCGGCGCGCGGCGAAGCCGCGCACCCCTCATCCGGCCCTTCGAGCCACCTTCTCCCACAAGGGGAGAAGGCAATCCGCCTGGCGTCTGGTCAGCGGCTAAGGATCCGGTCCGACGTAAACGAAGGCGCGGTCGCCGGAGGCGAGCGCCGCCTCGACCCTTGCATAGGCGTCGACTTCATATTCATCCGTCGCATCCAGCTCGGCCTGGGTGAGGAGGAAGACCACGCCGGGGATGCGGTCGGCCGGATCGCCTGTGCGCCGCGCGATCGTGTGCACTTCGAGTCCGCTAATCTCCACGATTTCGGGCGAGGAGATGATGAGCGGCTCCAGCCGATAGCCGATCAGCACGTCCGGCTTCCCGTCAAGCAGCCGCCCATAAGTGGCGCGCTGCACCTCCGGCAGCTGCAAGGTGCCGTAGGAGAAGAGGGGAATGTCGGGATGGCTCGTCACGAACGCTCCATAGCGCGCGACACGCCATCGTCCCAAGATGCTCCCCGCCAACATTGGCGTCATCCGCCCCTATCGTTCTAAGCTGCGGAGATGATTCGGCCCCCCTGCGTCGCCCTGCTCGCCTTCGCCCTCGCCGCCTGCGGTCAGAGTTCGTCTGCCCCGGGCAATGCCGCCGCGAACAGCGCAGCCGCCAATGCAAGCGCCGACACCAGCCCGATCGGCATCCCCACCCATTCCTTCGATCCGCCGGTGCCGAAGCATCTGCCGGATATCGTCCGCGTGCGCATGGAGACCTCGGACGGAACGATCGTGCTCGCGCTCGACCACAAGCACGCGCCGATCACGACCACCAATTTCGTCCGCTATGTCGACGATCACCGCTTCGACGGCACCAGCTTCTACCGCACCGCGCGCAATGCCTGGGCGCCGGACCAGGGCTTCATCCAGGGCGGCATCGCGCACAACATCCGCCTGATGCTGCCGGCGATCAAGCTCGAGCCGACCAGCCGGACCGGCCTCAAGCATATCGACGGCACCATCTCGATGGCGCACGCGACCCCCGACACCGCGATGGGCGATTTCACCATCGACATCGGCGTCCAGCCGGGCCTCGATGCCCATGGCAGCAAGCCCGAGGACCAGGGCTATGCCGCCTTCGGCCAGGTGGTCGAGGGAATGGACGTCGTCCGCAAGATCCTCGCCGCGCCGACAGTGCCGTACAAAGGCAAGCCGAGCGAGACTATCGCGGCGCCGGTGAAGATCATCCGGGTGACGCGGGCGCAGTAGGTGACCGTTCAGCCGGCGTTGGAGAATGTCTCTCCGCGCCTCATCAAGCCCGGACCCCGGCCTCGCGCGCGGCTTCGAGGCGGGGCATGACCTCTTCGAGATAGCGCCGCGCCTGGCCGCGCGTCCGCACCGGCTGGAATTGCGTCAGCGCCGCGCGGTCGCCGATGACGTTCCGGTCGGCCTTGCGGACCACGTAGAGGAAGGCGTGAAGGTTGTCGCTTTCCTCGATCGGTTCGTCGTCCGGGGCGCCCGCCGGCTCGGCGGCGTCGAACAGAGCGGCGGAGGGGGGCACTTCCGGCAATTCCAGCGGGCAATCGCTGCGCAGATTGCCGGTCAGCAAGCTCCGCAGATCCTGCGCCCCGGCGTCGCGGTCGGTCAGCGGCGCCAGCCCGTAGAGCCGTTCCACCGTCGCAAGCACCGAGCCATGATCGTAGAGCCCGTGATCGACGACGCCTTTCGCGATCCACGGCGAAACGACGAGGGCCGGAACCCGCACGCCGTAAACCGAGAAGTCGAAATTGTGCGAATTCTGCTGCGCGCCGCTGCCGTCGTTGGGTGGCGGCGCGGGCTGGGGCGGAACGCCGGAATCGTAGAAGCCGCCATGCTCGTCATAGGTGACGATTATCAGGCTGTTCTCCCACACGGGCGAGTTGCGGATGGCGTTGTAGACGCGCGCGATCAGGCGGTCGCCCGGCGCCAGCCCGTCCATCGGATGCTGCGACGAGCCGGGACGATAGCTGTCGGAGACGATGTCGCCATAAGCGGGCTCGATGAAGGTGTAGCGGGCGTCATAGCCGTTCGCGAGATCGCCGGCGAAATCGTCCAGGCTGCGGACATCGAAATAGCTGATCCCCTTGATCGCGGCGACCTGCGGGATCTGGCCGGAAATCGGTCCCATCTTGTCCTGGTACAACCGGTAATTGCCGGCTCCGAGCCGGTCGTAGATCGATCCGTGCGGATAGACGAAGCCGTCGAACGTCTCCCACTTCAGGATGTCGCCGATGCTCGGCGCGTCGGCCATGCCGTCCGACGAGGCGCCGTGCACGAAGAAGCGGTTCGGCCAGGTCGGCCCCGGCAGCGAGGAATAATAGCCGTCGCAAAGCGCGAACTCCGTCGCCAGCGTGTAGATCGCCGGAGTCTGGACCGGCGTGTCGACGCCAAGCATCACGTCGCCCCAGGCGGACTGGGGCAAGGGTTTCTTTCCGAACAGTCCCGATCTGATTGTGGTCGTCGCGTAATTTTCGACGAAGCCGGAATTGCTCCGCGCGGGATAGGGGCTGGTGTTGCTGCAATCGGCACCGCCGCCGCACAGCTGCATCAGCACGTCGCAAAAGCCGTGGAGCGGATCGTTGGGCAGGGCTTCGGGCGCGCCGGGCCCGAAATGATAGTCCACGCCCTTGAAATTGTTGAGGTTCGCCGATGTCGCCGCGTGGATGCCGGGAATATTGGACAGGGCGAACATGTGATCGAACGATCTGTTCTCCAGCATCAGCACGAAAATATGCTGGATCGGGTTGGCGGCATCTTTGCCGGTCGTAGCCATGAGCCCCTCCCAATGGTCGCTGGATCGCCTGTCGCTCTATGGATGTTGCACGATCCGATGCTGGACTATTGCCCTCATCGTGAAGGTATTTGGCAAATTCGGACCCGATGCAAGAACCGAAAGAACCGAATTGGGCTGCTTGAATTCCGTCCGGTTCGGAGGGGCTGTCCGTCAGCGCGAATGCACCGGCCGCGCCACTTCTGATCGGGCACCGGGACTGTCCACGCCGTCGAACGCCTCCAGGATCGGGCATGGCCCCTTGCTCCCGGACGCGCAGGTGGCGCGGAGGCGTTCGAGGGCGGCGCGGGAGGATTGGAGCTCGGCGATGCGGGCGTCGGCCTCGGCTTCCAGGGTAAGGCGGGCGCTCTCGGCGTGCGCCCCTTCTTCCTCACCATCGAGGGCCGCGCCGAGCTGATCCGCGACAAGGGCGCGTTCAAGGACATTGGACGAGCGGCCTCGACCGCTGGTCGAGCAGGGCATCGACACGCCCGGCCTCGTGCTCATCAAGGTGAGCGCCGAGCGGCTCCATGACTGGAACGGCGGCGACGAAGGCGAGCTGCGGCTGGACGCGCGGACCGGGGCGAGCGCGGCGATTTCCGGATCAGGCCGGAATCGCGTTCCCGTGCCCGCGGTCCGAATAATAGAGGCCGCCGAGCACCGCCGCCACCAGCACGAGCGCCGGCACGTCGCCGACCAAATGGCCCTGATGCATCGGATTGCCGAGCGACTGCACCGCCATGATCGCGGCATGGACCAGGCTCGACCAGATGGTGAACAGGATCAGCGAGCGGTTGGCGTGCGGGTCGCGCGCCGCGAGGATGAGGAAGATGCCGAGCGTCGCATAGACGCCGACGATCATCATGAAATATTGCGACGCGGCGGGCGGACCTTCGTGCCACGCCCAGCCCGACGGCCAGAATATCGCGAGCGGATAGACAAGGCAGAAAATGGCGCCGAACAGGACGAGCGCGATCTGGAGCAACTTGTGCGAAGACATGGTGGTCCCCCTCTTTGCCGGTGGAGAGCGGAAGCAGGTTAGCTCGTTACGGCAGCGCGATCAAATGACCGCGCTTTCACCGGGAAAGCCAAGCCCGCCTGCACCTGCAAGACCGGCGGCTGCCGCTGCAATCCCTGCACCTGCAAGAATTGCGGCTGCTGATAAGGAACGGGCCGCGTCCGAGAGGGCGCGGCCCGGTTTGGTGACAGTCTAATAGTCGCGGTCGAAATCATGGTCTTGAGGAACAGGAAGACGCGCTCACCCGCCTGATTGCCGACGAAGGCTTCCTGCTCCGGCGAGAAGGGGCGGGCGAGAGGATTGGTGGGTAGCGTTGTCATCCGCGCCCCAGAACATCGAACACCCAACGCTTGTCCTCCTCGGGCTGGTACTCGTCCGCGACGAGGCGAAGCCGAGCTTATCGGTGAACCAGCCGACCGCCTCGTGAGATTCGTGGGCGATGAAGGCGATGTGGGTGAGAGATTGAGGCATGCTACTCAGAGGAATACGGCCTGATCGATGGTCCTATAGAGCGATTACGCACGCATCACAGCAGTCCAGCCATTTGTGTCAAAGCAGTCTGTCCTGAATAAGGTCCAACTTCCGCTTCAATACGTCAATTTTATGATACCGTATCTGCATCAAAGCCCGACCAAGAAAGTTTCTCCCCCGGCCGCCGCATTCCCCCCAGAACGTATCTCCCCACGTGTTACCCTCAATCAGGTACTTTTCTCCGGTTTTGCCTAGATTCACAGTAAAAGAACTCATCGAAAATTCTGAATCAGTAAGTCGATCATGATACCGACTTTTATCTCATCCCAGTCATCCCGCACGAATCCTCTTCGCCTGAAATAATTAGCGACACCTTTGGAAGCGCGTGCTGATAACATCCCACCGCTAAAAAGGCTTGGAACATCTTCCTTACTAACAATCTGGTCTTCCGAAAGTTTGCGATTAATTAGCTTTATGTCCCCGATCCGTCACCTGATCCCACACACCCGAACGAAACTTCATGGCCTGATAGCCATGTCTGCGACAGAATTAAATCGCTCTCCCTGGTAGCTTACGTTGACCGGCGCAAAGTTAAAGGGGAGTGAGCTGAAATTTACGGACGACCTGTTCAGGCGGAAGTCGGAATAACACCTCTTCAGTTGGTGTCCTCAGAAGGTCTATGTAGACGCGGCCGATTAGCTTTCTTGAAAAGCTCGAAGGGTTGTCTAGATAACGTCTCTTAAGGTGCAGATCTTCCATCTTCCTATGTTCGAATACTTCCCGCAGGTCAGTCTTTGGTCTTATTGAACGTGATACCGGGAGAATATTCACGGAATGTTCGTATAAGAGACGATTGGCGACCTTCGGCCGGCAAGGATTTTCCATGTCTAGCATACTTCTACATAAGTCCGCCTCTGCGACGGCAAACTCTATGCTACGCGGGTCACACTTCGAAACTACCTTGAAAACCTCATCGAGGGATGTTCCTGTTGATCTGAGTTATAGTCCACAATAACGACTTTCTTACCTGAAATTGCTTCTCTGTTATGAGAGATCCACAGCGACAAATTGTCGTTTTGCTTGGCCGCCTGATCGTATTCCTTCTTCGAGGAATGGAAAGAGATGGGCAACAATCGCAATGCGCAAGAGTTCGTATTTAACTGCTTCTGTCCAAACGCATGGGCAAGTGCCAACTCGGTAGCGCCCGAGGGCATGCCAACGATGACATCAATATCTCGCGAGCCAAAGTGAACGAATTGCGTGACGGCGGCAGCAATGACAAGTGGGTGCGTAGCCTCCGCTCTAGTAATGTGCCGCGAAGAGAACACGCCTTCTTGGTATCTGTCAATTATCGCGTCGAGTAGCTTATCAAAATCCTTTTGATTTGCAATGAGTGACGTAAAGCCGCTTCGTACAGGATCCTTTGCGTGTATAAGCATCCCGTAGAACAAGGTTACCGCATCTCTTGCGTATCTCAGGCCAGCGCGGCGCAGAGTCTGATATCTTAGGTTGCCATACCTGTACTTCCCGATCTTCTCGTCTTGCAAGAAGCTGTTTAATACTGTTACCGCAGCGTTCTTTATGTAGTCTGCGATGGCTAGTTGAAAAAGTATATGGCGCGTCTCCTCTGGAGTACCCTGCTGTAGCCCTTCATGCAAATCCTCTCGATACGTCTTCAGTTTTGTCCTTAATTCAAAGGTCGGATTTGCTGAAATAGTGTACCGTCCTCCGCGAAGGTGTACTTTTGTGCCAAGGCGCAGAGAACGTCGGGATCTCTTGAAATAGCTGGGCGCAGCTTCGAATTCATCGAGCGATACGACTATCCCTCCGTCAAGAGCGAAATACGCCGCCTGCAATAGGCGGCCTCGATCACCCGAAATCAACCCGGAGATTAAGCGTCGAACATTTACCGCTCGCCATCGAACCTCGGAAGCAATTAAATCGAACTGGAGGTGATAGGATTCCGGGCCGAGGTCTGCTTTCAACAAACTAAAGCCGTCAGGGAACATGTCAGAAGCCAATGCCTAACTTGGTTTAACACTCATTCGGTTCGGCTCCGCCGATCTCCGCTGTTGCAATCGCATCGATCAGCTATCCGCTTGTTCAGCGCGGACGTTACTACCTCTCCTCCGCTCCTTTTGAAACGTTCGGACATAAGAGCCATGCCTTCGGCCGCGAGGAACGTCTCGGCGCCCGCATTCTGCTTCGCCGCGAAGTCCCGCACCTCCTGCGTGATCTTCATCGAGCAGAATTTCGGCCCGCACATCGAGCAGAAATGCGCGGTCTTGGCGCCTTCCGCCGGCAGGGTCTGGTCGTGGTATTGCTCGGCGGTGTCGGGATCGAGCGACAGGTTGAACTGGTCGCGCCAGCGGAACTCGAAGCGCGCGCGGCTCAGCGCGTCGTCGCGCAGCTTGCGCCGCCGGGTGGCCCTTGGCGAGATCGGCGGCGTGGGCGGCGAGCTTGTAGGTGACCACGCCGACCTTGACGTCGTCGCGGTCGGGCAGGCCGAGATGCTCCTTGGGCGTGACGTAGCAGAGCATCGCCGTGCCGAACCAGCCGATCATCGCCGCGCCGATGCGCGCTGGTGATGTGGTCGTAGCCCGGCGCGATGTCGGTGGTGAGCGGCCCCAGCGTATAGAAGGGCGCCTCGCCGCACGCCTCGAGCTGCTTGTCCATGTTCTCCTTGATCTTGTGCATCGGCACGTGGCCGGGGCCCTCGATCATCACCTGGACGTCGTGCTCCCAGGCGCTCTGGGTCAGCTCGCCCAGCGTGTCGAGCTCGGCGAACTGCGCCTCGTCATTGGCGTCGGCGATCGAGCCGGGGCGCAGGCCGTCGCCGAGGCGAAAGGCGATGTCATACGCCTTCATGATCTCGCAGATCTCGTCGAAGCGCTCGTAGAGGAAGCTCTCCTTGTGGTGGGCGAGGCACCATTTCGCCATGATCGAGCCGCCGCGGCTGACGATGCCGGTGACGCGCTTGGCGGTCAGCGGGATGTAGGGCAGGCGGACGCCGGCGTGGATGGTGAAATAGTCGACGCCCTGCTCGGCCTGCTCGATCAGCGTGTCGCGGAAGATTTCCCAGGTCAGGTCCTCGGCGACGCCGCCGACCTTCTCCAGCGCCTGGTAGATCGGCACGGTGCCGATCGGCACGGGCGAGTTGCGGACGATCCATTCGCGCGTGTCGTGGATGTTGCGGCCGGTCGAGAGGTCCATCACCGTGTCGGCGCCCCAGCGGATCGACCAGACCATCTTGTCGACCTCGGCGGCGACGTCGGAGGCGACGGCGCTGTTGCCGATATTGGCGTTGATCTTGACCAGGAAGTTGCGGCCGATCGCCATCGGCTCGCTCTCGGGGTGGTTGATGTTGGAGGGGATGATCGCGCGGCCGCGGGCGACCTCGTCGCGGACGAATTCGGGGGTGACGTAATCGGGGATGGCGGCGCCGAAATCCTCGCCGTCGCGGCATGTGCTCGAGCGCGGCATTCGCGGCCGAGATTCTCGCGGATCGGCGACATATTCCATCTCGGGCGTGATGATGCCGCGCCGGGCATAGTGCATCTGGCTGACGTTCGCGCCGGGCTTGGCGCGCAGCACGCTGCTTGCGGACGTTGGGGAAGCGGCGGACGCCGCCCGAGCGGTCGGGGCCGAGCTGGCCGTTGTCCTCGGGCCGGATCTCGCGCTGCGCCGACCTCCTCGACGTCGCCGCGGCCGCGGATCCAGTCGCGGCGCAGCTCCGGCAGGCCGGCCATGATGTCGATGCGGGCGTCGGGGTCGGTGTACGGGCCCGAGCGTGTCGTAGACGCGCAGCGGCGGCTCGCCGCGACGAGGGCTCGAGATCGATCTCGCGCATCGCGACGCGCGAGCGGGCCGACATGGATCTTGCGGCGAGCCGCGGATCGGGCCGGTGGTGACGGCGAGCTCGGTGCGGGCGGGGATATCGGCGGCCATGTTCAAATCTCTCCTGTGCGGGCGGAGAGGGGCCGGCTGGCGCTCGCGCCCTCCCTACGCCGGTGTCAGCCGGATCAGGTTCGACGGGTCTCGGCGTCTTGCCGACTCTCAGCCGCAGCAGCGGCCCCCCGGGGAATGAGTCGCCGCATAGGGCAAAGCGGAGCAGGGCGGAAGCTGGAAGAGCGCCTCTTTTAACCCCTCCCCCTTGTGGGGAAGGGCTGGGGTGGGGGTGCCGGCTGCAAGCCGGCGCGCGCCGCAGCCGCGCACCCCTCATCCGGCCCTGCAGGCCACCTTCTCCCACAAGGGGAGAAGGAAGACGGCGCCGCGCCCGGCATTCGGCAATGTTGCCTTTCGCGCCCCCCGCCTCTATAGGCGCCGCTTCCTTCCACCTTCGGAAGAATCGAACGGCCCGGCCAACAGGGCTGCCGTGGCCGTTCTCAAACGTCGCGCGCAGGCGCAACAAGGAGACGAAAATGCCCAAGCTGAAGACGAAGAGCGGCGTCAAGAAACGCTTCAAGCTCACCGCCACCGGCAAGATCAAGCACGGGGTCGCCGGCAAGCGCCACCGGCTGATCAGCCACAATGCCAAATATATCCGCCAGAATCGCGGGACCGAAGTGCTCGCCGACGCCGACACGGCGCGGGTGAAGGCCTGGGCGCCCTACGGTCTGAAGTAAGGAGGAACCGCACATGGCACGCGTCAAGCGCGGGACCACCACCCGCGCCCAGCCACAAGAGGATCCTGGAGCAGGCGAAGGGCTATTACGGCCGCCGCAAGAACACGATCCGCATCGCCAAGCAGGCCGTCGAGAAGGCCGGCCAGTACGCCTATCGCGACCGCAAGGTGAAGAAGCGGAGCTTCCGCGCCCTGTGGATCCAGCGCATCAACGCCGCGGTGCGGGCCGAGGGCCTCACCTACGGCCAGTTCATGCACGGGCTGAAGCTGGCCGGCGTCGATCTCGACCGCAAGGTCCTGGCCGACATCGCCATGCACGAGGGCGACGCGTTTAGGGGCATCGTCGCCCAGGCGCGCAACGCGCTTCCGGCCTGAGCAGACGATCCAAGCGACATGGAGGCGCGGAAGGGGCAACCTTCCGCGCCTTTTTGTTTGGCTTCCTTTCCCGCGTGAAACTCCATTAAGAGCCCAAGCCGATGGCCGACCTTGAACAGATGAAAGACGATCTGCTCGCCCGCATCGCCGCGGCGCCTGACCTCCCCGCGCTGGAGGCGGAGCGGGTGGCGGCGCTCGGCAAGCAGGGCGCGGTGACGGCCCTGCTCAAGACGCTTGGCGGCATGACGCCGGACGAGCGGCAGAGCGAGGGGCCGCGCATCCACGGCCTGCGCGAGGCTGTCACGGAGGCGCTCGCCGCGCGCAAGGCGGCGCTGGAGGCGGCCGAGCTCGACCGCGCGGCTCGCCACCGAGACGCTCGACATGACGCTGCCGGTCGAGCCGGGGCCGCCAGGGCAGCGTCCACCCGGTCAGCCAGGTGATGGACGAGCTTGCCGAGATTTTCGCCGATCTCGGCTTCGCCGTCGCGACCGGGCCCGAGATCGAGGACGATTGGCACAATTTCACCGCGCTCAACATCCCCGAGAGCCATCCGGCGCGGGCGATGCAGGAACATTCTACTTTCCCGCGACGCAGCGATGCGGCGCCATCCGGGCTTCGCGCGGCGAGCGGACGGATGCTGCTGCGCACCCACACCTCGCCGGTGCAGATCCGCACGATGCAGTCACAGCAGCCGCCGATCCGCATCATCGCGCCGGGCCGCACCTATCGCTCCGACAGCGACGCCACCCACACGCCGATGTTCCACCAGGTCGAGGGGCTGGTGATCGACAAGCGGCATCCACCTCGGCCATCTGAAATGGACGCTGGAGACCTTCCTCAAGGCCTTCTTCGAGCGCGACGACATCGTGCTGCGCCTGCGCCCGAGCTACTTCCCCTTCACCGAGCCGTCGGCGGAGGTCGACGTCGGCTACACGATCGAGAAGGGCCGCCGCGTGATCGGCGGCTAGCGGAGGGCTGGATGGAGGTGCTCGGCTCCGGCATGGTCCATCCGCAAGCGTGATCGCCGCCTGCGGGCTCGATCCCGACGAATGGCAGGGCTTCGCCTTCGGCTGCGGCATCGACCGGCTGGCGATGCTGAAATACGGCATGGACGATCTGCGCGCCTTCTTCGACGGCGATCTGCGCTGGCTGAAGCATTACGGCTTCTCGCGCGCTCGACGTGCCGACGCTGCGGAGGAGTGGGCGCATGAAGTTCACGCTCTCCTGGCTGAAGGAGCATCTCGAGACCGACGCCGCTGCGGCGGAGATGGCCGACGACGCTGACCGCGCATCGGCCTGGAGGTCGAGGGCGTCGACGAATCCGGCCGAGAAGCTGGCGCCCTTCACGATCGCCAAGGTGCTGACGGCCGAGCGCGCATCCGCAGGCGGACAAGCTCCAGGTGCTGACCGTCGACGCCGGCGACGGCGAGCCGCTGCAGGTCGTCTGCGGCGCGCCCAATGCGCGCGCCGGGCATGGTCGGCGTGTTCGGCGCGCCGGGCGCGTACGTGCCGGGCAGCGACATGACGCTGAAGGTCGCCGCGATCCGCGGCGTCGAGAGCCGCGGCATGATGTGCTCGATCGCGCGAGCTGGAGCTTGGCGACGAGCATGACGGCATCATCGAGCTGCCCGACGGATGCGCCGGTCGGCACCGCCTACGCCGACTATGCCGGGCTCGACGATCCGGTGTTCGACGTCGCGATCACCCCCAACCGGCAGGATTGCATGGGCGTGCGCGGCATCGCCCGCGATCTCGCCGCGGCGGGACTGGGCACGCTGAAGCCGCTCGACGGTCCGCGCAGATCGCCGGCGCCGTTCGCCTGGTCCGATCGAGATCCGCACCGACGATCCGGAGGGCTGCCCCGCTTTCTACGGCCGGGCCGTCCGCGGCGTCCCAACGGCGCGTCGCCCGACTGGATGCAGCGCAGGCTGAAGGCGGTCGGCCAGCGGCCGATCTAGCGCGCTGGTCGACATCACCAACTTCGTCATGCTCGATCTACGGCCGGCCGCTCCATGTCTATGATCGTCGCCAAGCTGACGGGCGCGCTGGTCGCCCGCCGCGCGCAGCGACGGCGAGGAGGTGCTGGCGCTGAACGGCAAGGACCTACTGCGCTCGATCCGACGATGACGGTGATCGCCGACGATGCCGCGCGTCCACGACATCGGCGGCATCATGGGCGGCGAGCATTCGGGCGTCACCGAAGCGACGACCGACGTCCTGATCGAATGCGCCTATTTCGATCCCGACCGCGATCGCGCTGACGGGCCAGAAGCTCGCCCTGACCAGCGACGCGCGCAGCCGCTTCGAGCGCGGCGTCGATCCGGCGTTCCTCGACACGGGCCTGGCGCTGGCGACGCAGCTGGTGCTCGAGCTCTGCGGCGGCGAGGCCATCGGAGATCGTCCGCGCCGGCGCGCCGCCGGATCGCGACAAGCACGGTCGACTATCGACCCGGAGCGCGCGCGGGAGCTGGGCGGCGTCGACATCCGCCCGACCGACAGCAGGCGATCCTCGAGCGGCTCGGCTTCGGCGTCGAGGACGGCGACACTGGCGCGTCGACGGTGCCGATCATGGCGCCGCGACGTCGACGGCGCGGCCGACATCGTCGAGGAGGTCGTCCGCATCGACGGCTATCGACAAGGTCGCCGGCGGTGCCGCTGCCGCGCACGCCCGGCGTCGCCCGGCCGACCGCCACCCCCGAGCAGAAGGTCGAGCGCAAGGTCCGCCGCACCGCCGCCGCGCGCGGCCTCAACGAGGCGGTGACCTGGAGCTTCATCTGCCGAAGCCGAAGCCGCGCCGTTCGGCGGCGGCGCCTGGATCCTCGAAAATCCGATCAGCGAGGACATGAAGGCGATGCGGCCCTCGCTTGCTCCCGGGCCTGCTCGCCGCCGCCCGCCGCAATCTCGATCGCGGCGCGGAGAGCGTGCGGCTGTTCGAGATCGGCCGCCGCTATCTCGCCGACGGCGAGCGGCCGACGCTCGGCCTGGTGCTGGCGGGCGACCGCAGCGCCCGCGATTGGCGCAGCGGCAAGGCGCAGGGCTTCGCCGCCTTTGACGCCAAGGCCGAGGCGCTCGCGATCCTCGCCGCCGCCGGCGCGCGGTCGAGAATCTGCAGACGCTCGGCGGCGCCTCGGGCGTCTACCATCCCGGCCGCTCGGGACGGCTCTGCCTCGGACCGAAGAATGCGCTCGCCGAGTTCGGCGAACTGCATCCGGCGACGCTCAAGGCATTCGACCTCGACGGGCCGGTCGTGGCCGCCGAGATTTTCCTCGATGCGGTGCCGGCGAAGCGTGCCTCGGGTCACATGCGCGAAGCCTATCGCGCCGCCGGCGCTGCAGGCGGTGACGCGCGATTTCGCCTTCCTCGTGCCGGCCGATACGCCAGCCGACGCCCTGCTCCGCGCCGTCCGCGGCGCCGACAAGCAGGCGATCGTCGACGTGCAGCTGTTCGACGTCTTCACCGGCGAAGGTGTCGCCGACGGGCGAGAAGTCGCTCGCGATCGAGGTGACGCTCCAGCCATGCGAGAAAAGCTTCACCGACGAGGAGCTGAAGGCGATCTCCGACCGCATTGTCGCAGCCGCCGCCAAGGCCGGTGCCCGCCTCCGCGCTTGAGCGGGAAGCGGCGGTCCGCGCCGCCTTCGCCACCCAGCAAGGGTGGTGCGACAAGTCCGGTTCGCCCTTCACCGGGCTGCTGTGCAAGCTGATCGGCGAACGGCTTGACCACTCCACCGAATTGGGTCGCCGCATGCTCGGCTGGCCCGCAGGCGCCGATCCGATCAAGGATGCCCTGCCGCTGCGGGTCTGCGGCGGCCTGCATGCGCTGGTGCGCGGTGAAGACGCGCCTGCGCTCGCGGCGCTCTATCCGCCGCAGCCGATGCCCGACCCGGAGACGCTGTGGGAGGCGCTGCGGCCGGTGCTGGCGGATCCTGCCATGCTTCCCTGGCTCGATGGGCCGCCGCAGACCAACGAGGTCGGCCGGTCCGCAATATTGATGGGCGGATTCCTGACGCTCGCGCGTGAATTTCCACAGCCGATCGAACTGCTCGAGCTTGGTGCCAGTGCGGGCCTCAACCTGCTCCCGGATTCCTATACCTATGATCTGGGCGGCCGCCACTTCGGCGATGCGGGGTCACCCGTGCGGCTGAAGCCGGATTGGCGGGGTCCGCCGCCGCCCGAAGCGAATGTGCAGATCGCCGGCCGTCGCGGCGTCGATCTCAATCCGCTCGATCCGGGGCGCGATTCCGAGCGGTTGCTTGCTTATGTCTGGCCGGACCAGCTGGCGCGCCTCGCCCGGCTGCAGGCGGCGCTGGCCATCGCCGCCGCCGATCCGCCGCGCGTCGACGAGGGCGATGCCGCCGACTGGCTGGAGGCGCGGCTGGCGGAATCGGCCCGTGCGGGCGTCACCCGCACCGTCTTCCACACGGTCGCTTTCGTCTATTTCCCGCCGGAGACGCAGGATCGGATCGTACGCCAGCTCGAAGAGAGCGGCGCGGCGGCAGCCGCCCAGGCGCCGCTCGCCTGGCTCCGCTGCGAGGCGGAAGGGGAGCGCTTCACCCTGCGCCTGCGTGTCTGGCCCGGCGGCGAGGACCGGCTGCTCGCCGCCTGCCATCCGCACGGCACCATCATCCATTGGCTCGCCGATCAGGGCTGAAGCACGTTGATCGCAGCGTGGACCCGCGCCTCCGCTTCCTTGCGCGGCAGGCCGGGCGGGATCGGCTCGCCGAAACGGAAGGTGACGATGCCCGGCCTCTTGCCGAGCAGGCGCCGCGTCCAGAAGCGGCCGCTGTCGAGCGCCAAAGGGACGATTGGCAGATGGAGCGCGCGATAGAGGCCGGCAAAGCCGGGCTGAAGCGGCGGCGCTTCGCCACGCGGCACGCGCGTCCCTTCGGGGAAGATGACGATCGCCCGCCCTTCCGCCGTCGCCGCGCTGGCTGCTTTCAGCATGCGGCGGAGCGCCGCGGCACCGCCGTCGCGGTCTATCGGGATCATGCCGTAACGCTGCGCCAGCCAGCCCCAGATCGGAATCCGCGCGAGCTCGCGCTTCATCACCACCGCCGGATTGCGGAAGAGTACCGGCATTTCCATCGTCTCGAACATCGCCTCGTGCTTGGCGGCGATCAGTACGCCTCCTTGCGGGAACCTCCCCTCCACGCGCGCGCGGATGCCGAGGATGGAGCGCGCGCAGGCGCTGTGGAAGTGCGCCCAGCGATTGGCGATGTCACGCAACGCGCGACGGCCGAACGGCAGGGTAACCAAAGCCGCCGCCACGAAGAGGATCGTCCCGCCGTAGAAGACCAGCAGGAACAGCAACGAACGCAGCGCCGTCATCAGATCCCGACGATCACCGCCGCCCGACGCAGCAGATATTTGTTATATTCCATAAAGAGCTGCTCGACGCTCGGGTTGCTCTGCACCGCATCCTCGAGGATTGGCACCGAACCGCCGAGCTGACGCGACAGCTCGAAGCGGGCGCGCGGCATGTGCCAATCGGTGGTGACGAGGCGGACGCTCCTGAGGTGCCGCGCCTTCAGCCATTGCGCCACCTCCTCCGCGTTGGAGCGCGTGTCGACGGCCTCGTGGCCGAGATCGATGCAGCATTTGAAGAGCGGCGCGCTGCCCGGATAATGGTTGGCGAGGTCGGCGGTATGCACCGCGCGGTCGACGCCGGAGACCAGCATGCGCTTGCGCCTTGTGGCGCCCGAGCAGGTCAAGCCCCCGCTCCATGCGGTTGGCGCCGCCGGTGAGGACGACGATCGCGTCGGTCTGCCGGTCATCCGCCGGCCGCGGCAACAGCCCCGCGAACAAGGCGTAGCCGAGCAGGTAGAGGAGAAGCAGGGCGGCGAGGATACGCGTGATCACAACATCCGCCCCAATGCGCGAAGGATCGTCCAGCGCGCAACCAGCATCGCCAGCAGGACGCCCAGAATCGGCAAGGCGACGAGGAGCAGCCAGGCGCCGGGCTGAAGGTTGGCCGAGCCGATCAGGTCGGAACCCAGAGCAGCGACCCGGTTCCCGATGAGCAGCAGCACCAGGGCCGCGGCGACGAGGCCGATGCCGCCGCCGAACAGTGCATCGAGCGCGATCCGGCGCTGGAAGAGCCGCGCCACCTGGACATCGGTGGCGCCCATCAGATGGAGCACCTCGATCGTGCCGCGGTGGGTATCGAGCGCGGCGCGGGCGGCGAGCACGACGGTCGCCGAGGTGGCGGCGATCATCATCAGCACCAGGGCGGCCGCCAGCCATTTGAGCGACGAGATCAGCCGGCCGAGCGGGCCCAGCCAGTCGCCGTTACGGTCGAGCCGCGCGGCCGGGACGGCCTGGGAGAGCGCAACGCGCACCTCGCCGACGCGCGCGCCGCCGCCGGGGCCGAGATCGGCGTCGATCATTGCCGGGATCGGCAGGTCGGAATCGCTCGCCGCCGGCGCCGAGCCACGGCTCGAGCAGGCGGTTGATCTCGGCGGGCGTGAGACGGCGCACCGTCCGCACACCGGGAATGTGGCGGAGGATGTCAACGGCGCGGCCGGCGTCGGCTTCGCGCACATCGGGATTGGCGATCCATGATCTGCACGGTGATGCGATCCCCGACGGCATCGTTGAGGTTGGCAGCGGCGCTGCCGAGGCCGAGCCCGGCGGCGGCGGCGAGCACGGTCAGGAACATCATGATCGCGATCACCCACGGCATCGGCCCCGCCAGCCGCCCCTCCGGGAGCAGCGCGCCGATCGGCGGCGCCGATCCTGAGCATGCCGGCCTTCATGCGTCCGGCCGGCGCGGCGGGTTGCGCAAGCGCGCCGGTCGGATCGAGCAGCTCGCCCCGGTCGAGCCGCAGCATCTCGCGCCCGGCCGATGCTGGAGATGAGGTGGAGGTCATGGGTCGCGACGACGCACCGTCGTGCCGAGCCTGTTCAGGGAATCGAACAGGTGGAGGAGGCGCTTCGCCATTTCGGGATCGACGTTGCCGGTCGGCTCGTCGGCGACGAGGATCTCGGGCCGGGCGATCACCGCGCGGGCGATGGCGACGCGCTGCTGCTCGCCGCCCGAGAGCGTCGCCGGCCGCGCGGTCGCGCGGTGGCCGAGGCCGACCCAGGCGAGCATCTCCTTGCACCGGCGCCTGCGAGGTCCTTCTCCTCGACCCCGGCCACGCGCAGCGGCAGGGCGACATTGTCGAAGGCCGACAGATGCGGGACCAGCCGGAAATCCTGGAAGACCACGCCGATCCGCCGCCGGAAGCCCGGCAGCCGCCCGCGCGGCATGGTGACGATATCCTCGCCGAACAGCCGGATGAGGCCGCGGCTCGGCCGCTGCGCGAGGTAGAGCAGTTTCAGCAGCGAGGTCTTGCCCGCGCCGGACGGGCCGGTGAGGAAATAGAAGCCGCCGCTGGCGCAGCGAGAAGCTGAGGTCCGACAGCGTCTCCGCGCCGGTGCCGTAGCGCAGGCCGACATTGTCGAACTGGACGATCGTCTCGGCCGTGCTCAGACCCGCCTCCGCTTCCCTGCCCTCACGACTTCCATGGCATGGCCGGCGACGCCGCGCAAACGTCTCGAAAACGTTGCATTTGCTTGCATGCGAACGGTTAACTGTGCTTCGGTTCGGGGCGCGTATCGTATCGGGGGCCCTTCGCGAATGATCCTGAGCTGTCCAGCCTGCAAGACGCGTTACGTCGTGCCGGACAGCGCGATCGGGCCGACCGGACGCCAGGTTCGCTGCGCCTCCTGCCGCCATAGCTGGCACCAGCCGCCGCCCCGCTATGAAGCGCCTCCCGCGCCGCTGCCGCCGCTTCCCGTCCCTTCCCCGCCTCGCCCCGTCCCACCGCCGCCCGCCGCCGCCCAGCGTCCCAACAGCGCCGACCTGATCGGTGCCGCGCAGGCTACGGAGGATTATGACGCCTTCGTCCACGAGCCGCCCTTCCGCCCGCGCCGCAATCCGGCGAAGATGTGGACGCTGGTTGCGGTCATCGCCGCGGCCCTGATGCTGGTCGCGACGGCCGCTATCGCCTGGTTCGGCGTGCCGCGCTTCGGCGGCAGCTTCGCGATGATTCGCAGCGGCGGCGGCTCGCCGCTCCGCATCGAGAATGAGCGGGTGGAGCGGGACACGCTCGGCAGCGGGAACGAATTGCTTACGGTGACCGGCCAGATCGTCAACCCGACCGACACGGTGCAGTCGATCCCCCAGATCCGCGCCGAGCTGCAGGACGACAGCGGCC
This sequence comes from uncultured Alphaproteobacteria bacterium, assembly GCA_963777295.1. Lineage (GTDB taxonomy): Bacteria > Pseudomonadota > Alphaproteobacteria > Sphingomonadales > Sphingomonadaceae > Allosphingosinicella. The sequence continues at coordinate 263,233 of CAVZPV010000001.1, forward strand.
ACAACCTCTATTCCTGGGCGATCTCGCCGCCCGTGTCGGAGCTGCAACCGCACCAGAACGCGACCTTCAACAGCGCCGAGGTCGACCTCCCGAAGGGCGCCAAGCGCGTCCATCTCGATTTCGGCAAGATTCTCTGAGCGGAGACGACTGACGTGCGGATCGGCATCCTGACCGGAGGCGGCGACGTGCCGGGGCTCAACCCCTGCATCCGCTCGATCACGATGTCGGCCGACGATCTCGGCTGGAATGTCATCGGCTTCCGCCGCGGCTGGGAGGGCGTGCTCGCCATCGATCCCGGCGACCCGGTGAGCGTCGTCGCCAACAGCCTGCCGCTGAGCCGCGAGGGCGTTCGCGGCCTCGACCGGCTCGGCGGCACCATCCTCCACACCTCGCGGCTCGACCCCCGCACGCTCACCGCCGGGGACGCGACGTCGCGCGTGCTCGACGTGCTGAACCGGCTCGGCGTCGATGCGATGGTGACGTTGGGCGGCGACGGCACGCTACGCTTCTCGGCCCATCTCGCCGCGCAGGGCGTGCCGGTCATCTCGATCCCCAAGACGATGGACAATGATGTCTTCGGCACCGACTATTGCATCGGCTTCTCGACCGCGGTCAGCCGCTCGGTCGAGGCGATCAACGCGCTCCGCACCACCGTCGAAAGCCACGAGCGGATCGGCGTCGTCGAATTGTTCGGCCGGCGCAGCGGCGAGACGGCCCTCCTCGCCGGCTTCCTCGCCCAGGTGGACAGGACGATCATCTCGGAGATGCCGGCCGATCTCGACGTGCTGCTGCCGCTGCTCGCCGAGGACAAGGAGACGAACCCCGCGCGTTACGCCATGTGCGTCATTTCCGAGGGGGCCACGATCAAGGGCGAGCGCAACGGCGACGATGCCGAGCGTTCGAAGCCGGCGAGCCAGCGGGTCGAGACGGGAGTAGGCCAGCGCCTGGGCCGGGCCATCACCGAGCGGATCGGCAGCGGCGTCGTCATCCAGGAGCTCGCGTATCTGATGCGCGCCGGCGAGCCTGACGCGATGGACCGGATGGTCGGCCTCGCCTTCGGCGCGCTCGCCGTCCAATTGCTCCAGCGCGGCGAGAAGGCGCGGATGGTGACGCTGACCGACGGCAATTACGATCACGTCCCCGCCGACACCCTGCTCACGGGCCGCAAGACGGTCGACGTCTCCGGCCTCTACGACGCCGCCTCCTATCGCGCCAAGCTGATGCGCGTCGAAGGCATGCCGATGTTCCTGTATTAGGGCCTGTCCTCCTCTCCCGCTTGCGGGAGAGGACTCAGGTGAGGGTCTTCTTTTTTTTCTTCTCATTCCAGCGCCGCAAGACCCTCACCCTACCCTCTCCCGCAAGCGGGAGAGGGAGAGCGCGCGCACTCCGCCATTGCGCCCCCCAAGGGGCTTTGCTAGAGGCCCGCGCCTGCCAGCGCCGGACACTCTCCGGCGTCAATCACGTGCGGTCGTGGCGGAACTGGTAGACGCGCAGCGTTGAGGTCGCTGTGGCCGAAAGGCCGTGGAAGTTCGAGTCTTCTCGACCGCACCACTAAGTCTAAGCCATTGTACGTCGATGACGTCCGCCTTCCCTGAGCTGGCCAATCGACATGATGAGTGCTACAGCCTCCGCATCACCTGATCGTTCCGCAAGCGTCCCGTGACAGGGAGACCCAGTGTGCTCCCGCTTGCACACCAGGTGAATCCCATGGAACGCAAATATTGGCTCGGCCGCGAACGCGTATCTGTCTCGAACGCGCGGCGCGCATCCAGCGCGCAATCCCGACTCATCCATCTCGATCTTGCCGGCCGTTACAGCGTCAAGGCCGCCTTAGCAGCCCCGGCACGCGCTCAAATTGAAGAGCCTCTTGCGCTCGCCCTTCCGCGGCCGGGTCGCGGCGACGCCGAGCGTTACAGGCAGTTGGAAACCGGGGCGCGCTGGCTGGCTTCGCGTAGCTCCGATGAGGCGGAGCGGGACGAGCATCTGGGCATGGCGACGAAATATGCGCGGCTGCGGCTCGATGCGGCTGACGACGGTCGGCGCTGAGATCACCTCAACCGAGGAGACGACGATGTTGGGATTTCAGGGCGGCGCGACCGGCGAGAGCGTGACGCGAAAGCGCGCCTACATGCTTGACGCCCAAGGGCGCTGGCCCTTCCTTACCAATTTCGATGCTTCGACGATCAAGAACGAAATGCAGCTCGCGACTCTCGTTGGAGAGCGCAGCGGTCGGCCGCGTGCCAAGGCGCAAGCCGACGTACGCGCCTGGGCCGCGGACAAGCAATTCTAAGGAGAGGATGATGGTTTCTGAAGCACCTGATCGTGGACGGCCCACCGCGTCGGCTGCCGAGACCGAGCAAGCGCTGCTCGCCGAGCACGGTATTACCCGCGTGCGGGCCGATCATTTCGACGTGGACGGCTATCGCTACTCGAACGTCGGCGACGCCATTGCTCAGGCCAAGCGGCCGCGGGAGGTGCGGACATGAGCCTGCATAGTTTGTTCGGACGTCATTTGCCGGATCACGCCGTCAGCCGCTGGGATCACGGCTATTTCGTCACCCGCTGCACGGTATGCCAAGCCATAATGATCAAGCTGCCCGGACTGGCTTGGAAGGTCCGCTGAGCCTGCCGCGAGCGAACGGCGCTCGCTTCTGCGCTCGGAAAAATGGGTAGTGTCTCAGAATCAATTTCGCGATTTTCACATGGATTATCGCAGCCGCACAAGTCGGGGCGTACCTAGCCGAGTGCCCCGATTCTTTTCGACTGTCGCGACGATGACGAGCTGGCCCCGGACAGCGAGGGGCTGGAGTTTGGATCGTTCGAGGATGTGAAGCGGCAGGCGGCGAAGGCCCGTGCTCACATCGCGGTCGATCTCCTGCCTGGCGCGACGCGGCGCTGTCTCGGAATCGACGTGAGGGGATGAACGCGGAGATCTCGTCCTTGTCACTGAATTGACGTTCGAGGCGCGTGTATTGATCGAGGCTTAGGCAGCGGCCCGCTTCTTATCGGGCCGCGCCGCATTCGTGTGATATGCAACGGCAGAGAAGGTGAAGGCGATCAGGCCGGCAAAGAGCGCTTTCCCATAATTGGTCGGCGTACCCGAGATGACGACCGTCACGGCAGCGAAAAAGGATCATTCTCACCAGCTGGTCCTCCTGCCTTCCGCTAAGCATATAGGCAGCCAGGCGGGATAGCGGCGGCGCTAGCACCGAAATTAAAGCTGATACACTGCCGGAAAATCCCCGGCGTTGACAACGTCCCCCGCTGCGCCGAGAGGGGCAATGCGCAAAGGCCGTTGATCGCATCGATCCGACTTTGCGGACCTGCCATAAGGCGGCGTCAGCCTCCTCCTTTGAGGCCGGAGAAGCCCCAGCCCCTTGGGGGGAAGCTGGGGCTTTTTCCCCGTTCAGCCTTGGTCGCCAGATCAATCCGGGGGGAGAGGGTCTTCTTGCTCCTCGCTCAACCAGAGATCCCGGTCGGCGACCTGCTGCTCCGCCGCACCATTCTCCCCCTCCTGTATCTCGTCGGCGCGCGCTTCCCAACTGGCGGCGCTGCGCTCGAGCACCCGGCGGCTGTTCTCGGTGTCGGCGCTCGCAGCCTTGCGACGGTCTTCGGCCGCACGGTCGCGGCAGCCGACGACGGTGTCGTGCGCTTCCGTGGATAGGCTTGCGCTCGGACACTGTTGACGAGGGGATGTTTCCTCGCCGGCAGCCGGGGCGAGACTGCCCTCTTCGTTCACCCACTCTTCGGTCGCGGCGTTCCTGGGAGGAGCCATGACCGGAGGAGGAGATTTCTTGCGGCTGGTGAGGGCGCCGGCTCCCGAATGGAGGCCGTTGCGGAACGTGCCGGAGGAATAGGGGCCGGGGTGAAGCGGATCTGCCACTGGCTGACACCTTTTCTGTGCGCAAGCGGGAGCACGACGGGTCTCTCTGTCACGAGATGCTTGCGGGGCGATCAGGTGATGGTTCGATATAAGGGCTGACTCACCGGATACGAGGTCGCCGGACCTGACGCTGCTTGACCCTGGGGACATGCGCCCCCACATGGGTTAAGTTGTCACTCCCGCATTGAGAGTGCCAATCGCAAATTGGCAGCGCTGGCTCCCGCTTGTGAAGCGACGTCTCTGGTCGCGATCCAGCGAGAGGATTTGCAGCCATGACATTCCGCCCCCTCCACGACCGCGTGCTCGTGCGCCGCATTGAAGCCGCCGCGAAGACAGCGGGTGGCATCATCATTCCGGACACCGCGCAGGAAAAGCCTCAGGAAGGCGAGATCGTCTCCGTCGGCTCGGGTGCCCGTTCCGAAGACGGCACGGTGACGCCGCTCGACGTGAAGGCGGGGGACAGGATCCTGTTCGGCAAATGGTCCGGCAGCGAGGTCCGCCTGAACGGCGAGGACCTGCTCATCATGAAGGAAGCCGACATCCTCGGCGTCGTCGGCTGAGCCCGCCGGATACTTCTCCCGGAGCGGCGACGCTCCTTGCCCGAGCGGCATAACCGCCGGGGCCCCAAGCAAGGAACACGAACATGGCCGCCAAGGACGTCAAATTCTCCCGGGACGCGCGCGAAAGCATCACGCGCGGCGTCGACATTCTCGCCAACGCGGTGAAGGTCACCCTCGGTCCGAAAGGCCGCAACGTCGTCCTCGACAAGAGCTTCGGCAGCCCCCGCATCACCAAGGACGGCGTCACCGTCGCCAAGGAGATCGAGCTTCACGACAAGTTCGAGAATATGGGCGCGCAGATGCTGCGCTCCGTGGCGTCCAGGACCCACGATCACGCCGGCGACGGCACCACCACCGCGACCGTGCTCGCCCAAGCCATCGTCCGTGAGGGCATGAAGTCGGTTTCGGCCGGGGTGAACCCGATGGACCTGAAGCGCGGCATCGACCTCGCGGTCACCAAGGTCGTTGCCGATTTGGCTGCGCGGTCCAAGCCGGTGTCCAGCAACAACGAGATCGCCCAGATCGGCATCATTTCGGCCAATGGCGACACCGTCGTCGGTGAGAAGATCGCCGAGGCGATGGACAAAGTCGGCAAGGAAGGCGTGATCACGGTCGAGGAGGCCAAGGGCCTCGAGTTCGAGCTCGACGTCGTCGAAGGCATGCAGTTCGACCGCGGGTTCCTGAGCCCCTATTTCATCACCAATGCCGAAAAGATGCAGGTCGAGCTCTCCGAGCCCTACATCCTACTCCACGAGAAAAAGCTGTCGAACCTGCAGGCGATGCTCCCCATCCTCGAAGCCGTCGCCCAATCGGGCCGTCCGCTCCTGATCGTCGCCGAGGACATCGAGGGCGAGGCTCTGGCCACGCTCGTCGTCAACAAGCTGCGCGGCGGCCTCAAGGTCGCGGCGGTCAAGGCCCCGGGCTTCGGCGATCGCCGCAAGGCGATGCTCGAGGACATGGCCATCCTCACCAGCGGCCAGGTCATTACCGAGGATCTCGGCATCAAGCTCGAGATGGTGACGCTCGACATGCTGGGAACGGCGAAGAGGGTCACGATCGACAAGGACAAGACTACAATGGTCGACGGCGCCGGCAGCTCCGACGCCATCAAGGCCCGTGTCGATGCGATCCGCGGCCAGATCGAGCGTTCCGACAGCGAATATGACATGGAGAAGCTGCAGGAGCGCCTCGCGAAGCTCGCCGGCGGCGTCGCGATCATCAAGGTCGGCGGCTCCTCGGAGCTGGAGGTGAAGGAGCGCAAGGACCGCGTCGACGACGCGCTCAGCGCCACCCGCGCCGCGGTCGAGGAAGGGATTGTCCCCGGCGGCGGCACCGCGCTCCTCTACGCCTCCAGGTCTCTGGACAGTCTCGTCGGCGCCAATGACGAGCAGAGTCGTGGCATCGATATCGTCCGCCGGGCGCTGCAGTCGCCGCTGCGGCAGATAGCGCAGAATGCCGGCCACGACGGCGCCGTGGTCGCCGGCAAGCTGATTGATCAGCCGAGCCCGACCTTCGGGTTCAACGCCCAGACGGAGGTCTACGAGGATCTCGTCGCCGCCGGGGTGATCGATCCCACCAAGGTCGTCCGCTCGGCGCTGCAGGATGCAGCGTCCGTGGCTGGCCTCCTTATCACCACCGAAGCCGCCGTCGCCGAACTCCAGGAGGACGAACCCGACTCCTCCGCCACGTCCGTTGGCATAGGCGGGACGAACTTCTAGGAGGAGCAGGCCGACGGCGCGGTAGCGCGCGTGAAGTACGCTGACTGCGTGCTGGGAACGGACGTCACGGTGATGTCATTGGCGGCGGAAGGGGTCAGCACCCCGTGAAGGCGTTCGGTACCGCCAGAGAGATGTGGGCGGCCGTCGGGGGTTGCTTGTCCTTGCCGGAGGCAGGGCCAGGCGCGAGGAAGTCGTGCCAGACGACTTTTTCGAAGCCTTGCCCGGACGGCCGATCGAAGGCAGTCCTTGCGCATGCTGATCGGCGTCGAAACCGGCTATGAAGGAAAATACGATTTCCCCCGTCGCGAAGCGGGGCCGGACATCGTCTACATGCTCGCCTCGGTCCCGCGCACCGGCAGCACCTATGTCAGCCACTTGCTGTGGCGGACGGGATGCCTCGGCGCGCCGCTCGAATATCTGAACTTCGAGCCGACCGGCCCTTATTTCTTCGCCAGCGGCTCGGCCGAGACCCAGGCGCGATTGTGGGCGACTCTCCAGCACCGGCGCACCGCGCCCAACGGCGTCTTCGGCTTCAAATGCTTCCCCGTCCAGCTCCAGACCCTGCAGCAGACCAATCCTGCCTTGCTGGCGGCCGTCCGCCCCCGCCGGATCGTCTATCTGAACCGGCGCGACCGGACGGCGCACATCGTCTCCTACGCCCGCGCCAACCTCACCGGAATCTGGCGGCAGGAGCAGGAGAAGGACCTCTCCGCGCCGCCCGCTTACTCACAGGAAGCGCTCGAAATGGCGGAGCGCGGGATCGAGGCGCAGGCCGCCAGTTGGGAGACGCTGTTCAGCGACCGCCGCATCGAGCCGCTGCGGCTCTGGTATGAGGACGTGGTGGAGCGGCCGGAGGAGGCGATCCGCCAGGTCGCCGACCATCTCGGGGTAGCGGTGATGTCCGGCGCCGAGGTGCCGGTGCCGTCCGTCCTCAAGCAATCCTCGGCGGGGACCGAAGACTGGGGCTCCCGCTACGCAAGCGCGCAAAAGCTTTGAGGCGCGGCTAACCTCCTCGAAAGCCTCATTGATCCTTCACGCGGAAACTCTATCCTGCCGATTCGAAAAGGGGCGGCTTGAAGGGGGCTTTCATGCGGATCTGGTGGGCATTGGTCGCGGCGAGCGCAATCGCGAGCGCGGCGCACGCGGCGGACAAGCCGGTCATCGCACCGGCTCCGACCTGGGTGAAGCCGGTCTCCCTACAGGTGCCGCCCGCCGGCGGCGATGCGCCGATCCGCATCCTGCTCCAGGACCAGCAGCTCGATTTCGAGCCCGGGCGGCAAAGCACCTATGTGGAAACCGCCTTTCGGATCCAGACCCCGCAGGGCCTCGCGGCCGCCGGCAACATCGCCTTCGCGTGGCGCCCCGACAAGGACGTGCTGACCGTTCACAAATTGCAGATCCGGCGCGGCGACCAGGTTATCGACGTCCTCGCCTCCGGACAGACCTTCACCGTGATGCGGCGTGAAACGAATCTGGACAATGCGACCCTCGATGGGGTGCTGACCGCGACCATCCAGCCCGAAGGCCTCCAGGTCGGCGACATACTGGACTTCGCGGCGACCATCACCACGACCGACCCGGTGCTGAAGGGTCATGTCGAGGCGCTCGGCGCGGCCTGGAACGGCTTTCCCTTCGACAAGGCCCATTTCCGGCTGCAGTGGCCCTCGAACGTCCCGGTCCGTCTGCACGTGTCCAGCGGACTGCCGCCGCTCAAGCCGGTCAGGACGGGAAATCTCTCGGCCGTCGAATTCTCGCTCGACAAGGTCGAGCCGGTGCCGCCGCCGAAGGACGCGCCAGCTCGTTTCGCCCTGGCGCGGCTGGTCGAGGCGAGCGACTTCGATTCGTGGTCCGCCGTTGCGGCGCTGATGGTGCCGCTCTACCAGAAAGCGGCGGTCATTCCGGCGCAGGGGCCGCTTCGCACCGAGCTCGAGAAGATCCGCGCCGCCTCCACCGATCCGAAAACCCGCGCCGAAGCCGCGCTCGCGCTCGTTCAGGATCGCGTCCGCTATGTCGCGCTCGCGATGGGCGACGGCGGCCTGGTACCCGCCGACGCGGAGACCACCTGGTCGCGCCGCTTCGGAGACTGCAAGGGCAAGACCGTCCTGCTGCTCGCCTTGCTCCACGAGCTCGGCATCCAGGCCGAAGCCGTGCTGGTCAGCACCGCTCTGGGCGACGGCATGGACCAGCGGCTGCCGATGATCGGAATGTTCAATCACGTGCTGACGCGTGCGACGATCGCCGGCCGCACCTATTGGCTCGACGGCACGCGCACCGGCGACAAGCGTCTCGACTCGATCCAGGTGCCGTCGTTCGGCTGGGGGCTTCCCGTGGTTCCGTCGGGCGCGGCGCTGGTGCGGATCGTGCCGCCGCCCCTCGACCGGCCGAGCAGCGTGGTGACGCTCAAGTTCGACGCGAGCGGTGGCATCACCGTGCCAGTACCGGTCCATGGCGAGACGGTGCTGCGCGACGACGAAGCGCTCGCGCTCAACAACGGCCTGGTCGCCGAAACCGCCGACGGACGCGACCATGCGCTCAAGAATTACTGGAAGGAGCGTTACGATTTCATCGAGCCGAAGACCGTCACCGCTAGCTTCGATGCCGCGACGGGCGAGGAGCGTCTGGTGATGGACGGGACGGCTCGAATGGACTGGCGCGGCGGCCGCTACGAGACGGACGGTACCGGCGTCGGCTACCGGGCCGACTTTGCGCGCGATCCCGGGCCCAACCGGGACGCGCCCTTCACCGTCTCCTATCCCTTCTTCGACCGGGCGGTCGAGACCATCGTGCTGCCGCAGCAGGACGAGAGCTTCAAGATCGGCGATGAAGTCGAGGTAAACGAGACGGCCGGCGGGATCGAATATCGCCGTCATGCGACGCTGACCGGCAACGTCTTTACCATCGAACGGACCCAGCGCAGCATTGTGCCGGAAATCCCGGCCAGCGCGGCGCCCGCGGCCCAGGCGGCGTTGCGTGCTCTGGCGGACAAGACCGCCTACCTCTTCGAACCCGCCAATTATGTCGTCGGCGAGAAAGAGCTCGCCGCCCGGATGGCCGATACGCCAACCGATGCGGCCGGCTTTCTGTCCCGCGGCAATCTGCTGATGGATCATCACCGCTACGACGAAGCGATCGCCGATTTCACCAAGGGCCTCGCCCTCGAGCCCAAGAATGCCTGGTTACTCGCCGACCGCGGCCTCTCCCACGCCTGGAAGGGTGAAGCCGAGGCTGCCGCCACCGATCTGGACGCTGCAGCCGCGATCGATCCGGCCAATGCGGTGGTATTTCGCGCACGCGGCCTCATCGCCGAGCACAAGGGCGCTACGGCCGATGCCGTGGCGGCCTATACGCGATCGCTGCAGATCGAGCCTGACAATATTTTCGCCCTCTATCATCGCGCGCTCGCCTATCGGAGCTCGGGCGATTACGCGCATGCGGCCGACGATGTCGGCGCCGAGCTCAAGCTCAGCCCGAAATGGGTCGACGGCTATCTGCTGCGTGCCAATTTGCTGCGCATGAGCAACCGCAACGACGAGTTGCTCGCCGAAGCCGCCGCCGCGATCGCCGCCAATCCGGATGACGGCTATGCGCATGTCGTTGCCGCCCGAATCTTATGCGCGATTCCACAAGCAGGCGGAAGCGATGCGGGAATTCGACCGAGCGCTTGCGATCAAGCCGGAAGCCTACATCTATCTGAACCGTCTGGAATCCCGCCCGAAGGAAGATTTTGCCGGCAAGCGCACCGACGTCGAGGCGGCGCTTCGGATCGATCCGAAATCGTCGGACGCTCTGGAGGCAAAAGCCAAGCTCGCCGAAGACGGCGGCGACTATCAGGCCGCGATTCTCGTCTGGTCGGCGGCCATCGCGGCCGACCCGAAGGACCCTGATTCGCTGGTTGCGCGCGGGCTCGATTACAGCCGCACCGGCCACGCCGATCTGGCGGATAAGGATTTCGCGGCCGCGCGCGCGCAGGCGACCGAAGCAGGTGATTTCAACAATATGTGTTGGCAGAAGGCCACGGGGGGACTCGCGCTGCAATCGGCGCTTGAGGATTGCGACAACGCGCTGGCGAAAGCGCCGGATGCGCCCGCCTATCTGGACAGCCGCGGCCTGGTGCTGCTCCGACTCGGTCGGGTCGACGAGGCGATCGCGGATTATGACAAGGCGCTCGCGAAACGGCCCAACCAGGCCTCCTCGCTCTACGGCCGCGCTGCCGCCTGGGCGAAGAAGGGCGACAAGGAGAAATCCGCGGCCGACATCGCCGCGGCGCTAAAGGCCGATGCCGATGTGAAGACCGAGTTCGAAGGGTACGGAATCCGGCTCTGAGGTTGGCCTTCGCGCGACGCGAGATATCCCGACGGCTTGATCTCCGATCTCGCCTGCTCGCTGGCGTCGCTGTGGCTTCAGCGAAACGGGCGGCTGAAAAGCGCGCTCCTCCTGGTCGCCGCTTGCCTTCCCGGCTTCACCTGTTCGGTCCGGCCGGTCTATGGTGCCGGCTCGCAACCGGCTGCATCGGGCCGATGGCCTTCAGTCTGCCGGTCTACCTGACGATGCGCCGTGGCTCGCCTGGGAACGAGTCCGCCGGCGCTCCCGCCGGGAACCGTAGAGGATGAAGCGGCCATGGCCGAAAGCGAGGACAGGAATCATCTGGACGTGCCGGACCAGGAATGGCGCCGGCGGCTGACCCCGGATCAATATCGCGCGCTCCGGGAAGCCGGCACAGAGCCGCCCTTCAGCGGCCGCTACCTCCACAATCACGCGGAAGGCGAATATCGTTGCGCCGGCTGCGGCGCGCTGCTGTTCGACAGCGACGCCAAATATGACAGCGGCAGCGGTTGGCCGAGCTTCACGCGTCCGGCGAGTAACATCAGCGAGCATAGCGACTCCAGCCACGGCATGCGCCGCGTCGAAGTGCGGTGCGCCCGATGCGACGGCCATCTCGGCCACGTCTTTCCCGACGGACCGGGGCCGACGGGGCTGCGCTATTGCATCAACAGCGCCTCGCTCGACTTCAAACCCCGCCAGGAGGGCTGATCAGACGCTGCGCGCGCTGTCGCCGGCGGTCACCTCGAATGCCGCGCCCGTCACCATCGCTGCCGCGTCGGAAGCGAGGAACACGGCCATCGGCGACACATCCTCGGGCTGCAGCCAGGCGACCTTGAGCGGCACGCGCTGTGCGCGGTTGTTCCATGTCTCCTCCTCGCTCGGCTCCTTGGGCGGGTCGTCGGTCGTCTCGCCGATCACGTGGCTCCAGCGCGCCGCATAACGGGTGAGGGCGGTATCGACGAGGCCCGGGATGATCGCGTTGACGGTGACGCCATGGCTTCCGAATTCGAGCGCCGCCGACTTCATCAGCCCCAATATCCCCCATTTGGAGGCGGAATAGGCGCTGGCATCCTTGGTACCGTGCCGGCCTTGCATCGAGGACAGGACGACGATTCGCCCCGCGCCGCGTGCGATCATCTTCGGCGCGACGGCGCGGATGGTGTTCACCGTTCCATTGAGGTTCACGTCGATGACGTCAAACCAGTCGTGGTCTTCCATCTCGAGCAGCGGTCTCCAGCCCTGGATGGCCGCATTCGCCACAAGGATATCGATGGGCCCGAGCTCCCGCTCCGTCCGCTCCGCCGCGTCGCGTAACGCGGCGATGTCCCGCATGTCCGCCTTGAGGGCGATTGCGCGGCGTCCGGCCGCTTCGATCTGCCGCACGGTCTCCGCGAGATCCTCCTGCGTCGCCGGCGCCGCATCGCAGGCGGGGCTGACCGGCCCGGCAATGTCGAGCGCAGCAAGGTCCGCGCCGTTCGCCGCCAGTTCTAGCGCGATGGCGCGGCCGATCCCGCGGGCGGCGCCGGTGACGAGCGCCACCTTGCCGCTCAGATCGGTGCCGCGGCCCGGCCTGATCGGGCCGGCATTCTTTCTTTCCTGGTCATTCGCCATGATGTGCCTCCGCGTCGCCGAACGCATGGCGGCTGCACCGGTTCTGCACGGAAGCGGCGCTTGTGGCCTTCCGTATCGCGCTTTAGGTTGCAGCCCCGATGGCCGGTAACGCTTCTTCCCGCTCGCCGCTCAAGCGGGCGTTCATCACCACGCTCAAGATCGGGCTTTACGCGTTCCTCGTCGGACTGATCGCGCTCGTCGTCGCGGTGGCGGTGGCGGTGAGCCAGCTTCCCACCTTCCAGGAACTGGAAAGCCGCAACAATCTCGGCCAGACCGTCCGCGTCCACGCCGCCGACGGGTCCCTGCTCGTCAATCTCGGCCCGAGTCTATGGCGAATGGCTGCCCTACGACCAGATCCCCGAGGTCATGAAGGACGCCATCGTCTCGGTGGAGGACAAACGCTTTCGCCACCATATCGGCGTCGATCCGATCGGCATCCTGCGCGCGCTCGACGTGCGGGCGACCAAGGGCCATTGGAGGCAGGGCGCCTCGACCATCACCCAGCAGCTCGCCCGCAACATCTTCCTGACCAACAACCGCACGTTCGGCCGCAAGATTCGCGAGGGGATCCTCGCTCTGGCGCTGGAGCGGCGCTTCACCAAGGACCAGATCCTCGAGCTCTACCTCAACCGCGTCTATTTCGGCGGCGGCGCCTATGGCATCGACGCCGCGTCGCAGCGCTTCTTCGGCCATTCGGCGCGCACCCTGAGCCTGCCCGAGGCCGCGATCATCGCCGGCCTGGTCAAGGCGCCGTCCAACTATTCGCCGACCGCCGACGCCGACGCTGCGAAGGGTCGCGCCGGCCGTCGTCATCCAGCTGATGGAGAAGGAGGGCAAGATCACGCCGGAGCAGGCGGCCGAAGCCAGGCCGGCGGAGGTCAAGATCGCGCCCGTCCAGAAGCAGAACAGCGTGCGCTATTTCACCGACTGGGTGCTGCCGCAGCTCGACACGTTGATCGACGAGAAGGTGCAGAGCATCGACGTCTGGACGACGCTCGATCCCAATATGCAAAAGCTCGCCGACGAGGTGATCAACGCCAATGCGCCCGATGGCGCGCAGGGCGCGCTGGTCGCGATCGACCGCGACGGTGCGGTGCGGGCGATGGTCGGCGGCAAGGATTATGTGAACTCGATCTACAATCGCGCGACCGAGGCGCAGCGGCAGCCGGGTTCCTCATTCAAGTTGTTCGTCTACCTCGCCGCGCTGGAGGCGGGCCACAAGCCGGACGACATGGTGCAGACCAGCTTCTCGCTCAACGGCTGGAGCCCGCGCAACGAAGGCCATTCCCTGCCGCCGACGATCAGCCTTCGCCAGGCCTTCGCCGAATCGATCAACACCGTCTCGGCGCGGCTCGGCCAGGAGGTCGGCTTCGGCACGGTCGCCGACATGGCGCAGCGGCTCGGCATCACCTCGAAGATCGGCAACAATCCCGCGATCACGCTCGGCAGCTCCGAGGTGCGGCTGATCGACATGACCCGCGCTTATGCGGTGATCGCGAACAAGGGCGTCGCCGTCGTACCCTACGGCATCAAGCGCGTGACCACCGCCAAGGGCGAATTGCTCTATCAGCAGCAATCCCCGGATTCGCGGGTGCTGGTCTCGCCCTGGGTGGCGGCCGAGATGACCGATCTCATGCAGACGGCGGTACTCTCCGGCACCGGCCGCGCCGCCCAGATCGGCCGCCCCGTCGCCGGCAAGACCGGCACGACCACCTCCGACAAGGACGGCTGGTTCCTCGGTTTCTCGAGCGGCCTCACCACCGGCGTCTGGATGGGCCGCGACGATTCGAAGCCGATTCCGGGTCTCCAGGGGGGGCGGGCCCCGGCGCGCGCGTTCCACGATTTCATGATTAAGGCGGTGGCGAACCGTCCGATCGAGAATTTCGACGTCCAAGTGAAAGCGCCCGACTGGCAGGAGGAGCCGGACAACGAGGCGTGGTTCGGCGGTCCGGACAACGGCCAGGTCGCTCAGCCCGGCCAGTTCGTCGACGAGAATGGCAATCCGCTCCCGCCCGACCAGCAGCCCCAACCGGAAGGGCCGCTCGCGGCGCAGCCTCAGACGCCTCCGCCAACCCTGCGCGGGCCGGCGCCGCCGCCGCGCGCCGACCAGATGGACAATGGGGGTCCGCCGCCGAACCAGCGGCTCGACCAGCAATGGCTCGATCGGGCGATTCAGCGCGAACGGCCGCGTCGGCCGCGTCCGCCGCCGCCCTCAGATACGGGCGATACGGTGGAGCGACGCCCCATGGCGCCGCAGCCATAGACGCGCCGGCTGTGGGTCGGCGCCGAGCAGGCGCTCGACCAGCGCATGAAAGTCCGGCCCATGGTTCATATGGACGCGGTGCGCCACTTCATGGGCGACGGTCGCGCGCCGCACCCACTCCGGCGCGAGGATGAGCCGCCAGCTATAGCGGATCGCGCCGGATGACGAGCAGCTCCCCCAGCGCGAGGTGGGATCGCCAACGCCGACGTGGCCGACGCTGACGCCGGCCCTCACGGCGAATTCCTGCGTCTCGCGTGACAGGACGTCCGCGGCGTGACGACGAAGCCAGCGCACGATGCGGCCGCCGAGATTCTCGGCCGGGCCGCCAACGACCAGCTCACCGCTTTCGCGTCTCGGCGTGCGTGAAGCGGAAGCGTCCCAGCGGACGCGGTGCGGCAATCCCTCGATCGGCAGTTCAGCGCCGTCAGCGAGGCCGCTGGCGGGCACGATCTGCGCCAGTTGCGCCTCGATCCAGCTGCGATGGCCCGCCGCCCATTCGAGCGCTTTCCGTTGCGACGCGCGCTTCGGAATCGTCAGTACCACCGCGCCGGTGCGCCGGTCGACGCGCAGCCGCATCGTCCGCGCGCGCGGCGAGACCACCAGTTTCAGCGGCGCTTCCATGTCGCCGCTCTCGAACCGCAATTCAGAGGTCACGGTCGATCACATGCCATTCGAGGTCGCCCGCATCGCCTTCCGCCACCGTCCAGCCGCGGACCGATTGACCGGCGCGATGCACCGCCTCGCGGTCGCCGCACACCAGATAATGCCAACCTGGAAGCGGCTTGCCGGCCGCGCGAAGCCTGTAAGCGCAGGTGGAGGGCAGCCAGTCGAAACGGTCGACATTGTCGCGGTGCAGCCGGATACAGTCGGGCACCAGGGCGCGCCGGCCGCGATAATGGGTGCAGCGGCCGCTCTCCCGGTCGAGCAATTTGCAGGCGACGTTGGTCGGGTGGATTTCCCCCGTATCGGCATCCTCAAGCTTGTGAAGGCAACATTTGCCGCAGCCGTCGCAAAGCGCCTCCCATTCGTCGCGACTCAGCGCCGTGAGTGGTTTCTCCCAGAACCGGTCACCCTCTGTCACTTGACCCACTTGGCCAGCTCGGCCGCCATGGCTTTCGGCCCCTCGTCGTCGGGAAGCAAGGCGAGCGGCTCGCCCTCTGGCCCCTGCAGAACAATTTGGCGGCTATGGTCCATCGCATAGCCGCCGCCGGGCTGGACGTCGCCCTTGCGCGCGTAGATGACGAACTTCTTCTCCACGTCGGAGATCTGCGCCGGCGTACCGGTAAGGCCGATCAGGCGCGGGCTGAAGGCGGCGAGATAGTTTTTCAGCTCGGCCGGCGTATCGCGCTGCGGATCGACAGTGATGAAGATCGGCTGGACGCGCGCGGCCCGCGCCGGATCGCCCTTCGCGAACATGGCCATCGCCTGACTGATCGTCGCGAGGTCCGTCGGGCAGACGTCCGGGCAATGGGTATAGCCGAAATAAACGATGCGATATTTGCCAGCGAAATCGCTGTCACGGACGGTACGGCCGTTCTGGTCGGTGAGGGTGAAGGACCCGCCGATCGCCGCGCCCTGGAGCGGCGGCGGCGCGGACGGGCCGCACGACACCGCCGGCACGACCAGCAGCAGCGACAGCAGAAAGGTCAGCGGCTTGGGACGTTCGTTCATGGCAGCCTCAGCCATGCTTTGCTATGGGTGCGCGATCAAGTCCAACTGGGGTGAACTGAGGTGGGCAAATCTCTCGGTCGCATCGCGATGGCGGCACTGGCGCTGGCGGTGGTTTCTCCCGCGGCGGCGCAAAATTATTCCGAAGGCTACACCTTCCTCAAAGCGGTCAAGGATCATGACGGCGACAAGGTGACCGAAGCGCTCAACCGGCCGGGCACGACCGTGATCAACGCCCGCGACGGGTTGGGCGATACCGCCCTTCACATCGTCACCCGCAATCACGATTCGACCTGGCTCGCCTTTCTACTGGGCAGGGGCGCGCGGCCTGACATGCAGAACAGCAAGGGCGAGACGGCGCTCTGCCTCGCGGCGGAGCTCGGCTGGATGGATGGGGCGGAGCTCCTCCTCTCCCACGGCGCCACCGTCGACCTTGCGAATGAGCGGGGCGAGACGCCGCTGATCCTCGCGGTGGAAAACCACAATGTGCCGATGGTTCGGCTGCTTCTCGCCAACGGCGCCAATCCCAACAAGACCGACCATGTCGTAGGCTATTCGGCGCTCGACTACGCCCGCCAGGACAGCCACGACCAGGCGATCGCCCGCATGCTCGAAGCGAAAGCGGGGAGCTCGGCGAAACCTTAGGCGAAGCCGGCGAGCGCCGGATCGAGATCGCCGACCAGCCGTCGCGCGGCGCGGCGCGCGAAGCGCAACGTCTCCGCCTTGCGGCGCGCCGGCGCCAGCTTGCGGAGCGGCGCCTCTCGGATCACGGCGGCGTCATAACGATCGGCGACGATCAGGCCGCAGAGGTGCGGGTGAAAATGCTCGGCCTCGAACGGGGTGAGATCGAAACCCGCCGGCACCGCCCAGAAGAAGCGGTCGCAATAATCGAGATAGTCGAGCCACTTGCCGTCGCCGAGCAGGTCCGCGCGCGAGACCTTGATCTCGACGATGGTGATCAGCCCCGCCGGATCGATCGCCATCATGTCCGCCCGCCGGCCGTTCGGCAGCGGCACCTCACAGAGGCCGAACAGATCCTGGTGGAAGAACAGGCGCGTGACGCCGCGCGCGACGTCCTGCGCGGCGAGCGGCGCGTCGGCGAAGCAGAGATCGGGCTGGAGACTTGAGGATGAAGCCATCCCCGCAGCCTAGAATAAAAGCAGAACGCGCGAAAGCGTCAGCGATAAAAGACCTGGTTGCCGATCTGCGCGACACGCACCGCGTGCCAGCCGGCCGAGACACCGCGGGCATGGAAGAAGAGTGCGTTTGCCGCGACTTGCTCGGCGCTACCGTCAAGCACCTTGCGGGCGGCGACTTCGGCCGCATGCCAGCCGGCGTTGCTGTGCGACACCGCCGGCAGATGTCCACCATGGACGAAGGAGAATTGTCCGCGCTGCTTCACCACGCCGCAGACCGTCCGCGGGAAGCGGCCGGAATGCGTGCGGTTGAGGATCACCTGCGCGACCGCGATCTGGCCGCGCCGGGGCTCGCCCTTGGCCTCGAAATAGACGGCGGTGGCGAGGCAATCCTGTTCGGCCTTGCTCACTTGCGTTTCCGCCGTGGATTCGACGGTTTCGACCGCCGGCTGAAGCGGCACGGGCTGGGCGTCGGCTTGCGGGAGGCTCTGGACGGCCGGGATGGCTGGAGCGGGCGCTGCCTGGGCTGGCACGGCCGGGGCGGAAGCCGCCGGCACATTGCTCGGAACATCCATCTGCCAGGCCCGGGAGGGCGTGGGATTGATGGTTCCCAGAGCAAGCAAAAACATGGCCGCGGCAATGCCGCCGGCGCGGTTCGAAAGCCTCATTACAATCGCATCATTGCGGCCGGCTAGTCCGAAGCGGATGCGCTCGAGGCATCCGGACCGCCTTCCGTCTCGCGTGACGGTCGCCCCCCAAAACCCCGGGTTGGACCGCCTCCGCTCTCGCAAGAACAGGCGGCGGCTACGAACCGGGGCGTGGGGGGTCAACCGATCGCGTTCATTTCATCGGCGAACCGTTCGACTGACGGGATATCCAGTTCCAGCACCCACAAATCGGGGTCGAATTGCCGGCGTCGCGCGATGAAATCGGGAACTTCTTCGGCTTTGCCGCCCGGGCGATTCGCCGAACCGGCCCAGTCATAAAGCCCATTCGCCTGCAGGATACGCTCAAAAATCCGCGGATTTCTGCCCTTTTCGAGCAGGACGACGATGATCGAACCGGCGGTGGCATCGCCTTTGGCCAGAACGGCTCCGAAACCACCTTCGGCTTCGGCGCGCCGAATCAGCGCGCTCACCAGCATCGAACTGGTCAAACGCGGGGTCACGTGCCGGCCGCTTGGTATCCGGCGAGGCTCGTCAGCGGGATGTGCGAGCGCATGAAGGTTCCGGTACCACGGGCCGCTTCCTCGCCCTCGCCATCGATCAGCCGCGCCTCGCCGACCAGGACCCGCCGTTTGCCACTCGCCCAGCGACCTTCGGCGACAACCTCGCCGCCGCGCAACGGGCGCGTGAACAGCAGGTTGAACGCGGTGGTGAGGAGGAATCGATCGGTGACGAGGCTGTTGCAGGCGTAGAAAGCAGCGTCGTCCATCATCTTGAAATAGAGCGTGCCGTGGGCGGCACCCGCGGCGTGGAACAGGGCTTCCTTGACCTGGAAGCGGATGCGGACGAAGCCCGCCTCGATCACCTCGATATGCGACTCGAACAGGCGGTTGACCGGCGCGGAGCGATAAAGCGATTCGAGCGCGCGATAGTGAGCGGCTGCTCCGCCCGCGACGTCGCCCTCAGGCGGCATGCAGGCTTTCGATTCCGGCGAGCAGCGCGAAGATGGCATCGCGCGAGCGGGCCCCGCGCAGCTTGGCGGTCAAATTGCGGTCGCGCAGCGCCCGACTGACTCCGGCGAGAGCCTTCAGATGGTCCGCGCCGGCATCCGGCGGCGACAGGATGACGAAGACCAGATCGACGGGAACGCCATCGACAGACTGATAGTCGAGCGGCGCCGCGAGCCTCGCAAAATAGCCGACCGGCCGGTCCAGCCCTTCCATCTTGCAATGGGGGATAGCGACTCCGCCACCGAAGCCGGTGGACCCGATCTTCTCGCGTTCTCCGAGGCAGGCGACGATCGTCTTGGCGGGAAGTCCGGTGCGACGCGCGACGCCGAGACCGAGCTGCTGGAACAAAGCCTTCTTGTTGGAGGCCGCCAGATGCTCGTCGATCGCGTCAATCGTCAGGATATCGGAAAGATCGGTCATATGTTCTCGAATGAGGGCAACCCCGCAGCCCCCGAAAAAGGAAATGGTCAAATAGGGGGTCGGCGCCCGTTCCGCCAGTTGCCCCCGGCGATTCAGGCCTCGTCCGGGCCTGCCGCCTCGTCGCCTCGTCGAGCGCCGGTGCCGCCGGCCAGCTCGACCTCATCGCCGGTCTCGGCGCGCCGGTCCTTCACCTTGCGCATGTGCCGGCGCATCTGCTTTTCGACCTTCTCCGCAGCCGCATCGAAAGCGGCGTGGGCCGTGGCGGCACGGTCGGTCGCCTTCATCACCAGGCCTTGCGGCGCGTGCGCGACCACTTCGCAGGTGAAGCCATGGTCGTGCGGCCCCTTGCCGAAAGTCGCCTGAACCGAAATGAGGCGCGTCGAATATTTCCGGTCAGCGGCCTGAAGGCGCGACTCGACATGGGCGCGAAGGGCGTCGCCGGTGTCGACCTGATGGCCGGAAACCCGGATATCCATGAGCTTCTCCAGCAAATGCGGGCGCCGATTAGGCCCGCCTGCGCCGACCCGTCAACCGCGGCCGTCGAGCTGGTTCCAGATCGGATCCTTGATGGTCGCGAGGAAGCGGGCATGGGCGTCCAGCTCCTCCTCGGTCGGCGCATGCGGGCGCGGCGGCCGCGCCGCGATCTCGACCTGCTCGATCTCCACCGCCGTGATCATGACGCCGGAATCGATTGGTTCGACGACGATGTCGGCGAGGCCGAGGCCGATCTGCCGGCCGCCGGTCAGCTCGACATAGCATTGGGCGAGAAGCTGGGCGTCGATCAGCGCGCCATGCTTGATGCGGAGGCTGCGATCGATCCCGTAGCGGGTGCAGAGCGCGTCGAGGCTGTGCTTGGCGCCGGGATGCCGCGCGCGGGCCAGCGTCAGCGTGTCGACCATCCGGCTCGTGCAGACGAGCGGCCGGCCGCAGAGGTTGAGCTCGTGGTTGAGGAAGCCGAAATCGAAGCTCGCATTGTGGGCGACGAGCGGACAGTCGCCGAGGAATTCGATCAACGCCTCGACCATCTCGTGGAAGCAGGGCTTGTCCGCGAGAAAGGCGTCGGAGAGACCGTGGATCGCCTCGGCACCTGCACGGCATCGACCGCTCGGGGTTGAAATAGGCGTGGAAGGTGCGGCCGGTCTCGACCCGATTGTACAGTTCGACGCAGCCGATCTCGACCATCCGGTCGCCGGTGAGCGGGCTGAGGCCGGTGGTCTCGGTGTCGAACACGATCTCGCGCATCGCGCGACTATGAATCGGCGGCGCCGGTCAGGCAAGCGATGATGCGGCGAACCGAAGCCCTTGTTTCTTCAAGGGAACCGCCGGTCGGGATGACGAAATCGGCGCGGGCACGCTTCTCTTCGTCCGGCATTTGCCGCGCGAGGATTCGGTCGAGCTTCTCTTCTGTCATGCCGGGCCGGACGAGCACGCGCTCCCGCTGCACGTCAGCAGGCGCGGAAACGACGGCGATCTTGTCGACCTGACGCGAACCACCCACTTCGAAAAGCAGGGGAATATCGAGCACGACCAGAGGCGCGTTGGCATGCGTCGACAGGAACACCTGCCGCTTCAGCGCGACCGCCGGATGGACGAGCGCCTCGAGCCGGCGCAGCCGCTCCGGCGCGCCAAGGACCAGTTCGGCCAAGGCGGTCCGGTCGACGCCTGCCGTTCCGGTGGTTCCGGGAAACTCCGCCTCGATCGCCGCGACGAGTTCGCCTTCGGGCCCCTGCAGCCGGTGCACCACGGCATCGGCGTCGAACACCGGCATGCCTTCCTCGGCGAACATCGCCGCGACGGTCGACTTGCCCATGCCGATCGATCCGGTGAGGCCGAGCTTGATCATCGCGTCAGCAGCTCACGCAGCTCGTCGTCATGCTTTCGCGGGGGCTTAACATCGAAGAACAGTTCGAACGCCGCAGCCGCCTGCCCGACGAGCATTTGCAGCCCGTCGATCGTCGGCAAGCCCAATGCCTGCGCATCGCGAAGCAACGAGGTCTCCAAGCGGCACGTAGACCAGATCGTAGACGATTTCTTGCGGCGGTCCCCCTTCCAGGTTCACCCGCAAGGGTGGGAAGCCAGCCATCCCCAGAGGCGTCGCGTTGACAAGAATATCGAGCGTAGCAGCACGATCTTCCCACTTGCCGCTTCTGGTGCCACTCAAATCGTCGATTGCGCGCGCGAACTCTGGGTCTTCGTCGAGTCCGACCCGACGCCGGAAAGCGGCCGCCTTTTGCGTATCCCGAGCGTAGGTGATGATCACAAAGCCAAACTTCGCAAGGGCATGAGAAACCGCGGCTGCGGCCCCTCCGGTCCCGATGATCGTCGCGAATCGGCTTCTGTAATCGCGGCCCAGCCAGGGTCGCAACGGCTCCAGGAACCCCGACACATCGGTATTGTAGCCAACGAGGCGAGGCTGTTCTGCTCCCGCCTTGGTAACGCAATTCACCGCACCCACAGCGCGCGCGGTCGTGGAAAGTTGATGCAACGATTCGATGATCGCGACCTTATGGGGAATGGTGACGCTGCATCCACGCCAATCGGGATCTGACCGCCCGTCAGCCAGATAGGATTGCAAGTCGCCCGAGCGCACATGCGTCCCCCGATAATCGCCCTCAATCCCCAGCTTCTCCAGCCAGAATTTGTGGATGAGCGGCGATTTGGAATGGGCGATCGGGTCGCCGATCACCTCGGCATAGGGGATGCCCATCAGGCGTCCAGCAGGCCACGCTCGCGCAGGTAGGCGAGCAAGGGGAGGAGGGGCAGGCCCATGATCGCGAACCGGCTGCCCTCGATCCGTTCGAACAGCTGCACGCCCGGGCCCTCGATCCGGTAGCCGCCGACATTCCAGCGGACATGCTCCCATTCGCCATCGAGATAGGCGGTGAGGAAGGCGTCGCCGAGTGGTCGCATGGTCAGCGTGGCGGTCTCCAACCCCCACCATTTCGCCTCGCCATCTTCACAGATCACTGCGGCGGAGTGGAGCTTGTGCGTGGCGCCGCTCAGGCTCTTCAGCTGGTTGCGCAGCTCATCGCGCGAGGCAGGCTTGCTGAGGATGCTGCCATCCTCCCGCTGCAGCACCTGGTCGCAGCCGAGGACGAGATCGCCGTCCGCCGCGCTGACGCTGAGAGCCTTGAGCTGGGCCAGCTCCTCGGCCACGCCGATCGCATCGAAGCCGGCGCTCTGAAGCCCCGCCTTGGCCGCTTCCTCATCCAGCTCGGCCTCGACCGGCTCGAACGGCACGCCGGCGGCTTCGAGCATCGCCCGCCGCGCCGCGCTCTTCGAGGCTAGGAGGAGTTTCACGCGGTCGCCGCCCGCGCGGCGTCGATCCGCTCGTTACAGAGCTTGACGATCGCGAGGCGGTTTCCTCGATCGAGCGGCGGGTGACGTCGATCACCGGCCAGCCATTGTCCGCGAACATGCGCCGCGCGAAGGCGAGCTCGCGCATTGACCGCCTCGCGATCGACATAAGTCGGTCTCCGGCGCCTGGTTGAGCGACAGCAGGCGGTTGCGACGGATCTGGATCAGCCGTTCGGGATTGGTGGTGAGGCCGACGATCAGCGGATGTTTCAGCGCGAACAGATTGGGCGGCGGCGGTGCTTCGGGCACAAGCGGAATGTTCGAGACCTTGTAGCCGCGATTGGCGAGATAGATGGAGGTCGGCGTCTTCGACGTGCGCGACACCCCGGCGAGGACGATGTCGGCTTCCTCCCAATTCTCGGCGCCGATGCCGTCGTCATGCGCGATGGTGAACTGGATCGCGTCGACGCGTGCGAAATAGGCGGCATCGAGCGCATGCTGTCGCCCCGGCCGGCCCTTCGCCTCCTGGCCGAGCACCGCGGACAGAGCATGCGTCACCGGATCGAGCGACGGACGACGGCATGAATCCCAGCGCCGCCGCGTCTTCTGCTCCAGCTCGCGGCGAATGTTGCTGTTCACGAGCGTGTAGAGGACGAGGCCCGGCCGCTGCTCGATGTCGTCGAGCACGCGGTCGAGATGGCCCTCCGACCGCACCATCGGCCAGAGATGCTGCAGCGACCTCGACATGGTCGAATTGGGCGAGGCAGGCCTTCGCGATCAGCTCCAGCGTCTCCCCGGTCGAATCCGACAGCAGATGGAGATGAAGCGGATCCGACATCAGAGAGGCCTGTGGATAAACATGGGGAAATCGCTAGCGGAAGCCTCGGGATGGATGCAAGCCAACCCGTCTTCCCCGTGCTTCGCAAATCCGCCCACAACATTCGCAAAGGTGAAAAAGTTCCAAAGGGATGCCTGTGAATCCCGGGGATGGAGCGCGCGAATCCGCGGACTTGCTGGGGTGCCGCGGAGTCAAGCTGTTTGCAAAATCGGGCGGAGCCAATAAACCCCGCTGCCAACCGCACAACAACCTTCAACAATCTATCTTTTATAAATTCTTATAAGAGTAGAGAGGGGAGCTCTCCCGATTCCGATGACCGGCACGACCAAGCCTTTGCTCGCCGTGCTGAGGGGAGAAAAGGCTGAGAAATCACCGATTTGGCTGATGCGGCAGGCGGGCCGCTACCTGCCGGAATATCGCGCGCTCCGGGCGACCAAGGGCGGCTTCCTCGAGCTCGCTACTGGATCCCGCCGCGGCGGCCGAAGTGACGCTCCAGCCGATCCGCCGCTTCGGCTTCGACGGCGCGATCCTCTTTTCCGACATTCTGATGATCCCGCTTGCGCTCGGCCAGGAGCTTCGTTTCGAGGCGGGCGAGGGTCCGCGTCTGTCGCCGCCGCTTGTCGACTCCACGCTGGCGGCGCTGGCGCCCGATTCGGCCCGTCTGAAGCCTGTCTATCGGACTGTGGAGAAAGTTGCGGCGCTGTCTCCCGAAAGACACGACATTGCTCGGTTTCGCCGGAAGCCCGTGGACCGTCTCCACCTATATGGTCGCGGGCCGGGGAAGCCGCGAGCAGGCGGAGGCCCGACGCTACGCCTATCGCGACCCTGCCGCCTTCCAGCAGATCATCGATCGCGATCGTCGGGATGACGGTCGATTATCTGTCAGGCCAGATCGAAGCCGGCGTCGAAGCCGTACAATTGTTCGATTCCTGGGCGGGCAGCCTGTCGCCCGGCGCAGTTCGAACGCTGGGTGATCGCGCCGACCGCGGAAATTGTCGCCGGGCTCAAGGAACGACACCCTGGCGTGCCGATTATCGGCTTTCCCAAAGGGGCGGGCGGCAAGCTCCCGGCCTATGCGCGAGAGACCGGCGTTGACGCATCGGCCTCGACGAGACCGTCGATCCTGCCTGGGCGGATGCGGCGCTGCCGGAAAACATGCCGGTCCAGGGCAATCTCGACCCGCTCGCGCTGATTGCCGGCGGCGAGGCGCTTGAAAGTGCGGTGGGTCGCATCCTATCTAGCTTTCGCGGGGCGCCCGCACATCTTCAATCTGGGCCATGGCATCTTGCCTGACACGCCGATTTCCCATGTCGAGCAGCTTCTCAATCTGGTGCGCCGGTGATCTATGACCTGCAGTCGGCGCTCAGCTTGACCTACGACTGGATCAAGGCCGGTCACATCATCTTCGTGATCTTCTGGATCGCGGGGCTGTTCATGCTGCCGCGCTATTACATCTACCACCAGGAGACGGCCCCCGGCTCGGCCGAGGAGAAGAAGTGGATCGAGCGGGAGCGCAAGCTCCGCAATATCATCATCACCCCCTCCATGATCATCGTCTGGATCTTCGGCCTCAGCATGATGTGGATCAACCAATGGTGGATTGCCCACTGGTTCCAGCTGAAGTTCCTGCTCGTACTCGGCCTTTCCGGCTATCATGGCTGGATGATCGGTTACGGCCGGAAGCTCGCGCGGGGCGAGCGGCCGGTCAGCGGGCGGGCGCTGAGGATCATGAACGAGATCCCCGGCCTCGTCGTCGTTATCGTCGTCGTGCTTGCGGTGGTGAAGCCGTTCTGAGGCCGCTTGACTTGATTCCGGCGCGGGCATAACGCCGGAGACGTCGTTCGCCCGCCGTCCCGCGTGGGCAATCCAGCCGCATTTCAAAGTTCAGCCCGCGCGCCGGACGACCATCCAAAATTCGAGAAATAATCTCATGCATCTCAAAGACTTGAAAAAAAATCACCCGCCGAGCTGGTCAACATGGCCGAAGAGCTCGGCGTCGAGGGCGCCTCGACGCTGCGCAAGCAGGATCTGATGTTCTCCATCCTCAAGGTCCAGGCCGAGAACGGCCAGCGAAATCATGGGCATGGGGACCATCGAGGTGCTGCCCGACGGCTTCGGCTTCCTGCGATCGCCCGAAGCCAATTATCTCGCCGGCCCCGACGACATCTATGTCGGCGCCCAACCAGGTCCGGAAATTCGGCCTCAGGACCGGCGACACCGTCGAAGGCGAGGTCCGCGGCCCGAAGGACGGCGAGCGCTATTTCGCGCTGACCCGGCTCACCTCGGTCAATTTCGACGATCCCGAGGCGGTCCGCCACCGCGTCAATTTCGACAATCTGACGCCGCTCTATCCCGATGAGAAGCTCAAGCCTCGATTCGCTCGACCCGACGATCAAGGACAAGTCGGCGCGAGTGATCGACATCGTCTCGCCGCAGGGCAAGGGCCAGCGCGCGCTGATCGTCGCGCCGCCGCGCACCGGCAAGACCGTGCTGCTCCAGAACATCGCCAGGGCGATCACCGACAACCATCCCGAAGTGTTCCTGATCGTGCTGCTGATCGACGAGCGGCCCGAGGAAGTCACCGACATGCAGCGTTCGGTGAAGGGCGAGGTCATCTCCTCGACCTTCGATGAGCCGGCAAGCCGCCACGTCCAGGTCGCCGAGATGGTGATCGAGAAGGCCAAGCGTCTGGTCGAGCACAAGAAGGATGTCGTCATCCTGCTCGACTCGATCACCCGCCTCGGCCGCGCCTACAACACGGTCGTGCCGAGCTCGGGCAAGGTGCTGACCGGCGGCGTCGACGCCAACGCGCTGCAGCGCCCCAAGCGCTTCTTCGGCGCCGCCCGCAACATCGAGGAAGGCGGCTCGCTCTCGATCATCGCCACCGCGCTGATCGACACCGGCTCCAAGATGGACGAGGTGATCTTCGAGGAGTTCAAGGGCACCGGCAACTCCGAGATCGTGCTCGACCGCAAGGTCGCCGACAAGCGCATCTTCCCGTCGCTCGACGTCGGCAAGTCCGGCACCCGCAAGGAGGAGCTGCTGGTGGACCAAGGCGACGCTCAGCAAGATGTGGGTGCTGCGCCGCATCCTCATGCAGATGGGCACGGTCGACGCGATGCAGTTCCTGCTCGACAAGATGAAGGACGCCAAGTCCAACGAGGATTTCTTCGCGTCGATGAACCAATAGGCGACCGGCCGCCGCGATGTTCGACTTCGGGGACATCTTCACCGCGGTCGGAATGGTGACGCTCAGTCAGGTGATCCTGATCGACCTCACCATGGCGGGCGACAATGTCGTCATCATCGGCACCTTGACGTCAGGCCTGCCGGCGAGGGACCGGCGCCGGGTGATCATGTTCGGCGTCGGCATGTCGCTGATCTTCCTGATCGCCTTCGCGTTGATCGCGACTCAGCTGCTGAAGATCACCGGGCTGCTCCTCGCCGGCGGCCTGCTTCTTCTCTGGGTCGCCTACAATATGGTTCGCGAGCTGCGGCCCAAGAAGCAGGTCACGGCCGACGATCCCAATACTGAAGCTGTCGAAGGCCCACCGCCCAGCAAGACCTTCTTCCAGGCGGCGATCCAGGTGACCCTCGCCGATCTGTCGATGAGCCTCGACAACGTTCTCGCCGTCGCCGCGGCCGCCCGTGACCATCCTGCGGTCCTGTTCGTCGGCCTCGCTCTGTCCGTGACCCTGATGGGTCTCGCCGCGAACATCGTAGCGCGCCTCGTCCAGCGCTACCCCTGGATCGCTTGGGCCGGCCTGCTGATGATCCTCTACGTGGCGCTCAAGATGGTCTGGGAAGGCGCCCACCAGTTTGGGCCGACGGCTGCTTTGTTCGCCTGATCACGGGATCAGGATCGTCGATCCGGTCGTGGCCCTCGATTCGATCGCACGGTGGGCCTCGGCGGCGTCGGCGAGCGGGAAATGGGCGCCGATGCGGACCGGGACCTTGCCCTTTTCGATCATTTCGAACAGCCGCGCGGCGGATGTGCGCATTTCCTCCGGGGTTGCGCAATAATCGCCGAGCGTCGGGCGCGTGACGAAGATCGAACCGGCCTTGAGCAGATCCAGTGCGGTGAAGGGCGGGACCGGCCCGGAGGCATTGCCGTAGGTGACAAGCAGCCCGCGCCGCGCCGTCGAGGCGAGTGAGGCGCCCCAACTCGCGTTGCCGACGCCGTCGAACACGACGGGCACGCCCTTGCCGTCGGTCAGCCGCCTGACCTCGGCCGCAAGTTCGTCCATCGGCACGCAGAGCGATTCGTCCGCGCCCGCTTCCTTCGCCAGCGCCGCTTTCCGGCTGTCCCCGCTATGCGCGATCACGCGGGCGCCGATCGCCTTCAGCCACGGCACCAGGATGGAGCCCACGCCGCCCGCGGCGGCATGGACGAGTACCGATTCGCCCGACTGCACGCGCGCGCAACGTTCGACCAGATATTCGACCGTGCAACCCTTCAGCATCGCCGCCGCCGCGGCTTCGGCACTGATCGATTCGGGCAGCTTTACCAGCCGGTCGGGATCGACCTCGCGATGGGTTGCGTAAGCGCCCGGCGGGCCGGTGAAGTAGCCGACGCGATCTCCCTCCTCGAAGCCGCTGACGCCTTCGCCCCTCGATTCGATCACGCCCGCCGCTTCGCCGCCGAGTCCGGTCGGCATTGGCAGCGGATAGAGGCCGGAGCGGTGATAGGTGTCGATATAATTGAGCCCGATCGCCTCGTGCCGGACCACCACCTTGCCGTGGCCGGGCCGCGGCACCGAAATCGGTTCGGGTTCGAGCACCTCCGGGCCGCCGGTGCGGTGGAGGATGAAGGCGAAGGGCTGGCTCATCCGAGATGCTCGGCGAAGAAGCGCTCCGTCCGCTCATCGGCCTGGCGGGCGGCGTCCTCGCTCCGCCTCTTGCCCATTTCGGCGGCGAAGCCGTGATCCTGGCCGGGATAGTCCCACAAGGTGACGCGAGGCTCGTCGTCGAGCCCCTCGTGCATCGCCTTCTGCTGCTCGGGCGTCACGAAATGGTCGGCGACGGCGATGTGGAGGGCGAGCGGCCGCGCGATCGCATGCTTCTCGCCAAGCAGGCCGGGAATGCCGACCGCATAATAGCCAACGCTGGCATCCGTGTCGGTCCGCGCCGCGGTCATATAAGCGAGGCGGCCGCCGAGGCAGTAGCCGACGACGCCGACCTTCCCCCCTTCCGGAAGCCGCGCCCGGGCCGCACGGATCGTCGCCTCGATGTCCTTGATCCCCTGGTCCTGATCGAACTTGCCCATGAGGTCGAGCGCTTCCTTGAACTCGTTCTCCACGTCGGGATCGAGCTCGATATTAGGCCGCAGCCGCCAGAAGAGATCGGGGGCGATGGCGAGATAGCCTTTGCTCGCCCAGTGATCGCACTTGCGGCGAATGCCTTCGTTGACGCCGAATATCTCCTGGATAACGACGATGGCGGCGCGGGGCGTACCGGACGGCTCTGCCTGATAGGCGTCGAAGCTGCCGTCGCCATCGAGAGTCTCGATGCGGATCGTGGCCATTGGGCTCCTCCTTGTCTCGCGGCGCGCTTCTATACAGATAGAGATGGTCCGCAACGCGATTTGGGTCCCGAGGAGACGAGCGCCATGAAAGTCACGGTCGATGTCGATTGCACGCCGGAGGAGGCGCGGCGTTTCCTGGGCCTGCCGGACCTGACTCCGGTTCACCAAGCCTATGTCGAACGGATGCAGAAGGCGGTGACGGAGGGGGTCACGCCGGAAAGCCTCACCGAGATGGCGCGTGCCTGGGGTCCGATGAGCGAGGCCGGCATGGCGATGTGGAAGACAATGCTCGAAGGAATGAGCGGCCGACGTGACGGCTGACACCATCTACGCCCTCTCCTCCGGAAGCCCGCCCGCCGCCATCGCCGTGATCCGCATCAGCGGCCCGCGCGCCGATGCCGCGGTGAGGCGGCTCGCCGGCGATCTGCCGGAGCCACGGACCGCCACCCTGGCCGTCTTGAAGGCGGATGGAGAGATATTGGACCGGGCGCTCGTGCTCCGTTTCCCTGCGCCTGCGAGCGCGACCGGCGAGGACGTCATTGAGCTTCATCTTCACGGCGGGAGGGCTGTGGTTGCGCGCGTTCTGGACGTGTTGGCGGCCGTGGACGGGCTTCGGCCCGCCCAGCCGGGAGAGTTCACCCGCCGCGCGTTCGAGAATGGCCGCATCGACCTCGCCGAGACGGAGGGATTGGCCGACCTGCTCGAGGCGGAGACGGAAGCGCAACGGCGCTCCGCTCTGGCCATGGCGGGCGGCGCGCTCAGCCGTCAGATCCGGAATTGGCAGGACCGTTTGCTGGCCTTGGCCGCGCGGCTGGAGGCCGTGCTCGACTTTTCCGACGAAGGCGAGGTCGGCGAGTGTCTGCCCGAAGGTTGGCAAGAGGAACTCGAAAGCCTGGTTACGGAACTTCGCCGGGCGCTTGCGGCGCCGCCCGCCGAACGGCTTCGCGACGGCATTAGAATCGTCATTGCGGGACCGCCGAATTCAGGGAAATCAAGTCTTCTCAACCATTTAGCTGGGAGACAGGCGGCAATTACGTCCGCGATCGCAGGTACGACTAGAGATTTGGTGGAGGCGCCCATGGCGATAGGAGGCACACCATTTCTGCTGGTCGACACCGCGGGTCTGCGCGAGGCGCAGGACGAGATCGAGAAGATCGGCGTTGGCCGGGCGCGCGAAAGCATCGATTCGGCCGATCTGATCCTGTGGCTCGGGTGCGCCGAAGCCAATCCCGCGCCCGCAAAGTCGCTCCTAGTCCAGTCGAAGATCGACATTTCCCAGCCTGACCCGGCCGCCGAAATTCACGTTTCGGCGGAGACGGGTGAAGGGATGGAACAGCTCGCCCATGCTTTGATCACCCGAACTCGCAATTTGCTGCCGCATGAGGGCGAGGCAGCTCTCAATGCGCGGCACCGGCGGGTGATCGGTGCCGCGTGCGAATCTCTTGGCGAATGCGCCGCGATAAGAGATTTCCTGCTAAAAGCGGAAGCCTTGCGGCGGGCTCGAATCGAGTTGGATCGGGTCACCGGCCGCGCGGGCGTCGAGAACATGCTAGATGCGCTGTTCGGCCGCTTCTGCGTGGGCAAGTGACTGTTTCACGTGGAACAGTTAGAGGCAGCGCGTGAATCGCGCTTTTGACATCGTTGTCGTTGGCGGTGGCCACGCCGGGTGCGAGGCGGCTGCCGCCGCCGCGCGCGCGGGCGCGTCGGTGGCGCTCATTTCCTTTTCGCGAGAGCAGATCGGCACGATGTCGTGCAATCCCGCGATTGGTGGATTGGGAAAGGGGCATCTGGTGCGGGAGGTCGATGCCTTCGACGGCCTCATCGCAGCCGCCGCGGACTATTCCGCCATTCACTACCGGATGCTCAACGCCAGCAAGGGCGCGGCTGTTCGCGGCCCACGCATCCAGGCGGACCGGCGCCGCTATAAGGCGGCAATCCACCGTCTGCTGGGAAAGCAGCCGTGTCCGACCATCGTTGAGGACGAGGCATCGGCGTTGCGGCGCGACGGCCGGCGAATCGTCGGCGTCGAACTTGCGAGCGGGGAGAGTCTTTGCGCCGCCGCGGTCGTGCTGGCGACGGGGACCTTCCTCGGTAGCAGGCTCCATTTCGGCATGGCGAGCTTCGCCGGGGGACGCGTTGGTGAGCGAGCGGCGACGGCCCTTGCCGTCCAGCTCCGGGAGCTTGGTCTCCCGATGGCGCGGCTCAAGACCGGCACGCCGCCGCGGCTCGATGGGCGAACGATCGATTGGGCCGCGCTCGAGCGGCAGGAGTCGGACGCCCGAGGCTGGACGATGTCGCCGATGAGCGCCGGGCGCGCTGCACCGCAGCTCTTCTGCGCAATTACCCGGACACACTCCCGCACCCACGACATTATCCGATCCAATCTGGATCGCTCGCCGCTATTCGCCGGGGCGATCGAAGGCATTGGCCCCCGTTACTGCCCTTCAATCGAAGACAAGATTCACCGTTTCGCGGACCGCGAAAGTCACCAGGTTTTCCTCGAGCCGGAAGGGCTCGATGACGTCGCTGTCTATCCCAACGGCATTTCGACCTCGCTGCCGGCTGACGTGCAGTTGGCGATGGTCCGTTCGATGCAGGGGCTGGCCCGCGCGGAGATCCTGCAGCCGGGCTATGCTGTCGAATATGACCATGTCGATCCGCGAATTCTCGAGCCGACGCTCGCCGTGCGGGATGTGAAGGGTCTCTATCTCGCCGGCCAGATCAATGGCACGACCGGCTATGAGGAGGCGGCGGCACAGGGCCTCGTCGCCGGACTGAATGCCGCTGCCTGGGCTTCGGGCGCAGCGCCAATCCTGTTCGGCCGGAGCGACTCATACATCGGGGTGATGGTCGACGACCTGACGCTGCAGGGCGTTACGGAGCCCTACCGGATGCTAACCGCCCGCGCTGAATATCGTTTGCGCCTTCGTGCCGACAATGCCGAGGCGCGGCTGACACCGAAGGCGATCGCGGCGGGCTGCGTCTCGTCGGAACGGCGCGCCTATTTTCGCCGCAAACGGGCGGCGCGGGCCGAACTGGAAACGTTGCTCGCTCCAACTCGCGCTGCATCCGAGCTGATTGCAAACGGAATCGCGGTCCGGGACGACGGTTCGAGGCGGAGCCTCGCCGAATGGTTGCGCTTTCCGGAGCTTAGCAGAGAGTCGCTACTTCGCCTGGAGCCGGGGCTCAATGCGTTCGAGACTGCCCTCATTGACGAAGCCAGCGAGGATCATCGCTACGCACCTTATGTGGCGCGACAGCAGGCGGAGATTGTGCGGCTTCGCGCCGATGAGGCCGTCCGCATCCCGGCGGATTTCGATTATGCCTTGGTTCCCGGTCTGTCGAACGAGATGGTAGAACGACTCTCTGCCGCGCGGCCGATGACATTGGGCGGCGCGGCCCGCATCCGAGGGATCACGCCTGCCGCGTTGGCGGCGATCTTGGTGCATGCCCGCCGCAAGGCCGCTTGATGGACGAGGCGGAGGTCTGGGAACGGCTCGCTGTTTCACGTGAAACACTGGAGAAGCTCGAAACCTTCGTCGCGCTTCTGCGCGACGAGAATGAGCGCCAGAATCTCGTCTCCAAGCCCTCTTTGGACAATGTTTGGAGCCGCCATCTCCTCGATTCGGTCCAACTCGTCCGCTTCGCCCCGCCGCAGGCGAAGACATGGCTCGATCTCGGCACCGGCGCCGGCTTTCCGGGACTGGTCATCGCCGTGGCTGCGCCGTTACGGGTCACGCTGGTGGAAGCTCGAAAACTGAGGGCCGACTTTCTCCGTCGCGCGGCGGAGGAGACGGGTGTCCTCGACAAGGTTGAGATAGTCTGCGCCAAGGCCGGAAGCATTCCCGCGCGGCCGTTCGATGTGATCAGCGCGCGCGCTTTCGCGCCGTTGGACCGTCTGCTCGCCATCGGCGGCCGCTTTTCCACAGATAAGACGGTCTGGATCCTGCCGAAGGGCCGCAACGCGAAGACGGAACTGGAAGCGGCCGAATCTTCATGGCAGGGTGATTTCCGTCTCGAGCCGAGCCTTACCGATGCGGATGCGCAGATCGTCGTCGCGTCGCGGGTGCGGCCCAGGAAGAAGGGAAAAGGCGTCCGATGATCCGCATCGCCGTCGCGAACCAGAAAGGCGGGGTCGGCAAGACGACCACGGCGATCAACCTCGCCACTGCACTGGCGGCGACGGGCTGGCGCGTCCTGCTCGTCGATCTGGATCCGCAGGGCAATGCTTCGACCGGGCTCGGCATCGGCCAGGCGCTGCGCGAGCGCTCCAGCTACGATCTGCTGACCGGCGACTGCAGGGTCGAGGAGGCCGTGGTGGCGACGCGCGTGCCGCGTCTCGACCTGGTGCCCGCCACCGTCGACCTCTCGGGCGCGGAGATCGAACTGGTCGATATTGCCGAGCGCACCCACCGGCTGGACATGGCGCTGGCCGCGACCTCGTCGGGGCGTTGGGACGTCTGTCTGATCGACTGCCCGCCCTCGCTCGGCCTATTGACGATCAATGCTCTCGTCGCTGCCCAATCGATCCTTGTGCCGCTCCAGGCGGAATTCTTCGCGCTTGAAGGGTTGAGCCAACTACTTCAAACTATTGAGAGAATTCGAGCCCGCTTCAATCCGGAGTTGTCGATCCTCGGGGTCGCGCTGACTATGTACGATCGCCGCAACAATCTTTCGTCGCAGGTTGCCGACGATGTCCGCGCCTGCCTCGGCAAGGTGGTGTTCGAGACGGTGATCCCGCGCAACGTGCGCCTGTCTGAAGCGCCCAGCCACGGCGTGCCGGCCCTGATCTACGATCATCGCTGCTCTGGTTCGGAAGCCTATATGGCGCTCGCCCGCGAGCTGATCGCCCGTTTGCCGAAGCGGGCGGTCGCGGCATGAGCGACGAACCCGCCTCCTCCGCGCGTCGCCGACCTTCCGGTCTCGGTCGCGGTCTCTCCGCCCTCCTCGGCGATGTGGCCCAGGAGACGCCGGTGGCCGGCGGTGTGCCGGCGCGTGGCGGCGTGCAGCTGATGCCGGTCTCCTCGATCGAGCCGCATCTCGACCAGCCGCGCCGCCATTTCGACGAAGCCGCGCTCGACGAGCTCGCCGCCTCGATCGAGGCGCGCGGCCTTATCCAGCCCATCGTCGTCCGCCCGCACGGCCATCGCTACCAGATTGTCGCCGGAGAGCGGCGCTGGCGCGCCGCCCAGAAGGCGCGGCTCCACGAAATCCCTGTGGTCGTTCGCGGCTTCAGCGATGCCGAGACGCTCGAAGTCGCCTTGCTCGAGAATATCCAGCGCCAGGATCTCAATGCGATCGAGGAAGCCGAAGCCTATCAAAGGCTGATCGACGAATATGGCCACACCCAGGAGGCGCTTGGGAAGATCGTCAACAAGTCGCGCAGCCATGTTGCCAACCTGTTGAGATTGCTAGATCTTCCTGACCCCGTGCGGAAGCTCGTCGTTTCGGGCGAGCTCAGCATGGGCCATGCCCGCGCGCTGGTGACCGCGATCGATCCCGAGGGGCTGGCACAGGAGGTCGTCGCCAAAGGCCTCTCCGTCCGCGACACCGAGAAGCGCGCCAAGTTCGGCAAACCGGGCCGCGAGCGGCAGGGGCGGCTCGGCTATAAGAATGCGAGCGCCGACCTTGAGGCGCTTGAACGGCAGCTCGGCGATCTGCTCGGCCTGACGGTGCGAATTACCCACGGGCCCGACGGCGGCTCCGTCGCCCTCCATTATTCGAGCCTCGACCAGCTCGACATGATCTGCCAGCGCTTGAGCGGCGAACGAATCTAGCGGGCAACCAAACTCGTCGTCATTGAGAAGCGCAGCGACGAAGCAATCCAGTTTTTCGCGTGCACGAACGCTGCAACTGGATTGCTTCGCTATCTCGCAACGACCAGGCGAGTCGGCCGAGACTAGCGCGATCTTGCCGCTTGGCGGCAGATTGAGAACAGCTCCTCGTCCACCGCTACGGTGCCGACTGCGCCGGCCGCTTTCATCTGCCGTTCCGCCTCCAGCAACCGACCGATGCTGCGGGCGAGCATGTCGGAGCGCCAGCGGCCAAGTTGCTGGGAGATCGTTGGTTTCTCTTTCCAGAACAATGACTTGCCCTGTGACGTCATGACGGCATCGACACTGTTGCCGCGGTCCACCTCGGCGCGCAGGCGGGCGAGCAAACTCATGCGCCGAAGCACCGCGCGGATGACCGGAATTCCTTCGACGCCTTCGCTCTCCAGCCGCAGCAATTCCTCTTCCAGCAGCTTGGCATTGCCGCTGCCGACGCTCTCGACGAGCCGGCTGAGGTCGGCCTCGCCCGCGTCGGCGCCGACCGCGTCCAGCGCCTCATGTTCCAGCGGCAGCGGCTGCTCCGGTGTCGCGTCGAGATAGAGAGCGAGCTTGCGCAGCTCCTGCTCGAGAATGTCGCGGTTGGCTCCGCAGGCCTCGGCAAGGCGGCGCGCGACATCGGGACGGGCGATCAGTCCGAGTGCGCGTCCCATATCTCCCACCAGCCTGTCGGCCTCCTGGCCCTCGGGCGGGTAGCTGGCGAAGGCGAGGGCCGCGGGATGGGCCAGAGCGAGCTTCACCAGCTTCGACGTCGGCTTCAGCGCGCCGGCGACGAGGACGACCGGATTGCCCGCGGTGGGGGCTTCGAGCAGGGCTTCGACGGCTGGCGCGCACTCATCCCCGGCCGGCTCGACGACGATGTAGCGCGCACCGCCGAACAATGAGATGGACGCGGCTTCGTCCGCCAGACGCGCGGGATCGCCGCGCAGGTCGGCGCCGCCCAGCTCGATCCGTTCCGCCTCGGGACCCATCGCGGAAGCAAGCCGCCGCGCCAGCGCGCGCGAGCCTGATTCGTCCGGGCCGTAGAGGAGGAAGAATGGGTGGCCTCCGGGCGTCGAAAGGCCGCGTTCGATCTGCGCCCGATTCGCCTTCACTGCGCGGGAGGCGTGCCGGGCGCCGCAGTCGAGGGGCCGCCGCGCCGCACGTAAAGCGCGATGCGGGTGACGATCTGGTCGGCGACGATCTTCGAAAGCCGCTCGAGCGCCGTCTGCTCGGCCGCGACATTGGCATAATCGGACGAAACGACGTCGATCCCCACGTCCGATCCGGCGGTGGCGTCGAGCACCACCGTCCCCTTGTCCGCCTCGACGAGCTGATAACGTGCGCGCAGAGTCCGACGCTCGCGCGTTTCCGAATGGTCCTGGCGAATGCCGAAGCCGACGAGATTGTCGTCGAGCCGGACGACGAGCCGGTAGCGGCTCGGCTCTCCGCTGCCGGTGCCAAGCCGGTCCTGTAGATGCGGTGCGGACGAGCCAGCCCGCGCGTCCATCGATCGGCGCCACCTCGACCGAATGCAGGGTCTGGACGACCGTGCCCGAGCCGCCGCCGCCATAGAGCGGCGTGCAGGCCGCAGCCGGAGAGGGCGAAGGCCGTCGCGAGGACGCCACGCGCCCCTCATGCGACGAGGTTCACCAGCCGGTCGGGCACGACGATCACCTTTTTCGGCTCCTTGCCGGCAAGGATACGCACGACATTGTCCGAGGCCAAGGCGCCGCGCTTCCAAATCTTCCCTGCTCGCGCCCTTCGGCACGCTCATCGTGTCGCGCAGCTTGCCGTTGACCTGCACCGCGATCGTCACCTCGTCCTCGAACCAGCAAGGCGGCGATCGACCTCAGGCCAGGCGGCGTCGGCGACAAGGCCTTCCTTGCCGAGCAACGACCACGCCTCCTCGGCGAGATGCGGCACCATCGGCGCGACCAGCCGCACCATCGTCTCCACGGCTTCGCTGCGCGCTGGCGAGGGCGGCGCCTTCTCGATCGCGGTGGCGAGCTCGTAGAGGTTGGCGACGGCCTTGTTGAAGGCGAGGCTCTCGATATTCGCGCCGACCGCGGCGATCGTCTGGTGGAGCTTGCGGGACAGCGCCTTGTCGTCTCGCCGGCCTCCCCGCCGAGCCAGGAGGACGGGCCGCGTTCGGCCTCCTCGGCGGCGAGCCGCCAGACGCGCTGGACGAAGCGCCAGCTGCCCTCGATTCCGGCCTCGCTCCATTCGAGGTCGCGCTCGGGCGGGCTGTCGGAGAGCATGAACCAGCGCACCGCGTCGGCGCCATATTGGTCGACGATCGGCTCGGGATCGACCGTGTTGCTCTTCGACTTGGACATCTTCTCGATGCGGCCGGCCTCGACCGGCTCGCCGCTCGCGGTGAGCCATTTTCCATCGCGCCGCTCGACCTCGTCGGGCGAGAGCCAGCGGCCGTCGGACGCGCGATAGGTTTCGTGGGTCACCATGCCCTGCGTGAACAGGCCGCTGAACGGCTCCTCGATATCGAGCCGCCCGATGCGGCTGCAGCGCCCGCGTCCAGAAGCGGGCATAGAGCAGGTGCAGGATCGCATGCTCGACCCCGCCAATATATTGGTTGACCGGCAGCCAGCGCTCCGCCTCGGCGCGGTCGAACGGCTTGTCGGCCGGCTGGCTGGCGAAGCGGATGAAGTACCAGGAGGAATCGACGAAGGTGTCGAGCGTGTCGGTCTCGCGCCGCGCCGGGCCGCCGCAGCTTGGGCAGTCGACTTTCGCCCAGGTCGGATGGCGGTCGAGCGGATTGCCGGGAATTTCGAAGTCGACGTCCTCCGGCAGCACGACCGGCAATTGCTCGCGCGGGCACCGGCACGGCGCCGCAGGCCTGCGCAATGGATGATCGGGATCGGCGTGCCCCAGTAACGCTGGCGCGACACGCCCCAGTCGCGCAGCCGCCACACAGTCGTGCCTTCGCCCCAGCCCTCCGCCTCGGCGCGGGCGATCACGGCGCGGATCGCTTCCTCGGCGGTGAGCCCGTCGAGGAAGGCGCTAGTTCACCAACCGGCCGGGCCCCGTATAGGCTTCATCCCCGATCGGATCGCTCCGCTTCCTCCAGTCGAAGGCGCCACGACGCGGGTCACGGGCAGCCCATATTTGCGCGCGAAATCGAGGTCGCGCTGGTCGTGCGCCGGGCACGCCCATGACGGCGCCGGTGCCGTAATCCATCAGCACGAAATTGGCGACGTAGAGCGGCAAGGTTGTCGCGGCGTCGAGCGGATGGCGGACACGAAGTCCGGTGTCGAAGCCCTTCTTCTCGGCCGTCTCCAGCTCGGCGGCGGTGGTGCCGCCGTGCTTGCAGTCGGCGATGAACGCCGCGAGCCCCGGATTGTGCTCGGCGAGCGCCTGTCGCGATCGGGTGATCGGCGCGAAAGCGCGACGAAGCTCGCGCCGAAGATCGTGTCGGGCCGGGTGCGTGAACACCTCGAAGCCGGAAAAGCCATCGATCGGCGACTCCAGGTCGAAGCGGAAGCGCAGGCCCTGGCTCTTGCCGATCCAGTTCTCCTGCATCAGCCGGACCTTGTCGGGCCATTTGTCGAGCGTCTCCAGCCCGTCGAGCAATTCCTCGGCGAAATCGGTGATCTTGAGGAACCACTGGCTGAGCTTGCGCCGCTCGACCAGCGCGCCGGAGCGCCAGCCGCGGCCGTCGATCACCTGCTCGTTGGCGAGCACGGTCATGTCGACCGGGTCCCAATTGACCTCGCTTTCCTTGCGATAGACGAGCCCCGCCGCGAACAGGTCGAGGAACAGCGCCTGCTCGTGGCCGTAATAGGCAGGATCGCAGGTCGCGAGCTCGCGGCTCCAGTCGAGCGCGAAGCCCAGCCGCTTCAGCTGCGCCCGCATCGTGTCGATGTTCGACCAGGTCCAGTCGCCGGGATGGACCTTCTTCTCCATCGCCGCATTCTCGGCCGGCATGCCGAAGGCGTCCCACCCCATCGGGTGGAGCACCTCAAAGCCCTTCATCCGCCGGTAGCGGGCGAGGACGTCGCCCATCGTGTAATTGCGGACATGGCCCATGTGGATGCGCCCCGACGG
Organism: uncultured Alphaproteobacteria bacterium; assembly: GCA_963777295.1. Lineage (GTDB taxonomy): Bacteria > Pseudomonadota > Alphaproteobacteria > Sphingomonadales > Sphingomonadaceae > Allosphingosinicella. The sequence continues at coordinate 302,021 of CAVZPV010000001.1, forward strand.
ATAGGGGAACATCTCCAGGACATAGGATCGCGGCCGGCTGCTGCTGTCGGAGGCGTGGAAGGTGCCCCGTTCCTCCCAGACCTTCTGCCAGTGCGCGTCGGCCTCGAGCGGGTTGAAGCGCGCTGCCATGGGAGAAACGTGTCCTCTAGCGGGCGATCGGCGGTCCGGCGCAGGTCGCGGGCGCGGGTGAGGATGATGTCCTCGAGCCGCTGAACGGTCGCGGCGGCGACCGGCGCGTCGATCCAGATGCCGTTGGTCAGCACCTGGCGCGAGGCGGCCACGCGCAGCGCATCGGCGCGCAGATCACGGTCGAGGATGCGTGGCGGTCACCTTCACCCGCTCGTTGGGCGAACTGGGATTGGCGTACCAGTCGGTGACGATCACGCCGCCGTTCGAATCGGCCTGCGCCATCGGCACGAAGGAGAGCGTGTCGAGCGCCGCGCGCCACAGATAGGCGTTGACGCCGATCGTGGTCACCTGGGAGGCGGCGATATCCGCGCGCCGCTCCCGCGCTGCGGAATCTCGGCCAGGACTGTGGTGGAAGGCACCGCAGGCCGAAAGCGAAAGGCCGCCGGCAATCACGAGGCCGAGGGAAACAACGCGAAGCATAGAGATTCTGTCCTTGGAAACGAACGGGGGCATCGCCGTTATAGAGGGCAGCGCGCGGGCGGCAAGCCGTCTCTGGGCGGCGCGCCCCGGCGTCGACGCGCGCTTGTTCGCGATGCAACGTTCATCCGCCGGACAGACCGGCTGTGGAAAAGATGCAACATGCCGGGATGATTCTCTCTTTCCTGAAGTGGATCACTGGTTTGGCGGGCGGCGAGAGACTACATCCCGCTCGTTACGGGAGTCGAATGGGGTGATGAAAGTCGCGGCCGTCATGGGAACGGGGTGCACAGTGCTTGCCGCGCTGTCGCTCGTCCTGACGCCTGCCCTCGCCGCCTCGACCGAGAATCACCGGGCGCCGAAGCCGCGGCTGAACATCGTCATCCGCCCGGGCGGCTTCACGCCGGCCATCACCGATCCCCGCCTTGCCGCCGAGCTCGCCCGGCGGGGTCTGCAGCCGAGCAGCTTCCGCCTCACCCCGGCGACGATCGCGCTCGGCCGCGGCAACAAGGCGGTGCGCGTCGCCATCCGCGCCCGCGCGACCACCACTGCCGATGCGCTGCGCCATGCAAGCGCGCCGGCGCAGATGTCGGTCACCGCGATCACGCCCACTGTCTACGATCTCGGCGTCTCGATCGGCTGGCGGAGTTTCGCCCTGTCCGGCGATGTCGATCATATCCGCGGCGGCACGATCCCGGGCGGTCATCAGGCGGCCCAATTGGGCGTGAGCTACTCGCTAAGTCGCTTCACGGCGCGTCTCGAGGCAGCCGCCAGCCGGGCCGATTCCGATACGCCGCCAATGCTCGTCCAGGATGACAATTCCTACACGGTCGGTCTTGGCGGCTCCTATCATCTCACCCACAATTTCGATGTGACGGGTGGCGTACGGTACAAGGTTCAGCATGACCGGCTCGATCTGCTGACCGACCAGAGGCGCGACAGCCAGGCCGTCTATATCGGCACAGCCTTCCGTTTCTGATTGCCGCTCCAAGCGTCAATTCCCGCCCAACCGTAAGCGCCAAGGCCGTTCAGGCTTCGCCAGCCGTGCGAGTCCATCCCGCCGAGCGCAATGATCGGGATTCGAGCGCGCTGGGCGATCAAGCCGAAACGGACCCGGCCCAATGCGTGCGCGCCGGGATGGGAGCGTGTCGGAAAGACGGGAGAGACGAACGCGAGCTGCGCGCCGTGCCGTTCGGCCGTGCGCAAATCGGCCAGATTGTGGGCCGACGCGGTGCGAAAAGCGCCCCGTCCGCGGCCATGGTGGATCCCGTCGGCGCCCCGGAACCGCCCATCGGCGCCAATCAGGAAGAGCCCCTTCCGCCGCGCGATCTTGCGGATTCGAGCGAACAGCCTCCGCCGCTCCGCCCACGGCAGCCCATAATGGCGAAAGACGATCCCGGCGCCGCGCGGAAGCCGCTCCAGCGCCGTCCAGAGGGCGTCGCCCTGCCGCTCGTCGGTCATCAGCCAGAGGCGCGGCAGAGGCTGGCGGCGCTGCATGGGCCTTCCTATAGCAGCCGCCATGGACGGCGCATCACCCGCGGAACGGCTGGACGAGGTCCGCGCGCGGATCGGCAAGGCGGCGAGGCTGGCGGGCCGGCCACCGGAGAGCGTGACGCTGATCGCCGTCTCCAAGACCCACCCGCCGGACGCGGTGCGGCCGCTGATCGCGGCCGGGCAACGCGTGTTCGGCGAGAATCGGGTGCAGGAAGCGCAGGCCAAATGGCCGGCGCTCAAAGTGGAGCATCCCGACCTCTCGCTCCATCTGATCGGCCAGCTCCAGTCGAACAAAGCCGAGGATGCCGTCGCCTTGTTCGATGCAATCCACGCCGTCGACCGGCCCTCGCTCGTCGAGGCGCTCGCTAGGACAATGACCAAGCTCGGCCGCCGGCCGGATTGCTTCCTCCAGGTCAATATCGGCGACGAGGCTCAGAAAGGCGGCTGCGCAGGTCGCCGAGCTGCCGGCTCTGATCGAGCAAGCCCGCAGCGCCGGCCTTCCCGTCGCCGGACTGATGTGCATTCCCCCCGCCGAGGTCGAGCCGGCTCCCTATTTCGCATTGCTTGCCAAGCTGGCGCGGCGTCATGACGTCGCCGGGCTTAGCATGGGCATGTCGAGCGACTATGAGACGGCGGTGATGGTCGGCGCCACCCATGTCCGCGTCGGCACGGCTCTGTTCGGAGAGCGCTCCTGAAGTTCGACGCGCTCATTTTCGATTTCGACGGCGTGCTGCTCGAAAGCGAATATGCCGGCAACCGGCAGATCGCGGAGTGGCTGACGGCTGTCGGCCATCCGACCTCCGTGCAGGAGTCGATGGACAATTTCATGGGTCTCGCCGGTCCGGATTTTCTGAGGGCGATCGAGCGGTGGATCGGCGGACCGCTGCCGGACAGCTTTCACGCGGCACGGGCGGAGGAGGATCGGCGGGCGCTCGCCGAAGGGCTGGAGGAGGTGCGGGGTGCCGTCGCCTTCATCCGCAGCCTGCCGCCGGACCTGCCGCGCGCCGTCGCCTCGTCCAGCTCTTCGCATTGGGTGCGCCAGCATCTTCGGCATCTCGGGCTTGAACAGGCGTTCGGCGATCGAATCTTCAGCGGCCGTGAACATGTCGCGCGCGGCAAGCCGGCGCCCGACCTCTATCTCCACGCAGCGGCTGCGCTCGGCGTCGACATCGGCCGGGCCGCAATCATCGAGGATTCCCCGGTCGGTGTGCAGGGCGCGCTCGCCTCCGATGCCACGGTGATCGGGCTGGTCGCCGGCCGCCATTGCGCGCCGGATCATGCCGACCGGCTGCGCAGCCTCGGCGTTCGCCACATCGCCCGCAATTTCGAGGAATTGGCGGCCTTGCTCGCCTAGAGGCGATGGCCGCTGCGGCTTTTCTTCGTCTCCAGATAAGCCGCGTTATGGGGATTGCTCGCGATCCGCAGAGGCACCTGCTCGATCACACTTATTCCGGCCGCCTCCAGGCCGGCCACCTTGCGGGGATTGTTGGTGAGCAGCCGGACCTCGCCCTGGCCGAGCAGCTTCAGCATCGCCGCGGCAACGGCGAAATCGCGCTCATCATCGACGAAACCGAGGCGAAGATTGGCGTCGACCGTGTCGAAACCCTGATCCTGCAGCGCATAGGCGCGCAGCTTGTTGACCAGGCCGATGCCGCGCCCTTCCTGCCGCAGGTAGAGCAGGATGCCCCAGCCTGCGTCAGCCATCGCGTCGATCGCGGCGTCGAGCTGCGGGCCGCAATCGCATTTGAGCGAGCCGAGCACGTCGCCGGTCAGGCATTCGCTGTGCAGGCGCACGAGCGGCGGCGCGCCGTCGCGGCGCGCCGATCAGCAAGGCGACATGCTCGGCCGCATCCTCGATCGACGCGGAAGGCGACGATCTCGGCTTGCTCGGCGAAGCGCGTCGGGCAGTTTCGCGCGTGACGCGATCGACAGAGTGCAGCGCGTGATCGACAGTCTCGATATCGCCCGAAGGTGAGTGACACGGCGTCGTCGCCGGCCGAACCGCCGACGAAGAAGGCCGGCAGCAGGCCCGAGCGGCGGGCGAGGGTCAGCGCCGCGCTTGCGGTCTCGGCGCAGCCGAGCTCGACCGTCCTGAACGGTCCCTTGAGCGGATTGGCCAGGTCGAGCGCAGGATCGGCGATGGCCGTCGCTGTCGTCCAGATCGATCCAGCTTTGACGGGCGATGCGCACCGGCCCGGTCGGCACCGCTTCGCGCTGGTTGGCGAGCTTCAGCGTCGCCGCGCGCGGGCCGGAGATGAGCAGATCGGCCGGTTCGGGTGCGTCGAAGGCAGCGAGCGTCGCCGCATCCGCCGTCTCGATCGCCAGAAACGCGCGATGCCGTCGATCCGGATCGGCCAGCCGCGGCGGAGCGCATCGATGGCGCGGGCGGCGTCGCGCCCGCCGCTCACAATCGCGAACTCGGTGACGAGCGGCACGTGGTCCGACGGCCGCTCCCAGTTCCGGCAGGGCTCGTGCACCGCGTGCGCCGACCGCAAGCTTCGCCGACGTCCGGCGTCGCCCACATATGGTCGAGCCGGCGGCCGCGATCGTTCTTCGTCCAGTCGGGCGAGCGATAGCTCCACCAGGTGTGCAGCCGCGCCGGCGCCGGATAGAAATGGCGGCCGAGATCGACCCAGTCGTTGCTGTGCCTGAAGCCGGTCAGCGCCTCGACCTCGATCGGCGTGTGGCTGACGACGTTGAGCAGCTGCTTGTGGCTCCAGACGTCGCATTCGAGCGGCGCGACGTTGAAATCGCCGACCATGATCGTCGGGCAGGCGCAGGTCGCCGACCAGCGGTCATCCGCTCGACGAAATCGAGCTTCTGGCCGAACTTGGGGTTGACGTCGCGATCGGGGATGTCGCCGCCGGCGGGGACATAGACATTCTCCAGCCGGATGCCGCAGTCGAGCCGCACGCCGACATGGCGCGCCTCGCCATTGTCCTGCCAGTCGTGCCGGGCCTCCTCGCCGCATCGGCACGCGGCTGAGGATGGCGACGCCGTGGTGCATGCGCTGGCCCGCAAATGACTGATGGGTGTAGCCGAGCCGCTGGAACAGCGCGCGCGGGAAGACCGCGTCGACCACCTTGGTTTCCTGCAGGCACAGGATGTCCGGCGCTTCCTCGCGCAGGAACTTCTCGACGATGGCGATCCGCGCGCGGACCGAATTGATGTTCCAGGAGGCGATCTTCAGCGTGGAGGCCATGGCAGGCATTTAGGGACGAGGGTCTTCGCTGTCGATGTTTGGCCGCCGCTCGGATACGGAAAGGCCCCCGCTCCGGGGGCGTGGAGCGGGGGCCAACCAAGCGTTTGTCACGCAGGCGCGACTGCGGCGGCCGCTCGAGCAACAGGGGGAAATCCCGAGACGCCCTCCGCAAGCGCAAGGCCATTTCTAGGCTCCGTTCCTGTCGCCCCGATGAATGAATCCAGCTTTTTAGCCCTTGGGGCCGTGGCCGCGCGGGTCGTCCCACCGGAAGGCGTTGTCGGCAACGCCGACGTTGAATGCTGGTTCGAGAGGCGAACGGTGGTGCGGTTGTTCTGCGCGTCGACCACCGTCCAGCCGTCCAGCATCAGCCCGGCGGGCGCCCCGCACCCTTGCCGAAAGCGAGGGTGATCGTGCCGAATTGCGGCTTCTTCGGATCGCGCGCCTCGATCACCACGATTCTGCGGGTCGTCGCCGCACCACATGGGCGAGCCGGCTGAGGTCGGGATGGGCGCTGAGCAGCACCGATGCGGCGAATTGCCGATCGGCCAGTCGCGTCACCTGCTTCACCTGATAATCGATGAAATAGACCTGCTTGCCGTCGCCGACGAGCAGCATGCGGCGGGCCGCCCTGATATTCGAAGCGGATCCGGCCCGGCCGCTTCAGCGTCAGAGTCCCGGTGCAGCACTCGCCGCGGCGATCGGTCTGGGTGAAATTGGCGGTCATCGTGTGGACTGCCTGCAGATGCGCCTGCGACCTGCGCGAGCGGCGCGGGCGCGGCGGCGACCGCTTGCGGTAGTGCCAGCACGATCGCGGGCGCGAGGGCGAGCGTCTTCAAGCGCGACATTCGGAAACTCCAATTCTCACGGATCTTGGCGGGCGGCCTAGGAACGCCCGCTTGAATGCGGACTGAACCCCGTCGGTTCCGCTCCAGCCCGGTGGCTTAGATCGGTCTGCCCATCCGGATCGACCAGCACTTCGCGCCGGCCGACATGGTCGGGCGCGCCGACGATGCCGTCCTTCTCCATCCGCTCGATCAGCCGCGCCGCATTGTTGTAGCCGACGCGGAGCTGGCGCTGGAGATAGGAGGTCGAGGCCTTCTGGCTTTCCGCCACGATCTGGACCGCCTTGCGATAGAGCTGGGCTTCGGGATCGTCCTCGCCGGTCGGCTGCGCCCTCGAACATATAGCCGCCGTCCTCCGGCTCCTCGGTGACCGCCTGGACATATTCGGGCTTGCCCTGCGTGCGCCAATGATCGGCGACCGCGCGAACCTCCTCGTCCGACACGAACGGGCCGTGGACACGCGCGATCTGCTTGCCGCCGGGCATGTAGAGCATGTCGCCCTTGCCGAGCAGCTGCTCGGCGCCCTGCTCGCCGAGGATGGTGCGCGAATCGATCTTGCGAGGTGACGTGCGAAGCTGATCCGCGTCGGCAGGTTCGCCTTGATGACGCCGGTGATGACGTCGACCGACGGCCGCTGCGTCGCCATGATGAGGTGGATGCCCGCCGCGCGCGCCTTCTGCGCCAGCCGCTGGATGAGGAACTCGACCTCCTTGCCGGCGGTCATCATCAGGTCGGCGAGCTCGTCGACGACCACGACGATCTGCGGCAGCGACCTCGTAATCGAGCTCCTCCATCCTCATAGATCGGCTGGCCGGTCTCGGCGTCGTAGCCGGTCTGGACGCGGCGGCCGAGCGGCTGGCCCTTGGCCTTGGCCTCGCGCACCTTGGCGTTGAAGCTGGAGAGGCTGCGGACGCCGATCGACGCCATCATCCGATAGCGCTCCTCCATCTGCTCGACCGCCCATTTGAGCGCGCGGATCGCCTTGGCGCGGCTCGGTCACGACCGGGGAGAGCAGATGCGGGATGTCGTCGTAGATGCTGAGCTCGAGCATCTTCGGATCGATCATGATCATCTTGCACTGCTCCGGCGTCAGCCGGTAGAGCAGGGACAGGATCATGCAGTTGAGGCCGACCGACTTGCCCGAGCCGGTGGTGCCGGCGACGAGCAGATGCGGCATCGGCGCGAGGTCGGCGACCACCGGATCGCCGGCGATGTTCTTGCCGAGAACGATCGGCAGCTGCGCGACCTGATCCTCGAAGGCGTGGCTCGCGATCAGCTCGGACAGCACAACCATCTCGCGCTTCGCGTTGGGCAGCTCGATGCCGATCACGCTGCGGCCGGGGATGGTCGCGACGCGCGCGGAAAGCGCGGACATGTTGCGGGCGATGTCGTCGGCGAGCGCGATGACGCGGCTGGCCTTGATGCCGCTCGCCGGCTCCAGCTCGTACATGGTGACGACCGGGCCGGGGCGGACCTCGACGATCTCGCCCTTGACCGTAGAAATCCTCGAGCACTGATTCGAGCAGCCGCGCGTTGCGCTCGAGCGCGGCCTTGTCGAGCGTCGCATTGACCGGCGGCGGCGGCCCGGGTGAGCAGGTCGAGCGGCGGCAGCTGGTAGGTATCGCCCGAGAGCGAGTGAGGCCTGGCGGTCGCGCGGGCTGATGCGCGGCCGCTCGGGCGCTCTCACCCGGTCGGCGATGACGGTCCGCGCCGGCTCGGCCGGGGCGATCACTGCCGCCCGCGCGGCCCGCGGTGTCCGCTCGGGCAGATCGTCCTCGCCCTCGCCATAGTCACTGTCGAACGCGGCCCGCTCGCGCCGGAAGCGGCGGGAAAGGAGCCAGGAACGCTCGTCGGCGCTGAGGGCGAGCCCAAACCAGGCGCAAGCCGCGCCGCCGACTGCGGTCAGCACGATCGCGGCGACATGAAAGGGCGGCACGATGCCCGGCGCCCCGATGGCGGAGATCGCCCAGTCGATCGTCTTGCCGAGCGAGAGGCCGAATATGCCGCCCCAGCCGGCGGGTAGGCCATTCACCGCCTCGCCCGAAATCAAGGCCGCTCCCGCTCCGGCCAGGGTCATGGCCAGCGCGGTCAGCAGCAGGGACTTCAGCCAGCGCCCGGCACCGACGCCGCGCGCGATCCGGAAGCCGAACACGGCGACCAGCGGCAGCAGCAGGAGCGACAGCGGCCCCCAGAGGCTGAGCAGAAGATCGGCCGTCCAGGCGCCCGGCGCGCCGATCCAGTTGCGCACCGGGCCGGCCGCCGCCGTGTTGAGCGACGGATCGGTCGGGTGGTAGCTGGCGAGCGCCAGCGCCGCGAGCAAAGCGACGCCGCCCATGGCGCCGCCGATCAGCATCGCCCAGGTGCGACGCACGCTCTTCTTTACCCCCGAGCGCCACTGGGCCAGCCGTTCGGGCCGTGCCTCTCGCGCGATCGTCGCAGCCATAAAGGCCCCCAATGTTCCGCTGAATGGTTAATGCGCCCTCGGTGACTCCCCGGTCAAGCGCTTGGCGTTGCACGACTGCATCGGTAGGAGGAGAAAATGGAGCGCGCGGACGTCATCATTCTCGGCGGGGGCCTGATCGGCCTGACGCTCGCGATAGCGCTGGATCGTCACGGTCTCTCTTCGGTTGTGGTCGACCCCGCCGATCCGGAGAAGATCGCCGCGCCCGCCTTCGACGGTCGCGCCACCGCCATCGCCAGTGCCTCCTGGCGGATGCTGGAGGCGATCGGCGTCGCCGGCCAGCTGGAAGGCGAGGGTTGCGCGATCCGCTCGATCCGGGTGAGCGAAGGGCTGGCGCCGGGCGGCATCGTCTTCGACGCGTCCGAAGGAGACGATCCGCTCGGGATCATGGTCGAGAACCGGCGGTTGCGCGCGGTGCTCCAAGATGCAGCGACCGAGGCGAAGCGCGTGAGCCTGATGATGCCGGCACGCGCCGCCGACATCGTCGGCGATTCCGCCGGCGTGCGGGCTGCGCTGGACGATGGGCGTGTGCTGACGGCGCCTTTGCTGGTCGGGGCGGAGGGGCGGAACTCGCCGACGCGGGAGGCGGCGGCGATTCCCGTCGCCCGCTGGCGCTACGATCATTCGGCGATCGTGGTGACGATCGATCACGAGCGCCAGCACGAAAATGCCGCCTATGAAATTTTCTATCCGACGGGACCGTTCGCGATCCTGCCGATGCTGCCGGGCACGCGCTCGGCGATCGTCTGGTCGGTGCCCGCGGCCGATGCCGCGGCGGTGATCGACCTGCCGGATCGTGCGATGGCGGCCGAGATCGAGAAGAGGATGGGCGGATTCCTCGGCAAGGTTACCCTCGCCGGCGCCCGCTGGACCTACCCGCTCGGCTTCCACCATGCGGCGAAAATGACGGGCGAGCGCCTCGCTTTGGCGGGCGACGCCGCCCACGGCATCCACCCGATCGCCGGCCAGGGGCTCAATCTCGGCATGCGCGACGCCGCGGCACTCGCGCAGGTGCTGGTCGAGGGTGCCCGGCTCGGCATGGACCTCGGCGACGCGCAATTGCTGGGCCGCTACGAACGCTGGCGCAGCCTCGATACCTTCATGGTCGCCGCAGCGACCGACGGCCTGACCCGCCTCTACGGCGTGCCGGGCAAAGCCGCTTCGGCGGTCCGGCAGTTCGGCATGGGCCTTGTCCAGCGGATCGGCCCCCTGAAGGATCAGTTCATGGCCGAGGCGCGCGGCGAAAGCGGCGATCTGCCGTTGCTGCTTCGGGGCCTGCAAATCTAGCGCGGAGGGAGGACATGTTGCACGTCACATTGAACGGGCTCGGGCCGGCTGGCTTCGTGCCTTCCGGGCGGATCGAGCTGGACCTGACGGCGGCGAAGCGGGAATACCCTCCCGCGCAGCGGGTCGCCGTACATGACGCACGGCCGCTGCAGGCGGAGGCGCAATCGGAGGCGCAATTCTTCGCCGAGCACGGCTTCGTCCTGCTCTCCCATGTAAGCGGCGTGCGGGACTGGGAACCCAATATGGCCGATCCGCCGGACAGCGAGATCGCGCGCGTCTATGTCGGCGAGATCGACAGAGTGATCCGCGAGCGGCTGCTGCCCGGCCGTCGGCTGCTCATCTGGCAGCATCCGGTCCTGGTTCGGCGGGGCGAGGGAACCACGACGCCGCAATACGGCACCGGCGTCCACCAGGACCACGCGCTCATGCCCGACGATTACCAAGTAAACGTCGCCGCCTTTGCCGGCGAGGCGGTCGGCGCCCGTTGGCGCGAGCGTTACGAGCAGGACGACGTGCTCGGCGTCATGTCGATCAACTTCTGGCGCACGACCAACATGGACGGGCCGCTCCTCCACATGCCGCTTGCCGTCTGCGATCCCGCCAGCGTGGTGGCCGATGACGTCATCCAGTTCGCGATGAAGGGAATCGCGCCCGAGGGCCGCATCACCCACACGATGGGCTTGCGCTACAGCCCCGACCATCTCTGGTATTATTATCCAGAGATGACCGGCGACGAACTGCTCGCCTTCAAGATTTTCCAGAGCATGAAAGCCGATGGCGGTCCGCGGCTCGCCACCTGCTTCCATTCCGCTTTCGAACATCCCGACACGCCTGAGAATGCGGCGCGGCGGCAAAGCTGCGAGCACCGGGTGAACGTCTTCCTCTTGAAGGACGCCGACTAGTGGTCAAGCCGCCGTGCTTCCTCGGGCAGAAGGACCGGCACGCCGTCGCGGACCGGATAAGCGAGACCGGCCGCATCCGATATGAGCTCGTGCGTTTCCGCGTCCCAGCGCAGCCTCGTGCGCGTCAGCGGGCATATCAAAATGTCGAGCAACGCCTCGTTCACTGCAGCGTCTCCGGCCCGTCGGCGCCGCCCGGAACCATCCGCTGGAACTGCATGAACTGGACGAGCAGGTCGCAGCGCGCGCCGACGTCGGCAGCTTCGAGCAACGCCTGTTTCGAGCCCACGTCGAACGGCGCGATCTGGGCGATGCCGTTGACCAAAGCCTCGTCGTCGAGCCGGCCGATCTCGCCCCAGTCCACCGCATAGCCGAGCGCATCGGCATAAAGCCGCGCCTCGCGCTCCAGCTCGGCGCGATGGGCGATGCCGAGCGGCTCGGGTTCCCCCGATCAGTTCCTCGGGCTCCGCCTCGACCTGGCGGTAGAGCGTATCGACCGAAAGTTCGCGCGCGATCCGGTAGCGGCCGATTCCCTCGAGCACGATGTTGAAGCGGCCATCGTCCAGCTCGTCCGCGGCCGCGATCCGGCCGAGGCCGCCGACATCGAACAAAGCGGGCGGCTCGTTCTGGTCGCGCGGCTGGATCATGCCGATCAGCCGCTCGCCGGCGAGCGCGTCGCGGACCATCGCCCGGTAGCGCGGCTCGAAAATGTGGAGCGGAAGCTGGGCGCGGGGGAAGAGCAGGGCGCCCGCGAGCGGGAAGACCGGGATCGAGAGCGACCCGCGCGGAGGCATCAGGTAAAGAGGATCGCCGAGAGCCGCCGCCGCTGCGCGCCCGACCAGGGATCTTCGAGCCCGACGACCTCCATGAACTGGAGCAGGCGCTTGCGCGCGGCGCCCTCGTTCCACTCGCGGTCGCGGCGGATGGACTCCGAGCAGCTGGTCGGCGGCGCCGTCGCGGTCGCCCGCCGCCATCAGGGCGCCGGCCAGCTCGTAGCGTGCCTCCTGATCGTCGGGATTGGCATCGATCCGCGCCTGCAGCGCCGTCGTCTCGATATTGGGCTTGGCGACATTCGGCTAGCGCCAGCTGCGGACCGGGCGCGCGCGATGGCCGGGTCCTTGGCCGTCGCTTCGGGCGCGCCGTCGAGCACAGCGCGCGCCTCGTCCACCTGGCCGACGGCGACCAAGGCGCGGACGAGGCCGCCGATCACCTCGGCATTGTCGGGCGCCATGTCGAGGATCTGCCGAAAGATATTTGCTGCGCGCTCGGCGTCGCCGCCGGCCAGCACCTCCTCGCCCATCGCGATCAGCGGCTCGATCTCGGCTTCGAGCTGCTGCGCCTCGCCCTGCACCGGCAGCTGGGCGAGGATCTGGTCGAGCATTCGCGTGAGCTGACTTTCGGTCCGCGCCGGTGTCAGGTCGGCGACGAGCTGGCCCTGGAAAATCGCATAGACGGTCGGGATCGATTGGACCCGGAATTGCGCGGCGATCAATTTCTGCTCGTCGACGTTGATCTTGACGAGCTTGACGCCGCGGCCGGCATAATCGGCGGCGACCTTCTCCAGCACCGGCGCCGAGCTGCTTGCACGGCCCGCACCATTCCGCCCAGAAATCGAGGATGACGAGCGCGCTCATCGACGGCTCGATCACGTCCCGCTTGAATGCCTCGAGCGCGTCCTTCTCGGCCGCGCTCATGCCCAGTGTCGCCACTTGATGATCTCCGGCAGCTTGTTTCGGCTCCTATGTGGTATCGAAGCCGCCCCTGCCAAGCCGCTTCGTTCGCAGGCTCTGGGGGCTTGCCGGGTGGCGGCTCCGATGCTAGCAGCCGCCGCCTACCTCCGCCGGTAGCCCGAACGGATCGGCGGCTCAGCTTCAGAGCGGGCGTAGCTCAGGGGTAGAGCACAACCTTGCCAAGGTTGGGGTCGAGGGTTCGAATCCCTTCGCCCGCTCCAGAACCTTCTTTCTCCCGGCACAAAGCGGCGATACCTCCTGGCTCGTCATGAAGAATTTTCGGGCCTCCATCGGCGACTACGAGAGCTGGCTGCGCCGACAGCTCGCAGACCGCTTCATCCCGGCCGATCTCGACTACAAGCACGAATTGATGCGCGACGACCTGTTCGCCTTCCTGCGAGGCAGTTGCTGGCGCTGGGCGGAAACGGCGCGTTCGATCTGTCCCGATCTGGCCAACGCACCGGAGATCGAAGCCGTCGGAGATGCGCATATCGAGAATTTCGGCCTGTGGCGCGATCGTGACGGGCGGCTGGTCTGGGGCGTCAACGATTTTGACGAGGCGGCGCCGACACCATGGCCGTTCGATCTCGTCCGCCTCGCCGCGAGTGCGCTGATCGCAGGCGCCCATCGCGGCGATGCCGCCGGAATTCGGCGAAGCGCTTCTGCACGGCTATCGCCGTGGGCTGGAAGCGCCGCGGCCCTTCGTGCTTCAGCTGAAGCGGCTTTGGCTGCGGGATCTGTTTGCCGCCCACGGCAAAGCGAGGACTGCCTTTTGGCACGAAATCCTTTCCGCCCCGCCCGATGCGCATCCCGACCCGGATTTCGCGGCGGCGGTCGTCGACGCGCTTCCGGAAGACGGAATCCAGGCGATCTTCGCCAAGCGACAGGCGGGGATCGGCAGCCTCGGCCGTCTTCGGCTCGTCGCGGCCAAGGCGCATTGGCGCGGCGGCCCGGTCGCTCGCGAGGCGAAGGCCGTGCTCCCCTCCTGCTGGGACCGAAACAGCGTGGCCGGCGCTGGCTATGCTCTCGCCGCCGGCCGCTATCGCGCCCCCGATCCCTGGCTGCGGGTGACCGGCGGCGCCGTCGTCCGCCGGCTGGCGCCCGACAGCCGCAAGCTGGAGCTTCGGGCCGAAAAGGATCATGTGCGGTACCGGCTATTGAAGGCCATGGGCCGCGACATCGCCGCCATTCACGCTGCGGAAGAAGGCAACACCGCTTCCATCCGTGCCGATCTCGACAGGCGCCCCACCGACTGGCTAGCCAAGGCAGCACAGGCGACCGCGGAAGCGACCGAGCGCGACTGGAAGGACTGGCGCTGAGGCATTCGTCCGCCTATCCGGCGGCCGACATGCGAAGGAGCCGTGGATGATCTGGACCCTCTTCGCCGCCGTCGCGGCCGCGGCCGCGCCGGCGCCGGCGCCGGCGGTGCATCTCCCGCCGGGCATGATCGTCACGGCCTCGGGCCTGCGCGTCCAGACGCTGAAGCCGGGCACCGGTGCAATGCCCGGCCCGGACGATGCCGTGCTCATCGACTATGTCGGCCGGCTCGCCGGGGGCAAGATCTTCGACCAGGCGCAGCATGCCGGAATGATGGTGTCGAATACCGTTCCCGGCTTCGCCGAGGCACTCCAGCATATGCACAAGGGCGGCACATATCGCGTCTGGATTCCGCCGCAGCTCGCCTACGGCGCGCAAGGCGCGGGCGACGGCGCGATCCCGCCTGACGCCACGCTCGATTTCACCATCACGCTCATCGATATCGGCAAGCCTGCACCGCAGCCGCAATAACGGCCCCGCAACGGAACGCTTCGTGGCCGGCCCCGTTCTCGGGCCGATGAGCAACCTCCTCGACACGGTCGATCCCTCCCGCTTCGAGCCGCCGCCCGAGGCGATCGACTTCTATGTCGACAGCCTGAGGCTGCTGAAGGAATCCGGAATTCCATTCCTCCTTTCCGGCACTTATGCACTCGGCTGCTTTACCGGCATCACCCGTCCGACCAAGGACCTCGACGTCTTCTGCAAGCCGAGCGATGCGCCCAAGATCCTCTCCTTCTTCAAGGCGCAAGGCTATGAGATCGAGATGGAGGACGAGCGCTGGATCGGTAAGGTCTGGCGCAGCGACAATTTCTTCGACGTCATCTTCAACATCTCTTCGGCGAGCATCCCGATCACCGACGCCTGGTTCCACGAAGTGTATGAGGCACAGGTCTACGACACGAACGTGCGGGTGACGCCGCCGACCCAGTTCATCCTCTCCAAGCTCTTCCTCCAGACCCGCTACCGCTACGACGGCGCCGACATCGTCCACGTCATCCTGATCAAGCATGACGAGATCGACTGGGAGTGGCTGCTCGCTTCGATGGAGCTTTATTGGGAGGTGCTGCTGATCAACATCCTCAATTTCCGCTTCGTCTACCCGACCGAGCGGGACCTGATCCCGCGCTGGCTGTACGACGAATTGCTCGCGCGCCTGAAGGCGCAGGACGACATGCCGCCGGCCTCGATCAAAATCTGCCGGGGCCGGCTGATCAGCCCGACCGACTATGTCGTCGACGTCACCGAATGGGGCTTCGCCGACGTCGTCGGCAAGGGAGTGGACGAGAAGCATGAACGACCCCAGCACCACTGAGGCCCTCACGCTCGCCGCCATCGGCGATCTCCACGTCACCGAGACCAGCCACAACCGCTACCGCGATCTGTTCGCCGAGATTTCCGAAAAAGCGGACGTGCTCGCTCTGTGCGGCGACCTCACCAATTTCGGCAAGATCAACGAGGCCGAGATCCTCGCCGAGGACCTCACGCATTGCACCGTCCCCATGGTCGGCGTGCTCGGCAATCACGATTACGAATGCGGCGGCCGAGGACGAGATCAGCAAGATCCTCCAGCAGGCCGGGGTGCGGATGCTCGGCGAGCAGGCGGTCGTGGTCGAGGAGGTGGGTTTTGCCGGCGTCAAAGGCTTCGTCGGGGGCTTCGGCCGCGGTGAGCTGGGGCCGTTCGGAGAGAATGCGATCAAGGCCTTCGTCGACGAATTCCGCGAGGAAGCCCGCAAGCTGGAAAATGCCCTGCGTTCGCTCCGCACCGAGCGGGTCGTGGCGGTGCTCCATTATGCGCCGATCCCGGAGACGGTCGAGGGCGAGCCGCTCGAAATTTATCCGTTCCTCGGTTCGTCGCGGCTCGCCAATGCCGTCGACCGCTTCGACAATGTGAAAGCGGTCGTCCACGGCCACGCCCATCGCGGCCGTTACGAGGGCCGGACGCCGCGGGGCACACCGGTCTTCAACTGCGCACAATATGTGGTCGAGCCGGCGTTCGGACGGCCTTACGCCTTGCTGGAGATCTAGCGGTAGAGAGCGATTGGCGCCAACCATCCGGACCCGGCATTGCTTCACCTACGCTATGGGCGTACCGCCAGCGCCTCCTGTTCTGTTGCTTCGGCGTCTCGGCTTGAATCGACCGGCCTTCAAAACGGCCGGCACGGGGAGGAAATCATGAACATCGTCGCACGCGCCGCCTTGGCGGCCGGACTGGCTGTTGTCGTCGCAGGCGCCGCTTCGGCGCAGGACCCGGTCAAGGTCGATCCCAGGCACTATAAGGTCGTGTTCGAAAATTCGCAGGTGCGCGTGCTGCGTATCCATTACGGCCCCCACGAAACCAGCGTTATGCACTCGCACCCGGACGGGGTGGTCACCTATCTCTCCGACGGCCACATGCGTTTCCTGCTGCCGGGCGGCAAGATAATCGACTCCGCCGGCAAGGCCGGCACCTCGATCTGGGCACCCGGCGGGCCACACAAGCCAACGAATGTCGGTAACCAGCCCATGGACGCAGTTCTGGTGGAGCTGAAAGGTCCGCACGCAAAGAGGTGATTGAGGTCGACAGCCGATCGTCCCTCGCTGACAGGACGAAAGCTATTTGTGCGCCGGCGCTGCGGCGACCGCCGTCGATACTTGCACTGGCGGCTTTGGAGCCGGCGGCGGTTCCAGCAGGGCTGCGGTCTCGATCGTGTCGAGCGCCTGGTGGGCGGCGACGTAGCGGCGCGCCAGCTCGATCCAGTCCTTCGCGTTTTCGCGGCCGGGAAGGCGCAGCACCTCGAGCAGTGCCACCTCGACCTCGCCGGAATCGAGCGCCTGCTGCGCGCGCCGCAGCCGGTCGCTCGGCAGGGTCGACGGCGTGCCCTCGCGGCGGATGGTGATGAGGCCGCCAAGCTCGGTCTTCAGCGCCTGCCACCAGCTTTGCTCCTGGCTGCCGCCGGCGAGCCGCGGCTCGATGTCCTGGAAGCTGGAGCGGAGCTGCTGGATGGTCACAGGCTGGTGCGCGGCAGTCAGCACAGTCGCCACCGCCTGCGGTTGGCTGGCGCCGAACCGGTCCCGGAGCAGCGGCTCGATGTAACCGAGCTGGATGCCACGATCGATCGCGCGGCGGGCGGCGAAAGCGATCAGAAGGGACTCCGCGCGACCGGCATTGCCGACGGCGGCACGGGACTGGACGTCGATCGTCGCCAGCCTCTGCTCCACGACGGAGAGACGGCGGATCAGCTCCGGATCGGTCACCGGCGGCTGCGTGTCGGGCGGCGCGACCTGCGGCGTGGGCGCCGCGGCGGGCTGGACGGTTACGACCGGCGGCGGCGCCTGATGCGCCGGCGGCGTCTCCGGGACGACGCCGAAAAAGCGCGCCCCCGCATTCCAATGGACAAGCGTCCACGCCATGACCGCGAGACCGAGAACGAACGCGACCAGCGCCAGGATCAGCGCCGCCAGCAGCGGCCGTCCCCGCTTCACCGCGCTTCGGGCCGGCTCATAATCCATGCGCACTACCTGCTCCCGCGTTTCGCGCCGGCCGGTTGTGGCACAGCTTCACCGCAAGCTCCAGCAAAGCCTCGTCGCGCGGCACGGCGGCCACCGCCACCTCGGCCCAGCCGCTTCCCGCCGCGGCGGCGGCCGCACGGCTGATCGCGGCGATGGTGATGCTCTCTTTTTCCTTCGCCAGGGCGGCGAAGCGCGCACCGCCGCGAGGAGAATGGATCAGCGCGACCGCCGCACGAAGCTTCCGCACCGCGTCCGGCAATCGCCGGACGGCCTCGGCCGCGTAGACCGCGCGACTCTCGACTTGAAGGCCCGGCCATGCGAGGGCGACATGCTCGCGCCCGCGGAGATGGAGCACGCGCGAAATCCCTGCCTCCGCCGCGGCCTGAACCAGGGCAATGCCGTCACCGGCGCCGGTCCGGACGTCGGTGAAGCCGGCTTCCCGCGCTGCCGCTGCGGTCGCCTCGCCGACAGCCCAGCAGGGAAGGCCGGTGAAGCGCGCCAGCGCTGGCCCCGCTTCGCGGGCGGCATTGGCGCTGGTCAGCAGAACAGCGTCGAAGGCCGCGGGATCGGGCGGCTCCCAGGCGAGCGGCCGGAGCGTGAAGAGCGGCGTGACCACCGGCTCCAGGCCAAGCCCCCGCGCCCGTGCCGCCGTCTCGTCGGCGCCGGGCTGCGGGCGCAGGATGAGCAGTGGCCGGCTCACCCGGCAAACAGGCCGCGCAAAGCGGGGCTCGCGCGGCCGAGCAGTTCGGCGGCGAGCTCGCTCGGCCGTTCCTCTTCCTTGGCGACCGTATAGACGACCTCGTCCGACTGCACTTCGTGCCCGTCGGGCGCGAGGATTTCGGCACGGAGGTGGATGCGGCCCCGGTCCATCCGCGCCAGCGCGGCCACGGCCGAATGGCAGGTGCCGCCGAGCCGTTCGAGTAGCCGCCGCTCCGCCGTGACGCATAGATGGGTCGGGCGATGATCGATCGCCTGGATCAAGGCGCGGATGCGGCGGTCGTCCGCGCGCGCCTCGACTCCGACTGCGCCTTGCGCCGGCGCTGGCAGAAAGTCGTCCAGGACGACTCCTTCGGCGTGGCCCAGTCGTTCGAGCCCGGCCGAGGCGAGCAGGGTCGCGTCCGCCTCGCCGAGCTGGATCTTGCGCAGCCGCGTCTCCACATTGCCCCGGAGCGGCACGATGGCGAGGTCCGGCCGCCGCGCCAGCAATTGCGCCGTCCGCCGCGGCGAGGAGGTGCCAACCCGCGCACCTTGCGGCAGTGCATCAACGCTGTCCGCTCCGATCAGCCGATCACGCACGTCCGCACGTGGCAGCATCGCAGCGACGACCAGCGCATCAGGCCGGATCGTCTCGACGTCCTTCATCGAATGGACGGAGATGTCGGTCAGCCCCTCGGCCAACGCCCGATCGAGCTCCCTGGTCCAGACGCCTTTGCCGCCGACCTCGGCCAGCGGCCGATCGCGGACGAGGTCTCCGGTCGTGGTGATCGGCACGATCTCGATCCGCTCCGGCCCCCAGCCATGGGCGTCGCGCAAGGCGGTCGCGACCAGCCGCGCCTGGACGAGGGCGAGGGGGGAACCGCGCGTGCCGATCCGGAGCGTCTGCATGGGGCGCTTGTGCTAGCGGGTCCGGGGGTGGCAGGGAAGCGGCGATGAGCCTGATCCTCGGCATCGAATCCTCATGCGACGAAACGGCCGTTGCGCTGGTGACGAGCGACCGACGCATCCTCGCGCGGCGCGTAGCGGGGCAGGAGAGCGCTCACCGGCCCTATGGCGGCGTCGTCCCCGAGATCGCCGCCCGCGCCCATGTCGAAATCCTGCCCGACCTGATCGGGCGAGCGCTGCTGGAGGCGAATGTCCGGCTCGCGGACGTCGACGCCATGGCGGCAACCGCCGGCCCGGGACTGATCGGCGGCGTGATGGTCGGGCTGGTGACGGCCAAGGGCCTCGCGCTCGCGGCGCGCAAGCCGCTGGTCGCGGTGAACCATCTCGAAGGCCATGCCTTGTCGCCGATGCTCACCGAGCCGGCCCTCGCCTTTCCCTATCTGCTGCTGCTCGTATCGGGCGGCCATTGCCAGTTGCTACTGGTCGAAGGCGTTGGGCCGCTACCGCCGTCTCGCCACCACGATCGACGATGCGGCCGGCGAGGCCTTCGACAAGACGGCCAAGCTGCTCGGACTCGGCTTCCCGGGCGGGCCGGCGGTGGAGCGGGCGGCGGAGCAAGGCGATCCGCAGGCCGTGCCGCTGCCGCGGCCGCTCGTCGGATCGGACGAGCCCCATTTCTCCTTCGCCGGCCTGAAGAGCGCGGTGCTGCGCGCCCGGGAGAGCGGTCGTTACCGCGCCGAGGATATCGCCGCCGCGTTCCAGCAGGCGGTGATCGACTGCCTGGTCGACCGCACCGATTCGCGCGATGAGGAAGGCGCCGCATGCGACTGCCTTGGTCGTCGCAGGCGGCGTGGCGGCGAATTCCAGCGATCCGATCGGCGCTATTGGAACTTGCCGAGCGCAACGGCGTGCCGTTCGTCGCGCCGCCGCTCTGGCTCTGCACCGACAATGCGGCGATGATTGCCTGGGCGGGCGCGCTGCGCTTCGACGTGGGCCTGATCGACGGCCTCGACGCGCCGGCGCGGGCGCGCTGGCCGCTCGACCCCGACGCGGAGCGGGTGCGCGGCGCCGGAGTGAAGGCGTGAGGGTCGGCGTGATCGGCGGCGGCGCCTGGGGAACGGCGCTGGCGCAGGTCGCGGCCGACGGGGGCGACACTTTGCTCTGGGCGCGCGAGCCGGAAGTGGTCGAGGCCGTGAACGGGCGGCACGAGAACAGCCTCTTTCTTCCGGACATCGGCGCTAAATCCCGCCATCCGCGCGACCGGCGCGCTCGACGACCTCGCCGCCTGCGAGGCGCTGCTCGTGGTCACGCCCGCCCAGCATATGCGCGCGATCCTCGCTTCGATGCCGCGCCTCACCATCCCTCTCATCCTCTGCGCCAAGGGGATGGAGGAACGGACGATGGAGCTGATGCACGAGGTCGCCGCGCGACGCGCAGCCCGACGCGCCGCTTGCCGTGCTGTCGGGGCCGACCTTCGCGCACGAGGTGGCGGCCGGTCTTCCCGACCGCCGTGACCCTCGCGGTGGAGGATCAGGCGGTCGGCGAGCGGCTGCGCGACAGGCTCGCCCGGCCGTGGTTCCGGCCCTATCTTAGCGATGACGTCATCGGCGCCGAGATTGGCGGGGCGGTAAAGAACGTGCTCGCCATTGCCTGCGGGGTGGTCGACGGCGCCGGCCTCGGCCAGAACGCCCGCGCGGCCCTGATCTCGCGCGGTTTCGCCGAGATGACCCGCTTCGGCCTCGCCCGCGGCGCCCGTGCCGACACCCTGGCCGGCCTTTCGGGCCTCGGCGATCTCGTCCTCACCTGCTCCTCGACCAGCTCGCGCAATTTCAGCCTGGGCAAGGGGCTTGGCGAGGGCCGTTCTGCGAAGGATTTGCTCGCCGACCGCCGTACGATCGCCGAGGGCGCCTTCACCGCCCCCGTTCTCGCCCGCGCCGCCGCCGAAGTCGGGGTGGACATGCCAATCGTCTCGGCCGTCGGCGCCTTGCTTGCGGGAGAGGCTTCGGTGAACGACGTCGTCGGCCGCCTGCTCGCCCGGCCGCTTCGGGGTGAGCGCGGCTGATGCGCTGGGCGGCGCTGCTCCGCGGCGTCAATGTCGGCGGCAACCGCAAGCTGCCGATGGCGGACCTCAAGCAGTTCATCGAGGCGCTCGGCTTCGAGCGGGTGCAGACCCTGCTCGCGTCCGGTAACGTCGTGTTCGATGCCGACGAGAAGGACGGCGCCAAGCTGGAAGTTCGGTTCGAGCGGGAGGCGAAGGCGCGGCTCGGTCTCGAGACCGAGTTCCTGCTCCGCAATGCTGCGGGTATGCGGGATGTGATTGCGGCCAATCCCTTCGAGGACGCCGCGGAGGCCCGCCCGAGCTCCCTCGTGGTCGTCTTCGCCCGCGCGCCGCAGCCGTCAGACCTGCCGGAGCGGATCGCGGCAATTTACAACGGGCCTGAGCGCCTCGCCGTCAACGGATGTGATCTTTTCATCGATTTCATCGAGGGACAGGGCCGCTCGAAGTTGCCGCAGGCCATGACCAAGCTGAAGCTTCCAAAAGCGGCGACCGGCCGGAACTGGAATACGGTGCTGAAGCTCGCGGCGATGCTCGGGGACTGAGCCTCAGAAGTCCCAGCAGATGCCCTTGTTCTCCCAATCGCCATAGCGGGTCGGCTCACGGCCTTTGGGGCCGCCCGTTTCCAACTTCGCATCCGCGGGATGCTTCGGGTGAGGTGCGGGATCGCTGTTGGTCCAGTGTTTGGGCGGCTTAACATGGCGCGGGCGATGGTCCATGGCGACTCCGATTGAACAAGGCGCGTTCCACCCCCACATTTCGGACGTGGAGGGCGCCGACGCAAGATGAATAGTCTGAGAACCCTGATGCTGCTGGCGGCTTTGACCGCCCTCTTCATGGCTCTCGGCTACATGCTCGGCGGCCCCGGCGGCGCGATGATCGCCTTGCTGGTGGCGGCTGGGATGAACCTCTTCACCTATTGGAACGCCGACCGCATCGTCCTCTCGATGCACGATGCGCATGAGGTTGGCCCGAACGATTGCCCCGTCCTCATCGGCATCGTCCGCCAGCTTGCCGCCCGCGCGCACCTGCCGATGCCGCGCGTCTACATCATCAATTCGCCCCATCCGAACGCCTTCGCCACTGGTCGCGATCCGGACCATGCCGCCCTCGCCGCGACCACCGGCCTCCTCGGCCTGCTTAACCGCGACGAAGTGGCGGCGGTGCTCGCCCATGAGCTCGGCCATGTCCGCAACCGCGACACGCTCATCATGACGATGACGGCGACGATCGCCGGCGCGATCGCCATGATCGCCAATTTCGGCTTCTTCTTCCGTGGCGGGAACGGGCGCGGCAATCCTTTGGCCCTGCTCGCGGCCGTGCTGGTGGCGCCGTTCGCGGCGATGATCGTCCAGCTCGCGATCAGCCGGACGCGCGAATATGGCGCCGACCGCGCCGGCGCCGAGATCAGCGGGAACCCGCGCGCGCTCGCCTCGGCGCTCCGCAAGCTCGACGCCACCGCCGCGCGGGTGCCGAGCCCGGTGGCGCAACGCAATCCGGCGGCGGCCTCGCTCTACATCGTGCCGGGCACCGGCCGCGACAGCTTCTTCTCGACCCATCCCGATACCGCCAACCGCATCGCCATCCTCGAACAGATCGCCGCGCGTATGGGCGCTCCGGCGTCGCGCGCGCCCGTCCCGGTGAGCCGCTCCCGCGCCGCGAGCGCGCTCGATCCGCTGAGGCGGCGCGACTGAACCGGGCGGAGCCTGCCGGCACGGCGGCCCGCGCGGCGGCGATGCGCCTGCTCGACGCGGTGCTGCGCAAGGGCCTGCCGCTCGAAGCGGCGCTCGACGGCGCCGCGCGCGGACTGGAGCGCGCCGACGACCGGGCCTTCGCCCATGCCATCGCCGCCGAAGCGCTCCGGCGCCTGATCGATCTCGACGCATTGATCGACAGCGCGACCAAGAAGCGCCTGCCGGACGATGCCAAGGCCCGCTTCGCGCTCCGCATCGCGCTGGTGCAGACGCTGGCGATGGGAACGCCGCCCCACGCCGCGATCTCGACCGTCCTGCCGCTCGTCGACGGCGGGCCGCGGCGGCTGGTACACGGCGTCTTCGGTTCGCTGATGCGGCGCGGGGCGGCCCTGCCCGGACGTGCCGACGTCTGCCCGAAACGATTGCAGAGCGTTGGAGCGTCTATTGGGGCGATGACGTCATCGCGGCCGCGGCCCGTCTGCTGGCGACTCCGCCGCCGCTCGATCTCTCCTTCCCGGCCGAAACAGCGCCGGAGTTTGAGGGGATCAGCCTCATGCCGGGCCATCTGCGTCTGCCGGCGCGAACCGCTGTCGCAGGCCTGACCGGCTACGATGAGGGCCGGTGGTGGGTTCAGGATCTCGCCGCCTCGATTCCCGCCCGGTTGCTTGGAAAAGGCGACGGCCGCACGGCGCTCGACCTCTGCGCCGCGCCGGGCGGCAAGACGATGCAGCTCGCCGCTGCCGGCTTCCGCGTTACCGCGGTCGATGCCTCGGAAAGTCGTCTCGCACGACTTTCCGAGAATCTCGCGCGCACCGGACTGGCTGCCGACATCATGCGGGCGGACGTGCTCGCCTGGGCACCGGCAGAGCCGGTCGATGCGATCCTGCTCGACGCGCCCTGCTCCGCGACCGGCATCTTCCGCCGTCACCCCGACGTGCTGCATCGCTTCCGTCCCAAGATGCTCGCCGAACTCGCGGACCTGCAGACGCGGATGCTCGGCACGGGCCGCGGATTGGCTGAAGCCGGGCGGCACACTCGTCTATTCCGTCTGCTCGCTGGAGCCGGAGGAAGGCGAGCAGGTCGCAGACCGCTTCCTCTCCGGCCCGTTCCGATTTTGCGCTCGACCCCGTCCAGCCGGGCGAGCTTGCCGCTCGAATCCCGTTCCCCAGTGGCCTCGTGCGGATTCTTCCGGGCACGTTCGAGGCCGACGGCGGGGCCGACGGCTTCTTCGTCGCACGCTTCCGGCGATTAAGCCGGGGATAAGTCCGCCGCTTCCTTGCCCGCCGAGTCGCGCAAGGTTAACGATGGTGCGTGCAACCCGTCCGCATCGCTCCCTCCATCCTCTCCGCCGATTTCGCGCGGCTTGGCGAGGAAGTGCGCGCGGTCGACGCCGCCGGCGCGGACTGGATCCATGTCGACGTCATGGACGGCCATTTCGTGCCGAACATCACGATCGGCCCTGCAGTAGTGAAGGCGCTCCGCCCGCATACGGCGAAGCCGCTCGACGTCCACCTGATGATCTCGCCGGTCGACGCCTTCCTCGACGCCGTTCGCCGAGGCCGGGGCGGATATCCTCACCGTCCATCCCGAGGCCGGGCCGCATCTTCACCGCACGATCCAGCGGATCAAATCGCTCGGCAAGCGCGCCGGCGTGTCGCTCAATCCGGCGACTCCGGCGAAGATGCTCGATTACGTGCTGGAAGATGTCGACCTCGTCCTCGTCATGAGCGTCAACCCGGGCTTCGGCGGCCAGAGCTTCATCGACAGCCAGCTCCGCAAGATCGAGGCGATCCGCAAGCGGATCGATGCCATCGGCAAGCCGATCGACCTCGAAGTGGACGGCGGCATCGATGCCGCCACGGCGCCGCGCGCCATCGCCGCCGGCGCCGACGTGCTGGTCGCCGGCACCGCTACCTTCCGCGGCGGCCCCGAGCGTTACGCCGACAATATCCGAGGGCTGCGCGGATGAGCCTCCTCGAGAAGATCGATCCGGCCGCCACCGAAGACCAGATCGAGCCCGGTAAGCGGCTGATCAGGATCGGCTCGAGCGGCGGCGCCTCGCTGGCCGAGCGCCTCTCCTGGCGCCTCCATCGCCTCTCCTGGCGCACGCCCTTCCATAGCCTGCGCCTGCGCGGGCGGTTCCCGCTGAAGCTGCTCGCGGTGCCGAAGGATCCGGTCGCCGGCGACAAAGCGGCGGGCGAGGCGATCCTCCAAGGCGAATTCCGCCATCGCGGCGAGCACCTTGTCCGATCGACGCGCTCGATTTCCGCCATGGCGACCTACCGCGCGACTTCCTCGACTATTTCCACAGCTTCGAATGGCTGCGCGATCTCGCCGCCGCCGCGACCCGCGAACGCGCCTGCAAGATCGCCGAGAAGGCGATGCACAAGTGGCTCGCCGCTCACGCCGAGACCGTGAGCGAGCCGGCGTGGCGCGCCGATCTCTGGGGCCGCCGCATCCTCTTCTGGGCCGCCTATGCGCCCTACATCCTCTCCAGCCGCGACATGGTCTACCGGTCGCTGGTGCTCAACACGCTCGCGCGCGGCGCGCGGCATCTCGACAAGGCGGCGGACAAGGCGCCGCCGGGCTTGCCGCGCATCGCCGCCTGGGCGGGCGTGATCGCGGCCGCTTTGGTCGTCCAGGGCGGGCCCGCCCGACTGAGCAGGGGCGAGACCGGGCTGATGCGCGCGCTCGCCGCATGCGCTCCACGACGATGGCGGTCTCGCCAGCCGCTCGCCCGACCAGCAGCTCGCCCTGGTCGAGCTGCTGAGCCAGCTTCGCGCCGTCTACATCGCCGGCCAGCATGAGGTGCCGGAGCCGATCGCCGAGGCGCTGGCGCGGATCGGTCGCGGCCTTGCTCGCCGTCACCCTCGGCGACGAGGCGCTGTCGAGCTGGCAGGGCGGCAATATGGGCTCGAAGCGCCGCCTCCACGCCGTGCTCGAGGGCTCCGGCGTTCGCACCCGGCCGCTGCGTCAGGCGCGCGGCTGGGGCTATCAGCGGCTCGAGGCGCAAGAACACGATCGTCGTCTTCGACGCCGCGCCGCCGCCGCCGAGCCGCGTCTTCTCCGGCGGCTGCGCCTCGACCCTCGCCTTCGAGCTGTCGGATGGGCCAAGCCGGATCGTCGTCAATTGCGGCGGCGTCGGCGGATGCACGCGACGCGCTGCCGGCGGAGCTGGTCAGCGCGCTGCGCACCACGCGCGGCCCATTCGACGCTGACGCTCGGCGACCGCAATTCGACCGCGATCCTCGACGACGGCAACCTCGGCAAGGGCGTCGGCCAGGTCGAGCTGGCGCGGCGACGAGACCGCCGGCATCGGCGTCGTCGAGGCGAGCCATGACGGCTATGTCCGCCGCTTCGGCCTCGTCCATCGGCGCCAGCTCACCCTCGCCGCGGACGGGCGCGAGCTGCGCGGCGAGGACAGCCTGATCGCCGATCGGGCAAGCGACGGAAGGGGCAGGCGGTGCCGCTTCGCCGATCCGCTTCCATCTCGCGCCGCGGCGTCGAGGTGGCGACCACCGCCGACGGCCAGGGCGGCGCTGCTGCGGCGTGCGCGGCGCGACCGTCTGGCAATTCCGCTGCCGCGGCGGCAAGCTCGTCGATCGAGGACAGTCTCTGGATCGACGGCGAGGCGCGGCCGCAGCGAAACGCAGCAGCTCGTCGATCAGCGGCGAGAGCCCGGCCGAAGGCACCGCCATCGCCTGGATGTTCCGCCGCCCGAACTGAGGAAAGAGGAGGAAACGTGCCCGATCAGGTGAAGATCCGCCGCGCCCTGCTGTCCGTGTCGGACAAGACCGGCCTCGTCGATCTCGCCCGCGCTCTGGCCCGGCACGGGGTCGAGCTGGTCTCGACCGGCGGCACCGCCAAGGCGATGCGCGAGGCGGGGCTGGACGGTGCGCGACGTCTCCGATCTGACCGGCTTTCCCGAGATGATGGACGGCCGCGTCAAGACGCTGCACCCGAAGGTCCATGGCGGTCTGCTCGCGGTGCGCGACGATCCCGACGCATGCGGCGGCGATGGCCGAGCATGGCATCGGCGCGATCGATCTGGTCGTCGTCAATCTCTATCCCTTCGCGCAGACCGTCGCGCGCGGCGCGGCGCGCGACGAGATCATCGAGAATATCGATATCGGCGGCCCATCGATGGTGCGCTCGGCGGCCAAGAACCACGCCTATGTCGCGATCGTCACCGATCCGGCCGATTACGAGACCCTGATCCGGAGCTCGACGAGAATGACGCCACGACATCGCTCGAGCTCCGCAAATATCTGGCCGCCAAGGCCTTTGCGGCGACCGCGGCCTACGACTCGATGATCTGCCAGCTGGTTCGCCTTCGCCGATCAGGGCGCAGTTCTTTCCCGAAATGCTGCCGTTGACGATGAAGAAGGGCGCAGGAGCTGCGCTACGGCGAGAACCCGCACCAGAGAGCCGCGCTTCTATCGTCCCGCTCGGGCCGCACGGCGCGCGGCATCGCCCAGGCGCGAGCAGGTGCAGGGCAAGGAGCTCAGCTACAACAATTACAACGATGCCGACGCCGCGCTGGAGCTGGTCTCCGAATTCCGCGACGACGGCCGCCGACCTGCGTGATCGTCAAGCACGCCAATCCCTGCGGCGTCGCGAGCGGCGCGAGCCTCGTCGAAGCCTATGAGGCGGCCTTCGCCTGCGACACCGTCTCGGCCTTCGGCGGCATCATCGCCGTCAACCGGCCGATCGACGCCGCCGCAGCAGAGGCAATGACCGGCATCTTCACCGAAGTCGTCATCGCGCCGGATGCCGACGAGGCGGCGCGCGCGATCTTCGCCGCGCAAGAAGAATCTGCGCCTGCTGCTGACCGGCGCGCTTCCCGATCCGTCACGGCCGGGCCTGACGCTGAAGACGATCGCCGGCGGATATGCTGGTGCAGACGCGCGACAATGGCCGGATCACGCGCGATCAGCTCAAGGTGGTGACCAAGCGGCAGCCGACCCGAGCAGGAGCTGGCCGACTGCCTGTTCGCCTGGACCGTCGCCAAGCACGTCAAATCGAACGCCATCGTCTACGCCAAGGACGGCGCGACCGCGGGGATCGGCGCGGGCCAGATGAACCGGCTCGAATCCGCGCGCATCGCCGCCTGGAAGGCCAAGGATGCCGCCGAACAGGCCGGCTGGAGCGAGCCGCGCACGATCGGCTCGGCCGTTGCGTCGGACGCCTATTTCCCCTTCGCCGACGGGCTGCTCGCTGCGGTCGAGGCCGGCGCGACGGCGGTGATCCAGCCAGGCGGCTCGATCCGCGATGACGAGGTGATCGCGGCGGCGGACGAAGCGGGCCTCGCGATGGTCTTTACCGGGATGCGCCACTTCCGGCACTGATCGGCCCCGCGGCCATTTCCGGATCGGTGCCGATCGGCGGTGGCAGTGTCGGCTCCTCCCGCTCGCCCTTGCGCATACGGAACAGGGCGCGATCTTCCCGGGTGAAGCCTTTCTTCCAGACGATCGCGCCGAAGGTGACGAGGATGGCGGGGACGCCGACGGCGAGCTGCAACCACTGGAGCTGATAGGGCAGCCGCGTGACGAGGAAGCCGACCACGGTCGCGCCGGCCGCCGCCCAGATCAGCGACCAGCGCCAGCCCTGGACCGGCGCGCCGAGCAATCGGCCGAGCAGCCGCGCCTTGAGGATCGAGGCGAGCCCGAGTGCCAGCATCAAGGCCAGCGCGGCGCCGGCTGCCTGATAGGCCGTGCAGCCAGCCCATGCTCCGCATCGCGACGATGATCGCGACGGTCAGCACGCCCTGGATCGCGATCATCAGCAGCGAGATGACCAGATTTCGGTGCCGCGCGATGTAGACCAGCGCCGATTCCGAAACGACGGCCGTCGCCGCGACCGCCTCCGCCGCGAGCAGGAAGGACAAGCGCTCCGGTGCCGCCGACGAAGTTCGGCCCGACCAGTCCCATCACCGCCGGGCCCGGAATGCCGAGCGCCAGCGCGATTCCCGCCTGCGCGGCGATGATCCAGAAGCCGACCTGCCGCACCTGCCGCGCCACCGCCGCGCGGTTTCCCTCGGCCAGCTTCTGCGTGATGACCGGGCCGAGGATCGGATCGAAGCTCGTCTTCAGCTTCTGCGGCAGCGAGGCGACCTGCTGGGCGACATAATAGACGCCGACATAATAAGGATCGACGAACAGGCCGAGGATGGCGATGTCGAGGCGGCGCGAGCCCCATTCGATCGCATCGGCGGCGGCGAGCGGCACGTTGCGGCGCGCGACAGCCATCAGCTGCGCCGGATGCGGCTTCCAGCCCGATGGAAGGCCGTAGCTTTTGTAGAGCGGCCACAGCGAGGCGCCGAGGCCGGCAACGACCGAGACCACATAGGCGACGATCAGCCCGTCGCGGGAGCGGCCACCGTCCTCCCATGGCCAGAAGAGTAGACCGACGGCGGCGGCGATGCTGATCACCCACGGCTCGACGATCGCGCGCGCCCGGACGGTTGCGCCGACATCATGCTGGTAGGCCAAGGCCGCGAGCGCGATGTCCGCGCCGGCAATGCCGAAGATCACCAGAGGCAGCAGCATGTCGGCGCCGTGGATGCCGCCATGGGGGAACATCGCCTGCGGGAACGATGATAAGGATGGCGCTTGCCACCGCCGAGGCAATGAAAGCGGCGACCATCGCATCGAGCACGACGCAGACGTGCGGCTGATCCGTGGTGCACAGTTGCTGGGCAAGGCCGCGCTTCAGGCCGAGCGTCGCGATCTGCGCGGCGAATTCGATGACGATCACCGCATAAGCGAAGGCGCCGAGCGCCTGTGCGCCGTAATAGCGGCCGGCGATGAACAGGAAGGGTAGCCGGGCGGCAAGCCGGATCAGGAAGCCGAGAAAGTTGGTGCGGCCGCCCTTCGCCAGTGCCGCGATGTCGTCATTCTGGCGGGGACAGGCCTCCCTCAATGCGCGGCGCCCCAGTTCGGGCCCGTGCCGATCTCGACGCCGAGCGGCACGCTGAGCTGGATGGCCGGCTCGGCCGCCGTCGCCATCACGCGCGCGGATCACCGCGCGAAGCGGGCTCGACCCGATCCTCGGGCACTTCGAACACCAGCTCGTCATGGACCTGGAGCAGCATCCGGACCGCGCCGAGGCCCTCCGCCTCGAGCGCGGGCCGCATCCGCACCATCGCCCGCTTGATGATGTCGGCGCTGGTGCCCTGGATCGGCGCATTGATCGCGGCCCGCTCGGCGCCCTGGCGCTCGCCCTGGATTCTTGGCACGTGATCGCGGGGAAGTGGGTCTTGCGGCCGAACAGGGTGGTGGTGAAGCCGGTCTCGCGCACCTTTTCGAGAGTGGCTCGGCGATATAGTTGCTGATGCCGGGGAAGCGCTCGAAATAGCGGTCGATGATCATCTGCGCCTCGTCGGCGGTGACTCCGAGCCGGCCGGCGAGGCCCCAGCGCGAGATGCCGTAGAGGATGGCGAAGTTGATCGTCTTGGCGCTGGCGCGGGTGTCGCGGTCGACCTCGCCGAACAGCTCTTGCGCGGTCATGTTGTGGATGTCGGCGCCCTCGGCGAAGGCGGCGCGGAGCTGCGGCACGTCGGCCATATGCGCGGCGAGGCGAAGCTCGATCTGGCTGTAATCGGCCGACGAGCATGACATAGCCCGGCTCTGCGACGAAGGCGTCGCGGATGCGGCGGCCGATCTCGGTGCGGATCGGGATGTTCTGGAGGTTGGGGTCGGTCGAGGAGAGCCGGCCGGTCTGCGCGCCGGAGAGCGAATAGCAGGTGTGGACGCGGCCGGTTTCTCGGTTGATCTGCTGCTGCAGCGCATCGGTATAGGTCGAGCTGCAGCTTGGTGAGCTGGCGCCATTCGAGCACGAGGCTGCGCGATCGGCACGCCCTCCCGCGACAGCCGCTCGAGCTCGGTTGACGTCGGTCGACCAGGTGCCCGACTTGCCCTTGCGGCCGCCCTTCAGGCCCATGCGGTTGAACAGGATCTCGCCGAGTTGCTGCGGGCTGCCGATGGTGAATGTGCAGCCGGCCTCGCCGCAGATTCTTTCCTCCAGCGCGACGATCTGCTCGGAAAATTCGCGGCTGAGCTTGGTGAGCTCGTCGCGGTCGACTTTGATGCCCTCCCGCTCCATTCGGGCGACGACGCGCGACGAGCGGCCGGTCGACCATCTCATAGACCCGCGCGACCCGTTCGTGCGGCAGGCGACGGCTGAACCGCGTCCACAGCCGCAACGTGACGTCGGCATCCTCGGCCGCATATTCGGTGGCGCGGTCGAGCGGCACCTGGTTGAACTTGATCTGCTTCTGCCCCGTCCCGCAGACCTCCTTGTAGGTCAGGCAATCATGGTCGAGATGCTTCCTGGCGAGATCGTCCATGCGCGTGGCTGTTCAGCCCGCCGGCGTCGAGGTTGAAGCTCATCACGAGGCTGTCGTCGACCGGTGCGACGCAGATCCCTCGACGGTCGAAGACGATCCAGTCGAACTTGAAATTGTGGCCGATCTTGAGGACCGCCGGATCCTCCAGCAACGGCTTCAGCCGCGCCCAGCGCATCGTCGGCCGAGATCTGCGTCGGCCGTTCGGAGAGCAGATCGTGGCCGCCATGCTCAAGCGGGATGTAGCAGGCCTTGCCGCATTCGGTGGCGAGGCTGATGCCGACCAACTTGGCGGTGACGCAATCGAAGCCGTCCGTCTCGGTATCGAGCGCGACGAAGCCGTTGCGCTTCGCTTTGGCGATCCAGCGGTCGAGCGCGTCCAGTGACGTCACCGTCTCGTAAGAGGAGCGATCGATTTTCGGCTCCGGCCGCACGTCCCGTTGTCGCACCTGCGGCGCGGCGGAAGGCGCATGCACCTGCGATTGGCCAGCGAGGCGGGAGAGCAGGGATTTGAAGCCCTGCTCCTCGAGGAACTCGCGCAGCGGATCGGGCGGGATGCCCTTCATCTCCAAGCGCGTCGAGCGGCTCCGGCAGCGGCAAATCGCAGACCAGCCGCACCAGCTCGCGCGACAGGCGCGGCATTGTCGGCATGCTCGATCAGATTCTGGCGCAGCTTGGGCTTGGCGATGTCGTCGGCATGCGGCGAGCACATCCTCGACATCGCCATATTGCTGGATGAGCTGCGCGGCGGTCTTCGGGCCGACTCCGGGAACGCCGGGGACATTGTCGACGCTGTCGCCCATCAGCGCCAGCACCTCGCCCAATTGCTCGGGCGGCACGCCGAACTTCTCGATCACATAATCGCGGCCGATGCGGCGCTCATTCATCGTGTCGTAGAGGTCGAGCCTGCCGTCCTCGACGAGCTGCATCAGGTCCTTGTCGGAGGAGACGATCGTCACCTTCCAGCCGGAGTCGAGCGCGGCCATGGAATAGCAGGCGATGATGTCGTCCGCCTCCAGCCCATCCTCCTCGATGCAGGGCAAGGAGAAGGCGCGTGTGGCGTCGCGGATCAGCGGGAAATTGCGGGACGAGATCCGGCGGCGGCGGCGGCCGGTTCGCCTTGTAGTCGATCATACATCTTCGTTGCGGAATGTCTGCTCCGAAGCATCGAAGATGACGGCGAGATGGGTCGGTCCGTCGGTCTTGTGCAGGTTCTCGGCGAGCTTCCAGAGCATCGTCGTGTAACCGTAGACCGCGCCGACATTGAGGCCGTGACGGTTGGTAAGCGGCGGCAGGCGGTGATAAGCCCGAAAGATGTAGCTCGAACCGTCGACCAGGTAGAGGTGCGGGGAGGCCATGGAAAGGATTTAGCCAAAATGGGGGGTGAAACAACCATCTTCGCTCCCCGTTGGGCCGTCTGAAGGGGACGGGGGTGCATCCGGTCGACTTTCCTTTGCTCGGGTTGCTGCTGTTCGTCGCCTGCCTGGTGGCGATGATCACGCGCCGGCTGAAGCTGCCTTACAGCGCGGGGTTGGTGGCGGCGGGCCTGGCGCTGGCGCTGCTGCCGACCGGCTTTCAGTTCAGCCTGACGCCGGCGATGGTGTTCACCTTGTTTCTGCCGCCGCTCATCTTTGAGGCCGCGATCCAGATTCCCTGGGCGCCGTTCCGGCGCGAGCTGCCACTGCTCCTCCTGCTGGTGACGATCGGCGTGCTGCTGGCCGCGGGCGTGGTCGCGACGGGAATGCACTGGCTGATCGGCTGGTCGTGGCTCGGCGCCGCCTTCTTCGGAATCCTCGTCGCGGCGACCGATCCGGTCTCGGTCATCGCGTTGTTCAAGGAAGTGCCCGTACCGCCGCGGCTCCATCTGCTGGTCGAGGCGGAGAGCCTGCTCAACGACGGCGTTGCCGCGGTTGGCTTCACGGTGCTTGCCGCGATCGCGGGCGGCGCTTCGGCGACTGCACCGGCGATCGGGGCGAAGTTCCTGATCGTGGCCTGTGGCGGGATCGTCGCCGGGACAATTGTCACCTTGCCGCTGCTTGCGCTCGCCGGTCGCACGACGGATCGACTGGTTGAGATCACTCTGACGACGCTCGCCGCCTTCGGCTCCTTCCTTCTCGCCGAGCATTTCCATGTGTCGGGCGTGCTCGCCGGCCTGACCGCCGGAATGCTGGTCGGCAATGTCGGCTGGCTGGGTTCGATCTCGGATTCAAGCCGGCCGAACGTCCTCTATTTCTGGGAATATGCCGCCTTCCTCGCCAATTCGACCATCTTCATCTTGATCGGCGCCGCCGAGGCCGGGACGCCGATCCTACCCGTGCTCGCGGCCGCCGGAATCGCCATCCTCCTCTGCCTGCTCGGCCGGGCGGCGGCCGTCTATCCGGTCGCGGCCCTGTTCGGCCGCTCCAAGCTGCGCCTCACCGGCGCCTATCAGCATGTCCTCTGGTGGGGAGGGCTTCGCGGCGCCCTAGCCCTGGCCCTGGCCCTCGCTTTGCCAGGCAACGTCCTGGAGCGCGGCCAGATCATCGCCGTCGCCTTCGCGGTCGTCGCCTTCTCCGTCTTCGTGCAGGGGCTGACGATGGCGCCTCTGGTGAAGCGCCTCGGGCTGATCCACGGCGGAGAGCGCTCATCCAGCGTTAAAGGGGGGCATTCTAAGCGGGAAGCATGAGGCTCGCAGTCCTTCTCGCTTTGGCGGTCCCCGCTTTGTCCGTTCCGTCGGCGTCGGTGGCAGCCGCGCCGGTCTTCGCGCCGTCCCGCTTCACCGTCGAAACGAGCGGGAGCGGGCCGGACGTGATCCTGATCCCCGGGCTCACCGCGTCCAAGGATATCTGGCGGCCCACCGTGGCCGCGGTGCCGGGCTATCGCTATCACCTGATCCAGGTTTCGGGCTTTGCCGGGGCGCCGACGCGTGGCAATGCCCATGGTGACGTCGTGGCGCCATTGGCCGACGAGATTGCCCGCTATATCGAGGCCAATCATCTCCGCCGGCCGGCGATCGTCGGCCATTCGATGGGCGGGACGCTCGCCCTGATGCTTGCGGCGCGCCATCCGGACGATGTCGGCAAGGTCATGGTCGTCGACATGCTCCCGCAGCCTGCGGAGCTGCTCGGCGCGAGCGCGAGCGGCATCCGCGGCTTCGCCGACACGCTGCAGAATTGGAGCGGCACCGCGCTCGGCCGCAGCCTCATCGATTCGGCGATCCGCGTCTTCGGCGATGACGAGGTCGCCAATCTGAAGAGCGATCCCGACGTCGTCGCCCGCGCCACGCACGAGCTTGCGCTGACCGACCTCACGCCTGAGCTGCCGCGCATCAAGGCGCCGATGACCGTGGTCTACGCCGCGCCCGATCCGGCGCTCGGCCCCGCCGCGGACAGCGTCTATCGCGAAGCCTATTCCGGCGATCCCGCCGCGCGTCTCGTTCGCATCGATGGAAGTGGGCACATGATCATGGCCGACCAGCCGCGTCGGTTCGACGAGGAGCTGCGGAAGTTCCTCGCGGGCAACTGATCGTCATCCCCGCGAAAGCGGGCATCCAGGAACACGGAAGCGTAGGAAGAAAGCTGGATTCCGCTTTCTCGCGATGACGAAGAGGCGTCAGTCCCCCGCGCCTGGGTCGGGCGTGAAATATTTGTCGTACTTGCCGTCCTCACCCTTATGCTCGTCGGCGTCGGCGGGGCTGTCCTTCTTGCGGGTGATGTTCGGCCATTCCGCGGAATAGGTGGCGTTCACCTCGAGCCATTTTTCGAGCCCGCTCTCGGTATCGGGCAGGATCGCTTCGGCCGGGCATTCGGGCTCGCAGACGCCGCAATCGATGCACTCGTTCGGGTTGATGACGAGCATGTTGTCGCCCTCGTAGAAGCAGTCGACCGGACACACCTCGACGCAATCCATATATTTGCAGCGGATGCAGGCTTCGGTGACGACGTAGGTCATTGGCTTCTCCCTGGCGCGATTTCCTAGTCGCCGGTGGCTTCGGTCGTCAATTGCCGTTCGGGGAGCTCGCGATAGGCGAGCCGCGCTTCAGCGGCGGGGCCTCGTCGCGCGGGCAGCGTCTCGATCCGGATTACCCGCACCCGGCCGCGCAGGGCGAAGCTCAGCACATCGCCGACACGGACCGGTGCATGGGCGCGATCGACGACGCGGCCGTCAATCCGAATCCGGCCCTCTTCCGCGAGTTGCTGCGCCAGCGCGCGGGTCTTCACGATGCGCGCGAACCACAGGAATTTGTCGAGCCGCAGCGTGTCAGCCACGACGAAGGTCCGCCAGAGCGGCGAAGGCATGGGAGGTATCGGCCCTGCGCTCGGTGCGCCGGCGCCGGCCGGGACCGCGCCAGACCCAGCCGGCCTCACCCTGCGGTGCGCGGAACCCGAGGTCCCGCATCAGCCGCGCCACCGCCTGCGGCTGCAGCCCGAGTGAGGTGGCGAGGGCTTCGTCGACCACCGGCTGCTCGGCCCCGGTCCGCGCCTCATGGGCATGGCGCGCCAGCCGTTCGACCAGATCGACGCGCAGCATCTGCGGGCCGATCGCGCGATAGCCAAGCCGTTCGAGGTGGCGGCGCTCGCCATTGGGCGGGGCGGGAAGAACGACCGCCGATTCCGGCGGCAGCACGGGCATCGGCTCGCCGGACGCGGCGGCGCGCAAGGCGGTGCGCCAGCGCCGCGCCTCCGGCTTGAGCACGTCGGGCATGAAGAGATCGAGCGCGCCGATGCGGATTCGCAATTTCGTGATCAGCCGCCTCTGCTCCCGGGCGAGATTCGCCAGCGGTTTGGCGACAGCATCTCGCGCGACGATGCCGCCTTCGTCGACCAGCATGGCGAGGATCGAACGGACGGCGGGCGGTGAGGCGGGATCGTGCGCGGCCATGCCGGCCTGTCGCAACGGTTCCAACGCCTTCTCGACCTGGTGCCGCATCCAGAGCTTCAGCCGCTCGACCACCGCGTCGCGACCGCGTTCCGACAGCCGATCGAGCCGCCGATCGATCAGGACACGCGGCGACAGGAGGTTCTTGCCCGGCCCGAGCCGCGCCACCTCATGGCCGCGCCACAGCAACGCGACCGACGCCCCTGCATCTGTGCGCAAAGTGAAATGCTCGTCCGTGTCGGCGACGAGGGCCGCCGCCCTTTTCTCATATTCGCCGCCAAGCCGCCGTTCGGCCGTCGCCAGCAGCATCTTGCGGTCGGCATGGCGGGCGGTGGGATCGACTTCGAAGGAGAAGCCTTCCATTCGCCCGATCGGGAACGAGCCGACCGTCACCTCGCCCTGATCGTCGACGATCACCGGGAATTCGTCCGCGCCTTTGCGGCCGATATCGCGGAGCAGCACCGACGTGCGGCGATCGACGAAGCGCTGGGTCAGGCGCTCGTGGAGAGCGTCGGAGAGCTTCTCCTCCACCTCGCGCGTACGATCGGCCATGGTGTCGGGATCGGCGAGCCAGTCGGCGCGATGAGCGATATAGGCCCACGTGCGGACGCTCGCGATCCGGTCGGCGAGCGTGTCGATGTCGCCCTGCACGTTGTCGAGCTGTGCGACCTGTGCCGCATACCAGCCGTGCGGGATGCGGCCATTGCCCTCGGTCAGGTGCAGATAGAGACGGGCGACCAGGCGGGCATGATGATCCGCCCCGGTCTTGCGGAAGTCCGGAAGCCCGCAGGCCGCCCAGAGCCTCTGCACCCCCTCGAACCCTTTCGCGCGCTCGCGCACGTCCGGATCCTCGGCGAGCCGCTTCAGCACGGCGAGGTCGATCGCCTCCGGCGCCGCGCGCAAGCCGGGCTCGGCCGGCCGCCGCTCGAGCGAGCGGATCAGCGCCGCCGTGCTGCGGAAATCGGGATCGCTCTCGCGCCAGTAGAGGTGATCGAGCGGGGCGAAGCGATGCTCCTCGATCGCCTCGATCTCCTCCGGCCGGAATTCTGCGGCGAACTCGCCTTCCAGCGTCAGCACGCCGAAGGTGCCGTCGCGCTGGTGGCGGCCGGCGCGGCCGGCGATCTGCGCCATCTCGGCCGGAGTCAGGCGCCGCCGCCGGTTGCCGTCGAACTTGCGACAGGCCGGCGAAGGCGACATGGCTCACGTCCATGTTGAGCCCCATGCCGACCGCGTCGGTGGCGACGAGATAATCGACCTCGCCGGCCTGGTACATGGCGACCTGGGCGTTGCGGGTGCGCGGGGAGAGCGCGCCCATCACCACCGCCGCGCCGCCGCGCATCCGCCGCAGCATCTCGGCGACCGCGTAGACCTGCTCGGCCGAGAAGGCGACGATCGCCGAGCGCGGCGGCAGGCGCGAGAGCTTGGACGGGCCGGCATAGGAGAGAGTCGAGAAGCGCGGACGTCCGATGATCTCCGCCTTGGGCAGCAAGGCCCGCACCATCGGCGCGAGCGTCTCGGAGCCGAGGATCATCGTCTCCTCGCGCCCGCGGGCGTGCAGCATGCGGTCGGTGAAGACGTGGCCACGCTCGGGATCGGCGCCGAGCTGCGCCTCGTCGATGGCGGCGAAGGCGAGGTCGCGCTCCATCGGCATCGATTCCGCCGTGCAGAGGAACCAGCGCGCGTCCCTCGGCAGGATCTTCTCTTCGCCGGTGATCAGGGCGACGCGGTTCGCGCCCTTCAGCGCCACCACCCGGTCATAGACCTCGCGCGCCAGCAGGCGTAGCGGGAAGCCGATCATCCCACTCGAATGGCCGCACATCCGCTCGACGGCGAGATGGGTTTTGCCCGTGTTGGTCGGCCCCAAGATGGCCGTAAGCGGCGCCCGGGCGAAATCGCTCATCGAGGATAGATCGGATGTGCGGCGCGTCCTTGCAATGATCTGGGTTGGTACGGGAGTGTCGACGGGTTAGGCTCCCGCCATGGACGTCTATCTTCCGGTCGCAGGGCTGTCGGTGAATGCGCTGGTGATCGTCGCCCTGGGCGGGGTGGTCGGGCTGCTGACGGGCATGATCGGCGTCGGCGGCGGTTTTCTGACGACGCCGATCCTCATCTTCTACGGCATTCCGCCGACGGTCGCCGTGGCGTCGGCGACGACGCAGATCACCGGAACCAGCGTCTCCGGCATGCTCGCCCACCGGCGGCGCAACGGCGTCGATTATCGAATGGGCGGTGTGATCATCGTCGGCGGCCTGTTCGGAGCGGCGGCCGGCGGTGCGATCTTCCGGCTGCTCCAGGATGTCGGGCAGATCGATACCGCCATCTCGCTGCTTTACGTCGTCCTGCTCGGCTCGATTGGCGTCATGATGGCGAAGGAAGCGGCGACCTCGCTCGACATCATCAAGGCGAAGCCGGGCAAGAAGCCGCCGCGCCGCCACAATGTCGTGACCGCCTCGCTGCCCATCCGCTGGCGCTTCTACCGGTCCGGCCTCTACATCTCGCCGCTTGCGCCACTGCTGCTCGGCTTCGGCGCGGGCATGCTGACCGTATTGCTCGGCGTCGGCGGCGGCTTCGTGCTGGTGCCGGCGATGATCTACATTCTCGGCATGTCGGCGCAGGTGGTGGTCGGCACCTCCCTGCTCCAGATCCTCGCCGTCACCGCCGTCACCACCCTCATCCATGCGACCACGACCAAGTCGGTCGACATCGTGCTCGCCGCGCTTCTGCTGCTCGGCTCGGTGATCGGCGCCCAGGTCGGCGTCCGGCTCGCGCAGAAGGCGAAGCCCGAGCTGCTGCGCATGTTCCTCGCCATCGTCATCCTCGCCGTCGCCTTCCGGATGGCGCTCGGTCTCGGATGGCGGCCGGAGGAAATCTACACGGTCCAGTCGCTGTGAGACGCGCGTCGGCGCTCCTGCTGTTGGCAGCCGGGGCGTCTCTTCTGCTCGGGGCGGCCAAGCCGCGGCTGGTGCCGGACGTCTCGGAGAACAAGATCGAGATCCAATATACCTTCACCGGCGCCGAATTGCTGCTGTTCGGCGCCATCCTGTATCCCGGCGGCCGCGTCCCCACCGAGCGCGCCGATATCGTCATAGTGGTCAAGGGGCCGCTCCAGCCGCTCCTGGTCCGCGAGAAGCAGAAGGTGGCGGGCATCTGGATGAACGTCGACAGCGCCCGCTTCCGCTCGGCGCCGTCCTTCTATGCGGTGGCGTCATCGCGACCGCTCGTCGCAGCTCGTCGACGAGCGCGTCGCCGCCATTTACGAGCTCGGCGTCCAGAATCTTGCAGCTATCGCCCGGGCCCGGCCAGAGCGTCGACGTCCAGCGCCGCTTCGAGACCGGCTTCGTCGACCTGATGCAGCGCCACGGCCTCTATGTGGAAGATCCGCAGGGCGTGCAGATCACCGATGGCGTCCTCTATCGCGCGCGCGTCTTCATTCCGGCGCGGGTGCCGGTGGGCACCTACACGGCGGAGACCTTCCTCATCAAGGACGGCCGGGTGATCGCCGGCGCGGATCGCGACATCCGCATCGAGAAGAGGGGCTTCGAGCGCTTCGTCGCGCGGGCGGCCCAACGCTGGTCGCTCGCCTACGGCCTGGTCGCGGTCGTCCTTTCGCTGCTCTTCGGGTGGGCCGCCGCCGCTCTCTTCCGCCGCGCCTGACGCCATCCGCGTCGCAAATCAGTTGTTTACCGGTCGCGCTTATAGCCGCTTTCCCGGATCAACAGGGAACTGCGCGTGGTATGACCGACATGATGAACTTCCAAAGCCTGCCGAAGGCGGCGGAAGAGGAAGAGTTCGCGCCGACCATCCGTCCGGTGGTGCGCCAGGTGCCGCAGAAGGCACCGATCGGCCGGGTCGTGCAGGTCGGCGGCGGCTCGGGGCGGGTCGAGCTCGAGGTCGCGCGGCTCGCGGAGGTGGCGCGCGATCCCGATCCAAGCGTCGCCTTGTCCGGTCAGGTCGGCGGCAATATCAAGCTCGAGGCGGGCGATCGCTGGCTGCTCGCCAATGTACGCAGCCTCCAGCTCCACGAAGGCGAAGGCGGGCTTGTCGTCGCCGAGATCGATTTCCTCGGCGAAGGCGAGGAGCAGGAGCAGACCGGGCGCTCTGATCAACTTCCGCCGCGGCGTCACCGCGCTATCCGGCGCCGGGTGCGCGCGTCTTCCCGGTCTCCGCCGACGACATGAAGCAGATCTTCGCCGCCGACGAGCGGGCGCATATCGAGATCGGCACCGTCTATCCGACCACCGACGTGCGCGGCGCCCTCTATGTCGACGCCTTGCTCGGCAAGCATTTCGCGCTTGGTCGGCTCGACCGGTACCGGCAAATCCACCTCCGCGGCGCTGATCCTGCACCGCATCTGCGAGCTGGCACCGCGAGGGCCATGTCGTGATGATCGATCCGCACGGCGAATATTCGGCGGCGTTCAAGGGCGACGGCGAGCTGTTCAACGTCGAAAACCTCGCCATGCCCTATTGGCTGATGAACTTCGAGGAGCATTGCGAGGTCTTCGTCACGTCGAGCGGCGCCGAGCGGCAGCGCGACCACGACATCCTCGCCAAATGCCTGCTTCAGGCCCGCGCCAAGAACCGCGCCGCCGACGGGATGACCAAGCTGACGGTCGATTCGCCGATTCCCTACGCTGCTGTCGCGACCTCACCGACCGCGATCGCGCACGAGATGGGCAAGCTCGACAAGGCGACCGACACCGCGCCCTTCATGCGTCTGAAGACCAAGATCGACGAGCTCAAGGCCGATCCCCGCTACCATTTCATGTTCTCGGGCATGCTCGTCGCGGACACGCATGATCCACTTCGTGCAGCAGATCTTCCGCCTGCCGGCCAAGGGCAAGCCGATCTCGATCATCGACGTGTCCGGCGTGCCGTCGGACATCGTCTCGGTGGTGGTCGCCGTGCTGTCACGGCTGGTGTTCGATTACGCGATCTGGTCGCGCAACGAAGTGCCGCGGCCGGTCCTGCTCGTCTGCGAGGAGGCGCACCGCTACATCCCCTCCGACAAGACATCGACCGGCCAGGCCGTCCGCAAGATCCTCGAGCGGATCGCCAAGGAAGGCCGTAAATACGGCGTGTCGCTGGGCCTGATCACGCAGCGTCCGTCGGACCTTGCCGAGGGCGTGCTCTCGCAATGCGGCACGATCATCGCGATGCGCCTCAACAACGAGCGCGACCAGGCATTTCGTCAAATCGGCGATGCCGGAAGGCGCGCGCGGCTTCCTCGACGTCATCCCGGCGCTCCGCAACCGCGAATGCATCGTCTGCGGCGAGGGCGTCTCGATCCCGATCCGCGTCGCTTTCGACGATCTCGAGCGTGACCGCCGGCCGGCCTCGTCCGACCCGCTCTTCTCCGAGCTCTGGCGCCAGTCGGGCGAGGAGGAGGGGATGGTCACCCGCGTCGTCCGCCGCTGGCGCAGCCAGGGACGCTGATCCTTCCGCGCGAGCGGCGAGACACGCGCTAGACAGAAGGCCGCGATCAGGCTGTAATCCGGCGGACTATATTGCCGGAGGATCCGATGCCCACACGCTCGTTCCTTTGTACCGTCTCCGCTGCTTTGCTGCTCGCCGCCGCGCCCCCGCCGCCCGGCGGTGGTGTCACCCCGGCGAGCGTCAGGGCGCAATACGAAGACGATCCGACAGTCGGTGAGATGTTCCGGGCGCTGCGGGACAATTATCCCGATGAATATGCGCGAATGGTGAGTCTCACGGTCGAAGGCGCGAATGCGAAGCGCAGCGACGCCGAGATGAAGCAGCGCGGCTTCGACGAGATGCAGAGCTTCGTACGATCGAAGTTTGTCGTGATCGAAAGTGCACAGGTCGCCGACCTTCGGGCGGTGGCGCTCGCTTATTCCGCCTTGATGCATACCTTGCAGCGCGACGATGCCGGGCTCTGTGCGCGTTTTGCGACCTCCGGCTTTCGGGCGGCCGACACGCTCCCCCCGGACTCGATGAAGGCGATGGTCCACGTCAATGCGCTGCAACTCCACGCGATGCGGCGCGCCGAAGCGTCTCCCGCACCGGCGAGGGGTGCTCTGGCGCAGCCCGATGCGGTCGCGTTCATGACTGCGGTGGCGAAAGAAAATCCAGCGGCGGTCCCGCTCCTGAGGGACCAGGCGCTGTTGAATGGGGCGAGTGACCAGGACAAATGCGCCGTCGGCGTGGCGATCTACGATGCCGTGGCCTCACTGCCGGAGGGCCAGGCGGCGAACCTCATCGCCTACCTCATCGTCAACGCGGCCAAGGGCTCATAGGCGGGTGCGCCTGTTCTGGGATGACTGGCAGCTGCTCCATGCCCCGGCGCAGGAGCTCCACAATGGCGGCTTCGTGCCGTTCGCCGAGCATCCGGGCCGGCCTCGGTCGATCCTCGCGGCGATCGGGCCCACCGAAGTGCCACGCGACCAGGGCGAGGCGCCGCTGCGCCGGGTTCATTCCGTCGAGTATCTCGATTTCCTGAAGGGTGCTTATGCCGAGTGGCGGGCGGCGGGGCGGCCTGGCGATGCGGCCGGCTATATCTGGCCGGTGGTCCGGCGCCGGCCGCTCAGGCTCGACCGGATCGATGCGAAGCTCGGCCTCTATTCGATCGATGCCTCGACGCCGGTGGCGGAAGGCACGTGGGAATCCGCTTACTGGTCGTGCCAGACGGCGCTCGGCGCACTCGACGCATTGCTTGCGGGAGAGCGCGCCGCTTTCGGCCTCTGCCGGCCGCCGGGCCACCATGCCGGCGCCGAC
Organism: uncultured Alphaproteobacteria bacterium; assembly: GCA_963777295.1. GTDB lineage: Bacteria > Pseudomonadota > Alphaproteobacteria > Sphingomonadales > Sphingomonadaceae > Allosphingosinicella. Next base: position 344,635 of record CAVZPV010000001.1, read on the forward strand.
TATATGGGCGGCTATTGCTATCTGAACGCCGCCGCCGTGGCCGCCGAGGCGGCAATCGCGGCCGGCCGTCACCGTGTCGCCATCCTCGACATCGATTATCATCACGGCAACGGCACACAAGACATCTTCTATGCGCGCGGCGACGTGCTGTTCGTCTCCATCCATGCCGACCCGGTGACCGACTATCCCTTCTACTGGGGCCATGCAGACGAGACGGGTGAGGGCGACGGTGCGGGGACGACGCTCAATCTGCCGCTGCCGCGCGGCGCGGACAGGGCGGCTTACGCACCGGCGTTGGATGCGGCGCTGGCGCGGATCGCCGATTTCGCGCCCGATCTCCTCCTCTGCTCCTTCGGAGCGGACACGTTCGCCGGCGATCCGATCAGCTTCTTCCGGATCGAGACCGCGGATTATGTGGAGATCGCCCGCCGGATCGCCGCGCTCGGCCTGCCGACCCTGGTGCTAATGGAGGGCGGCTACGCGGTCGACGCCCTGGGAACCAACGTCGCCGCTTTCCTCTCTGGGTTCGCGTGAGGGTGCGGGGCGGCCCCGGATCGGCTAGAAGGCGCCATCGGTTGGAAGGATTGTCATGAACAAGCTTTTCCTCGCCTGCTGCCTGCTCACCGCCGCCTGCGCGTCCCGTGCGCCGGCCGCGGGCACCATTGCCTTCGATCGGTCCGAGACCAAGACCGACCAGCTGCTGATCGTGACCAGTCCGGCCTTCGGCCATGATGGCCCGATTCCGCTCCGCTACACCGCCTACGGGACGAATGAGATACCTGGCCTGTCCTGGTCGGCGCTCCCCTCGGGCGCGAAGAGTCTCGCCCTGATCGTCGAGGATCCCGACGCCGGCTCGCCCCAGCCCTTCGTCCACTGGACGGTGTGGAATTTGCCGCCCGGGCCGGGTTCGATCCCGCAGGCGCTGACCGCCGCGACCCAGGGCACGAACGGCACCGGCAAGACCGGCTGGCACGGCCCGCATCCGCCCGACGCCAAGCCGCACCATTATCATTTCGAGCTGTTCGCCCTCGATACGAATCTCAACCTCCCGGCCGACGCGGACCGCGACAAGCTGGTGACGGCGATGAGCGGGCATGTGCTTGCGAAGGGCGAGCTGGTCGGATTGTTCACCAAGCCGAAGGTCCGATAAGCCGTAAAGATACGCGCCGGCTGGCCCAGCCAACCGTGCACCCGCATCCTTCAACGCGAAGGCTTCCCCAGAGGAGTATGATAGCGCTACCATAGGCCAGACGGAAAATGGCAGGAAGGAGCGGCTGGGATGGGCCAACGGATCGCAAGGTGGACGATCGCGGCGGCCGCCGCCGTGCTCACGGGGGGCGTCGGAGCCCAGGAAGCGCCCAAACCGCCTTATCTGAACCCGTCACTGCCCCCAGAGGCGCGCGCCGCCGATCTCGTCCACCGCATGACACTGTCGGAAAAGGCGTCGCAGCTCGTCAACCATGCGCGTGCCATAAAGCGGCTCGGCGTACCGGCCTACGACTGGTGGAGCGAGGCGCTGCACGGCGTCGCGGTCAAGGGCACCACCGAATATCCCGAGCCCATCGGCCTCGCCGCCACCTTCGACGCTCCGGGCATCCACCAGATGGCCGAGCAGATCGGTATCGAGGGACGGATCAAACATGAAGAGGACGTGCGCGCGGGCCATAGCTCGACCATGGAGGGACTCGATTTCTGGGCGCCCAACGTCAACATCTTCCGCGATCCGCGCTGGGGCCGGGGCCAGGAAACCTATGGCGAGGACCCTTTTCTGACGGGCCGCATGGCCGTCGCCTATGTCACCGGGATGCAGGGTGCCGATCCGCGTTATTACCGGGCGATTTCGACGCCGAAACATTTCGACGTGCACAGCGGGCCGGAGCCGACGCGCCATTTCGCCGACGTGGACGTCAGCAAGCACGACATGGAGGACACCTACCTCCCCGCCTTCCGCGCGGCGGTGACGGAGGGCCATGCCGGCTCCGTGATGTGCGCTTATAATGCGATCAATGGCGAGCCCGCCTGCGCCAACCAGTTCCTGCTCCAGCACACATTGCGGGGCGCCTGGGGATTCCGGGGCTATGTCGTCTCCGATTGCGGCGCGGTGCACGACATTTTCGAGGGCCATCATTACCGCCCGAGCCAGCCGCAGGCCTCCGCCGTCTCGCTCACCCGCGGCATGGACAATGAATGCATCACCTTCGGCGACGTCACAGGCGACGCGGACTATAAACCCTATGTCGAGGCGGTGCGGCAGGGCACTCTCGCCGAGAGCGCGGTCGACACGGCGCTGATCCGCCTGTTCACCGCGCGCATGCGGCTCGGCATGTTCGATCCGCCATCTCTGGTGCCTTATTCGCGGATCGACCCGCGCGAGCTCGACAGTCCGGCGCACCGGCATTGGGCTTTGCACCTCTCCGAGGAATCAATGGTGCTGCTCAAGAATGACGGCGTGCTGCCCTTGAAGGGGGCAAAGCGGATCGCCGTGGTTGGCCCGCTCGCCGACCAGACCGACGTGCTGCTCGGCAATTATACCGGCCAGCCGACGCATGTTGTCAGCGTGCTGGAGGGGATGAAGGCGGCCTTTCCCGGCGCGACGATCACCTATGTGCCGGGCACGCAATTCCTGTCGAATGCGGGCAGCCTCGTCCCGGCCTCGGCCTTCACAACCGATGGGCAACCGGGACTGCGCGCCGAATATCGCGCTGGTGAAAATGCCGAGTTGGGTGCGGCTCCCGCCGCGTCGCGCGTCGAACCGGCCGTCGATCTCGGCGCCGAGGGCGTCCCCCAGGCCGTGCGCGGCAAGGCGTTCAATGTGCGCTGGACGGGATCGCTGACGGCGCCGTCGAGCGGCGACTACCGGCTGGGGATCAAGGCCGCAGGTTTCGCGCATCTGAGCGTCGACGGGCGGACCGTCGCCCAGACCTATGGCGGCACCCGTCTCGGGCGCGTCCATCTGGAGAAAGGCAAGCCGGTCGGGGTCGAAATCGCCTATCGCTACAAGCAGGGCGAGGTGCCCGCGGTGCAATTGATCTGGGCTCCGGTCGATGACGCGCCCGATCCCGCGGCAATCGCCGCCGCGAAGGATGCGGACGTCGTCGTCGCGGTGGTCGGGATCACCAGCGCGCTGGAGGGCGAGGAAATGCCGGTCAGCGAGCCCGGCTTTCAGGGTGGAGACCGGACCAGCCTCGACATTCCCGCGCCGGAAGAGGCGCTCGTCCGCGCCGTCGCCGCGACGGGCAAGCCGCTCGTCGTCGTGCTGACCAACGGCAGCGCCCTCGCCGCGCGCTGGGAGAAGGCGCACGCCGATGCGATCCTCGAAGCCTGGTATCCGGGCGAGGAAGGGGGGGCGGCGATCGCGAACACGTTGAGCGGCGCCAACAACCCGGCGGGGCGTCTGCCCGTCACCTTCTACGAAGACGTGCAGCAACTGCCCAATTTCGAGGATTATTCGATGAAGGGCCGCACTTATCGCTATTTCGGCGGGACGCCGCTCTGGCCGTTCGGCTACGGCCTCAGCTACACGAATTTCACCTATGGCGATCTCAGCCTGCCGAAGGCTCCCGTGCGGGCCGGCGAATCGATCCATGCATCGGTCCGGGTGGCCAATAGCGGCAAGGTGGCGGGAGACGAAGTCGTCCAGCTGTATCTCAAATTCCCGGGTGTGGCCGGTGCCCCCGTCCGCGCCCTCCGCGCCTTCCAACAAATCCATCTGGCGCCGGGCGCGAGCGAGATCGTCGCATTCGATCTGCAGCCGCGAGACCTTAGCATGGTAACGGAAGCCGGCGAGATCATCGTGTCCGGGGGCAACTATCGCGTCTCCGTCGGCGCCGGCCAGCCCGGCTCCGGCCTGCCGGCGGTCAGCGGCGACGTCTCCATCTCCGGACAAGTAAGCCTGCCCGAATGACGCCGCCAAGCCCTGATGCGGGGCCCTAGAGCTTTTCGGTCAGCTCCGGGCACGATCTTGAACAGGTCGCCGACGAGGCCGATGTCGGCGACCTGGAAGATCGGCGCGTCCTCGTCCTTGTTGATGGCGACGATGCGTCTTGCTGTCCTTCATGCCGGCGAGATGCTGGATCGCGCCGGAGATGCCGATCGCGATATAGACTTCGGGCGCGACGATCTTGCCGGTCTGGCCGACCTGATAATCGTTGGGCGACATAGCCCGCGTCGACCGCGGCGCGGCTGGCGCCGACGGCGGCGCCGAGCTTGTCGGCGAGCGGCTCGATGCATCGCGTGGAAGTGCTCGCTGCGAGCCGAGCGCGCGGCCGCCCGAGACGATGATCTTGGCGCTGGTCAGCTCCGGCCGCTCGGACTTGCGCGATCTCGGCGCCGACGAAGCTTGAAAGGCCCTGGTCGCCCTTGCCGGAGACCGGCTCGACCGTACGCCGAGCCGCCCTCGCGCGCCGCTTTCTCGAAGGCGGTGCCGCGCACCGTGATCACTTTCTTCGCGTCCGACGATTTGACCGTCGCGATCGCGTTGCCGGCATAGATCGGCCGGGTGAAGGTGTCCGGCCCTTCGACCGACAGGATGTCGCGAGATCTGCATGACGTCGAGCAGGGCGGCGACGCGCGGCGCGATGTTCTTGCCGGTCGTGGTGGCGGCGCGACGAAATAGTCGTCAATGGTCGCCGATCAGCTCGACAGCCAGCGGCGCGACATTCTCGGCCAGCTGATGGTCGTAGGCGGCGTCGTCGGCGACATGGACCTTGGCGACGCCGGCGATCTTCGCGGCCGCCTCGGCGACCGCGCCCGACGCCCTTGCCGGCGACGAGCAGATGGACTTCGCCAAGCTTCGCGCGCGGCGGTGACGGCGGACGAGCGTGGCGTCCTTGATCGCGCCGCTTTCATGCTCGACCAGAACCAGCGCACTCATCCGACCACTCCCATGCCTTGCGCAGATGGTCGACCAGCTCGTCGACGTCGGCGACCTTGATGCCCGCCTGGCGCTTGGGCGGCTCGGCGACCTTCAGCGTCTCCAGCCGCGGGGTGATGTCGACGCCGTAATCGGCCGGGCGTCTTGTTCGCCAAGCGGCTTCGACTTGGCCTTCATGATGTTGGGCAGCGATCGCATAGCGCGGCTCGTTGAGGCGAAGGTCGGTGGTGACGATCGCCGGCAGCTTGAGCTTCACCGTCTCGAGCCCGCCGTCGACCTCGCGCGTGACGTTGACGCCGTCGCCCGCGACCTCGACCTTCGAGGCGAAGGTGCCCTGGCGCCCAGCCGAGCAGCGCCGCGAGCATCTGGCCGGTCTGGTTGATATCGTCGTCGATCGCCTGCTTGCCGAGGATGACCAGCCCCGGCTGCTCCTCCTCGGCGATCGCGGCGAGGATCTTGGCCACCGCCAGCGGCTCGACCGCATCGTCGGTCTGGACGAGGATCGCGCGGTCGGCGCCCATGGCGAGCGCGGTGCGCAGCGTCTCCTGCGCCTTGGCCGGACCGATCGACACCGCGACGATCTCGGTCGCGACGCCCTTTTCCTTGAGCCGGATCGCCTCTTCGACCGCGATCTCGTCGAACGGGTTCATGCTCATCTTGACGTTGGCGAGATCGACGCCCGTGCCGTCCGCCTTCACCCGCGGCTTCACGTTGTAATCGATCACCCGCTTCACGGGCACGAGAAGCTTCATATCGTTCCTCTCATCCCTCTCCCTTGACGGGAGAGGATCGGACTCGGCGGCTCCGCCGCCTAGTCGCAATTGGTGAGGGTGACAGCGGTGAAGAACATTCTCTTACCCTGTCACCCTCACCTAGCTTCGCCTAAACTCGCCGGAAGGGGCTCGCTAAGGCTGCGCAACCCTCTCCCGTCGAGGGAGAGGGAGGAAACTCAAGCCGCGTCTTCACCTGCGGCGACGATCTTCTGCGCCGCGTCGCCGAGATCGTTGGCCGGCACGATGGCGAGGCCGCTGTCGGCGAGGATGCTCCTTGCCCTGCTCGACGTTGGTGCCCTCCAGCCGGACGACCAGCGGCACCGTCAGGTTCACCTCTTGCGCGGCGGCGACGATGCCGTCGGCGATGATGTCGCAGCGCATGATGCCGCCGAAGATGTTGACCAGGATGCCCTTCACCGCCGGATCGGAGAGGATGATCTTGAACGCCGCCGTCACCTTCTCCTTCGAGGCGCCGCCGCCGACGTCGAGGAAGTTGGCCGGGAACGGCGCCGTTGAGCTTGATGATGTCCATCGTCGCCATGGCGAGGCCGGCGCCGTTGACCATGCAGCCGATGTTGCCGTCGAGCTTGATGTAGGCGAGGTCGTATTTCGACGCCTCGACCTCGGCCGGGTCCTCCTCGGTCTCGTCGCGCAGCTGCGCCGAGGTCCTTGTGGCGGAACAGCGGCGTTGGAATCGAAGCTCGACCTTGGCGTCGAGCACGAGCAGCTTGCCGTCTTCGGTCTCGACGAGCGGGTTGATCTCCAGCATCGCGCAGTCGGTGCCGAGGAAGGCGTCGTAGAGCTGCGTCGGCGACGCTTGCGCCTGCTTGTTGAGATCGCCGCTCGAGCTTCAGCGCGAAGGCGACGCGCGCGGCCGTGATGCGGCATGAAGCCCTCGGCCGGATCGATGATGATCGTCGTGGATCTTCTCCGGCGTGTCGTGGGCGACGGCCTCGATGTCCATGCCGCCCTCGGTCGAGGCGACCATCGCGATGCGGCCGGTGCCGCGATCGACGAGCATCGCGAGATAATATTCCTTGGCGATGTCGACGCCGTCGGTGACGTAGAGGCGGTTGACCTGCTTGCCGTGCTCGCCGGTCTGGACGGTGACGAGCGTGTTGCCGAGCATCTCGGCCGGCGTTGGCGCGGACCTCGTCGACGCTCTTCGCCAGCCGCACGCCGCCCTTGGCGTCGGGGCCGAGCTCCTTGAACTTGCCCTTGCCGCGGCCGCCGGCATGGATCTGCGCCTTGACGACGTAGAGCGGCCCGGGGAGCTTCTTCGCGGCCTCGACCGCCTCGTCGACGCTCATCGCGGCATAGCCGGCCGGAACGGCAACGCCGAACTTCGCGAGCAGTTCCTTGGCCTGATATTCGTGGATGTTCATGGCGGCGGCCTAAAGCACAGCGGCTGGGGGAATCCAAGGCCGGGCTCAGCCTTCGGCGGCAGCCATCACCTTTCGGCGGTCGAACATGCCGAGCTGCTCCGCCTCGAACCGTGCGATCACGGCCGAATCGAGATCGTAGAGCGCGGCGAGTGGTGCGCAGCCGCGGCCGTCGCGCAGCAAATGGCGGTTGAAGCCGCGGTAGAATTCCCGTTTCTTCCAGAGCGCGGCCGCCTCCGCTTCGAACACGTCGTGCAGGGCCGCGCCGCTGAAATCGCGCTGCCGGGTGAGCAGCAGCGACGTGCGGATCGCATCGGGAAGCGGCGAGCCGGTCGCGGGGTGGAAGAAGCCGCCGCGCGCGCCGAGCTTGGCGACACGCGCGCCGCCGATCCGCCAATAGGCCGCGAAGTCGCCGCCGAGCGCCACCGGCACCACCGCATTCTCCTCGCGCTCGGCGGTGCCGCCCTTCCACCCGCGCGCGGCGACATAATCGGCGATCGCCTTGCCCTCGGCCGCGGTGTCGATTTCCGAGGACGGGCCATATTCGACCCTCTCGACCAGCAGCTTCTTCTCGCCGAACGGTGTCAGCGCGAAATAATGGCAGAGCTTGCCGCTCGCGAGCGTCGCATCCGCGAGCACCGGCCGGTCGACCCGGTGCGCCGCCTTGAACTGGTAGAGCCGGCCGAACGAACGCCGCCAGCCGAGCTCGAGGGTGGTCTGGTGCGCCCATAGCCGCGCGTCGAGCGCGCCATGGCCGAGGATGGTTTCGCCGCCGTGGAGCAGCAGGCTGGTGTCGCGCACCGCGACGATCTTGTCCTCGATCCTGATCTGCGCGGGCCGCACCATCTCGCGCACCGCTTTCTCGATCCGCTCGGGCGTGATCGCGTGGACGGTGAGCTTGAGCTTGCGGCTCTTGCCCGGAAAGGCGGTGTAGACCGTGTCCCAGGTGTCGGCGATCAGCGGCGCGACCAGGTCGCGCTCCTCCTCCGTCAGCCCCTCATTGAACAATAGCAGTGTGCGCGTACCGCCGAGCCCCTCGGCTTCGGGCACGAGCAGCATCGGTACTTCGGGCCGCAGCCGCGCCATCGCCAGCGCGGCGAGGCTGGCCGAAACCCCGCCCCCCGCGATCAGCAGTCCGTGATTGCGTCCCTTCGCCATCGCAGCCCGGCATTACCGTTCCGGAAGCGCTGAGGCCATCGGCGGAGTGCGCTCTTTCCGATGAGCGCCATTTTGGCACTGTTTTCCCGTAATTTCGTAACGCAGGCGGAACCGAGAGCCCCCGCCGGAGCGTTTTGCCGCAAACGCAACAGGGAGAAAGCCCGTGGCTGTGACTTCGCCTCCTGGGGGCGGCCGCTTGTGCATTGCTTTGTCTTGCCGCGGCGCCCGCCGCCGCCCAGCAATCGGATACGCAGGACGCCTATCTCAATCGTCCCAACAACCTCACCGTCGGCGTGGGCGCTGCCTACCTGCCCTCCTACGAAGGGTCCAAGGACTATCAAGTGTCTCCGGCCGCCGTGGCCATCGGCAAGGTGGACGATTTCGCCTTCATTCTTCGCGGCACCGATTTCTCGCTGAACCTCATCCGCGGTGGCCAGAAGGCCCCGGTTTCTTTCGCCTTCGGACCCGTCGCCCATCTTCGGCTCGACCGCTCCTCGCGGGTCGACGATCCGGTCGTGGCGTCGCTCGGCAAGGTCAAGAAGGCGGTGGAGGTGGGCGCCTATGCCGGCGTCAGCTTCAACCATCTGCTCGACCCCTATGATTCGCTGACTTTCCGCGTCGCCGGCCAGCATGACGTCACCGGAATCCACGACAGCACGCTGTGGATTCCCGCGATCACCTATCTGACGCCGGTCAGCAGGCGGACGATCGTCTCGGTGAGCGCCGAGGCGGAGCATGCCGGCGACCGCTATGCCCGCACCTATTACGGGATTACGCCGGCCCAGGCCTTGCGCAGTGGCCTGCCCGCCTATGATCCCCGGGGCGGTTGGAAGGATTGGCGCGTTTCGATGCTGGTCGGTCAGACGCTGACGGGCGATCTCTACCGCCCGCGCCTCTCCGCCTTCGCCGGCCTCAGCTATTCGCGCGAGCTCGGCAATTTCGCGCGCGCGCCGATCGTCGCGATCCGCGGCAGCCGGAACCAGTGGCTCGCCGCGGCGGGGCTCGCTTACTCCTTCTAGACTCTTCCCCGCCGCGCTGTCTGGGCGTAAGAACGGGGCGTGAACGACGCGCCGGTCCGCAAGATCATCCATGTCGACATGGATGCCTTCTTCGCCTCGGTCGAGCAGCGCGACAATCCCGAGCTGCGGGGCAAGCCGATCGCCGTCGGCGGCGGCAGCGCGCGCGGCGTCGTCGCGGCGGCGAGCTACGAGGCGCGCAAGTTCGGCGTGCGTTCGGCCATGCCCTCGGTGACGGCAAGACGTCGCTGCCCGGACCTCATCTTCGTCCGGCCCCGCTTCGACGCCTATCGCGAGGTCTCCCACCAGATCCGCGCCATCTTCCACGATTACACGCCGCATGTTGAACCGCTGTCGCTCGACGAAGCCTATCTCGACGTCACCGAGGATCTGAAAGGGATCGGCATCGCCACCCGCGATCGCCGAGGAGATCCGCGCGCGCATCCGCGCCGAGACCGGCCTCACCGCCTCGGCCGGCGTTTCGTACAACAAGTTCCTCGCCAAGCTCGCCTCCGACCAGAACAAGCCCGACGGCCTCTGCGTGATCCCGCCGGGCAGAGGCGAGGCCTTCGTCGCGACCCTGAAGGTGCGCCGCTTCCACGGCGTCGGGCCGAAGACCGCCGAGAAGATGGCGCGGCTCGGCATCGAGACCGGCGAGGATTTGCGGGCGCAGAGCCTCGCTTTCCTGCAGCACCATTTTGGCAGCAGCGGGGCTTATTATCACAACCTAGCCCGCGCCATCTGCCACCGCCAGGTGAAGGCGGACCGGCCGTACAAATCGGTGAGCGCCGAGGACACGTTCCTCACCGACCTCATTGAGGCCGAGCCTTTGCTGGCGGAGCTGGACCGGATCGGCCGCACCGTCTGGCGCCGCATCGCGGAGAAGGGCCTGGCCGGGCGCACCGTGGTGCTCAAGGTGAAATATCAGGATTTCCGCATTGCCACGCGGTCGAAGTCGCTGGAGCGGCATGTCGCCGACGAAGCAGAGTTCCTCGACATCGGCGCGCGCCTGCTCAACAGCGTGCTGCCACCGCGCACCGGCATCCGCTTGCTCGGCCTCGGCCTCTCCAATCTCGACGAAGGACGGGAAGAGGCACCGCAGCCTCTGCTCCTGCCGCTGGACGCCGCTTGAACCGCAGCTCCCCTCCGCGTAGTTAGCGCTAACATAACAGGGAGGATCGGATGCGGGCTCTTCGCATGCTGGCGGCGCTCGGCGCCTTGGTTCTGTTCGGCGCGGCCCCGGCTCCCGCTCAGGCACCGTCCGAGCCGGCCGCGCACGCGCCGGCCTATCGCAACTTCCGCGCCGCCATCTACGTCACCGTCGCCGACACCAAGCGGCTCGCCGATCGCGCCACCTTCGACCGGCAATTCGCCCGCGTCTCCTCGCAGCTTCGCTTCGACAAGGTCTATATCGAGGCCTATCGAAGCCATCTTTTCGCCACCGACGAGGAGCTGGACCGGGTCAAATCCTATTTTCGGGAGAAGGGGATCGAGACCTCGGGCGGCATCACCCTCGCGGCCGGCGGCCAAGACGGCCAGTTCGGCACCTTCGACTATGAAAATCCCGCCGACCGCGCCGAATGCGAGCGCGCGGTGCGGCTGATCGCCCGTCATTTCGACCAGATCATCCTCGACGATTTCTTCTTCTACAATACGAAGAGCGACGCCGACATCGCCGCCAAGGGCACCCGCAGCTGGACGCAATATCGGCTCGAGCGGATGCGGCAGATCGCCCGCGAGCTGGTCCTCGGCCCGGCAAAGGCGACCAATCCACGCGCGAAGGTGATCATCAAATACCCGAACTGGTACGAGCATTTCCAGGGACTTGGCTTCGACCTCGACCAGGAAGCGCACATGTTCGATGGCATCTATACCGGCACCGAGACGCGCGACCCGGAGATCACCGACCAATTGCTCCAGCAATATGAGAGCTACGAAATCTTCCGTTATTTCAGCAACATCCGCCCCGGCGCCAATCTCGGCGGCTGGGTCGACACGTACAGCACCCGCGCGATCGACCGTTATGCCGAGCAGCTGTGGGACACGATCTTCGCCAAGGCGCCGGAGATCGTCCTGTTCAACTGGTCGCCCATGGCCGAGATGCGGCCGGCGGAGGCGGGCGACCGCTCAGCCTGGGCCGGCCGCCGCACCAGCTTCGACTGGAACACAATCCAGCGCCAGTGGCGCGGCGGTGAAGGCGGCCCCGGCTGGGCGCGCGCCGCCGGCGCCTCGCTGGAGATCGCCGACGCCGCGGCGGACCAGCTCGGCCATCCCGTCGGCCTCGCCGCCTACAAGCCCTACCAGTCCTCAGGCGAGGATTTCCTCCACAATTATCTTGGAAATCTCGGCATCCCGATCGAACTCACTCCGACCTTCCCGATGGACGCGCCGACCGTCTTGCTCACCGAAGCCGCGGCGGTCGATCCGGCGATCATCGCGAAGATCAAGGCGAAGCTGCACGCCGGCGGCCGCATCATCATCACCTCGGGTTTCCTGCGCGCGATGCAGGGCAAGGGAATCGAGGACGTCGTCGAATGGCGGGCGACCGGCAATATCGTCACCGTCGGCGACTATATCGACGGCTTCGGCGCCGGCAGCGGGACCAGCCTCAACGTGGCGGGCGCGCCGGAGCGGCCGATCCTGTTCCCCGAGGTCCACTTCTACACCAACGACAGCTGGCCGATCATCCGCGGCGTCGCGGCGGCCAAGGGTTTTCCGATGGTGCTGATGAATCGCTATTCGAACGGCATCATCTACCTGTGGACGATGCCCGAGAATCTCGGCGACCTCTACAATCTGCCCCAGCCGATGGTGACCCGGATAAAGGAGTATCTGACGCCAGACGCCCCGGTCCGCATCGACGCGCCGGACCATGTCGCCCTCTTCACCTACGACAATGGCGCCTTCGTCGTGGAAAATTACCGCGGCGACGAGGCGGCGGTGACGATCTCCGTCGCCGGCACGCCCGCCACGCTCAAGGAGACGACGACCGGCGCCACTCTCCGGCCGCTGTCCGACGCGCCGCCCCCGGCCTTCCGCGGACCGCCGCCGTCGCCGCGCAAGAGCTTCCGCACGATGGTGCCGCCGCATTCGTTTCAGGTGTTTCACATCGGCGGGTGAGGACGCATGATGCGGAGAGTCGCATCCGCTTCGGATTGGCGATGACGACGGTGGTAGCCTGAGGGGATGGCGATGAAAATCGGTAAAGCGGGTGTGGCCCTGATCATGTTGTTGGCAGCAGGCAGGGCAGGAGCCGATTCGTCTTGTTCGCTTTCGCGCGACGACAACGACTATGGGTTGCGGCCTCCGAGGCTGCTGCAGCCGGTCCAGAGCTTCTCTACAGTGCTGGCGCCGAACGCCATTGTCGCGACGGAAACCCAAATCGTGGATCTGGATCTGTTTCGAACCGATCGGGCGGTCACGATCTCGTCTCCGATCACTCTGCATCTCGATGCCGGGCAAGCTTTTGGTCATCGCTGGATCGAAGGGGTCGTTCGGCTCTGCATCGACCATGGCTTAACCCCTTTCGAGCCGCCGGAGGACGAGGAGGGCCGATCCTTTCCGACCATTTGCCTTGAGGATCATGACGCCGATGGCCGTTATGAGACGATCCGCCTCTTCGCTTATCGCGCGGCGCCGGGACATGGCATTCTGGACGGACGGATCGATCCGGTGCGGCTCGAGCCGCTGCGCGATCGGCCGTCGCCGGATTCCGACCGCTATCTGCTCTACCGCCGGCTTCGCGTCGTGTCGGTGACCCAAGATCGGGCGCGCTTCATTTCCGATTTCGCGGTCGTTGGGCGGGGCGAGGCGGCCAGCGACATAGACTATCGTCCCGCTTCGACCAGTGAGATCGAGGTCGCGCTGCACGAAGGGGATGTCGAGGTGAGCGGTCTCAAACTTCACCTTCTCCATGTCGGCGGCAGTTGGACCGCGACACCGAAAGGCGCATTTTCAACCTGGGCGGGTCTTTACTGCTATGATTCCAGGATTTGGTTGTTTCGCGCCCCCGGAACGGTCACGGCGAAGAAAAATCCGTCTGAGTCGAAATGAAGGGGAGGCAACCCTCTGGCCGTGCTCCTCCAGTCGAGTGGTTCCCCCATGTGCAACGATTATCAGCAGAAGAAGGAGCTGGCGGCGCTCGAAAAGCTCGCCGCCGCGAAGGCGATGCAGCTGGTCTATTCCGAAGGGCGACCCAATCTCGAGCCGCGTGACGACATTCGCATCACCGATCGCGGCCCGATCCTTCGCGCCGCAAGTGACGGCGATGCAGTCGAACTTGTCCAGCGGCGCTGGAGCTGGCCCGGCCCAGGCGGCAAGCCGGTCTATAATTTCCGGTCGGACGGGCGAGAATTTACCAGCGGCCGCTGCCTGATCGTGGCCGACGGCTTCTACGAATTCACCACCCACAGCGATCCGAAGAGCAAGCGCAAGCACAAATGGCTGTTCACGCTGAAGGACGAGCCGATCATCGCCATTGCCGGCCTGTGGCGGAAGGATGCGCAGGTCGGCGAAGCCTTCACGATGCTGACGACCGAACCCGGCCCCGACATGCAGCCTTATCATCAGCGCCAAATCGTGGTGCTGCCGCCGTCGGACTGGTCGCGCTGGCTGGATGTGACCGTCCCCGCCCGCGAAGTGCTGAAGCCTTTGCCGGCGGGCAGTCTTGAGGTGACGCAGATCTGCTGATCCGCCGTACTGCCGCTGTCGACGCCTACGCGGTGAACTGGGCCAGCAGGCGCTTTGCCTGCGCAAAATCCTCTTCGTCCACCATCAGCCGGACCGGAACCACGCCGTCGAGACCGCCCCAATTCATCTGCGTGTCGAACAGGACGCTGTCGATGTCTTCCGAGGTGAGGCGTGACTGCGCGACGCTGGCCTCGAAGCTGTTGTAGAATTTCGCAAGCTCGACGAGCGCCATTACCAGGGCACCACCTCGCCCGCGGCGACTTCATCGGGGCGCGGGGCGCGGCCGAGGATCGCGTTGCGGTGGGGGAAGCGGCCGAAGCGGGCGACGATGTCGTGATGCTTCCTGGCGAAGCCGATGAAATTCTCGTCGCCGAGCGCGGTGACGAGGAGGAGCGATTGCTTCTGATCCTCCAGTGTCTCGCTATGCTCGAAGGGCATATAGACGAAGATGCGGCGGTCGTGCGCCACCTGCCGGTCGTAGCCACGCTCCACCGCTCCTTTGGCGATGGCGAGCGCGAGCGGGTCGGTCGAATATTGGTCGGCATGGCCGCGGAACATGTTGCGCGGGAACTGGTCGAACAGGATGATCGCCGCCAGCGCATCGCGGGCGCTGCCGAGAAAGGCCTCGGGCACATTGTCCCGCTCTTCCTTCCATAAGTCCTCGAAACGCTCGCGGATCGTCTCGTCGAGCGCCGGGTCGGTCTTCCACCATTGCGCGGGCGTGAGGCCGAACCAGAAGTCGAGGACTTCGTCCTGCCAAGGCATCAGGCGGCAGTGCCGCCGACGGTGAGGCCTTCGACCAGCAGGGTCGGCTGGCCGACGCCGGCCGGGATCGACTGGCCGCCCTTGCCGCAGATGCCGATCGCCCTCGTCGAGCGCGAGATCGTTGCCGATCGCGGCGACCTTGGTGAGCACGGTCGGCCCGTCGCCGATCAGGGTCGCGCCCTTGATCGGCGCGCCGAGCCTGCCATTCTCGATCCGGTAGGCCTCGGTGCAGGAGAAGACGAACTTGCCCGAGGTGATGTCGACCTGCCCGCCGCCGAAGCTTTTGGCGTAGATGCCGCTGCCCGCGCGGGCCAGGATCTCGCCGGGATCGTCCTTGCCGGCGAGCATGAAGGTGTTGGTCATGCGCGGCATCGGCGCGTGGGCGAAGCTCTCGCGGCGGCCGTTGCCGGTGGCCTCGACGCCCATCAGGCGGGCGTTGAGCCGGTCCTGCATATAGCCCTTGAGGATGCCGTCCTCGATCAGACGTGGTGCAGCGGGTCGGCGTGCCCTTCGTCGTCGATCGAGAGCGAGCCGCGCCGCTCGCCGATCGAGCCGTCGTCGACCACCGTCACGCCCGGTGCGGCGACGCGCTCGCCGATCCGGCCGGAGAAGGCCGAGGTGCCCTTGCGGTTGAAATCGCCTTCGAGGCCGTGGCCGATCGCCTCGTGGAGCAGGACGCCCGGCCAGCCGGGGCCGAGCACGACCTTCATCTCGCCCGCGGGCGCCGCGACCGAGTCGAGGTTCACCAGAGCCTGGGCGAGCGCCATGTCGATCGCGCGGTTCCAGACCGGCTCCTCGAACAGATGATCGTACAGCGTGCGGCCGCCGAGACCGTGATAGCCGGTCTCGCGCCGCCCGTTCTGCTCGACGACGATCTGGACGTTGAGGCGAACGAGCGGCCGCACGTCGTGGGCGACGAAGCCGTCCGGCCGCACGATCTCGATCACCGACCAGCTGCCGGCGAGCGAGACGGAGACCTGGACGACGCGCGGATCGCGGGCGCGGGCGGCGGCGTCGACCTGCTGGCAGAGCGCCACCTTGCGAGCGAAGGGGATAAGGCTCAGCGGATCGGCGTCGGTGTAGAGCGTGGCGTTGGTCCGGCGCGGCGGCGCGGGCCTCGGCCCTTCGGCCGGATCGAGCACGCGTCATCGTGTCCGCGGCGCGGCGGATGGCCGCCTCGCTCAGCTCGTTGGCATGGGCGAAGGCCGTGGTCTCGCCCGAGACGCCGCGCAGGCCGAAGCCCGCCTGGGTGTTGAAGTCCGCCGTCTTCAGCCGTCCGTCGTCGAAGCCGAACGCCTCCGACGCGGTATATTGGAGGTAGAGCTCGCCATCGTCGCAATTTTTGAGCGCGTCGGCGGTGAGGCGGAGCGCCGCCTCGGGCGAGAGCGCATCGCTGCGATAGAGGAAGCGGCGCGGATCGGCAGGAAGGTTCATGCCCACCGATATAGGCGCGTCAGGCTGCGGCGCCAGCCTGCTCGTCGGCGGGGCCGCCCTTCAGGATGAACCTCTTGTCGCAATAGCCGCAATCGACATAGCCCTTCTCGTCGATCTGCAGATAGACGCGCGGGTGGCCGAGCGCGGGCCAGGTCTCGCTGGCGCCGTCGCAGGCGACGCGGGGGCTGTCGGTGAAAGCGATTTCGGGCGTGAAGCGGTCCGTCTGCATGGGGCGGCGTCTAGCAACGCCGCCCCGCTGCGACAATGTTTCTGAGGCCACTTAGCCGTGGCTCTCTTCCTTCTGCGGGTCCGCCGTGCCCGGCTCGGCCTGCTTGCGGTGCATCTCCGCGGCGACGCCACCGCCGGCGACCTCCGCCATCGCGACCTGCGCCTTGTTCATCATGCCGTGGATGACCGAGCGCTCACCGGCCATCATCGCCTCATAACCGGTCCTGGCAACATCGGCCGGATCGTCCTTCTTCATCGTGCCGACCTTGGTGTCCATCATATCGGCGCGCTCGAAGAATTCGGTGTCGGTCGCGCCCGGCTTGAGGCAGGTGATGGTGATTCCGGTGTCCTTGAGCTCGTTGCCGAGGGCATCGGAGAAGCTGTCCACGAACGCCTTGGTACCGTTATAGACCGCCTGGAAGGCGCCGGGGATGTAGCCTGCGATCGAGCCGGTGATCAGAATCCTCCCCTGGCCGCGCGCGACCATCTGCCGCGCCACCTTCTGGAGCAGATAGACGGTGCCGGTGATATTGGTGTCGATGACGTGCCGCCAATCGGCCGGATCCTGGTCGAGGAAGGCGCGGCCGAGACCGTGGCCGGCATTGGCGAAGAGCGCGTCGATCGGGCGGCCGCCGACCGCGTCGAGCAGCCGGTCGACACCTTCGAAGCTGGACAGATCGGTCTCGACATTGGTCACCTGGACACCCTCGCCATGAAGCTGGCTCGACGCATCGACCAGCGGCGTATCAGCGGCCACGATCAGATCGTAGCCATCCTTCGCAGCAAGCTTCGCCAGCTCGAGCCCGATCCCGCTCGAGGCACCCGTCACGATCGCAAGTTTGTCAGCCATGGAAAATCTCCCTCGAATGTGGCGGGTCAACCGCAGTGTTGGGGGCCGGTTCCTTCGCTTCGGCTCGGTTCGCCTCACTCGGGATGAGCTTCAGCCGAAGCGGGAAATGATCGAAGGTGGCGGGCAGCTTCGCGCGATCGAAAGCGGGGTCCGCGGCGAAGAGGATGTCGCGATCTCGCATGAGGGCCTGGATCCATGTGGAGGCGAGGAACAGGACAAGGTTGCGGGCCGGGCATTCGGCAGGCCCGGCGCTGAACGGCACGAACGGCCACGCTTCGGCGCGTCCGTCGAGCCAGATGTCCGGCACGAACCGGTCGGCATAGGGAATGCGGCTCGAATCGCGGTGGAAATAAGGGAGGTGGATGAGCAGCCCGGACCCGGCCGGCAGGACGCCTGTTTCCCACTCAGTCTCGGCGTCCGTCTGACGAAGCACGGCAGGCGTTGTGGGCCAAAGCCGCAGCGTTTCGAGAATAGCGGCGCGGCGGAAGTCGGCGCTCTCCCGCGCCTGCGCTGCCGCCTCCGGGTGGAGCGCCAGCATCGCCAGCGTCCGGAAAGCCGCCATGCCGGCGGCATCGAAGGCGAAGAGCCAATGGGCGACCTGGTCCTCGGGTGCGCTGTTCGCGGTTGCGCAGGCGCGGGCGAGGGCGCCGAGGCTCCCGGGCGTCGCCCGCGCCAGCCGGTCGCGCACCGCCGCCAGGAAGCGCTCGCGCAGGCGTCGCTGGCGCGGCTTCATGAACGCCCAATTGGCGTTCGCGCGCAGGTGTTGGAGCGTGTCCGTCAGCGCCTCGTCGTCGCGCTCCGCCGCGCCGAACACGGCTTCGCGCACCGTCCGATACCAGGCGCGCTTGAATTCGGGCCACGAGGAGCCGCCCTTGTCGCGCAGCGATGCGGCCCCGGCCTCGACCATAGCGGTCAAGGACGACGCGAGACTGTGGACCGGGCAGGCGCTCTCCAGCACCGCCTCGTTGAAGCGCCGCCGCTCGGCGCGCTCGGCGCCATGCGAGATCAGCACGCCCTCCGGCTGGAAATGCGCCAGCGAAGCGACCTTTTCGCTGCTGTCGGAGGCGAAAGGCTCCGGCGTTTCGGCCAACACGCGCCGCAAATGCTTCGGCGACAGGACCACCGCCTGCTCGCGGAACGGGATGCGCAGAAGCAGCGGTCCGTCGCCATATTTACGGCGCATCCGCGCCAGCAGCCGCACGCCACGTCCTTCCGCCCCGCCGAGCGCGAGCAGGTGGACGATCTTGGGCCGCCGGACGATCAGCCCTTTCGCGATGAGCGGCGCCGCCGCGACCAGCAGGATGGAAAGCGTGTCGGCGATGCTGGCGCGGGGAAGGCGAGGCATGGCGCTCCAACGCGCGCCTTGCGAAGCCGCTCCTAGGCGCGGCGCGGTTCACCCGCTAAACGCGCCGGCATGAGCGAAGCCGCCATCTCGATCGTCGACCTCCAGAAAACCTACCAAGGCGGCAAGCGCGCGCTCGACGGCGTCAGCCTCGAGGTTCCGCGCGGGCAGATTTTCGGTCTGCTCGGCCCGAACGGCGCCGGCAAGTCGACGCTGATCAACATCCTCGCCGGGCTGGTCAACAAGAGCGGCGGCACCGCCACCATCTGGGGCTTCGACATCGAGCAGCATCCCCGCAACGCCAAGGCCTCGATCGGCATCGTCCCGCAGGAGATCGTCTTCGATCCGTTCTTCACCCCGGCCGAGACGCTGGAGATCCAGGCCGGCCTCTACGGCGTGCCCAAGGAGAGGCGGCAGACGGCTGAGCTGCTCCGCGCCATGCACCTCGAAGACAAGGCGAACGCTTATTCGCGGACCCTGTCGGGCGGCATGAAGAGGCGGCTGCTCGTCGCCAAGGCGATGGTTCATTCGCCGCCCATCCTCGTCCTCGACGAGCCCACCGCCGGCGTCGACATCGAGCTTCGCCAGCAGCTCTGGAATTACGTCCAGCAGCTCAATCGCGGCGGCGTCACCATCGTCCTCACCACCCATTATCTGGAGGAGGCCGAGCAACTCTGCGACCGTATCGCGATCATCAATCACGGCCGGCTCATCGCCAATGAGACGACGCGCACCCTCGTCGGCATGGCGCAGGAGAAAGCGGTCGAGGTGGTCGTCGACCGCGACCTGACCCGGGCGCCGGATGCGATCTGCTTCGAGAAGATCGAGCTCAAGGGCGAGCGGACGCTGGCCATCATCTATCGAAAGGACAAGGTCAACGCCGGCGAGGTGCTCGCCGCGTTGCAGCGCGAAGGTCTCGGCATCGTCGACGTCTCGACCCGCGAGGCGGACCTGGAGGACGTGTTCCTGAACCTCACCCGGGCCGCCAATGCGGCGGAGTGAGGCCGTGGCGTGACGGAGCCGCACACCTTCGACGTTCTCGTCATCGGTTCCGGTGCCGCGGGGCTGAGCGCGGCGCTGACGCTGGCACCCGAGCTTAAGGTCGCGGTGCTTGCGAAAGGGGATCTCTCTTCAGGCTCGACGGCTCTTGCCCAGGGCGGCATTGCCGCCGTGCTCGAGCCGGGTGACACCTTCGAAAGCCATGTCGAGGATACGATCGTTGCCGGCGCCGGCCTGAACCGGCGCGAGACGGTCGAGTTCGTCGTCGGCGCGGCGCCGGCGGCGATCGAGAGACTCGCGGCGCTCGGCGTGCCCTTCGACCGGGGCGAGGAGGAACGCTGGCATCTCACCCGCGAAGGCGGCCACAGCCACCGCCGCATCGTCCATGTCGCCGACGCCACCGGTTGGGCGGTGCAGCAGGCGCTGGAAGCCGCGGCGGCTGCCCATCCCAACATCCATCTCATCCCGGACATGGTCGCGATCGATCTCATCACCGATCGCCATGTCGAGAACGGGGCAGGAGAAGGGCGGGTCTGGGGCGCCTATGCGGTCAACCGCGCCACCGGCCATGTCGAAGCGCTTACCGCCCGCGCCACCATCCTCGCCACCGGTGGCGCGAGCCGCGCCTGGCTCTATTCGACCAATCCGCGCGGCTCGACCGGCGACGGCATCGCCATGGCCTGGCGGGCAGGCTGCCGCGTCGCCAACATGGAGTTCGCGCAATTCCATCCCACCTGCCTCCACAATCATGACGTCAAGAATTTCCTGATCACCGAGGCGATGCGGGGTGAAGGTGGCAAGCTCAAGATCCCGACCACAGGCCGCCGCTTCATGCAGCGTTTCGATCGGCGCGAGGAGCTGGCGCCGCGCGACATCGTCGCCCGCGCCATTGACCATGAGCTGAAGCGGCTCGGTCTCGATTACGTCCATCTCGACATCAGCCACCGTGAGCCCGAATTCATCCACGCCCATTTCCCGACCATCGCCGCCCGTCTCGCCGCCCCCGACATCGGCATCGACATCACGAAGGAACCGATCCCGGTCGTCCCCGCCGCCCATTATACCTGCGGCGGCGTGCTGGTGGACCTCGAAGGCGCGACCGATCTCCCCGGTCTCTATGCCGCCGGCGAGGTGACCATGTCTGGGCTGCACGGCGCCAACCGGCTCGCCTCCAATTCGGTGCTCGAATGCCTTGTCTTCGGAGTTGCGGCGGCCGAGGCGATCAATCGCGACTGGCGAGAGTTTGTGGAACCGCCGCCGATCCGCTCCTGGGACGAAAGCCGGGTGCGCGATTCGGACGAGGAGGTCGTCGTCCACCACAATTGGCGCGAGATCAGGCGCTTCCTGTGGGATTACGTCGGCATCGTCCGCACCACCAAGCGGCTCGAGCGCGCCCTCCACCGGGTCGAGCTGCTGAAGCAGGAGACGGAGGATTATTACGGCCATTTCCGGGTGACTCCGGACTTGGTCGAGCTTCGCAACCTCGTCGTCGTCGCCGAGCTGATCGTCCGCTCGGCGCTTGCCCGCAAGGAGAGCCGCGGTCTCCATTATACGCTCGACCATCCCGACCAGCTGCCCGAGGCGGCCGACACAATTCTGCAACCGGAAGTCCAAAGCTTTTCAAAAGGGTAGCTTTTCCGGACTTATTACGCTATAAGGTCGCCCATCGAAGCGGAATGCGGAGCGCATACCGCATGGTGGTCTAGAGAGAATCGCCGCTCATCGTTGTTCGGAAGCGTGGGGTCGCGGACTGGCGCGCATGGCGGCTGTTTCCATGGGAAGGCAAATTAAATGGCAGCGAAAGCGTTGAGCTTCGACGTTGGCGATTACGTTGTATACCCCAAGCACGGCGTTGGGCGGGTGATCGAACTGCAGAGCACCGACATCGCGGGCATGCAGCTTGAGCTCTATGTGCTCCGGTTCGAGAAAGAGAAGATGACCCTCCGCGTTCCCACGAACAAGGCGGAGATGGTAGGCATGCGCAAGCTGTCGTCCGACAAGACGATGCAGGAAGCGCTCGCCACTTTGAAGGGCAAGCCGAAGGTCAAGCGCACCATGTGGTCGCGCCGCGCCCAGGAATATGAGGCGAAGATCAATTCGGGCGACCTCGTGTCGATCGCCGAGGTGACCCGCGACCTGTTCCGCGCCGACGACCAGCCCGAGCAGAGCTATTCGGAGCGGCAGATTTTCGAGGCTGCCTCGAGCCGTCTCGCCCGCGAGCTGGCCGCGATGGAGCAGGTCGACGAGCCGACCGCGCTGACCAAGATCCTCGAGATCCTCAACAAGGCGGCGGCGATCTACAACAAGGACAAGATGCTGGAAAAGTGAAGCAAGCGAGCCGTCCGGGGGGCGGATCGTTGGTTCTCGCTGAAGGCAACGTTCGAACGCGAAAAGGCGGCTCCTCGCGGGGTCGCCTTTTCATATTGCGCACAGCCGCACGCCGTGTATTATGTAGACAACACAGTCGGAGAGAAGAGATGCGGGAAACCTTGCCCTTGGCGGCGCTGCTTCTGCTCGGAGCGTGCAGCATCAGTACGGACGGCAACCACGAGACGGTCCATCGTGATTTTCCGGTGGCGGGCGCCTTCCAGAGGGTCTCGCTCGCCGGCTCGACCGACGTGGTGGTGTCGGTCGGCGGCGCGGCCTCGGTTCGGGCGGAGGGCGACAAGGCCGCCGTCGACCGGCTCGACATAAAGGTCGAAAATGGCGAGCTCACGATCGGATCGAAGCGCCACGAGGGCTGGAACTGGAATTTCGGCGGCCATCGCCATATCGTCGTTTATGTGACCGTGCCGTCGCTCGCCGGCGTCAGCATCGCGGGATCGGGCGATATGAAGATCGACAAGGTTACCGCCAGCGACTTCGACGCCGCCATCACGGGATCGGGCGACCTGGCCATCGATAATCTGCAAGGCGCCCAGGCCCGCTTCAACATCACCGGCAGCGGCGATTTCACCGGCGCCGGCAAGGTCCAGCAGGCGAGCATTACCGTGGCGGGTTCCGGCGACTTCAAGGCCGGCGGCCTGGAGATCGGCAATGCGACGGTGTCGGTGATCGGCTCGGGCGACGTCACCGCAAAGGCGACGCAAAGCGCCGACGTGACCGTCGCGGGGTCGGGCGACGTGACGCTTTCCGGCCCGGCCAAGTGCGATATCCATAAAATGGGATCGGGCGACGTCCATTGCGGCAGCTGACGGATTGACCCAAGGCGCAAACAGGCGATGATCCCGCCATGACCCGGATCATCGCCCTTCTTGCCGCCGCCTTGCTCGCCACGCCGGCCGCTGCCGCCGAACGCTCCTATCCCGTCAGCGATTTCGACTCGATCCGGGTCGAGGGCCCGTTCGAGGTGACGCTCGCCACCGGACAGCCTTCGCATGTGCGTGCCTCCGGATCGGCCGATGCGCTCGACCGGATCAGCGTCGAGGTCGAGGGGCGGACGCTGCGTATTCGTGCCAACGCATCGGCGTGGGGCGGGACGCCGGGGCAGTCGCCGGGACCGGTCCGGATCGACGTCTCGACCCAGGACCTGGCGCGGGCGGCCTTGCTCGGCTCCGGCAGCCTCGCGATCGACAAGGCGCGCGGGCTGCGGGTCGATCTCGCGCTCGGCGGCAACGGGCGGCTGAGCGTCGGCGCCATCGATGCCGACAATCTCGTTGTTGACCTGCTTGGCTCTGGCCAGATCACGGTCGCGGGCCATGCAAAGCAGGTGCACGCCGCCGTCAAGGGCAGCGGCGACGTCATGGCGTCCCGCCTCGCCGTCGACGACCTCCAGCTCACCGCCGAAACCGCCGGAAATATAATTGTGGGGAGTGCCCGGTCGGCCAAGATCATCGCGACCGGCCTGGGCGACGTGACGGTGGGCGGCATGCCCGCCTGCACCGTCGACAACAAAGGCGCCGGCCGCGTCCGCTGCGGCACGTGATCGGCTAGATCAGAGCAAGCCCGGCGAGGCGGGCCGCAAGCTGCGGTGGCAGGGCGGCGAGGCCGTCATCGTCGCCGTCGAGATCCTGCGGCGCGTCGGCGGGGGCAAGGTAGCGCCAGCCCTGGTGCGCGCGCTTGGGCTGGATGCGGACCGGAACCAGCTCCGGCGCGAGGCGGATGATCGTCCGCCGGTCTTCCGCGCGGTCGGCGAAGCCGAGGATGGTCTGGCGGGCCGCGATCCGGTGCTTGACGATCCAGTAGACCGAACCGCCGATCAGCTCCTCCGCTCGCTTCGGTCGGAAACGGGTGACCAGCGGCACCACGCCGTCGGCAACGCGCGCCTGCTGGCGGTGCTGCAATGCCTCAAGGCTCCCGCAGCCGACCGCGACCTTGCTGATATTGAGGCTCGCCATAATTCCGAATTTGATAACTTCCGAAGCAACGTCAATAGCTTAGGAAAGGCCAAACAGGGTCGCAAGGCCGAGGAAGGAGAAAAAGCCCATACAATCGGTCATCGTCGTCACGAAGACTGTGGAGGTCACCGCCGGATCGATGTTCAGCTTCTCGAGCACCAAACGGGATGATGACGCCGGAGAGACCGGCATTGAGGCTGTTGATCACCATCGCCGCGAGCAGGACGAGGCTGAGGCCGGCGTCGTGATAATAAAGCTGACAGCCCGCTGCCATCAGCAGCCCGAGGCCGAAGCCGTTCGCGAGCGCGATCCAGATTTCGCGCCCGATCATCCGCGCCGTGTTGGACGAGGTGAGCTGGTTGGTGGCGAGCGCGCGCACCGTTACCGCCATCGTCTGCGTCGCAGCGTTTCCGCCCATACCGGCGACGATCGGCATCAGAACGGCAAGCGCCACCAGGCGCGAGATCGAATCCTGGAAGAAAGCCGACCACGGCCGAGGCAAGGATGGCGGTGCCGAGATTGATGAACAGCCACCACATGCGGGTGCGGATGGTGGTGCGGAGCGGCTCGTTGATGTCGCCGTCGCCGGCTAGCGAGAGCCGTAGAATGTCCTCGCTCGCTTCCTCCTGGATGATGTGGACGACGTCGTCGACGGTGATCATGCCGACCAGCCGGCCGGAGCGGTCGATCACCGCCGCCGAGATCAGCGCATATTTCTGGAAGCGCAGCGCCACTTCCTCCTGGTCCATGTCGACCGGGATCAACGTCTGCTCGCGCTTCATCAGGTCGGTGACGCGCATGTCGCGCGGGGTGCGCAGGATCCAGCTCAGCATGCAGGTGCCGACCGGATGGTGCTGGGGATCGACGACGAACACCTCCCAGAAATCGGTGGTGAGGTCCTCGCCGGCGCGAAGATAGTCGATGACCTGGCCGACGGTCCAATGTTCGGGCACCGCGATCAACTCGCGCTGCATCAGCCGGCCGGCCGATTCCTCCGGATAGGCGAGCGCTTCCTCGATCGCGGCGCGGTCGTCGGGGTCGAGCGCGCGGAGAACGGCGCGCTGCTCGTCCTCCTCCATGTCCTCGATGATCGCGACGGCGTCGTCGGTCTCGAGTTCGCCGGCGATTTCGGCGACCTGGTGCGGCTCGAGCGCGTCCATCAGCTCGTCGCGGACATAGCTCGTTCATCTCGGCGAGCACGTCACCGTCGAGCATGTCGGCGAGCGCGGCGGCGAGTGCCCGCCGGTCGTCCGAATCGAGCAGTTCGAACAGGTCGGCGATGTCGGCCGGATGGAGCGGCGCGACCATGTCGCGCGCGCCGGCGGTGTCGTCCGCTTCGACCCGTTCGATCACCGCGCGGACGAATTCCGGCCGCAGCCGGTCGTCCTCGTCGAGACGCGTGTCGGGCGCGGGCGCGGCGGGCGCTTCGAGTTCGCTTTCGCTCATCGCCCTCTCCACCCGGACCGGAACCGGCGCTTTCCTAGGCGGAGCCGCCGCGCCTGTCGAGCGGCGGACTGGCGAAGCCTTTCACACGGGCCTAAGGGCGCTTTCGATACGCAAATGGAGACGCCAAGATGGCCGATGAACTCAACACCCTCGTTCTCAACCTCGACAGCGGCGGCGACGTCGTCATCCGCCTGCGGCCCGACCTTGCGCCCGGCCATGTGGCGCGAATCAAGGAGCTGGTCGGCGAGGGCTTTTACGACGGAATCGTGTTCCATCGCGTGATTCCGGGTTTCATGGCCCAGGGCGGCGATCCGACCGGCACCGGGCGCGGCGGCTCGAGCAAGCCCAATCTGAAGGCGGAATTTTCCGGCGAACCGCACAAGCGCGGCGCCGTCTCGATGGCGCGGACCCCTGATCCGAACAGCGCCAACAGCCAGTTCTTCATCTGCACCGACGACGCCACGCTTCCTCGACCGCCAATATACGTTGTGGGGCGAGGTCACCGAGGGAATGGAGCATGTCGACGCGCTCCCCAAGGGCGAGCCGCCGCGCAATCCGGGCAAGATCGTCAAGGCGAGCCTGAGGCTCTGACATGGCGCGGGCGCCGGCCACCCTCGTCACCGGCGCTTCGGCGGGTCTTGGTGCTGAGTTCGCCCGCTTGTGTGGAGCGCGGGGTGATAGGCTTGTGCTCGTCGCCCGCCGCCGGGACCGGCTCGATGCGCTTGCCGAAGAGCTCGGCGGCGCCCACATAGTCGCGCTCGACCTGGCGGAACCTGGCGCGGCGGCCCGCCTCATGGACGAAATCGAGGCGCTCGGGTTGACGGTCGAGACTTTGATCAACAATGCTGGCTTCGGCCTTGCCGGTCCTTTCGCGGACCAACCGGGCGAACGCCAGTGCAAGATGATCGAGCTCAACATCCGGGCACTCACCGAATTCTGCCGTCTCGTCCTCCCGCCTATGGTGGAGCGCCGGCGCGGCTTCATCCTGAACGTCGCTTCGACGGCCGCTTTCCAGGCCGGGCCCAACGCCGCCGTCTATTATGCGTCGAAGGCTTATGTGCTGTCGCTGACCGAGGCGCTGCACCAGGAGGCGAAGGGCAGCGGCGTCCACGTCACCGCCCTCTGCCCCGGCCCGGTCGCGACTGAATTCTTCGAGGTGGCCGGCTCGGCGGACGGACGGCTGGCGAAGCTCGGCGCGAACCCGCGCGGCATTGCGCAGGCGGGCCTCGATGGCCTCGCCCGCAATCGTGCCATCGTCATTCCCGGCCTGATGAACAAGGTCACCGCCCAGTCCAACCGGCTGCTGCCGCGCGCGGCGATGCGGCGCATGGTCGCGGCGCTCAAGGCCTGAGCGGTTCAGCCGCCGCTCAGTCTGGCAGACGGAAGAGCAGGCGCCATGAGAACAAAACGCCGAACCTTCCTCGTCGGCGCCGCGGCGGTCGCGACGGACGCCGCGCTTGCGCGCTCCGCTTCAGCCGAGACCCGGATCTTCAGGCCGGAGCAGTTCGGCGCGAGAGGCAACGGCGTCGCCAACGACACCCTCGCCTTCGCCGCGCTTGCATCGGCCGTAAACGCCGCGGGTGGGGGAATCGTGGAGTTTCGGAAGACCACCTATCTCGTCGGCGCGCAGATCCCGCACCCGGAGCCGGGCGCCCACTTTTCCTGGGCGCCGGTCAAGCTGCTCCAGTTCAACGGCTGCTCCAAGCCGTTGATCCTGCGCGGCAACGGCGCCCGCATCCGCTGCGCCGACGGCCTGCGTTACGGCACGTTCGCCGCAACGGGTGAGCGGGTCGAGCATCACATGCCCTATGTCGGGCCGGGCGTCGCCACCCCTTATTGGGCGATGATCTGGATGACGGGCTGCATCGGCCCGATCCAGATCAGCGATCTCGAGCTCGACGGGAACCTTCCCGGCCACATCATCGGCGGGCCCTATGGCGACACCGGCTATCAGGTTGCCGGCACCGGAATCCTCCTCACCGACAATCGTTCGGACGAGATCATCACGAACGTCCATACGCACCATCACGGCCAGGACGGGCTGATGATCCAGGGCATCGACGCGGTGCTGAACCCGATGCCCCGGCGGCTGATCAGCGGCCTCAGCTCTGAATATAATGGCCGGCAGGGCTGCAGCATCACCGGCGGGCGCGGCTATGCGTTCGAGAAGTGCCGCTTCGCCCATATGGGCCGCTCGACGATCCACAGCGCGCCCGGTGCTGGTGTCGACATCGAGGCGGAAGGCCCGCGCAAGAATCGCGACCATCGCTTCACCGACTGCGAATTCATCGACAATGAAGGCTGCGGCATGGTCGCCGACAGCGGCGACAGCGATGGCGCGCTGTTCACGCGCTGCACCTTCATCGGCACCACCTCTTGGTCGGCCTGGCCCAACAAGCCGCATTTCCGCTTCCAGAACTGCCGCTTCGTCGGATCCCTGGTGAAGGCCTATGGCGACAAGGACCCGGAGCGCGCGGCGCAATTCTACGATTGCGTCTGGCGGGACGATCCCAGGCTGTCGCCCAACGGCAAGGTCTATCTGGGCGGCAAGAAAAATTATCAAATCGCCGATTTGTCCGGCGGCCTCAACGTGCGCTTCGTCCGCTGCACGTTCAATCTCACCCATGACGGCCTGCTACCCTGGAGCTGGTATGCCATCTACCAGGATTGCCGAATGTCGCAGGCCGCTCCGGTCGCCGCGTATCCCAAGGGCAAGTATCTCGGCACGTCGGTGATCAATGCCAAGGTCGATCTCTACGGCACGCACGTCATCGGCACGGTCATCGAAAACGGCAAGACGATCCGAAACATGCAGCTCGGCGGAAAGAGCTGGTAGGCTCAGAAGGGCGGCGGATCGGCGAACAGCCAGTCGTGGAAAAGGCGCACCGGCCGGCGGTTGAGCGCGGAGCGGCGGCAGGCGAACCAATAGCTGTAGGGGCTTTCGACCGCGAGATCGAACAGCTTGACCAGCCTTTCGTCGTGCGAGCCCTTCAAATGGCTTTCGAGCATGAAAGCGACTCCAAGGCCCTGCGCCGCCGCGTCGAGGATCAGCTGGCCCGAATCGAAATGGTCGACGGCGGCCGGCTGCAGCTCTGCCAGGCCGGCGGCGTCGCGCCAGTAAGCGAAGGTCTCCGGCATGTCGCGGTGGAGGTAAATGGTCGCTTGGGCGAGCTCGGCCGGATCGCGGATGGCGCGCGGACCGTCGCGCAGCTCGCGAGAGGCGATGGCGATCACCTTCGTGCTGTCGATCCGCCGCGAATAGAGTGCCGGATCGACCTCGGCGGTGATGACGATGGCGGCGTCCAACCCTTCGTTCAGCCGACCGAGCCGGTTGGCGCCGGTGTCGATGTCGATATGGAGGTCGGGATATTGGGCGCGCAAAGTCGGCAGCGCCGGCATCAGCCGCTGCGAGGCGAAGAGCGACGGCACCGCAAGCCGCAGCCGCATCATCTCGGCATTGCCGGACGCCCGCTCCATCGCCAGCGTCAGCGCGTCGATCGACGGGCCGATCTCGTCGAGCAGCCGCTCGCCGTCCGGATTCAGGAGGACGCCCTGATGGCGCCGTTCGAACAACGGATGGCCGACGAACCGCTCCAGCGCCTGGATTCGGCGGGTGAGCGCCGGCGAGGACAAGGACAAAGCCTCCGCCGCCGCCTTGAGCGAGCCGAGGCGCGCCACCTGGACGAAGGCCTCGATTCCGGTCAGGGGCGGCAGCCGTCTCATTCTCGTCTCCTTGTGCGGCGCACTCTCGCCTGCACTGTAACGAATGGCATGAATCCAGCATCCGCCAAATGCAGGAAGTGCATGTGTAGCATAGTTCTTCGCACTTGCACAATATTTGCTGCAGTGCGACATCAGCCCTGCCTTTCAGGCATCCTCTCCAAATAAACTTCAGGGTCGGTCCTTCGGGACCGGCCCTTTTTTTGCGTTTCGGGACCCGCCGGCTGGACGGGCCGTTGTCGCTTCCTATCTGCACGATTGCGAAACGATCCCGGAAAGCGAGAGCATGGCCGACGAGGAAAGACAGCCCACCCGCCTGCAGGTGGCGACGATGCGGCCGGAGGACAGCGGCCGCGGGCTCGCGCGGCTGCCGCGACGGATCATGGAGCAGCTCGCGCTGGCCGAGGGCGACGTCATCGAGATTGCCGGCAAGCGCGCGACCCCGGCGCGGGCGGTCGGCCCTTATCCGGAGGATGAAGGGCTCGATATCGTCCGCCTCGACGGTCTCCAGCGCGCCAATGCCGAGATCGGCTCGGGCGATTTCGTCACCGTCCGCAAGGCCGAATCCAGGCCTGCGCAGCGCGTCGTCTTCGCGCCCGCGCAGAAGAATCTTCGCCTTCACGGCTCGGCCGCAAGCGCTGAAGCGCAGCTTCGGCATGAAGCCGCTCACCGCCGGCGACGTCGTCGCGACCACCGGCCAGCAGCAGGTCCAGCGTGGCGACATCCCGCCCGAGCTTCGCCAGATGCTCTACGCGCCCGCTTACGCGCTGCAGGAGATCCGCCTCACCGTCATCTCGACCGCGCCCAAGGGCATCGTCCATATCGACGCCAACACCGAGGTCGAGCTTCGCCCCGAATATACCGAGGCGACCGAGACCCGCCGCGCCGACGTCACCTATGACGATCTCGGCGGCATCGGCACGACGATCGACCAGCTCCGCGAGATGGTCGAGCTGCCGCTGCGCTATCCCGAGATTTTCGAGCGGCTCGGCGTCGACCCGCCCAGGGGCGTTTTGCTCTACGGCCCGCCCGGCACCGGCAAGACGCGGCTTGCGCGCGCTGTCGCCAATGAGAGCGACGCCAATTTCTTCCACATCGCCGGGCCGGAGATCATGGGCTCGGCCTATGGCGAGAGCGAGCGACGGCTGCGCGAGGTGTTCGAGGAAGCGACGAAGAATGCGCCGTCGATCATCTTCATCGACGAGATCGACTCGATCGCGCCCAAGCGCGGCCAGGTCCAGGGCGAGGCCGAGAAGCGCCTCGTCGCGCAGCTGCTGACGCTTGATGGACGGGCTTGGAGCCGCGCGCAGAATCTCGTCGTCATCGCCGCCACCAACCGGCCCGAGGCGATCGACGAGGCGCTGCGCCGGCCCGGCCGCTTCGACCGCGAGATCGTCATCGGCGTGCCGGACGAGCGCGGGCGGCGCGAGATCCTCGCCATCCACACGCGCGGCATGCCGCTCGACGGCGGCGTCGATCTCGACGAGCTGTCGCGGCGCACCTACGGTTTCGTCGGCGCCGACCTCGCCGCGCTCGTCCGCGAGGCGGCGATCGAGGCGGTCCGCCGGATCATGCCGCAGATCAACCTCGCGGAGGGCACGATCCCGCACGAGGTGATCGAGAATCTGTCGGTCAACGGCAGCGACTTCGAGGAGGCGCTGAAGCGCGTCCAGCCCTCGGCGATGCGCGAAGTGATGGTGCAGGCGCCGACGGTCGGCTGGGACGATGTCGGCGGCGTCGACGAGGCGCGCGAGCGGCTGACGCGAAGGCGTCGAGCTGCCGCTCAGGCATCCGGAGGCGTTCAAGCGGATCGGCATCCGCCCAGCCAAGGGCTTCCTGCTCTACGGGCCGCCCGGCACCGGCAAGACCCTGCTCGCCAAGGCGACGGCGCGCGAGGCGGAGGCGAATTTCATCGCCACCAAATCCTCCGATCTGCTCTCCAAATGGTATGGCGAAAGCGAGCAGCAGATCGCCCGCCTCTTCGCCCGCGCCCGCCAGGTCGCGCCGACCGTCATCTTCATCGACGAGCTCGACAGTCTCGTGCCGATGCGCGGCGGCGGGCCTCGGCGAGCCGCAGGTGACCGAGCGGGTGGTCAACACCATCCTCGCCGAGATGGACGGGCTCGAGGAGCTCGGCTCGGTCGTCGTGATCGGCGCGACCAACCGGCCGAATCTGGTCGATCCGGCCTTGCTCCGGCCGGGCCGCTTCGACGAGCTGATCTATGTCCGCGTCCCCGATCGCGAGGGCCGGCGCCACATCCTCTCGATCCATACGGCCGAAGATGCCGCTCGGCGAGGACGTCGAATCTCGACGCGGTCGCGGCGCGGACCGAGCGCTTCACCGGCGCCGATCTCGAGGATCTGGTGCGGCGCGCGGGCCTGTTCGCCCTGCGCAGCTCGATGGAGGCGAAAGAGGTCACCATGGCCGAGTTCGAGCGCGCGCTCGACGAGACGCGCCCGTCGGTGACCGAGGAGGCCGAGCGCGAATATGAGCAGATGCAGGCGAGGCTGAAGCAGGATGCCGTCGCCGCCGGCGGCATCGGCTTCGTCACGCCGGGAATGCTGACGCCGCGGATGCCGCGAGAATAGCCGCCCGGAATGTCGCGCAATCGGCTTGGGCCGCCCATCGCATATTTGACCCCGGCACCCGCCTCGGCCTTGCCATTCCGGCGTTGATTTGCGAACGCAGCCACTGAACCCTCTTCTTCAGGACCCCGGCATGGCTTTTTCAGGCGAACAGGCACAAAGGTCGCGCGCTTTCCAGCGCGGCACGGCCGGCGGTCCGCTCTGGCAATTCCTCAAGGGTTTCCTGAAGCATCCGGTAATGGTCGGCTCGATCATTCCCTCGTCCAAGGTGCTGATCGACCGTATGCTCGCGCCGGTTGACTGGGCGAATTGCAAATTGTTCGTCGAATATGGGCCCGGGGTTGGCACCTTCACCCAGCATGTGCTGCGCCGGCTGCCGGCCGATTCGATCCTGCTGACGATCGACACCAATCCGGATTTCACCACCTATCTCAGTCGCAAGGTCCGCGATTCGCGGCTCCGCGCGGTGACCGGTTCGGCCGCCAATGTGCGCGAGATCATGGCTGATTTCGGCCTGACCGAGGCCGACTTCATTCTCTCCGGTCTGCCTTTCTCGACCTTGCCGACGGGCGTCGGTCCGAAGATCGCCGAACAGACCTATGAGGCTCTCCGGCCCGGCGGCGCCTTCCTCGTCTATCAATTCTCGCCCAAGGTGCGGCAGTTCATCGCGCCGCATTTCGACCGGATCGACCGGGCCTTCGAACTGCTGAACATCCCGCCCGCGACTTTGTTCTGGGCGTGGAAGGACTGAGTTTCCGGATCGTCAGGCGCGGAAGTTGAGACGCCGCGAGATCCGGTAATCCGCCACTGCGACAATGAACCAGCCGATCGCCCATTTGAGGCGGTTGAGCAGGGTCCGCTGTCGGCGGTGCGCCTCGCGCGTGATGCGCAGGCTCTGCGCCACCTCGCCATCCACGAAACCGCGCATCGCGGCGGCGAAACCTTTGTCCTCGACCCGCAGCATCATCTCCAGGTTCAGGAACAGGCTGCGCATGTCGATATTGGCCGAGCCGATGTGGACGACGTCGTCCACCACGAGCAATTTCGTGTGCATCTTCGTCGGCTCATATTCGTAGATCTGGACCCCGCGCCGCAGCAAATAGGTGTAGGTGGAGCGGGCGGCGGCGATCGTCGCATTGTTGTCCGATTTGCCGGCGACGACGAGGCGGGCGCGGCCGCGGCGGCCGACGCGGGCGATACGCCGCAGGATTCCGGGGCTCGGCGCGAAATAGGCTGCGACGATGTCGAGCCGGTTGGCGCCGAAGCATGTCCATCCGGACCGCCCGCGCCCAAGGGCTGAGCCGGCGAGCGGGGCCGCCGAACAGCCAGTGGAGCTTGCCTTGGGTGATGCTCGACTGGTGGAGCATCTGCCTCAGGTCGCGGATGCGGGCATCGGGCTTATGGGTCCAGCGGAACAGCTCGTCGAAATAGCGGGCGAGGCAGGCGACGCTGTCGCCTTCCACTTCGAGACCGATGTCGCGCCAGGCACCCGTCTCGATCCCGCCGAAATAATCGTCGGAGACGTTGAAGCCGCCGATGATGACCCGGCGCTCGTCTGCCAGCGCCAGCTTCTGGTGGTTGCGGAGCAGATAGCGCCGGCCATAATGCGGGCTGAAGCGGCAGAAGGCGATGATCGGCGTCGAGCACGGGCTGGAAGAAGGCCGTGTTCCCGGTCGAGCCGAAGCCGTCGACGAGCAGTGAGACCCGAACGCCGCGTCCCGCCGCCGCGATCAGCGCGTCGCGAACCCGAGTCCCGGAGGCATCGTCGAGGAACATGTAATAGAGGATGCGCAGGCTCTCCCGCGCCTCGTCGATCAGGGCGATCAGCGCATCGAGCCGCGCCGGCCCATCGGCGAGCAGGGTCAGCCGGTTGCCGTCGACCTCGGCCGTCGGCGGCTGGCGGGGCGGCGTCGCATCGGCCATCGCGGCGACATGAGCGGGGTTGCGCGGAAGGGCAACCCCTCCCACATGATTGACAGAGGGATGGCCGGCTGTTAGCCGCCGCGCTTTCCCGTCAGCTGTAATTTTGAGCGGAGCTGCTCCATGGCGCGCGTTACCGTCGAAGATTGTGTCGACAAGATTCCCAACCGGTTCGACCTGGTGCTGCTTGCCGCGCAGCGAGCCCGGCAGGTCAGCGGCGGCGCCGACCTGACCATCGATCGCGACCGCGACAAGAATCCGGTGGTTGCCCTGCGCGAGATCGCCGAGGAGACGGTCAAGCCGCGGCACCTCGAGGAATCGCTCGTCAGCAGCCTGCAGCGCGTCCAGATCGACGACGACGAGGCGCCGGACGAGGTCGGCTCGCTCTCGGCTTCGGCCGAGGCGTTGCGCCTCACCGCCGCGGCCCCGCCCCGCAACAGCAATGCAGGCGGCGATTACGAGTAAGCCGGAGACCGGCGCTTATGAGCAGCACCGGCTTTGCCCTTTTCCCGACCGCGATCGGAACTTGCGCGCTTGTCTGGCGCGGCGATGCCATTATCGGCGCGGCACTTCCCGAAGAGAATGACGGAACGGCCCGCGTCCGGGTCGTGCAGCGTTTTCCCGGCGCGGAGGAGGCGGCACCGCCTTCCTTCGTCTCCGACGCGATCGAAAGAATCGTGCGTCTGCTTGCCGGCGAAGAGGCCGATCTTTCGCTCATTCCGCTCGATCTTTCCGCCGCCGATGAATTCGAACGCCGCGTCTACGCCGTCACCCGCGCCATAAAACGCGGGGAGGTGCGCACCTATGGCGACGTGGCGGCGGCGATCGGCACGCCCGGCGCTGCCCGCGCGGTCGGCGCCGCGCTCGGCCGCAATCCCATCCCGATCATCATTCCCTGCCACCGCGTGCTCGCGGCGCAGGGCAAGAGCGGCGGCTTCTCCGCGCCCGGCGGCACCGCGACCAAGTTCCGCATGCTCGCCATCGAAGGCGCGCGACGGTTGGACGACCCAGAGCTGTTCGAGAGCCTGCCGTTGGCGGTGAAGCCCGCCTCCTGAAGATCAGCGATCGAGCTCCGAGCGGTCGAGCCATTCCAGCTCGTCGCGGGTGAGCGGGTGGCCGTCGGCGTCGCGGACCGCCATCGGGGCAATCGGCCTTCTTGTGGTGCGGTCGACCAGCACCGGATTGCTCGGCATAGCGGAAATCCATCTTTCGCCCCATTGGCGGAGCGACAGCAGAACGGGCAACAGGTCGAGCCCCTTCTCGGTCAGCTGGTAGGCGACGCGACGCCGGTCGGTCGGATCGGGCTCGCGCTGCAGAATCCCGTTCTCGACCATCCGCGTCAGCCGGTTCGAGAGGATGTTGCGCGCGATTCCGAGCGTCGACTGGAATTCCTCGAAATGCTGGAGGCCGTTGAAGGCGCCGCGCAGGATCAGGAATGACCAGCGCTCGCCGATCAATTCCAGCGCAGCAGCGATCGAGCATTGCCGCAGCATCTCGCGGTGACGTTCGAGGTCCAGCACCATGAATCGATCCTATCGCCTTTATGGGAGGCTGGATATGGCCCACGGATTCTCAGTTGCAATCTAAAACTGATCGACCTACTAGGTTTCATATTGAAACTTAGAACAGGGATTCCGTCATGATTCACCGCCTCGCCGTCCCGCTCATATTGTTCGCTTTCGCCGTCGCTCCCGCATCCGCCACAGGCAACCAATATCGGGCCGAGCTGGCGAAGCCGGCGTCCACCGGCCACTTCGTGGTGCACGACCTCGTCTGGAACTGCGAAGGCGAATCCTGCGCGGCGATCCAGACCACCAGCCGCCCCGCCACCGACTGCGCCGCCCTCGCCGACAAGGCCGGCGCCTTGCGCAGCTTCTCGGTCGCCGGTCAGAAGCTCGCCTCCGACGCGCTCGAAAAGTGCAATGCCCGCGCGCGTTGAGCGCGTTTAGCTTGCATCGCCCCCGCACGGCACCCCATGTTGGGTGCGGTGTTGAGGCAATACGAACTTCTCGAGAAGGTCCGGGCCTACGATCCCGACGCCGACGAGGCGATGATCAACCGCGCCTACGTCTTCTCGATGAAGGCGCATGGCAGCCAGAAGCGGGCCTCGGGCGATCCCTATTACAGCCATCCGATCGAGGTGGCGGGCATCCTCACCGACCTCCATCTCGACGACGAGACGATCGTCACCGCCATCCTCCACGATACGATCGAGGATACGGTCGCGACACAGGAGGAGATCGAGCGGCTGTTCGGGCCGAACGTCGCCCGTCTGGTCGACGGCGTCACCAAGCTGTCGAAGATCGAGGCGCAAAGCGAGAGCCAGCGCGCCGCCGAGAATCTGCGGAAGTTCCTGCTCGCCATGTCCGGCGACATCCGCGTGCTGCTGGTCAAGCTCGCCGACCGGCTCCACAACATGCGCACCCTCCACTTCATCCAGTCCGAGGAGAAGCGCCGGCGAATCGCCCGCGAGACGATGGACATCTACGCGCCGCTCGCCGAGCGGATCGGCATGTACGAGTTCATGACGGAGATGCAGACGCTCGCTTTCCGCCAGCTGGAGCCGGACGCCTATGCTTCCATCACCAAGCGGCTCGAGCAGCTGCATAAGGGCGGCGGCGACAAGATGATCGACCGCATCGCCCGCGGCCTCAAAGCGCATGCTCGAGGCGCAACGGGATCGAGGCGGAGGTGCAGGGCCGCGAGAAGCATCCCTACTCGATCTGGCGCAAGATGGCGGAGCGCCACGTCAGCTTCGAGCAATTGTCGGACGTCATGGCCTTCCGCGCAGTCGTCGGCACGGTCGAGGATTGCTACCGCGCGCTGGGCCTCATCCACCAGCCGCTGGCCGATGGTGCCGGGCCGTTTCAAGGACTATCATCTCGACGCCGAAGCGCAACGGCTATCGCTCGATCCACACCACGCGTGATCCACGACGAGCAGATGCGGATCGAGATCCAGATCCGCACCCGCGAGATGCACGCGCAGGCCGAGCATGGGCTCGCGGCGCATTGGGCGTACAAGGAAGGGGTCGGGAGCGCGACCGACGCGAGCATCCGCTGGATCAGCGATCTGGTCGAGATCCTCGAACATGCCGGCAGCGCCCGAGGAGCTGC
Source organism: uncultured Alphaproteobacteria bacterium (assembly GCA_963777295.1). Lineage (GTDB taxonomy): Bacteria > Pseudomonadota > Alphaproteobacteria > Sphingomonadales > Sphingomonadaceae > Allosphingosinicella. The sequence continues at coordinate 381,269 of CAVZPV010000001.1, forward strand.
TCGAGCACACGCGGATGGCGATGTACCAGGACCGCATCTTCGCCTTCACGCCGAAGGGCGAGCTGATCCAGCTGCCCAAGGGCGCGACGCCGGTCGACTTCGCTTATGCCGTCCACACCGATCTCGGCGACCAGACGGTCGGCGCAAAGATCAACGGACGGGTGATGCCGCTCCGCACCGCCACTCGAAAATGGCGACCAGGTCGAGATCCTCGTTTCCAAGGCGCAGCAGCCGCAGCCTGCCTGGCTGAGCTTCGTCGTCACCGGCAAGGCGCGCGCCGAGATCCGCCGCATTCGTCAAGTCGAAGGAGCGCGAGGAGACGGTTGCGCTCGGCCGCAAGATTTTCGACGAGATCGTCCAGCGCCTGCCCGACCCGCTCGGCTGGGAGGCGATCGCCGAGGCGGATGAAGCGCCTCCAGCTTCCACGACGAGGCCGCGCATGATGGAGGCGATCGCGCTCAAGCGCGTCTCCGACGTGCGCGGTGATGGAGGCGCTGGTGCCCGGCTCGACCGGCGAGGACGGGGTCGAGCCACCGCCGCAGCGCACCGCCATCTCGATCAAGGGCCTGACCCCGGGCGTCGCCTTCCAGCTCGCCGCCTGCTGTCACCCGATTCCAGGCGACCGGATCGTCGGCCTGCGCCGCGAGGGCGAGGGCATCGAGGTGCACACGATCGACTGCGACGCGCTCGCCAACGGCATCGACGCCGACTGGGTCGACCTCGCCTGGGGCGACGAATCGGACGGCGGCACCGCTCGGCTGTGCATCGTCATCAAGAACGAGCCGGGCTCGCTCGCCGTCATCGCGGGGATCCTCGGCAAGCACGGCGCCAACATCGTCAGCATGGACCAGGCCGGCCGCGACGGCAGCTTTCACACCTTCAACTTCGATATCGAAGTGCACGACGTCCAGCATCTGATGCGAATCCTGGCAGCGCTCCGCGCGGCGGACGTCGTCTCCAGCGCCGAGCGACTCTGACGATGGCCGACTCACCGACTTCAATGACCTATGGCGACTATCTGCAGCTCGGCCGCATCCTCTCCGCCCAGCGGCCGCTTTCCGACAATCATGACGAGCTGCTGTTCATCGTCATCCACCAGACCAAGGAGCTCTGGCTGAAGCAGATCCTGCGCGAGCTCGATCTGTCCTTGGAGATGATTCGGACCGATGTACTGATCCCCGTCCACAAATGCCTGTCGCGGGTGTCGCGCATCCAGGCGGTGATGACCCTGAGCTGGGACGTGCTCGCGACGATGACTCCGGCCGATTATACCAGCTTCCGCCATGTGCTGGGGACGAGCTCCGGCTTCCAGTCGGCCCAGTTTCGTCAGTTCGAATATAAGCTCGGCCTCAAGGAGGGCGGGCATCTTCGCTTCCAGGAAGAGGGCTCGCCCGAACATGAGGCGCTGCGGACCGCGCTGGCGGCGCCGAGCCTGTGGGACGAGGCGAATCGCGCGCTCGCCCGCGCCGGCTTCGATCTTCCGCCGCAGGTGCTCGACCGCGACTGGCGAGAGCCCTACCAGCCGAGCGAGGCCGTCGAGCACGCCTGGACCGAAGTCTATCGCGAGCCGATGCGCTGGTGGCCTTTCTATCAGCTCGCCGAGAAGCTGGTCGATCTCGACGATTCGGTCGCGACCTGGCGGCATCGCCATGCGGTGACGGTGGAGCGAATTATCGGTGCCAAGCGCGGCACGGGCGGGACGGCCGGGGTCTCCTATCTCCAATCGACGCTCGGCAAGCGCGCATTCCCCGAGCTCTGGTCGCTGCGCACCCGGCTCTAGCGGGCGGGCGGGGCCTTCATGCCGCGAATCGCGGCGATCTCCTCCCGCGCGATTCGCTCCCGCGCCTCAAGACTCGGATGGTAGCGGAAGATCTGCGGGTCGTTGTCATATTGACCGAGGAAGCGGCGCCAGAAGGGGATGATCGCATCGAGATCGTAGCCGGCGGCCGCCATCAGCCGGATCGCCATCCGGTCGGCGGCTTCCTCGCGCTTCCAATAGGTTTCCGCGCGGATGCCGATCGAAGCGAGCAATTTGTCTTCGGTGTCCATCGGCGGATGGCCGAGAATGAAATGGCCGAGCTCGTGGCCGATGATGAGGGCGAGCTCGTCGTCGCTGTGCACATAATCGAGCATGGCCGTCGTCACGATCACGTCGTGACCGTTCGAGAAGGCGTTGACCTGCGGGTTGCGGGCGAGTCGCACCCGGTCGAAGCAGCCCGGGATCGAGCCGAGATTGGCCTCGAATTCCTGACCCTGCCGCAGCACCGTGAGCCGCGCCGGTCCGGCCCGAAGCGCGTCTTCGAGCTGATGCTCCCCTGATTCCGCAAGCGCACGCCATTTCCTGCCCGCCGCCACCTCCTGCGCCGGCGACGGGAACGGGTTGGCCGTTGACCGCCAGCAACACATCGCCCGCCTGGAGGCCGGCTTCGGCGGCGGGGCTGCCGCCAAGCACCGTCAGCAGGCCGGGGCCGCGATCGAGGCCATAGCGTTTGATCATCAGCGGCCTGTCCGCCGGGAGATATTCAGCCAAATGATGGAAGACGATTCCGGTCAGGGGCGTGAGCGTCGGGCAGAGGCCGCGACCGGCGGTCGCCAGTCGCCAGGCGACGGCGGCGACTCGCGCATCCGCCTGCCGGAGAGTCGTCGTCTGCGATGCGGAGATTTGGGTTGTGGCAGTTTCACGCGCCGGAGGAGGCGGTGCGGCCGCAACCGAGAGGAAGAGAAACGGGAGAGCGAGCAGGGACATGACCCGTTCGCCATAGGACAAAGAAAAGGGCCGGATGAAGCAGAACCTCACCCGGCCGAATCATTCAGACTGCGAGCCTGGCTCCGATTACGGGCTGGTCGGCAGGTTGTGGTTGTGATGCCGCGTCGCGGCCCAGATGCCGAGAAGAATGGCAATCACCGCGAGCAGCGGAATGATGAAGCCGCCGCGCAGCTCGCTGCCGTTCACATTTTCACCGGCCGGAGCCACTTCGCTCGACGCGACCGGCGCAGCCTGCTGCGCAGCGGCGATCGTCGGCGTGGCCATCAAAGCAACCGATGCGGTCGCAGCGACAAATCCCTTGAAACCCACGTCAGCTTCTCCCTTCGTACTCGAGTTCTGATCTTCTCGATTTCGGGCCCTACCTAATCGAGGCAGCCCTTGCTGTCTACCCCGAAATGATTTGGCCGAAACCCCGGAAGCCGCCCCGTAAAACCCGTGCAGTTTACGAAAGCTGAAGCCGAACGCGAACCGCCCAAAAAGGTTCAACGCTTTTGCAAGGTCGCGACCGGTTGTTGCATTCCAGCGACACTCATCGGACGGTCGATCGCCGCCGTTGCTCGAAAAGACATATTGTTTCAGAGGGTTTGAAACGATCTCCGGGAGGCGGTTCATCGCCTGAACGCGTGTTCGATGCCCCTGGGTGGCGCTCGCTGCAATCCCGATCGCCGGCTGGTAGCTCCCCGCCGTGGTGGCTGGCTGTCACCCTCACTTTGCTTTCCGCGACGCGCGGAACGACCTTTCCCTATGCCTTGACGTATGGGCGGGATGCTCGATCGCGCCGCCGCCAAACGAATCGAGGTTGACCACGGGTTCACTCCAAATCGGTGAGCGCGCCATTCGCATCAATCGGGCGGCTTGACGTCGCCGCCTCGTCGCCTTTAGCCGCGCAGGAGGTGGGGGCCTTCTTTTCCATCGAGCAGCGAGAGCGAGACTGAATTGAGCGCGGGCAAGGAGCGGATTGTCGTTGTCGGGTTGGGCTATGTCGGGCTGCCGCTGGCCGTTGCCCTTGCCCGCAGCTTCGACGTCACCGGTCTCGACATCGATGCGGGTCGGATCGAGCAGCTCAGGCACGGGATCGACCGGACCAACGAGGTGACTTCCGAATCGCTCTCCGCCTCGACCCTGGAGCTGAGCAGCCGGCCGGAGGAATGTCGCGGCGCCGACATCTATATCGTCACCGTGCCGACGCCGGTCGATGCGGAGAACCGGCCGGATCTCGGCCCGGTGATCGGCGCCACGCGCTCGGTCGCGGCGCTTATCGACCCGCAACGCCGGCCGGTCGTGGTCTATGAGAGCACTGTCTATCCGGGTGTGACCGAGGAGATTTGCGGACCGCTGATCGAAGAGGTGTCGGGGCTCCGGCGCGGCCGCGACTTCTTCCTCGGTTACTCGCCGGAGCGCATCAATCCGGGCGACCGCGAGCATACGGTGGACCGCATCGTCAAGGTGATCGCGGGCGAGAATGACGAAGTGACCGAACGGCTGGCCGCCGTCTACGGCGCGGTCACCGAGGCGGGGGTATTCCGCGCCCGGTCGATCAAGACCGCCGAGGCGGCCAAGGTGATCGAGAATGCCCAGCGCGACATCAACATCGCCTTCGTCAACGAGATCACCCAGATCTTCGCCAGGCTCGACATCTCGATCTGGGACGTGCTCGACGCCGCCGGCACGAAATGGAACTTCCTCAAATTCCAGCCCGGCCTCGTCGGCGGCCACTGCATCGGGGTCGATCCTTATTATCTGAGCCATCGCGCGCAGCAGCTGGGGATCGAGCCGAACGTGATCCTCGCCGGCCGCTCGATCAATGACAGGATGGGCGCCTGGGTCGCCGACCAGCTCCACGCCAGGCGCGGCGGCCGGCCGGGCTCGGCTTTGGTGATGGGCCTCACCTTCAAGGAGAATGTGCCGGACCTGCGCAATAGCCGGGTCATCGACCTGATCCGTCGGCTAGAGACGCTCGGCCATGCGGTGACCGTCCACGATCCCCATGCCGATCCCGAGGAAGCCAGGCACGAATACGGGCTGGAGCTGTCCGGTGACGCGCTCGAGCGCAGCTACGATCTGGTCGTCGTCGCCGTGCCGCATGCCGTTTACGGCGAGCTTCCGGATTCGCGGCTCGAGGCGCTCGCTGGAAAGAGCGGCCTCGTCGCCGACCTCAAGAATCTCTATGCCCGTCGCGAGTTTACCGGCGTGGAGCGCTGGAGTCTCTGACCTTGTGAGGTCAGCTTAAGCACCAACCCTGCTCGACCGCCGGCGGAGGGGGTTACAACCTTAGTCTTTGCCAGATTCCCTGATCCACCGGAAATACACGTAATGCGCCGCCCAACCGGGCCGCACGATGGGTTTCAGGCGGCGCGAAACCGCAGAAATCTGCGGTTGCTGGCCGAGATTTCCCTGCTCTTCGAAACAGGGAACCAAAATCATCGTAACAGGGAAAAAATATGCCGGTTGCAGGGAAAGCATCTCGGCCTCGGGGATACGCGCGATTTTCGCGCCGCCTAAGCTCGGCGCAGTCAAGCCAGCCCACCGGAGTCAGGGGCTTCCCGCCACATGCCCGACGCGCCCTCCACGGTTATCCTGGGTCATGATTCCTAGTCCGCCGGGCACCGGAGACTGCGCCGAGCGCCTGCGTGCCTGACTGAGTTTTCCACAGAAATGTGCGGGGGTTGCTAGGTTGGAGCTTTACGGCGCTGAATTTACCGGCATGTTGCGCCTGACCGGGCATACTCAAATCGCGGCTTTGCCGCGAGGAGCGTGCCCGTGTTTAAGTCTCTTGAACATAAAATTGAATATGTTGCGCCTGCCCTTATCAAGTCGGCGGCCGTCAACCCTCGCACCCATAGCAAGAAGCAGCTCAGGCAGCTCACCGGCTCGATCAACCGATTTGGCTTTATTGTCCCGGCACTCGTCGACGATAATCTGACTCTCATTGCAGGACACGCGCGCGTCGAGGCGGCGACGAACCTCGGCCTCGAAAGCATCCCCTGCATTCGCATCTCGCACCTTACGACCGAGGAGCGGCGGGCCTTCCTCATCGCCGAAAACAAGCTCTGCGAGGCCGGCGGATGGAATAATGCCGAGCTCGCGGCCGAGCTGAAGATCGTCATCGATTTCGATATCGACGTTGAGAGTTCTCGGCTTTTCGGCTCCTGAGGTTGATCTGCTGATCGCGAATGTGGACGCGGCAAAGCCGGCTGGTCCCTCGGGCGAGGACGATGTGCCGCCGATGCCGGAGCGGCATCTGGTCGTCTCGCGACGCGGCGATCTTTGGAAGCTCGGCCGGCACCTTCTGCTCATCGGGGACGCGAAGGATCCGGCATCGATTCTCCCGCCTGATGTGGGGCAAGCGGGCGGACGTGCTTTTTACGGATCCTCCCTACAATCAGAGGGTCAGCGACATTTCGGGAAACGGCCGGATCAAACACAGGGAGTTCGACGAAGCCTCAGGAGAGATGGACCGTGACCGGTTCACCGACTTTCTGACCTGCACCTTGGGCAATGCTGCATCCGCGTGCAGGGATGGCGCGATCGCCTACACCTTTATGGACTGGCGTCACATGGGCGAAATGCTCGCTGCGGGCAGCGCAGCATTCACGGAGCTTCGCAATCTTTGTGTCTGGGCGAAAACAAATGGCGGGATGGGCACCTTCTATCGGTCCCGTCACGAGCTGGTGTTTGTTTGGAAGATCGGCACGGCGCCTCATACGAACACCTTCGGGCTGGGAGATAAGGGCCGCTATCGGACCAACGTCTGGTCCTATGCCGGAGTCAACGGCTTTGGTGCTGGACGGGAGGAAGCTCTCGAATCGCATCCCACTGTGAAGCCGACCGCCCTCGTCGCGGACGCGATTCGCGATGTGACTCATCGAGGGGAGGTGGTGCTCGATTGCTTTGGCGGTTCGGGAAACAACGCTGATCGCCGCTGAGACCACCGGGAGGATCGCCCGGCTCATCGAATGTGATCCCGCCTATGGCGATGTGACTGTCCGGCGATTTCGAAAAGCTCACGGGCGAGAATGCCGTGCTGGGGACATCTGGCCTCACCTTCGAGCAGGTTGAACAGGAACGTTCGCGCGAGATTGCTCGCCTGCTGGCTGGAGCGTGAGCCATGTCAGATCAGGACGATGATAGCGTCGGCTACGGCCGACCCCCGCGGCAGCACCGCTTCCAACCTGGCAAGTCGGGTAACCCTCGGGGAAGACCGCCCAAGCAGGCGCGTTCCATATCGCGCCGGCAGATTCGCCGAGATGTGCTCCTTCCCCTTGAGGAGACACACACGGTGCCGTTCAGGGGCAAGCGGCGCATTCTAACTAGCAATGAGCTCATAATTCTCGGGCAAATTCAGAAGGCGATAAAAGGAGATACTTCTGCCGCGAGACTGGTGTTTGATATGAGGCTTAAACTCACCGACGAACATGTGGAGCTTCACCCGGGCCTCGCGGAGATGCTGGAATACGGAGAAAGGAGATTTACAGAAGATGACTCCGAAAGGTTAAACAAGCACTCACTCGAGGTATTCAATCAGGTGCGGCGTAGAACCATGAAAGTTTGAACATTTCCAACAGGCAACTGGCCGCGAATAGAAGGTATTATACCTATCTACCGCTTGTACACTTGACTGCTGGGTAGACCAGAGCAATCCCAATGCATCGCAGTGAAACTCGGTGCGCAAATTGTTAAAAGTGCACGCGGGACGCTGCTGGTGAACAGGAGGTATTGCTATGGCTTTAGTTAGTCAGGAAAATCAGCGAGGAAGCACCGCACATGATGAATCACGTCGGCAGAATGCAATTTTGGGAGCTGGCAATCGTCCACGTCACCTCCTCAAATGGCCTTGTCTTCCCAGTCTCGCACTCAACCAGGAGGAGCACGGCCGCCGTCGAAGACTGGTCGGCGGCAGCGATGCAAATATCATTCTGGGCGGTTCGCGAGAGGCGCTGCTTCGTCTCTGGCAGGAGAAGAGGGGCGAGGTAGAGCCTGAAGACCTCTCGGGGAAACTCGCGGTTCAGCTCGGCTGCTGGACCGAGGCGTTCAACCGCCAATGGTATGAGAAGGTGACCGGGGAGCGGGTCGAGCGGGTCGGGCTGTCGCTACGCTGTCCGGTCCACGTCTGGCGCGGCTGCACATTGGATGGCTATATCGAACGTGCTTCAGCTGTGTGGGAGGCCAAGCATACGAGCGGCTTTGCCAAGGTCGACGAGGTGCTGGCGCGCTATGCGCCGCAGCTTCAGCACAACATGGCGGTGGCGGGGGCTGAGCGCGCCATCCTCTCGGTCATCTTCGGCAATGGCAAATGGGAACTGTTCGAGGTTGCCCCCGACTGGCTCTACCAAGAGGAGCTGTTCGAGGCGGAGGCACGGTTCTGGCGCTGCGTTGAAGATGGTGTTCCTCCGGTCACCGTGTCGGCGCCCCCGGCGCACGGCCGGTCGGGTGCGCGAGGTCTGCCTGGAGGGCAGCAATGCCTGGCGGCGGCTGCCGCCGACTGGCTGCAGCACCGCGATGCGGCGAAGAAGCATGCTGGCGCGGTGAGTTCACTAAGGGGCTGGTGGAGGAGGATGTCGGCCGCGCGTTCGGTCATGGGATCGAGGCCAAGCGAAGCAAGGCTGGCGCCATCACCATCCGGGAGCTCGTGGGATGATCCCGCGGGTCTATGCGGCCATCAACGCGCTTGCGGCGGAGTTGGCGACGACGGGCGTTGCCAAGGGGCACATCAACCTTGAGGATCAATATGCCTATCGCTCGGTCGACGATGTCTACAATCGGGTTGGGCCATTGCTAGCGCGGCACAAGCTCTGCTTCCTGCCACGGGTGTTGAGCGCACGCGATGAGCGGACTGGCGGTCTTGGCGATGTGCTCCTCCATGTGACCGTGCGGATGGCGTTCGACTTCGTCAGCGTCGAGGATGGGTCGCGGCACGTGGTCGAGGCGTTTGGCGAGGCCATTGACGCGGGTGACAAGGGCACTGCCAAGGCCATGCAGTCTGCGTTCAAATATGCGCTGCTGCAGGCGTTCTGCGTTCCCTTGGGCGCGGAGGATGCCGATGCGACCTCGCCGCGCCTCAAGCCGCCGCTGCATGATCCTCAACCAGTGCAGGGATGGGAGCAGTGGGCGCGCGATGTCCTCGACATGATCCGCTTCTGCCAGAGCCGTGAGGCGCTTGGGCGGGTGCAGGATCGCTACCGCTCGATGCTCGCCAGCCTCTCGCGCGAGCGGGCCGAGCTTTATCGAACGATCGGCGCTGCCATGGCCGAGCGGCGGATGGCGCTTGCGAGCCCGCAAATGGCGCATCGGCGCCAGGTTCGTCCTCGAATGGCGCACCACGCGCAAAACCAGCCCCGCTGGAGGCGCAGAATCAGCGCATCCGCGAACCCCCGTCCACCCGAAGATGCGCGCGCCACGCGCCAAAGCCTCGATGCGCTCAAAAGGCGCACCACGCGCCAAAGCGCCTCGTCCTGAAAATGGCGCGCCACGCGCAAAAGCGGAGCGGGAGACGGTCCATGGCTAGGCTCATCTTCCCCGAGAAATCGGCGGCCGAGCCGGGCGCGGGGGATCCGCTCGTTTCCCGCCCACCGCGCATGGGTGCGCCGCCACCGCTGCTCGGTCCCGGGCTGCATGAGCCTCCCCATCGAATGCGCCCATGTCCGGCGCGGGACGGACGGGGGCGAGGGGCTCAAACCCTCCGACCGCTGGACGATCAGCCTCTGCCGTGCCCACCACGCGGAGCGGCACCGGACCGGGGAGCGCGGCTTCGAAAGGCGCTACGGGATTGACCTCATCGCCCTCGCCCGCAAATTTGCAGCGCGATCGCCGCACCGACGCGCGTGGACCGACGGGCTCTC
>CAVZPV010000002.1:0-314810 GCA_963777295.1 uncultured Alphaproteobacteria bacterium
TCTAACCCCCTCTTGCCCCTCGGCAAAAGATTAGAGAGGTGGCGGCTGGCGGGTCAAGCCCTTCACCGGGAATGAAGCGCCGTGTCGATGGAGACGCATTGCGCGATCGCGCTGACGGGGGGCGTGTAATTTCCCGTCGTGCGGAAATGCGGGAATGACGCTGCCTACCAGATTCCGACCGCCTTGCGCACGTCCCGCATCGTGGCCTCCGCCCGCTCCGATGCGGCCTCGGCCGAGCGGGTGAGGAAGCGGATCAGGCCTTCTTCGTCGTCGCGCACCTCGTGGAAGCGGCGCTGGATCGGCTCCAGCCCGGCGATCACCGCTTCGGCGACGCCGGTCTTGAGCGCGCCATAGCCCAAGCCATCGAAGCGCCTCAGCGCCTCGTCCCAGGTCCCGCCTGCAAACGCATGATAAATGGTGAGCAGGTTGCGCACGCCCGGCGACAAATCGGAGGCATCGACCGCCGTGCGCGAATCCGTCTTCGCCGATTTCAGCTTCTTCAGGATCAGCTCCGGCGCGTCGAGCACGCCGATCGCATGGTTCGGCTTGCCGGCGCTCTTCGACATCTTCGCCTCGGGGTCGTCGAGGCCCATGATCCGCGCGCCGACCTCGCGAACCATGATCTCCGGCCGGTTGAAATGATAGCCGAACAGGCCTTCGAACCGCTCGGCGATATCCTGTGTGATCTCGATATGCTGCCTCTGGTCCTCGCCCACCGGCACGAAATCGGTGTGATAGAGGAGAATGTCGGCGGCCTGCAGGACCGGATAGGTGTAGAGCCCGACGCCGACCGTCTCGCGTCCTTCCGACTTGGACTTGAACTGGGTCATCCGGTTCATCCAGCCCATCGGCGTGACGCATTCGAGAATCCAGGCGAGCTCCGAATGCTGGCGGACCTGGCTCTGGACGAAGACCAGCGACTTCTCCGGATCGATCCCGCAGGCGAGGTAGAGCGCGGCGACGTCGAGCGAATTGGCGCGAAGCCGATCCGCCTTGATCTCCTCGGGAATGGTGAGGGCGTGGAGGTCGACGATGCAGAAGATGTTGTCGTGCTTGTCCTGCTCCTTCACCCAGAGCGAGATCGCGCCGATCAGATTGCCGATATGGAGGTCGCCGGTCGGCTGGATGCCGGAAAAGACCGTCTTCTTTGGCGTGCTGTCGGCCAAGGCTCGTCGCTCCTGAAAGGGAATGGCGCGCCGTACCCGAGGCGGCGGCGTCAGGGCAAGCCGCGGCTCAGCCGATCCGGCCGAGCAGGCGATCGATCCCGGCGATAGCTTCCGGCTCCTCCAGCGTCGGCGCGTGGCCGACGCGGGGCACGATTGCGACGTCGAGGTCCGGCATTTCCGCGCGCATCTTCTCGACGGCCGCATCCGAGAGCAGATCGGAAAGGCCGCCGTGGACGAGCAGGGTCGGAACGCCATCGAGCGCGCGGAAAATCGGCCAGAGATCGACCTCGGGCTGCGGTTGGCGGAGCGGCTCGGCGATCCGCATGTCGTAATCGAGAACGACCCGTCCCTCGGCTGTGAGCCGGCAGCAGCGCTTGGCGAAGACCAGCCATTGGTCGAGGTCCCAGTCTGGATAGCGCTCGCGCTGCGCCTCGCAGAGACCGCGCGCCGCGTGCATCCAGGTCGGCCACACCTGTGATTTGCCGACATAGGTGCGGATATGATCGAGCCCCGACGCCTCCAGCTCCGGCCCGACATCGTTGAGCAAGACGGCAGCGAGACGGCTCTTCTCGGCCATCGCCATCAACATCGCGACGAGGCCGCCGAGCGAGGTGCCGAAGATGGCGAAGCGGGTGAGGCCGAGCGACGCCACGAGAAGCTCGACATCCTGGACGTAGACGAGTGGATTGTAGCTCATCGGGTCCTTGGCATGGGCGCTCTCGCCGCGGCCGCGCAGGTCGACGCAGATCAACCGCCAGTCGCCGGCAAGCCGATCGGCGACGCCTTCGAAATCGCGCGCATTGCGGGTGAGGCCGGGGATGCAGAGGATCGGCGGACGCGCGTCGCCGCCGCCATAGTCGCGATAATGGAGGCGCAGCCCGTCCGCGGACATCCACCAGCCGTCGGTCCAGTCGGCCATTCGCCCCCCCTCTGCTGCAGCCTCTTCTAGAGGTGCTGCGGGTCTCTCCGCAACGGGCACCGTACCACCTCAAACCTTCTCCCTTGGGGGAGAGGAAGCTTGGGAGCCGATCGAACGACTCAGTCCTGTGCCTTATCCTCGGGCTGGCCGAGCGGGCCTTGCGTGGGCGGGTAATTCTCGTCCTCCTCGCCCCAGCCTTCGCGTGGGAATTCCGGCCGTGCCTCGCCTTCGCCCGGTCCGGTCGCGCCTTCGCGCTTCTGGCCTTCGAGGCCGGGATCGCGCAGGTCGTCCGGTGTCTCCCCGGTGAAGGCTCCCACACCCGAGCCGCCGCGCTCCCGTTCCGGCGTCCACGGCTCCCAACCCTCCTTGCGATCGTCCGCCATCGTCCGTCTCCTTCATGTTCAAAGCGGCCGGCCGCCAATGAGGTTCCGCTGGCGGAACCGGGGCTGCGCGGGCAAGGTTGGGCGGCCGTGCCGGTCCCTGCCATCCCCTCGCCTTATCGCCCCGAGATGCCGATCCTGGAGCTTGGCGAGGATTTCTACGATCCCGTCGAACCGGCCGATTTTCCGCAGACCATCCTGCGCTTCCGCAACGACCGCTGGGCCGACGCGGTGGGGCTGGCGGAGTTCGATGACGAGGCTTGGGTTCGTCATTTCGGGCGCTTCGACCCGCTACCCGACAATCTCATCCGCCCTCTGGCGCTGCGCTATCACGGCCACCAGTTCCGCGTGTACAATCCCGACATCGGCGACGGGCGCGGCTTTCTCTTCGCCCAGCTGCGCGACGGCGCGGACCGGTTGCTCGACCTCGGCACCAAGGGCTCGGGCCAGACGCCCTACAGCCGCTTCGGCGACGGACGGCTGACGCTGAAGGGCGGCGTGCGCGAGGTGCTCGCCACCGAGATGCTCGAAGCGCTCGGCGTCGAGACGTCGAAGAGCTTCTCGCTGATCGAGACGGGCGAGGCGCTGGAGCGCGGCGACGAGCCCTCCCCCACCCGCTCCGCGGTGCTGGTGCGCCTCAGCACAGCCATATCCGCATCGGCACGTTCCAGCGGCTCGCTTACTTCCAGCTCGCCGACGAGATGCGGCTCCTGACCGACTATTGCCTCCGCCTCTATTATGGCGAGGAAGGCGGCGAGGACGCACCGGGCCGCCTCCTCGCCCACGTGACGCGCGAGGCGGCGCGGCTGGCCGCTTCCTATATGGCCGCCGGCTTCGTCCATGGCGTGCTCAACAGCGACAATATCACGATCACCGCCGAGAGCTTCGATTACGGGCCATGGCGCTTCACGCCGTTCTGGGACGGCCGCTTCACCGCCGCCTATTTCGACCATGCCGGCCTCTACGCCTTCGGCCGCCAGCCCGAGGCGATCCACTGGGATGTCGTCCAGCTCGCCGCGTCGCTGCGCACCATCGCCGAAGCCGAGGCGCTGACGCCCGCGCTCGAAACCTTCCCCGCCGAGTTCCAGACGCAGTTGACGGCGGCAATCCTTGGCCGCCTCGGCGTTCGTCCGAGCGGCGATGCAGACCGCGACGCCGCCCTGCTCGGCGCTCTGGAGACGGCGCTGACGGAAAAGAATGTGGAGATCGACCGCTTCTTCTTCGACTGGCGCGGCGGCCGCCGGCGCGGCCCGTCGCCGGCCGACCAAGCCTATGCCGCCGAGCCCTTCGCCGGCTTCCGCGCCGCGATCGCCGCCTACGCGCCGATCCCCGGCGCGCTTGACCATCCCTATTGGTCGGACGCGGAGCCTTGCTCGATGCACATCGACGAGGTCGAGGCGATCTGGAGCCGGATCGACGAGGCCGACGATTGGGGGCCGTTCCAGAACAAGATCGTTTCGGTCCGCCGCATGGGCGAGGCGATGCGGCCGCAATCTTGACCGCGCCGAGCAAAAATGGTGGGTCAGCCGGCATGGCAACCCTCATCTCGACGGAACCCGCGACCGGCGACACTTTGTGGACGGGCGAGACCGGCGACGTCGACGCCGAGGTCGCCCGCGCCCGCGCCGCCTGGGCGGGCTGGGCGGCGCGGCCGCTCGCCGTGCGGATCGAGACGCTTGCGCCGCTTCGCCAACGTCGTTCGCGGCAAGAAGGAGGAGCTTCGCCGACCTGATCGCGCGCGAGACCGGCAAGCCGCTCTGGGAAACCGCGACCGAGGTCGACGCCGTCGTCACCAAGGTCGACATTTCGGTCACGGCCTATTCCGAGCGGACGTCGCAGCGGCGGGTGGAAGGCGCGATCGGCGCCCGCGTCGCGGTCCGCCACAAGCCGCACGGCGTGCTCGCCGTGCTCGGGCCCTACAATTTCCCCGCGCACCTGCCGAACGGCCACATCGTCCCGGCGTTGATCGCCGGCAATGCTGTGGTGTTCAAGCCGTCCGAGAAGACGCCGGCGATCGGCGAATTCCTGGTCAGGCATTCCACGAAGCGGGCGTGCCCGAGGACGTGCTGCGCTGCGTCCAGGGCGGGCCCGAAATCGGCCGGGCGCTGGCGGGCCATGCCGGGATCGACGGCCTGCTCTTCACCGGCTCGGCCCGCGCCGGCGTCGCCCTCCATCGCCAGTTCGCCGACACGCCGCAGAAGATCCTCGCGCTCGAAATGGGCGGCAACAACCCGATCGTCGTCTGGGACACGGCCGACATCCACGCCGCCGCCGCTATGGTCGTTCAGTCGGCCTTCCTCAGCGCCGGCCAGCGCTGCACCGCCGCGCGGCGGCTGATCGTCAAGGACGGCGGGCACGAGGCGCTCATCGAGACGGTCTGCAAGCTCGCCGACCGGATCATCGTCGCCGAGCCGCACGCCAATCCGCCGCCGTTCATGGGCCCGGTGATCGACAATGCGGCCGCCGATCAGCTGCAGGAGGGCTTTCTCGACCTGATCATGAAGGGCGGCCGCCCGATCCGGCATCTCGACCGGCCGATCGAGGACAAGCCGTTCCTCACCCCGGCGATCATCGACGTCACGGGAATCGAGCAACGGCCGGACGTGGAGCTGTTCGGCCCGATGCTGCAGGTGATCCGCGTCCCCGATTTCGACGCCGCGATCGCCGAGGCGAATGCCACCCGCTACGGCCTCTCCGCCTCGCTGATCGGCGGCAGCCCACAGCTCTACGACCGCTTCTGGGCCAATATCCGCGCCGGCATCATCAACTGGAACAAGCCGACCAACGGCGCGCCCTCCAGCGCGCCCGTTCGGCGGCATCGGCCTTTCCGGCAACCACCGGCCGAGCGCTTATTACGCCGCCGATTATTGCGCCTATCCGGTAACGTCTTCCGAAACCGAGCAAGCCCGCGCCTCGATCGGGCTGGGCCTCCGGGACCCGAGCGCCGCGAACAACCTCGAAGGCTAAAAAACGTACGAAGTCAGGCGTGTCCGCCGGCGGGCGAGTCCGCGAGGTCGAGCAGGCCTCCACCGGCTCCACGGCGGCGGCGCCATCCTCCAGCGCCTGATGGATTCGCTCGGCGACCTCGGCGAGCCGGAACGGCTTCTTGATCAGATGCCGTGAATCCAGCTCAGGCCCGAAGGTCTGGAGGTCGGCATAGCCGCTCGCGAACAGGACCGGCATGGCCGGGGCCAGCGCGCGGACGCGGAAGGCGAGCTGGATTCCGTTCATGCCCGGCATGGCGACGTCGGTGATCAGCAGGTGGAAAGGCTGGGCCTCCAGCATCCGCAAGGCCGCCTCGCCGCTCTCGGCGGACGCTACTTCGAAGCCCAGTTCGGCGACCAAAGCGGTGGCGACCGCGCGGACGTCATGATCGTCGTCGACGATCAGGATCCGCGCGCGCCGCCGGGCGAGACCGGCGACTGCATTGGGAGGCGCCACGTCGGACTCATGCTCGGTGCGCGGCAAGTAGATCGCGACCCTCGTGCCCTCGCCGACGCGGCTCTCGATCCGCGCCGTACCGCCCGACTGCTTGGCGAAGCCGTAAAGCTGGGCGAGGCCGAGACCGGTTCCCTTGCCCTGCTCCTTGGTGGTGAAAAAGGGTTCGAACGCCCGCTCCAGCACATCCGGGCTCATGCCGGAGCCATTGTCGCAGACGGCGATCTCGACATATTCGCCCGCCGGGAGCTCGAGCATGAGGGCAGCCGGCACCTGCGCGAGGTTGCGCGTCTCGATCTTCAGCCGGCCGCCTTGCGGCATGGCGTCGCGGGCGTTGATGGCGAGATTGAGGATCATCACCTCGAGCTGGGTCGGGTCGGCGAGCGCGCGCCACAAATCGGAGGCCAGCCGGGTTTCGACGACGATGTGCCGGCCGATGCTGCGGGTGAGCAAATCGCCCATCGCGCCGATGATCTCATTGGGGCAGATTGCGGCCGGAATCAGGCGTTGGCGCCGCGAGAAAGCGAGCAGTTGCGCGGTCAGCTTGGCGCCGCGCTCGGCCGCCTGCAGCGCGTTGCCGGCCAGGCGCCGCAATTTCTCCTCGTCGGTACGGCGCAGCAGCAGCTCCAGCGAGCCGACCACCGCAGTCAGCAGATTGTTGAAATCGTGGGCGATGCCGCCAGTGAGCTGGCCGATCGCCTCCATCTTCTGCGCCTGGAGGAGCCGCGCCTCGGCACGCTCGCGCTCGGCGATCTCGGCGGTCAGCCGGTCGTTGGCCGCGGCGAGGTCGGAGGTGCGCTCCGCGACCTTCAGCTCGAGCGTTCCGGCGAGCTCGCGCAGCCGCGCCTCGGCAGCCTCGCGTTCGGCGAGATAGTCGGCGGCGAGGCGCTGGCGCGCGCGACCGCGTATGGCCGAGCGGACGGCGCTGACCAGGGTCGCCGGGTGGAGCGGCCGTTCGAGCATCGTCGCGTTGATCAGGCCTTCGATCGCCCGCGAGCCCAGGCGCGTCCCGCCGCGGCGGGTGAGGAGGACGAAGGGGAAGTCGGACCAGGGCGGCTGCCGCTCGATCGCCTCGCGCAGCCGCGCCGGATCGAGCCGGGCAATGGCTTCGTCGGTGATCACCGCGCCCGAAGCGGAGCCATCGATCAGTGCCTGGAGCAGCCGCTCGCCGCCGTCGATCTCGCAGTGGATCGCGGCGCTGAGCAACAGCTGCTCGATAACCTGCGCGTCTCGTCCGCCCTCGGCGACGATCAGGAACGATGCTTCCTTCGGGCTACTTCCCGCTGCCAACTTTATCCTCAAGCAGGGAAGAACCCCCTTCGTAAACCGGAGTTCCGGTCAGCACGCCCCGGAAGCCGTCGAGGCGCGGCCCGACCTCGATGCCGCCGCGGCCGATCCGCAGCTCCCGGATCGTCAGCTCATGCTTGCCGGTCCGCTTCTTGAGGACGGAAAGTGCGCGCCTGATCTCGCCCTGCGCTTCGAAGAAGCGGAGCATGAGAACGGTGTCGGACAGATAGGTGATGTCGACGGGCGACTGCATCGCGCCGACCATCCCCGCCTGGGTGAGGACGAGGAAGGTGAGCACCCCCTGCTGGTTCAGATAGGTCACCAGCTCGTGCATCTGGAGCAGCATGAACTGCTCTTCCGCCATGGCATGCTGGTAACCCGACAGCAAATCGATCACGACGATGCCGACCCCGAGCTCCTCGACATGGTGGCGGATGAGGCTGGTCAGCTCGCCGGGCGACAGCTCGGCCGGGTCGACCTGGCGAAAGATGAGGCTGCCCTCCCGCACCGCGTCGGCGAGGTCGATGCCGAGCCCGGCCGCGCGGCGGAAAAAGACCCGGCCGGTCTCGTCGAAGCTGATGATGAGTACGCGTTCGCCACGGGCGATGCCGGCATTGCTGTACTGGAGCGCAAGCGTCGATTTGCCGGAGCCCGAGGGGCCGATGAGCAAAGTGGTGGTGCCGTAGTCCAGCCCGCCGCCGACCAGAGCGTCGAGTTCCGGCACGCCGCTCTCCGCGACCTGGTCGGCCTGCCCCTCGTCGGGATGGGCCGCCGCGACCAGTCGGGGGAAGATCTCGAGACCGCCCTTGCGAATGACGAAATCGTGATAACCGCCCTGGAAGGCGCGTCCCCGCATCTTGTAGACGCGAAGGCGCCGCCGTTCAGAGCCATAGGCGATGGCGAGCTGCTCCAGCCGGATCACTCCGTTGGCGATGGAGTGGAGGCTGAGATCGTCGGGATTGCCGGTGAGATCGTCGAGAAACAGGGCCGTGCATTCGCGCTGGCCGAGAAAGTGCTTTAGCGCCAGCACCTGCCGGCGATAGCGCAGCGATCCCTGGGCGAGCAGGCGGATCTCGGACAGGCTGTCGAACACGATCCGCGACGGCGAGGTGCGCGTGACCTCGTCCACCACCATGCCGACCGTCTCGCCGAGCTCGAGATCGGAGGCGTAGACGATGGTCTGCTCACGCTCCGGATCGAGGCTTAGCTCGGCCGGAACGAGCTCGAAAATCTCGATGCCGTCCAAGCTCCAGCCGTGGGTCGCCGCGGCGTAGATCAGCTCCTCGCGGCTTTCGGACATGGTGATGTAGAGGCAGCGTTCGCCATGGGCGACGCCGTCCACCAGGAACTGGAGCCCGAGCGTCGTCTTGCCGGCCCCCGGCGATCCTTCGATCACATAGACATGGTTCGTGGCATAGCCGCCGCACAGGATCCGATCGAGCGCCGGCGAGCCGGATGAAATCGACTTGCCTCCGGCTGGAATCATGCCGTCCGCCATTACGCTCTCCTTTTGCGGCGAATGCGCCTGCCGGATTCGCCGGATTGAGGCAATCCCGCAGCGGCGGCCAAAAGGAAAGACCGCGCCCCGCTGGTTTTCAGGCCCCGGGTTGCTACAGGGATGCCATGGGCGGCCCTGAACATCCGATGCGGCGATGAAGCCGCTGGACGAAAGCCATCTCGCCATTTTCCGCCGGCACATGGTCGAGATCGTCGAGATGCATTTCGACCTTGCCGGGGAGGAGATCGGCAAAGACGCGCCCGAGCCGCGGCTGCGCCAGGCCCTGCTCGACGTGCCGCGCCATTTGTTCGTGCCGCCCCAGCTCGTCCTCGCCGCCTATCAGGACACGCCGCTGCCGATCGGCTTCGACAAGACGGTCTCGCAACCCTTTATCGGCGCCTTGATGATCGATTTGCTCGAGCTCGAGCCGGGGGAGACGGTGCTCGAGGTCGGCACCGGCTACGGCTATCAGGCGGCCCTGATGGCGACGCTCGGCGCCGAGGTCTACAGCGTCGAGATCGTCGAGGAATTCGCCGCCGAAGCCCGTCAGCGCCTCGCCGCCTTCGGCTACGACCATGTCGCGATCCGCGAGGGCGACGGCTCGCGCGGCTGGTCCGATCATGCGCCGTTCGACAAGATCATGGTCACCGCTGCCGCGCCAGCGCCGCCGCAGGCGCTGATCGACCAGCTGCGCCCCGGCGGGCGGCTGGTCATGCCGCTCGGCGGCAAGGACGTGCAGCAATTGAGCGTGGTCGAAAAGAAGCTCGATTCTACCCTCGACATCCGCGAGATCATGCCCGTGCGCTTCACCCAGCTGGAGACCGTGATCTAGCTCCGGGGCTACACTTCCGCCGCACTATTCCCTATGTGGCGCTCCTCACCACAAACCAAAGCAACAGCAGCAAGCCGGCCGACGCCCGGCCGGAGGAAGAGATGAGCGACCCGGCCCGGGCCCTCAAGCCCGAGAGCGACAATTTGGAGCGGCGGACCTTCGCGATCATCTCGCATCCCGACGCGGGCAAGACGACGCTGACCGAGAAGCTGCTCTACGCCGCCGGCGCGATCCACGAGGCCGGCGAGGTGCGCGCCCGCGGCGACCGCCGCCGCGCCCGCTCGGACTGGATGGCGATCGAGCAGCAGCGCGGCATCTCGGTTACCTCCTCGGTGATGACGTTCGAGAAGGACGGGCTCCTCTTCAACCTGCTCGACACGCCAGGTCACCAGGATTTCTCCGAGGACACCTACCGGACGCTGACCGCCGTCGACAGCGCGATCATGGTGATCGACGCCGCCAAGGGCATCGAGGCGCAGACGCGGAAGCTGTTCGAGGTCTGCCGTCTCAGGAACATCCCGATCGTTACCTTCATCAACAAGGTCGATCGGGAGGGCCTCTCGCCCTTCGCCCTCCTCGACGAGATCGCCGAGACGCTGCAGCTCGACGTATCCCCACGCAATTGGCCGGTCGGCATGGGCGGGCTCTATCACGGCCTTTACGATCTCGCCGACGACCGGCTGATGACGCCGGAGCGGATGGTGAAGGTCTCCGGGCTCGACGATCCGGCGCTGGAGGCGGAGCTTCCGGCGGAGACGCTGGAGCATCTGCGCGAGGAAGCCGGCCTGGCGCTCGCCGCCTATCCCGAATTCGACCTCGAATCCTTCCTCGCCGGCGACCTGACGCCGGTCTTCTTCGGCAGTGCGCTGCGCGAATATGGCGTTCCGGACCTGCTCGGCGGCCTCGCCGCCTTCGCGCCGCCGCCGGGGCCGCAGCCCGCCCGCGCCGGTCCGGTGGCGCCGACCGAGCCGCGCTGCTCGGGCTTCATCTTCAAGGTCCAGGCCAACATGGACCCGAACCACCGCGACCGCGTCGCCTTCATGCGCATCTGCTCGGGCAGCCTGAAGCGCGGCATGAAGCTCACCAACCCGCGCCTCGGCAAGGCGGTGACGGTGCAGAACCCGATCACCTTCTTCGCCCGCGACCGCGAGCTTGCCGAGCTGGCGCGGCCGGGGGACATCGTCGGCATCCCTAATCACGGGACCCTGCGGGTCGGCGATACTCTATCCGAGCGCGGCGACGTCGCCTTCACCGGCCTGCCCGATTTCGCGCCGGAGATCCTCCGCCGCGTCCGGCTCGACGATCCGATGAAGTCGAAGCAGATGCGCAAGGGGCTGGAGGATCTCGCCGAGGAAGGCGTGATCCGCATCTTCAAGCCGGCGATCGGCTCCAACTGGATCGTCGGTGTGGTCGGCGCGCTCCAGCTCGACGTGCTGGGGACGCGGATGGACGCGGAATATGGCCTCAAGCTCGGCTTCGAAGCCTCGCCCTGGGAGATCGCCCGCTGGGTGAGCGCCGACGCGCCCGAGGAGCTGAAGCGCCTCCTGGCCGCCAACCGCTCGAGCGCGGCCGAGGATGTCGACGGCGCCGCCGTCCTCCTCATCCGCAACGATTGGGAGCTCGGCCGCTTCCGGCAGGATTGGCCGAAAATCCACTTCGCCAGCGTGCGGGAGCGGAGTTGACGCACGGAGAACGCCGCGGACCCGGAAGGTTTAGCATGCGTTCAGCTTGGATGGCGGAGGGGCAGTCGATGCGAGGCCCCAAATGATGTTGCTTACCGCCATGCTGTTCGGATTAGCGGGCCGCGTAATGCCTCCGGCCGATACCGCACTTCTGGGGCGATGGTGGAATTCCGACGGAAGCGTCGCCGTCGATGTTGCGCCGTGCGGAGATCTGCTGTGCGGCAAGGTGGTCTTCGCAGAGAAAAAGCAGGAGGACAAGGCGCGGCGGGCGGGCGTGTCGCAGATGATGGGGCTGGCCGTGATGCGGAAGTTCCAGGGGGCGGGCCCCGGCCACTGGAAGGGCACGGTGTTCGTCCCGGAGCGCAACCGGGAATTCCGCTCCACCATCACCCGCCTCGCGTCCGACCAGGTGAGGGTCGAAGGCTGCATGCTCCTCATCCTGTGTCAGCACGAGATCTGGAAGCGGAACCGTTGAGCCGGAGCGTTCGATGTCCGAAACCCTGCCCGATCCGCTGATCGTCACCTGCCCCGCCTGCGCGGCGGCCAACCGCGTGCCGCGCGGGCGTCTCGGCCAGGGCATTTGCGGCAAGTGCAAATCGCCTTTGTTCCAGGGGAAGCCGGTGACGCTCACCGCGATCAATTTCGACCTCCATGCCGGCACGAGCGATCTGCCGCTCCTCGTCGATTTCTGGGCGGCCTGGTGCGGCCCCTGCCGCCAGATGGCCCCCGTCTTCGAAGCCGCCGCCGCCGAGCTGGAGCCGCAGATCCGCCTCGGCAAGCTCGACACGGAAGCCGAGCCGGCCATCGCCGCCCGCTACGGCATCCGCTCGATCCCCAGCCTCATCCTGTTCCGCAAGGGCCGCGAGGTGGCACGAACGGCCGGGGCAATGCCACTGCAGGCGCTGGTCGGCTGGACGCGGAGCGCTATCGCCTAGGCCGTTGGCGCCGCAGCAGCCGATAGACCAATGCCGGCAGAGCAGGGCCCGGTCGATTCCCCGCGATGTCCTTGGGCCGCTCTATTTGTCGGGTGGCGATGTGCTCTCGCCTGAATCCAAGATGATCGAGCTGGTGTCATCATAGCCAAGTTTGACGCACTGGTCCTGCCAATTCAACTCAAAGATTCCCTTGTTCTTCGGGAAACGAGCCGACATATCGTCAATAAATGGGTTCTCCCCACCGTTGCCGTCTATGAAAGACATGAAGCGTTTCGTGATTATTCCACCGTCCGAGGCTTGCGTGGAAAAATAGCCGCAAGTCTGCCCGGTTCTGTTATCGCCCATAAATTGGAGACGATAAAATTTAATGGTGGGATCGTGAACCTCTGTTCGCATGAGCGTCTCAGCGTTTCTTATCGCCTGCGCCCGCCAATCCGCGTTACAGCCGGCCAGAGCAAGAATCGCGAGGATGGCCAGCCTTCTCAACGCTCCCTCCAATTCGCGTGTCTCGTCCTTTCGGGGAAGCGAGCTTCGCGGGAGCGCAGCCTAGACGTAAAGTCCGAATCCTTTGCTAAAAAGCCTCCGCCGGAAGCGCCATCAGGCTTTCCGCCCCCGCCTCGATCTTGCGGCGGAGGGCACCCGTTTCCGGCATCACCTTTTCGGCGAAAAAGCGGGCGGTGATGAGCTTGGCTTCGTGGAAGCTCTTGTCCTCCGGCCCGTCTGCGAGGGCGGCGGCCGAGGCGCGGGCCATGCGGAGCCACATCAGGCCGAGGCAGACGATGCCCATCAGGTTCATGTAGGGATAGGCAGCGGCGCCGGCATTGTTCGGGTTGGCGGGTCCGTTCTGCATCAGCCACAGGGTGGCCGTCTGGAGGTCGGCGGTGGCTTTCTGGAGGGCGGTGGAGACGATCTGTGCCGCGTCCGGGCCCCCTCCACCAGACTTCGTCTGGTCCCCCTCCCCGTTCCGGGGAGGATTTGAGGCCTCGTCCCCCAACAGCTTGAAGAAGCCTGGATGGCGCGGCCGCCATTCTGGGCGAGCTTGCGGCCGACCAGGTCGAGCGCCTGGATGCCGTTGGTGCCTTCGTAGATCTGGGCGATGCGGGCGTCGCGGACGAACTGCTCCATGCCCTGCTCGCGAATGTAGCCGTGGCCGCCGATAAATCTGCTGGGCGTCGACCGTCGCCTGGAAGCCCTTGTCGGTGAGATAGCCCTTGATCACCGGGGTGAGCAGGCCGAGCAAATCCGACGCCGCTTCGCGCTCCTCCTCGGTCTGGGCGCGGCGGGAGATGTCGACCTGGAGCGCGCCCCAGAGGACGAGGGCGCGCGCCGCCTCGTTGAACGCCTTCATCTCCATCAGCATCCGCCGCACGTCGGGATGGACGATGATCGGATCGGCCTTCGCGTCGGGATCGCGCTGGTCGGGGACGAGGGCGCGGCCCTGGCGGCGCTCCTTCGCGTAGGCGGCGGCATTCTGATAGGCGACCTCGCCCTGCGCCAGCCCCTGCAGGCCGACGCCGAGCCGGGCGGCGTTCATCATGATGAACATCGCCTCCAGCCCCTTCTCGGCGGTGCCGATCAGGTAGCCGGTGGCGCCGTCATAATTGAGCACGCAGGTCGAGTTGCCGTGGATGCCCATCTTCTCCTCGATCGAGCCGCAGGTGACGCCGTTGCGTTCGCCGAGGCTGCCGTCCGCGTTCACCAGGAATTTGGGCACGATGAAGAGCGAGATGCCTTTCACATTGTCCGGCGCGCCGGCGATCTTGGCGAGGACGAGGTGGATGATGTTCTCGGAAAGGTCGTGCTCGCCCGAGGAGATGAAGATCTTCGTGCCGGTGATCTTGTAGGTGCCGTCCGGCTGCGGATCGGCGCGGGTCTTGAGGAGGCCGAGATCGGTGCCGCATTGCGGCTCGGTGAGGTTCATCGTCCCGGTCCAGCGGCCGGAGACGAGGTTGGGCAGATAGGTGTTCTTCTGCTCCTCGCTGCCCTTGACGAGGATGGCCGCGACCGCGCCGGCGGTGAGGCCGTGATACATTTCGAAGGCCTGGTTGGCGGAGAGCAGATACTCGCTGATCGCGGTGGCGACGACTTGCGGCAGATCCTGCCCGCCATATTGCGCGGGGGCCGAGAGCGTCGTCCAGCCCCCGGCGACGAACTGATCCCACGCCTCCTTGAAGCCCGGCGGGGTCGAGACCGATCCGTCCTCATGGCGGACGCAGCCATGCTCGTCGCCGACGCGGTTGAGCGGCGCCAGCACCTCGGCGGCGAAGCGGCCGCCTTCATTGAGGATCGCCTCGACCATGTCGGGCGTCGCATTCTCGAAGCCGGGCAGGTTCGAATAACGGTCGAGCCCGAGCACCTGATCGAGCACGTAGCGCGTCTCGCGCACGGGGGCGGTGTAGGTCGGCATGTCGGTCCTCTCAGTGCGCGGCTTCGGCGGCGTCGGCGGCTTCGACCGTGGCGATGAACCGTTCAAGCTCGGTTATGGTCGCATCGATGTCGAGCCTTTGCTTGCGCAGCAACTCGATGCGGTTCTGGCATTTGTCGATCGTTACCCGGCGCTGGGCGTGGCGGTTGTCGCCGAGATCGTAAAGATCGATCATCTCGCGGATCTCGGCGAGGCTGAACCCCACCCTTTTGCCGCGCAGGATCCAGGCGAGCCGGGCCCGATCGCGCCACGAATAGATGCGGGAGAGGCCCTGCCGCCGCGGTGCGAGCAGCCCTTCATCCTCGTAAAAGCGTAACGCGCGCGGCGTGACCTTGAATTCGTCGCACAGATCGGTGATCGAATAGGTCTTCGCGCCGGGCGTGTGGAAGTCGGCATGCAGCGCATTCGGAGCCATGGCCGAAGGGTAGTTTACGTTCACGTCAACGTCAAGCAAGCGCGGCGCGCGGAGGGGTAAGATGAAGATGAACACAATGACGAGCCTGTGGGCGCGGACGGCTTTGATCTGGTTCCTGGTGACCCTGCTGTTCGGCATGGTGATGGGGATGACGCAGGCGTTCGAATATGCGCCGGCCCACGCCCATCTTGGCGTGCTCGGCTGGCTGTCCTCGGCGGTGTTCGCCTTGATCTACGGCGTCTCGCGCGAATGGCCGGCGGGAGCGCGGGTGCCGGTCCTGCACTGGGCGGCGCACAATCTCGGCCTGATCGTGATGGGTGGCGCGCTCTTCATGTTCCTGCGCACCGGCAACCAGAGCTGGGAGCCGTTCATCGCCATCGGCGGCACGATCATCTTCCTCGCGGCGATCTGGCTGACCGTGATGATGTGGTCGCGGCTGGGAGCAGCCTCGCAAGGCTGACCGCCAGTGATGCTTTTGTGACGATTCCGCGACGAAATGGTGGAGAATCCACATCAAATTAACGCCACGGGGCGACAAGGCCCTGCCCGCTCCCTATATGGGGCGCGGGTTAGAGATGGCGCGCCGCAACGCGCCCTGCCGGGGCTGACGGGACATGCTGACCACCAATCCGTTCGATGACGACAAATTGCGCGAGGAATGCGGCGTCTTCGGCATCTGGGGCGCCGAGACCGCCTCGGCCATCGTCGCATTGGGCCTCCACGCGCTTCAGCATCGCGGCCAGGAAGCGGCCGGCCTGACCTCCTGGGACGGGCGCACCTTTCACTCGCATCGCGCGATGGGCCACGTCGCCGGCAATTTCGACCGCGACGACATCATCCGCCAGCTCGCCGGCGACGCCGCAATCGGCCATGTCCGCTATTCGACCACCGGAGAGACGGCGCTTCGCAACGTCCAGCCGCTCTTCGCCGAGCTCGCCTCGGGCGGCTTCGCGGTCGCCCATAACGGCAACATCTCCAACGCCATGCGCCTGCGCCGCGACCTCAACCGGCGCGGCTCGATCTTCCAGTCGACCAGCGATACCGAGACGATCATCCATCTCGTCGCCACCTCCACCTACCGGACGTTGCTCGACCGCTTCATCGACGCGCTGAAGCAGGTGGAGGGCGCCTATTCCCTGCTCGTGCCTGACCAGCGAGGGCATGATCGCCTGCCGCGATCCGCTCGGCATTCGCCCGCTCGTCATGGGCCGGCTCGGCGATGCCTATATCTTCGCTTCCGAGACGGTGGCGCTCGACATGGTCGGCGCGACCTATATCCGCTCGGTCGAGCCGGGCGAATTGATCATCGTCTCGCCGCAAGGCCTGCGCTCGCACCGGCCTTTCGCGGCGCATCGGCCGCGGCCCTGCATCTTCGAGCATATCTATTTCTCGCGGCCGGATTCGATCCTCGACGGCGCCTCGGTCTATTCGGTGCGCAAGGCGATCGGCGCAGAGCTGGCGCGCGAGAATCCGGTCGAGGCCGATTTCGTCGTGCCGGTGCCGGATTCCGGCGTGCCGGCGGCGATCGGCTACGCGCAGGAAAGCGGCATCCCGTTCGAGCTCGGCATCATCCGCTCGCATTATGTCGGCCGCACCTTCATCCAGCCGGGCGACGCCGTCCGCCACCTCGGCGTCAAGCTGAAGCACAACGCCAACAGCGCGCTGATCCAAGGCAAGCGCCTCGTCCTCATCGACGATTCGATCGTTCGCGGCACCACGTCGCTGAAGATCGTGCAGATGCTGCGCGATGCCGGCGCGCGCGAAGTCCATATGCGGATCGCCAGCCCGCCGACGCGCCACTCCTGCTTCTACGGCGTCGACACGCCGGAGCGGGCCAAGTTGCTGGCCGCCCAGATGAGCGTCGCCGAGATGAACGATTACATCAAGGCGGACAGCCTCGCCTTCGTCTCGATCGACGGCCTCTATCGCGCGCTCGGC
This sequence comes from uncultured Alphaproteobacteria bacterium, assembly GCA_963777295.1. Lineage (GTDB taxonomy): Bacteria > Pseudomonadota > Alphaproteobacteria > Sphingomonadales > Sphingomonadaceae > Allosphingosinicella. The sequence continues at coordinate 16,916 of CAVZPV010000002.1, forward strand.
GAGCAGGAGCGCGACGATGCCGAGCCGCAGCATTGCGACGCCTGCTTCACCGGCGCCTATCCGACCCGGCTGACCGACCAGGAAGATCTGGAGTCGCCCGACCAGCTCGCCCTGCTGCGCGAGCGCTACGCCTAGCCAAAGCGCAGTCCTTCTCTTAGGACACGCGACCAAATCCGTTCGTCCCGAGCGTAATCGAGGGGCGCTCGTGATGACTCCGCGCAACGCCCCTCGACTTCGCTCGGGACGAACGATGACTGTGACTGACAAATTTCTGGAAGGGCGGTTCGCCCTCGTGACCGGCGCGAGCCGCGGCATCGGCGCCGCGACCGCGGAAGCTTTGGCCGCCGCCGGCGCTCACGTCATCCTTACGGCGCGGACCGCTGGCGATCTCGAGGAGGTGGAAGAGCGGATCCACGAAGTGGGAGGCAGCGCGACGATCGCGCCGATGGACCTCACCGAAAGCGACAGCATCGGCCGGCTCGCCACGGCGGTGGCGGAGCGCTGGAGCAGGCTCGACATCCTCGTGCTGAACGCCGCCAGACTCGGCTCACTGAGCCCGGTGCCGACGATCGACGGCAAGGAATTCGGCCAAATCCTCACCCTCAATGTGCTGGCGAGCCAGGCGCTGATCGCCGGCTTCGATCCGCTGCTCCGCAAGAGCGAGGCTGGGCGGCTGATCGCCCTCACCTCCAGCGTCGGCCGCAATCCGCGCGCTTATTGGGGCGCTTACGGCGCCTCGAAGGCGGCGCTGGAGACTTTGGTGCTTTCCTACGCCGAGGAAGTCCGCAATCTAAGTCCGGTGCGGGTGGCGATCGTGGATCCCGGCGCGACCGCCACGAAGATGCGCCAGCGCGCCTATCCGGGCGAGGACCAGGCGACGCTCAAGCCGCCGAGCGCGGTCGGGGAAGCGATTTCGAGCCTGTTGCAACGTGATTTCGAGACGGGCGAGCGGCTGGAACTGGGGCGCTAATCGAACCTAACTCGTCATTGCGAGCGGAGCGAAGCAATCCAGTCCTGAGCCTGTTGCAAACGCTGGTCTGGATTGCCGGGTCGCTACGCTCCTCGCAATGACGACTTTGGTTCCAGGCTTCAGCCCTTCATCAGCGTCACCTGCGCGACGTCGATGCCGCCGCCACGGAAGCCGCCTTCGCAATACATGAGGTAATAGCGCCAGAGACGGTGGAAAGGCTCGTCGAAGCCGGCGGGAAGCCGCCCTTCCGTCACCGCCGCATCGTAGCGCCGGCGCCAGCGTGTCAGCGTCTCGGCATAATGGAGGCCATAACCCTTGCGATCCTGCCAGGAGAGACCGGCCTCCTCGGCGATGCGGGCGAAGCGCGGTTCGCTGATCAGCATGCCGCCCGGGAAGATGTAGGTCTGGATGAAGTCGGCGTTCGCGGCATAGCCCTCGAACAGGCTCTCCTTCATCGAGATGAGCTGCAGGGCGGCACGGCCGCCCGGCTTCAGCACACGGGCGATGCTCTGCAGATAGGCCGGCCAATAATCCTGCCCCACCGCCTCGACCATCTCGACGCTGGCGACGGCGTCGAAGCGGCCCCGGACGTCGCGATAATCGGTGAGCTCAATCCGGCAGCAGCCGTGGAGGCCGGCTTTCTCCAGCCTCTCCTCGGCATATGCCTTCTGCTCCTCGGAGAGGGTGAGGCCGGTGACCTCGACCCCGTATTCGCGCGCGGCGATCTCGGCGAGAGAACCCCAGCCGCAGCCGACGTCGAGCAAATGCTGACCAGGCTTGAGGTCGAGCCGGTCGAGGAGCAGGCGGACCTTCCTGCGCTGCGCCTCTTCGAGCGGCTCCTCGGCCGAGATCGGCTCGGCGAAGATCGCGCTCGAATAGGTCATCGATGGATCGAGCCACGCGGCGTAGAAGTCGTTGCCGAGATCGTAATGGTAGGAGATGTTGCGCCGCGACCCTTCCTTGTCGTTGTCGTGGATGCGGTGGGCGACGCGGTTGATCAGCCGGAACAGGCCCTTGGCGCGGCCGGTATTCCCGAGCCGCTCGGCGTTGCGCATGAACAGCTCGAACAAAGGGACCGGATCGGGGCTGGTCCATTCGCCCAGCTCCCATGCCTTGTACCAGCCGACCGAACCCGACGTGACGAGACGGACGAGCGCCGTCCAGCTGTTGATCCGCACCACCGCATGCGGCCCCGGCGCGCGGCCGCCGAAGCCGCGGACGCTGCCGTCGGGAAGGGTCGCCTCCATCCGGCCTTCGATGAGGCGGGCATCGATCCGATCAAGCAACTTCTGGAAGCCGCCGGCGAACAGCCGCGCGACGAAGCCGCCACCCGTCGCGAAGCCGCGGTCGGCGGCGATCAGGTGACGGCCTCGCGACTGGTCGTTCATGGCGCGCTTAGGTGCATAAAACGGTGCCGCCACGCAATCCCCTCTCCCATTTTCGGGAGAGGGAGGGACCCGCCGCCGCCAGGCGGTGGGAGGGTGAGGGCACGTCGATTCGGGCCTCACCCGGCGCTTCGCGCCTGCCCTCTCCCGAAATGGGAGAGGGCCAGGTCAGATGGCGTGCGGTTCCTTCGTCACCATCCAGCTCTGGCCCTTGGCGACCAGGGCCTGGAGGTCGGCCTTCTTGCCGGCGCTCGCTTCTGCATTCTGCTGGACGACGGCGCTCTCGAAGGTCGGCGCCGGATCCTCGTAAATGACGCCGAGCGCGGTCGGGAAGGCGCCGAAGGGCATCTCGACCAGCATATGCGCGACGGCGCGGTTCTTCGGATCGTGGACGAGCACGCCGGCGGCCTGCCAGTCGCCATCCGCGACCTCGACCACCTTCAGCGCCAGCGAATCGCGGTCGAGCGCGAGGCCCTTGGTGCCGCCCGCGAACAGCATCGGCTCGCCCGCGGCCAGCCAGAGCTGGTTGCCGGCATTTTCCTTGGCGGTGAACGGCGCGAAGACGTCGTCATTATAGACGATGCAATTCTGGTAGATTTCGATGAACGACGCGCCTTTGTGGGCGTGGGCGGCCTTCAGCACGTCCGGCAGATTCTTGTGGACGTCGATGCCGCGCGCGACGAAGCGGGCGCCGGAGCCGAGCGCGAAGGCGCAGGGGCTCGCCGGCCGGTCGACCGATCCGAACGGGGTCGAGGGCGAGCGGGTGCCGACGCGGCTGGTCGGCGAATACTGGCCCTTGGTGAGGCCGTAAATCTCGTTGTTGAACAGCAGGATCTGGCAGTCGAGGTTGCGGCGCAGCACATGCATCGTGTGGTTGCCGCCGATCGACAGCGCATCGCCGTCGCCGGTGATGATCCAGACGTCGAGCTCGGGATTGGCGAGCTTGATCCCGGTCGCGAAGGTCGGCGGCGCGGCCGTGGATCGTGTGGAAGCCGTAGGTCTCCATGTAATAGGGAAAGCGCGACGAGCAGCCGATGCCGGAGACGAACACCGTGTTCTCCGGCCGCGCGCCGAGCTCCGGCAGGGTGCGCTGCACCGCCTTCAGCACCGCATAATCGCCGCAGCCGGGGCACCAGCGCACCTCCTGGTCGGTGGCGAAATCCTTGGCGGTGAGCGGGTCATGTCGTTCATTTGCCTCGCCGACGAGGTGACTCGAGCGTGGATCAGCTCGGCACGGATGCCCCTTCGCCCGCGATCCGCCATCCTCGATGGCCGCCTCGATCTCGGCGATCTTGAAGGGCTGGCCGGCAGACCTTGTTCACCGGCCTGCGCGTCGACAGAATTGGTCGCGCAGCAAGGTCTTGAGCTGGCCGTTGTTCATCTCGGGCACGATAATATGCTCGTAGCCGCGCAGCAGGTCGCCGAGATTGCGCGGCAGCGGCCAGATGTGGCGCAGGTGGATGTGGCTGACGTCGAGCCCTCGCGCCGCGGCGCGGCGCACGGCCTGGTGGATCGGGCCGTAGGTCGAGCCCCAGCCGACGACCGCGAGCTTGCCGCCCGGTTCGCCGAGGCACGACGTCCTGCTCGGGCATGCCGTTGGCGATCCCGAGCACCTTGGCGGCGCGCAGGTCGGTCATCGCCTGGTGGTTGGCGGGCGCATAGTCGATATGGCCGGTGTCGGCATTCTTCTCGATGCCGCCGATGCGGTGCATCAGCCCCGGCGTGCCGGGCTTGATCCAGGCACGCGCGCAGCTTGCCGTCGCGTGTGTAGGGCATTGACCGCCTCGCCCTCGGCCAGGCGGCGCGTCGATGGAAGCGGACCGGGAAATGGCGCGTAAGTCGCCCATGTCCGGCACCTTCCACGGCTCGGCGGCATTGGCGATATAGCCGTCGGTCAGCAGCATGACCGGCGTCATGTACTGGTCGGCGATGCGGCACGGCCTCGATCGCGCAGTCGAAGGCGTCGGCGGGCGAGCGGGCGGCGATCACCGGCATCGGCGCATCGCCGTTGCGGCCATAGACCGCCTGGTAGAGGTCCGATTGCTCGGTCTTGGTCGGCAGGCCCGTCGACGGGCCGCCGCGCTGCGAATTGACGACGACGAGCGGCAGCTCGGTCATGATCGCGAGGCCGATCGCCTCGCTCTTGAGCGCGATGCCCGGGCCCGACGAGGAGGTGACGCCGAGGCTGCCGGCATAGCTCGCGCCGATCGCGGAGCCGGCGATCGCGGCGATCTCGTCCTCCGCCTGGAAGGTGGTGACGCCGATATTCCTTGAGGCGCGACGAGATGGTGGAGGATCGCGGAGGCCGGCGTGATCGGATAGCCGCCGAAGAACATCTTCAGCCCGGCGAGCTGCGCACCCGCGACGAGGCCCAGCGCGATCGACTCCGCGCCGGTGACGGTGCGGTAGAGGCCGGGCGCGGCGGGCGCCGGCGTCGAGATGATGCTGGCTGGACCTGGCCGCCGATCTCCGCCGTCTCGCCATAGGCATGGCCGGCATTGAGCGCGGCGATATTGGCCTCGGCCAGCTCCGGCGCCTTGGCGAACTTGGCCTTCAGCCAATCGATCGATCGGCTCGCGGTCGCGGTCGAACATCCAGAGCGCCAGCCCCAGCGTCCACATATTCTTGCAGCGCAGCGCCTCCTTGTTGCCGAGGCCGAACGGCTTCACCGCGTCGAGGGTGAGCTGCGAGATGTTGAAGGCGAGCAACTGCCATTTGGCGAGGCTGCCGTCCTCGAGCGGGTTGGCCGCGTAGCCCGCCTTGGCGAGGTTGCGGGCGCCGAACTCGCCCTCGTCGGCGATGATCAGGCCGCCCGGCTTGAGCGTCGGTCGACGTTGGTCTTCAGCGCCGCCGGGTTCATCGCGACCAGCACGTCGGGCGCATCGCCGGCCGTGTCGATCGCCGTCGGAGCCGAAATTGATCTGGAAGGCGGAGACGCCGAACGGTCGTGCCTTGCGGCGCGCGGATCTCGGCCGGAAAATCGGGGAAGGTGGCAAGATCGTTGCCCGCGAGCGCGGTCGACAGAGTGAACTGGCCGCCGGTCAGCTGCATGCCGTCGCCGCTATCGCCGGCGAAGCGGACGACGACGGAGTCCGGCGCCGGATGCGCGGAGGCTTCTTCGGGGGTGAGCAAATGCCTGGCAGTCGCCATCTTCGATCCTGACGGTTGCGAAAACGGACCCCTTCTATCGCCGGAAAGCGGCAGGCCCAAGCTAGATAATCGCTAGGCCCTGGCGGTCCCCAGCGCAAGAATATCGCACCAATTCAGAAGCCTGCGCGGCGCTCAATCGGCGTGCCGGCTGCGGCCGGCGATGGCAACGCGGTTCCAGGCGTTGATCGCGGTGGCGGCGAGGGTGATGTTGGCAACCTCTTCCGGGCTGAAGAGCGCGGCGAGCCGGTCATAACTCTCGCGCGCGGCATGGCCGTCGGCGATGCGAGTCACCGCCTCCGTCCATTCGAGCACCGCCCGCTCCCGTTCGTCGTAGAGATGCGATTCGCGCCAGGCATCGAGCAAGGTCAGGCGCAGGATCTGCTCGCCATCCTTGAGCGCCTCCGTCACATGCATGGCGATGCAATAAGCGCAGCCGTTCATCTGCGACGCGCGCAATTTGATCAGGTGGAACAATTTGCGGTCCACCTTGGCGGCGACGGCCTTCTCCAGCGCCATCAGCGCCTTCATGGCCTCGGGCGCGGCCGATGCCCAATCGATCCGCGGCGCTTCGACGGTCTCGCTCATCGTTCCTCCTTTTCGGGTCGGTTGCCCGCCATGGACGGGCGGGGTCGTCGCCTCTACTTAGGCGCGCCGACCGCGAGGAGCCAGTTTTGACCGAGCCTTTCGTCCGTCCCGAAGTCCGCCTCTTCCTCGATTATCTGAACAACCTGCCGGGGCCGAAGAGCCAGGAGGTCGGACCGAACGAGGCGCGGACGATGATGCTCGCTTCGCGACACGTCGCCGATGCGCCGGTCGGCGAGCTGGCATTGATCCGCAACCTCTCCTGCCCAGGGCCGGATGGCAACGAGATCAAGCTGCGGCTCTACGACGCACGGGAGAGCCGCGCGAGAGGACCGCTGATCCTCTTCTTCCACGGCGGCGGCTTCGTGCTCGGCGATCTCGATACGCACGAGCCTTTCTGCGCGGAAATGGCGCGGCAGCTCGATCTGCCGGTGCTTGCGGTCGACTATCGGCTGGCGCCCGAACACCCCTTCCCCGCCGGACCGGATGATTGCATCGCGGCGGCGCGCTGGGCCGCGGCCAGCTCCGAGGCGCTCGGGCGGGATGTGACCGGCCTCGTTCCATGCGGCGACAGCGCCGGCGGCAATTTCGCGATCGTCGTCAGCCTCGCCCTGCGCGACGAACCGGCGGCCGTGCCGGTGCTCGCGCAATGGCCGATCTATCCGGCCGCCGATCCGGAGCAGGGCTATCCCTCCTACGAGGATTTCGGCGAAGGCTATTTGCTGACCCATGACGGCATGCGCTGGTTCGACGATTGCTACCGGCCGGCGAAGCGCGACTGGCGCTATTCGCCGATGGTGAAGAGCCAGGCGGACATGCCGCCGACCTTCATCCTCACCGCGAGCCTCGATCCGATCCGCGACCAGGGCCGCGCCTATGCCGCCGCCTGCGCGCAAGCGGGCGTCCCGACCGTGTTCCGCGAGGCCGTAGGAAACATCCACGGCTTCATCAATCTGCGGAAGGCGATCCCCTCGTCCGAGGACGATGTGCAGGGCGGTTTCCGGATCCTGAAGCTGATGATCGAGGAGGCCGTGGGCAAATGAGCGATCCCGCTTCCCTTCCCTATCGCCCCGCCGCGGGGGTGATGCTGATCAACGGCCAGCGCCAGGTCTGGGTCGGCCAGCGGCTCGATTCGACGCTGGAGGCCTGGCAGATGCCGCAGGGCGGCCTCGATCCCGGCGAGGAGCCGCTCGACGGCGCGCTGCGCGAGCTGGAGGAAGAGACGGGCATCGCGCGGGCGTTGACCGAGCTGGTCGCGCGCTGCCCGACGGAGCTGACCTACGATCTTCCCGACGACCTGATCGGCAAGCTTTGGAAGGGCCGCTGGCGGGGCCAGCGCCAGCATTGGTTCCTGATGCGCTTTCTCGGCACCGATGCCGACGTCCATATCGACACGGCCGAGCCGGAATTCCGAGCCTGGAAATGGGCTGCTCCGCGCGACCTCCCGACCCTGATCGTGCCGTTCAAGACGCGGCTCTACGAGCAGGTGTTGGAGGCGTTCGCCGACTGGCTTTGATCCCACGCCCCGGCTAGAGCCGGCCCATGCGGGGGCTTTCAGCCAGCGAACAGGCCGTGATCGAACAGGCCGCGGCCGAGCCGATGCTGGACCATGTCCAGGCGTGGGCCGCGGTGAACAGCGGCTCGCGCAACCTCGGCGGGCTCGCGACAACGGCGGAAATCTTTGCCGCCGCCTTTTCGTGCCTGCCGGGCGAAATCGCGCTGGCGGCGCCGTCGCCGGTGGAGGCGATGAGCGCGGACGGGGCGCTGCTCTCGATTGCCCATGGCGCCAACCTGCATCTCGTCGTCCGGCCCGAGGCGCCGGTGCAGGTCCTGCTAACCGGCCATATGGACACGGTGTTCGGCGCCGATCATCCTTTCCAGGACGTCTTCTGGCGCGAGCCGGACCGGGTATTGGGCGGGCCGGGCGTCGCCGACATGAAGGGCGGCATCGCATTGATGCTGGCGGCGCTGAAGGCGGTCGAAGACAGCCCTGCGGCGGCGCGGCTCGGCTATGAGGTGGTGATCAATTCGGACGAGGAGGTCGGCTCGCCGGGTTCTGCGGCGCTGATCGCGCGGGCAGCGCGGGGGAAGAAAGCGGCGCTTACCTACGAGCCGGCCGCCCTTCCCGACGGCACGCTTGCCGGCGCCCGGCCCGGCAGCGGCAATTTCTCGATCCATGTCGAGGGGCGGAGCGCCCATGCCGGCCGCAATCCCGAGGAGGGCCGGAATGCCCTCGTTGCCGCCGCGGACCTCGCGCTGCGGCTCGATCGGGCAAAGGGCGCTGGTCTCAAGGTCAATCCGGCCAAGATCGACGGCGGCGGTCCGAACAATGTCGTGCCCGACCATGCCGTGCTGCGCGTCAACCTGCGCCCTGCCACGCCGGACGACGAGGCACTGGCGCGCACGCCTGCTCGACGAGGCGGTCGCCGCCGTCGCCGCCGCGCACGACGTGCGTATCCATCTTCACGGCGGCTTCGGCCGGCCGCCCAAGCCGCTCGACGCCCGCGCCGAAGAAATTGTTCGCGCTCGTGCGTCGCTGCGGGCGCCGATCTCGGGCAGGAGATCAGCTGGCGCGCCACCGGCGGCGTATGCGACGGCAACAATATCGCCGCCTGCGGCGTGCCGGTGGTCGACACGATGGGCGTGCGCGGCGGCGCCATCCATTCGGCCGACGAATATCTGATCGTGGAGAGCCTCGCCGAACGGGCGGCGCTGTCGGCGCTGACCCTTTTGCGCTTGGCCGACGGGGAGGATTTGTGAGCTTTCGCGTGCGCCCGGCCCGGAACGATGATTTCCAGGCGATCTACGAAATGGCCAAGCTGACCGGCGGCGGCTTCACCAATCTGCCCGCCGACAAGGGCGCTTTGGTCGAGAAACTCGTCGCGCTCCGAAAGTGCCTTCGCCTCCGATGCGAGCCGAGCCGGAGGACGACCTCTTCGTCATGGTGCTCGAAAATGTGGAGACCGGGCAGATCCGCGGCACCTGCCAGATGTTCAGCCGCGTCGGCAGCGAATGGCCGTTCTATTCCTACCGGATCAGCACGCTGACCCAGACGCTCCAAGGAGCTCGGCACGCACCTTTCGCGACGAGCTGCTCACCCTCTGCACCGATTTCGACGGCTGCTCCGAGGTCGGCGGCCTGTTCCTCCACCCGCACGAGCGGGCGGGCGGGCTCGGCATGCTGCTGGCGCGCAGCCGCTATCTCTTCATCCGCCTCCATCGCCAGCGCTTCGCCGGCACGCGTCCTCGCGGAACTGCGCGGCGTGATCGACGAAGCCGGCGCCTCGCCTTTCTGGGACGGGATCGCCGGCCGCTTCTTCGGCATGAGCTTCCAGGAGGCCGACGAATTCAATGCGATCCACGGCACCCAGTTCATCGCCGATCTGATGCCGAAGACGCCCGATCTACATCTCGATGCTGCCCGAGAGCGGCCCGGGCGGTGATCGGCGTGCCCCACCCGTCCGGCCGCGCCGCGATGCGGATGCTCGAGCGCGAAGGCTTCGCCCATGACGGCTATGTCGACATCTTCGACGGCGGCCCGACCATGGCCGCGCAGACCGACGAGATCCGCACCGTCCGCGACGCGCGACGCGGCGGAGATTGCCGAGATCGCCGATCACACCGGCGGCCCGACCGAATTGCTCGCCGCCGGCCGGCTGGAGCAGCTTCGCCTCCTGCTACGGCCGGGTGAATGTACGCGAGGACGGGCGCGATCGTGCTCGACGCCGCCGCGGCGCGCGATGCTGGGGGTGAAGGCCGGCGATACGGTGCTGACGGTCTCGCGCTGATGCCGGTCGAGATCAATTTCGACGGGATCATCGGGCCGAGCCACAATTATGCCGGGCTGAGCCTCGGCAATGTCGCCTCGGCGACGCAACGCGGGCCTCGTCTCCCATCCGCGCGCGGCGGCGCTGCAGGGCGTCGCGAAGATGCGCGCACAATCTCGCGCCTCGGCCTCGCCCAAGGCTTGTTCCTGCCCCAGCGGCGGCCGGACCGGGCGCTGGCTGGCCGAGCTCGGCACGACTATCGAGGCGGCGCCGCGCCTCGCTGCGGCCCGCCGCGTTCTCCGCCTCGGCGATGTGGGCGGCCAATGCGGCGACCGTCTCCCCCGCCGCCGATACCGCCGACGGCCGCTGCCATCTCACCGTCGCCAATCTGCGGACGATGCCGCACCGCAGCCACGAATGGCCCGAGACGCTCGCCCAGCTCCGCCTCGCCTTCGCCGACGAGGCCGCATTCGCGTCCACCCGCCGGTGCCGCCGGCCTTCGGCGACGAGGGCGCGGCCAACCATATGCGGCTCGCCGCGTCGCACGACGCGCCCGGCGTCGAGGTGTTCGTCTACGGCGCGCGCGGCGGCGCCTATCCCGCCCGCCAGCATCGAGGAAGCGAGCCGCGCGGTGGCGCGGCTGCACCGGCTCGATCCGGAGCGAACCCTGTTCGTCTGCCAGTCGGAGGAGGCGATCGCCGCCGGCGCCTTCCACAACGATGTCGTCGCGGTCGCGAACGGGCATGTCCTGTTCGCGCACGAGCAGGCGTTCGAGGATCGCGCCGGCTTCTATGCCGCGCTGCGGCGGCTTCTGCCCGGAGGTCGAGATCGTCGAGGTGCCGGCGAGCGCCGTCAGCCTCGAGGACGCGATCCGCTCCTATCTGTTCAACGCCCAGCTGGTGACGCTGCCCGACGGCGACGATGGCGCTGATCCTCCCCGAAGAAGCGCGCGAGACGCCGTCCGTCTGGCGCTGGCTGGAGGCGATGATCGCCGGCAACGGTCCGATCCGGAAGCTGTTCGTCGTCGACGTGCGCCAGTCCATGGCCAATGGCGGCGGCCCCGCCTGCCTCCGGCTGCGCGTGGTCGCCGAGCCGGACGACGATCGATCCGCGCTTCCTCGCGGATGAGGCGAAGCTCGGTCGCATCGCTTCGGTGATGGAAGCCCACTGGCCCGAGACGCTCGTGCCGTACGATCTGCGGGAACCCGCGGCCTGGCGGCAGATCGAAGATGCGCGCACGGCGTTGCTGGAGGCGCTGGATCTAACGGAGCTTATCTAATTTCGTCATTGCGAGCGCAGCGAAGCAATCCAGTGCGGCTGGATTGCCGCGTCGGTACGCTCCTCGCAATGACGGAAGAGAGTCAGGCCACCTCCTCGCCCGTCCAGAAGATGTCCACCGGAGAGTCGATGGTCGCAAGCAGGCGGCCGATGGGACGCGAGGAGAGCGGACCTTCCTTGATCGCCTGCTCGAGCAATGCCCGTTTGCCGCGGCCGGCAATGACGATCATCACCGTGCGCGCCGTCGTCAAAGTCGGCCCGGTGAGCGAGACGAGCGGCCCCTCATTCGTCCGCACACCGACGGCACGGCGGCCGCGCGGCGCGTTCAATACGCGGTCGAGATCGGCGCCGGCGGCGAGGCCGGCCGTCCCGCCCTCCGCATCCATGCCGAGGCAGACGAGATCGAGCGGCCAGCGCAGCAGCGACAGGCGCGCATCGGCGAGCCGCGCCGCCTCGGCCGCATCGCCGCGCGCCGCTTCGTCGACGAGGCCAAGCACCTCGGCGCCCTTCGCCGCGAACCAGCCCTCCAGCCGCTCGCGCGTGCTTTGCGCGCCGGCGGACGGAGACAGGAGATCGGCCGTCGGCAGCAGCCAGACTTTCGACCAGTCGAAGCCTTTCGCCTTCGCAAGCGCCGAAAAGACTGGCGCCACCCCATCCTCGCCCGGCAGCGCCAGCCGCGCGTCGCCGTGCGCCTCGACCGCGCTTTCGATCACGAAGCCGATATCGCCCGATGCCTGCTCGGCCAATTCACGGGCGGAGTCGAACTCCCACCATTCGATCTCGTCCATGAAGCTCCCTCTTCTTGCTCTCGATCAAGGAACCGTCCGATTTGCCCGCGGGTTCCAGCTGTGCACGCCACTAACGGAGACAGGACATGCCTGCCAAATCGAAAGCGCAGCAGAAGGCCGCCGGCGCCGCCCTTTCGGCCAAGCGCGGTGACACGCCGAAGAGCAAGCTCAAGGGCGCGTCCAAGGGAATGGAAGAATCGATGAGCGAGAAGGAGCTCGAAAAAATGGCTTCCACCAAGCGCAAGGGGAAGCCGGAGCATAAGAGCAAGAGCTGACGCGATGAGCGGCGGCGATCCGGACGAGGAGAAGAGGCCGGCGCCCCCGCCCGACGGTCCCGAGGGCCATAACGGCCTCGAAGACGCCGCCGAGGAAGCCAGCGAGGAGCTGGAGAAGAATCGCGACGGCAAGGGCTATGCCGGCTTCGGCGACATCGGCTGAAATTCCGCTATCATCACCCTCCTCCCCCTGTTAGCTTCGGCTAAGCCGTAGCGGGGAAAGGGGAATTCATGCGAGGCATCGTGGGCGCCGCAATCGCCGTGGCACTATTGGCCGGGCCTTCCATGGCGCAGCCGCCAGCCGCTCAGCCCAGCATCCAGCAGCAGTTCGAAGCGGCTTCGGCCGCGCTCGACGCGGACCATTGGACGCAGGCGCTCGCGCTTTATCAACAACTCGAGGCACGGCTGCCGGCGACGCGCAAGCGCGATCTCGCGCTCGTCCGCGTCCGCGAAGGAATCGCGCTCGGCCAGCTCGACCGGGAGGAGGAGGCCGCCGACGCGCTCCGCCGCGGCCTTCCCGACTTGCCGACGAACGATCCGAGCCTGACCTCCGACCGCTTCACCGGCCTGATCCTGCAGGCCAAGATCGAGGAACGCGCGCTCGATTATGGGGGGGCCTATAAGGATTATCTGACGGCGGAGCCACTCGTGCCGGATCTGATATCCAAGACGCCGGCGATACGCGGACTGATCCAGACCGGCATGTTCTACGACGCGCCCGCGGCGCTCGCCCGCGCTGACGCGGCCATCGCAGCGGCTGCCGCCCTCAAGCCGGGCGACAAGAAGCTCGAAGCCTTGTTCCGGACGATGCGCGGACGCGTGCTGCTCAACATGAAACGTCCGGCCGAAGCGCTGAAGGAACTGCAGCACGCGGTCGACCTGCAGGGTGGGCTGACCGACCGGGTCAATGCGAACGATCTCGCCGCGCGGTCCGATCTCGCCATCGCCGCGTTGCAGAGCGGCGACGACGCCAAGGCACGCGAATATCTCGCCTGGACCGGCGCAGGCCATTTCAAGGACGGCTTTCCGATGGGAACGGGAATGGTGCCGCCGGCCTGCGGCCCCGATCTGTCGCCGTCGGACGTCGCCATCGTCGAATTCTCGATCCGCGACGACGGCACCGTCGGCGCTTCCACCCCGATCTATTCGTCCCGCCAGGGGCAGAGCGCCCTGCTCTTCGCCGAAGCGGTCACCGGCTGGTCGTGGCAGCCGAACGAGCTCAAGGACATCCAGCCGCTGTTCCGGGCGCTGACGCGAATGGAGATAAGATGCTCGACCGCGGCGGAGCATCCTTCGGTGCTCGCGGCTTTGCGTCGCGACCTCGACCAGTGGCTGGACGCGCGCGGCGTGGTGCCCGACGATGTCGCGCAGGGCCGTTCGGACGCCGCCCGCCTGGTGCCGCTCCAGCAGGAGCTGACGCGCCGCGAGCAGGCGTCCGGCCCTTCCTCGCTCGCAATCCTGCCCGTGCTCGCCGATCTTGCTTCCAATGCGCTGGTCGGCCGCGACGACAGGCACGGCTACCTCACCCGCGCGCTCGCCATCGCCCGCGCCGAAAAGGCGCCGGCGCCGGTCTTGGCCTGGATCGGAATCAGGCTCGCCGCTAGCGACTGGAGCTGGACCCGGCATGCGGACACGCGTCCGGCCGCCCTGCAGGCACTGCTCGCCGATCCTGCCATTGCCGCCGACCCGCATGCGTCCGCGGCGGTGCGGCTGATTCTGGCGGAGGTCCTTTACGACCGCAAGAAAGACAAAGCGGGGTTGATCGCCGCTCTCTCCCAGGTACCGAGCACGCCCGGGCTGGATCCGAACGATCCGCTTCGCGCCGCGGCGCTCGTGCGGCTGGCCTCGGCCGAATTGCGCGCCGGAGACGCGGACGCGGCGCGCAGCGCTTATGCGCGCTCCGGCCTCACCGCGACCCAATGCGCGCTGATGGACGACCGGCCACGCCTCAAATTTTCCGGAGCATCGGCGGGCGATTTCCCACAAGAAGCGCTACGCTGGGGTTTCGAAGGCTGGGTGAAGATGGAATTCGACCTCAAGGCCGACGGCAGCACGACCAACGTGCGGCCGGTCGTCGCCTATCCGCCCTTCGTGTTCGAATCGGCCGCGTCGAATATCCTGGACCGCACCCGTTACGAGAAGACCTTCCGCCCCGACGGAGCGCTCGGCTGCGGCGGCCTCGACCAGCACGTCCGCTTCACATTGCGCCACTGACGTCCGTTAGGTCCCATTGCGGGCGGGGCTTAGTGAGAAGACCTCACAATCTTGACGTCGCCGACGCCGACGACCGAGAAGGTGAGCGACGGCCCCGCCCGCGCCAGCAAATCCGTAATTCTCGCCCGATCGATGCCTTTGACCGAGGTCCCATTCACCGCGTCGATCTTCTCGAGCGGCGTCAGGCCGGCCACGGCCGCCGGGCTGTTCGGCGCCACGCTGACCAGCGTCATGCCGTCGGGGGTCAGTATGAAGGTGATTCCGATGCCGCCCCTGGCCGCGGCCGAGGCCGCAGCCGCGTTCACCATTGCCTGCACCTGCCCGGTCGGCGTCACGTCGCCTTGCAACAGGGACGGCGGCGCCATGGCCTCAGGCGCGGGGCGTTTCCACTCCGCGACGACGCGGCCGTTGCGTTCGTCCTCGATCGCATAACGATCGATGCGGGCCGAGACGACGCATTCCTCGAACGTGCTTTCGGTGCGATTGTTGATGGTCGCGATCGTGCCGGTCGTTCCGCAGGCAATCGCCCTTTTGCCCTTATAGGCCGCGATCTCACCCTCCACGACAAGCGCCAGGTGAGGCGTCACGTCCCGCGCGTCGGCCGGCGCCATGGCGACCTTCGCCGGCGGCGGCTTGTCGCTCACATCCGGAAAGCCATGGTTCAGTCCCTCGACATAGGCGGCGATCGTCAATGCGTCGCCCAGATGCACGTCGACGTCGGCGCCGTAGGCGCTGCGCTCCGCCACCTTGCCGACATAATGACTGTGCGACCGCACGACGAAGCCGGAAAATCTTGAATGGATGGAATCGAGCGATGGGTCCGACGTCATCTCGGTGCCAATGACATATTCGATCCAGGGTTCGAGCGTGATCTGGCCTTCTTCGGGATCGTAGGACCATCCCCCGATCTCGCCCATCCTCGGCCCGCTATGGTCCAGGAGTTGCGGGAAATGCACCGAAACGCGGAATCGCCGGCCGATCAGATCTTCCTGCGTCGGCTTTGGCGTGAACTGGTCGCCAGTCGCGTTCCGATATTTCGCCACCGCCGCCTGGAGATCGGCCACGCCGACAACCGCCTGCTGCGCGTGCGCGGACGTGCCCGCCAGCGCCGCCAAAACCACGGCCGCCGCCGTCCCTACGAGTCTCTTCGCCTCCATGGCCCCCTCCCCTGGTGTCCGGGAGCAAATTGATCGCCGATGGCGGGCGTCGTCAAGGGTGATTGCCGGGGCTACTGCGCGTCTTCTGGCCTCGACCGGTCCGCGCCGCTCCCGTTCGCTTTCGACCCAAAGCCACGCCTAGTCAGCCACCGAGCAGCGTTGCCCAGCCTGAGCGTCTGAGAGCGGTGTGCAGCCGAAGCCGACGGACGTCGAGCGAGATTAGCGCTGCAGATCTAGGGTCATCTACTGTTTGGGCAGGACATTATGAGTGAAGATCAACCGCCCCGCTTCGTCTCCAGCAGCATAGACGCCGTTCCGAGCCGACAACAGGCTGACGGGAAGCATGCCCCGGTCCTCGACCGCGTCAAGCGTCTCCCACCGAAAGCCGCGCGCGTCCTGAACCGCAAGCACGTCCCCCGCCAATATGTCGCGCGCCATCAGATAGTCGACCGCTCCGCTGCGCCAAACCGGGATGGGCGTGGATTGACTCAACGTAAGAGCAATCCGCGACTCCGTACGGAAGAAGAGGCAGGGCTGAAGCGACGGCCGTGTCCGCTCGACGACGCCGGCGTAACTGCCGCTCCCGTCAGGCTCCATCATGAGCAATGGAGCGCCTTCCTGCGCATCGCCTACCCTCTGGCCGCTGGCGAGCAGCGCCTCAACCCAGCAGCAGCCGCCATTTCCTCCGGTGGTCTGGGCCACCGCCTTCGTGGCGCTCAGCATCGCAAGCACAGCGGGCGCGGTATAGGCGCCGAAGCGGCCGATGCGGGCCAGTGCCTCTCGACGTTTCACCAAATTCGTCTCGGCGGAATCATCCTGCTCGGACTGATCCATGATCTTCTCCGTGGCTGAACGCGGCGAATCAACTGCTCGGCAACAACTCAGCACAGCAGACGCTGATCACGCAATCTTGATTGTGCGATCCATCTTAGCCGCGCTTCGATTCTCCCGAAAGTCCAGCGTGAGGTCGGTCCGCTCCCCTCAGGAGAAGCCTGCGCCGTCAGCCCTGGCGCCTGTCTTCCCGGCGCCTCGTCCGGGCCCGGGCCGCCGGCTTCTGCGGAGCCTGCGAGGAGCTAAGTTTTTGGACCAGCGGGGAAAGGAAAGGAAGTGGCGCGCCCGGAAGGATTCGAACCTCCGGCCCCCAGATTCGTAGTCTGGTGCTCTATCCAGCTGAGCTACGGGCGCGCGGGAGACGGCGACATAGGGGGAAGGCTCGCCACGCG
Source organism: uncultured Alphaproteobacteria bacterium (assembly GCA_963777295.1). Lineage (GTDB taxonomy): Bacteria > Pseudomonadota > Alphaproteobacteria > Sphingomonadales > Sphingomonadaceae > Allosphingosinicella. Next base: position 33,704 of record CAVZPV010000002.1, read on the forward strand.
CAACCCTGTTGCGGGGCGCTCTGGGGACGCATAGGAGCGGGGCCATGAAGCGCCCGGGCTTCCTGTTTCCGCTCCTCATCGCGCTGGCGACGCTCGCGGGCTGTGCCGGATCGTCCGGCCCCTATCCCTCGCTTCTGCCGCGGCCGATCGAGCGCGAACTGGGCGAGCCGGGGGCACCGCCCAAGGTCGCGGCCGTCCCCGACGATCCGGAGGTGACGGCGCGCCTCGCCGCCTTCGTCGCCGATGCGCGCAAGGGCGATGACGGCTTCCGCGCCGCGCTTCCGGCCGCCGAGGAAGCGGTGCGACATGCCGGCGCCGTCGGCTCCGACCGCTGGATACAGGCACAGCAGGCGCTCTCCCGCGCCGAGGCGGCCGAGCAGCCGACGACCCACGCCCTCGCCGATCTCGACCGCTACGCGACCGACCGCGCCAAGGCGAAGCCGCTGAGCGCCGGCGACCTCGCCCGGATGCAGGCCGCGACCGCGGACGTACAGCACCTTTCGGATGCCGAACGGGCGGAAATCGATCGGCTGCAGAGGACGCTCAAGAGCCCGTAAGCGCCACGGCCGAGGCTCAGGGTGTCGGGCCGTAGCTGAACACGTTTTCCAAAGGCTCGCCAAAGACCTGCGCGATGCGGAAGGCGGCCTCCAGCGTGGGCGAATAACGGCCCTGCTCGATCGCGATGACGGTCTGCCGGGTGAGGCCGATCCTGTCCGCCAGATCCTGCTGGGTCATTTCCCCATGGCTGAACCGGAGCGCGCGAATGCGATTGGTCACCTTCGTCCCCGATCGCGCCAAGGTCACGCTCCCCAGCGATAATAATAGAGGCGCGAGCCGTAATTCACGATCTCCGCGACCCCCATGGTCAGCAAAGCGACGTTGGCCGCCAGCACCGCCGACCCGGCGAGCGCGAGGAAGGGCACGACCCAGATGAAGACGATCACCACCAGATAGGCATTCCGCATGCTCGTCCGCGCGATCTCACGGTCGCGCTCGTCGGCCGCCTCGTTCCTGGCGCCGCGCAGGGTCGCATAGATCCCCCACGGGACGGCCACGACGATCGCGACGATGGTGGTGAGGATGGCGGTGAGGACGATGCCGGCGATCAGCACGCCCAGCGTTTCGCCCGCGCTGTGCGGCCCCGCCATGAGCCAGAGGCTGTACGCGCCATAGACAAGCACCAGGACCACGAAGCTTATCGCAGCCGTCATTTCCCGCACCATCATGGTCCCCTCCATCGCCAGTCAGCGGGAGGTGTATGCTAAACTTGTCACCGTGTCAAATATATTCGACATTATCCTCTTGCGACACGTATCGGTCACGTCCCATGATAAAACTCCACATCGCAGCCTTTAGGAGGCAGGATCGGAAGCATGCCTAAGGTTCGCACGCCGACATTTAGGGCGCTGGTTGCGTTCGCCGCACAGATCATCCCAGAGGGGATTTGGGCGATGATTGACCCCACGGCTGTGGCGAAGGCCGCGCCCTACTTGGTCGGCGTCGGTGTTGTTGTCGTCCTGGTTGCATACCTATGGGACGAAGGTCGCGCGTACATCAAATACAAGCGTGGACCGCGGCATATCTATGTAGCGAGCATAAAACAGAACCTGCCGACCTATGGTCCGGTTGCTCCATTTCGCGTGTACGAGATTTTGCCGCTCCATCGGGAGAATGCCACAGAGCCCGAGTTTATGATTTCGTGGGGAGAGCACAGCGGAAAGATACGGTGGCGCGGCACGGAGCGTCCTGAATGTTACAAAATTGAAGTGACGAATCACAGCGCCGAGACGCTCGTTAACATCGCTGTAGATATCGAGCTGCGAGTGGTGCGCGACCCTCGAAATCTGTCAGACTGCGACTTCGAAAAGCTCTCTATCTGCTTCGACCAAGCGAGGGCGGGTGAGACTGTTTGTGCGTATGTGGTGAACCGTTGGCCGACGTCCTTGACCGGACGCATAGGCGGCGCATCGGGCACACCAATCGGGTCCGCTCCTCGCGCTCTCAAAATACACACACGCTCGCCCGGTTTGATGGTATTCTTCGCGAGCCCGCTGCCTGAGGCGGGACCTGAGAGGTGAAGGCGTGATTGAGCACTTCGACCGCCTCCTCAAGGCGATGACATCCGGCGAACAGCCGACTGTGCGAACGAAACCAGAAGCCGGGCAATCGTCGGATGCGGAACGTGACGCATGTTAGAGCCGTACTCAAACTCCCCCAGATAAACAGGAAGGTATTCGCGTCGACATTATCCCTTGGCGGGGTTTGGCGTCTCACCCGCTTGCGGCCTCAAGCGCCGCGCGGTGGCGCTTCGCCAGCTCGACATAATGGAAGACGCCGGCGAGGTTCGCCGCCTGCTCCTCGGGGGTAAGGTCGCGGAGATATTTGGCGGGGCGGCCGGCCCAGAGCTGGCCGGCGGGGATGCGGCGGCCTGGGATCAGCATCGCGCCGGCGGCGAGCATGCCGCCGCTCTCGATCTCGCAGCCGTCCATCACGATCGCGCCGAGGCCGACGAACGCGCGGTCGTGGAGGAGGCAGCCATGGACCATGGCGAGATGGCCGATCAGCACCTCCTCGCCGATGATGGTCGGGTGGCCCGCTTCGTCACCCGGCTTGGGCAAATCGACGTGGAGCACGGTGCCGTCCTGGATGTTGGTGCGGGCGCCGATGCGGATGCGGTTCACGTCGCCGCGCAGGACTGTATTGTACCAGATGCTCGCTTCCGGTCCGATCTCGATGTCGCCGATCAGCTTCGCGCCGGGGGCGACGAAGGCGCTGGCGTCGATGCGCGGCGCCTTGCCGTGGAAGGGGATGAGGGTCGGTCCGTCCATGATCATCGTTCCTGCGCTGAAGAAGGCACCCAAACATGCCAGTTCTGGAGCAATGGGAGGATGCTGGCATGGTCGTCGGTCCAGCCGGCGAAGCCCGGCCGCGCCGTGAGCGGCTGCCACTGGATCGCGTCGGGGCCGCTCGCCTCCTTCAGCCGCTCCAGCGACCGCGGATCGCGCGCCATCGCAACCCAGATCGAGGCGGAAAGGTTGTGCACCTGCTCCGACGGATCGGGCTGATAGAAGAAGATGAGGCCGTGCCAGCCGTCCTTCCCGTCGGCGGCGAGCACCGGCTCCAGATTCAGATAGCGGTTAGAGATGTGGACGAGGAGCAGCCCCTGCGGCGAGAGCGCTCGCGCATAGACGGCAAGCGCCTCGCGGGTGAGGAGGTGCATCGGAATGGCATCCGACGAGAAAGCGTCGAGGGCAAGGATGTCGAGCGAGTTTGGCGGCAGGCGCGACAGGCTGAGGCGGGCGTCGCCCATCACGATCTTCGCGTTCGGCGCGCAGCTGGACAGGAAGGTGAAGCGGGTGCGGGCGATGCGGACGACGGCCGGATCGATCTCGAAGAAGCGCCAGTCCTCGCCCGGGAAATTATAGCAGGCGAGCGTGCCGGCGCCGAGACCGACAATCCCGATCCGGGCATTCGGTCCGTAAAGGACAGGCGCCGAGGCCAGAGCCTGCCCGACGCCGGAGCCGCGCGCATAATAAGAGGTCGGCACCAGCGCCTCGGCCGGGTCGAGATTCTGGATGCCGTGCAGCGTCGTGCCGTTGGTCAGCAGGCGCGCGTGCGGCCGGGCGCGGTTGCTCACCGTATAGATGCCGAAATAGGAACGGGTCCTGAGGCCGCGCGCGCTCTGGCCGATCTTCGACCATCCGCCATAGCTCAACATCAGGGCGGCGAGCCCGAGCATGAACAGCGCCCGCCGGCCAATGAAATGGAGGGCGATGATCGTGACGAGCACGTAGCCGGACAGCAACCAGCCGTCGATCATCCAGCCCTGCGACCGGACGTCGATCGGGACGGAGAGGATGAGAGCCATGGCCGCGAGCAGCCAGAGCGACCAACGCGGCATCCGCCTCGCCCAGGGCACGATAGCGGCTTGCGGCAGGAGCAAGGCGGCGGCGAGCAGCAGCAAGGGATGCTCGTAGGCCCAGTCGAACACCAAAGGCGCCAGGATCGCGCAGAAGGCGCCGCCGAGCATGCCGCCGAACGCCATGGCAAGATAGAAAGCGGTCGATCGCGCCGCCGGCGGCCGAAGCCGGTAGAGAGCGGTGTGCAGGGCGACGGCGATCGTGAAGAGGAGGATCAGCCCGACGCTGGCGCTGAACAAAGGCGTGGTCGAGCCTTCGGAGAAAGCGAAGCCGCCGCCGATCAGCAGGATGACCGGCGCCAAAGCGGTGACGAACTCGGCCGGCGCGCGATTGTCGGCGAAGGCGACGACGAAGCTCAGCAGATAGAGGCCGAGCGGCACCACCCAGAGCAGGGGCACGGCGACGATGTCCGTGGTGAGGTGGGTGGTCGTCGACAGCATCAGCCCCGAGGGCACGGCGGCAAGCGCGATCCAGAGGAGGATCCGCCGCATCGTCGGCGGCGCGCCTTCGCGGACGGGCCGCGCCTCGATCCGGTCGCGCGGAATGGTCAGCGCGCAGGCGGCGACGAGCAGGACGAGCAGGGCATAGAGCAGGCTCCAGACCAGGCTCTGCCGGCGGAGCGGCAGCAAGGGATCGAACAGCAAGGGATAGGAGAGCAGGCCGGCGAAGCTGCCGATGTTCGAGGCGGCATAGAGCGCCCAGGGCTCGCCGCGCTTCGTCTCCATCGCATACCAATATTGCATGAGCGGGGCCTGGGCCGAGACGATGAAGAAGAGCGGCCCGACCGAGGCGATCAGGAACCAGGGCGCCCACAAAGCCGGCAGCGCGTCCGCCGGCAACGTCCAGGCGGTAAGGCCGATCGGCAGCCACAACGCCGCGACCGCGAACAGGACGAGGTGGATTCCGGCCTGCAGCCGCGGCGTCAGCCGGGCGAGGAAATGCGCATAGGCATAGCCGCCGAGCAGCAACGCCTGGAAGACCAGCATCGCGCTGTTCCAGACCGCCGGCGCGCCGCCGAGCCGCGGCAGCGCCATGCGCGCGACCATCGGCTGGGTCAGGAAGAGGAGGAAGGAGCCGGTGACGATGGTGGCGAGGAAGAGCGGCCGGGCGAAGCGCTCCGCCGGGGCGGGAGCGCGTGCCTCGGCCGCGGCGTCGTTCACCGGGCGAGGAGCCTCGCCGCCAGCGGCGCGTGATAGGTGAGGACGCCCGAGCAGCCGGCGCGCTTGAAGGACATCAGGGTCTCGAGGACCAGCGCCTCGCGTTCGCCGGCGCCTGCCGCGGCGGCGGCCTCGATCATCGCATACTCGCCGGACACCTGATAGGCGAAGACCGGCACCTCGAACCGCTCCTTCACGCGGCGGACGATGTCGAGATAGGGGAGGCCCGGCTTCACCATCACCGTATCGGCGCCCTCGGCGAGGTCGAGCGCGACTTCACGCAACGCCTCCTCGGCATTGGCCGGGTCCATCTGGTAGGTCTTCTTGTCGCCCTTCAGCAGCCCGCGCGAGCCGACCGCATCGCGAAACGGGCCGTAGAAGGCGCTCGCATATTTGGCGGCATAGGCCATGATCTGGACGTTGACCTTGCCCTCCCGCTCCAGCGCCTGGCGGATGGCGCCGACGCGGCCGTCCATCATGTCCGACGGCGCGACGATGTCCGCCCCCGCCTCGGCCTGGACCAGCGCCTGGCGGACGAGGATCTCGCAGGTGTCGTCGTTGAGGACGTAGCCGGCCTCGTCGACGATCCCGTCATGGCCGTGGCTCGTATAGGGATCGAGCGCGACGTCGGTGAGGATGCCGATGTCGGGCACCTTGTCCTTGATCTCGCGGATCGCGCGGCAGATCAGATTGTCCGGATTGAGCGCCTCGCGCGCATCGTCGGTGCGCAGATCGCGCGGCGTGTTGGGGAACAGCGCGAGGCAGGGAATGCCGAGATCGCGCGCCTCCCGCGCCCGCTCGGCGATGCGGTCGACCGACCAGCGCGAGACGCCCGGCAGGCTGGCGATCGGCTCCTCCGCGCCCTCGCCCTTCGGCGATGAACAGCGGCCAGATCAGGTCGGCTGGCGTCAGGACAGTCTCCGCCACCATCGCCCGGCTCCAGGCGGTGGCGCGGGTGCGGCGCAGGCGCGCGGCGGGAAATTGGGCGAGGCTCATGCATCGCGCTCTAGCGCGGTACGGAGGTTCCCTCAACCCCTCCCCCGTGGGGGGAAGGGGTGGGGTGCCGGCCGCAGGCCGGCGCGCGGCTCCGCCGCGCATCCCTCATCCGGCTCTTCGAGCCACCTTCTCCCACAAGGGGAGAAGGAAAAGGGACCTCCTGCCGAATCGCATTTAGCCCGCCGGGTTGAACCGCCCGCCGGGCTCGGCATCGGCGAGGGCTTCCTCGACGGCTTCGTCCTCGTCGAGCGGTGCGGCCGGGGCACCGCCGGCCTGCATCCGCGCCTTCCGCCATCCGCCATGCAGGTAGAAAGCGATGGCGAGCACCATGTTCGAGATGGAGCCGATCGGGAAGCTCAGCCACAAGGCATCCGCCTTCAGCCAATGATAGGCGCCGAAGGCGAAGCCGAGCCGCACCGGGTAAAGGCCGATGGCGAGGATGACGAGCGGCCCGACCACCGCCCCGTTCGCCCGCACCGTGCCGAACAGCACCAGGGTCACGCCGAACAGCACGAAGTTCCAGGTCGCGAGGATCTGGATGTGCCGCGCGATCGGCAGAGCCGGGCTGTGGCCGCCGAGGAACAGAGCGAGCGCCGGCCGGTCCGCCACCGCCAAAGCGAGAACCAGCACGCTGGTGACCGCACCGCATAGATGATGCCGGAGCGCGTGATCCGGCTCACCCGGTCCCATCGGCCGGCGCCGATATTCTGCGCGACCATCGCGCTCACCGCCGCGCCGAAGGCCATGGCCGGCATCTGGACATAGGTCCACAGCTGCATGGCGACGCCGAAGGCGGCGGTGGTGTTCACACCCTCGCGGTTGACGAGGCCGAGCAGCGCCAGAGCCGAGGAGGAGACGACGATCATCTGCAGGCCCATGGGCAGGCCCTTGACGAGGATGATCTTCATCAAGGCCCGATCCGGCAGCAGGTAGCGCCATTCCCGTCCCCGCAGGCGCAAAGGCAGGTCACGGACATAGATGTAGATCAGGAGCCCGATCAGCGCCGTATAATTGGCGATCACCGTCGCCGTCGCCGAGCCGGCGATGCCGAGCCGCGGGGCCGGGCCAAGGCCGAGAATGAAAACCGGGTTGAGGCCGCTGTCGAGGATCACCGCCAGGGTGATGAACCAGAGCGGCGTCATCGCGTCGCCGCCGCCTCGCAAGGTCATCATCAGCATGACGAGGATCATCATCGACGGCATCGCGATGAAGATGACGCGGAGATAATCGACCGCGAACGGATAGGCTCCGGCCGGCGTCGCCAGGAGGTGGAGCAAGGCGGGCGCGAAGATCCAGCCGATGAGCCCGATGAGAAAGGAAATAATGCTGAAGGAGCCGATGGCGGTGCCGAGCGTCCGTCGCGCGGCGTCGATGTCGCGCCGGCCGAACGCCTGGCCGATGAGGATGGTCGAGGCCATGCCGAAGCCGAAGACGAACGCCATCAGCAGGAACATCAGGATATTCGCGTTCGACGTCGCCGCCAGCGCATCCGTCCCCAGGAATCGGCCGACCCAGACCGCGTTGACCGAGCCGTTCAGCGACTGAAGGATCGACGAGCCGAGCGTCGGCAGCGCGAAGGCGAGCAAGGTGCGCGCGATCGGCCCCGAAGTGAGGTCGCGCTGGCCGGGGCGGCCGGCGGGAGGGCCGCTTCTGGCCGAGGTCTGATCTGCCATGTCGTTCCCTTAACGCAACAACCGCCCGCTCGTCGCCCGTACAAGCCAACAAAATTTCCGCTCGTCCCGAGCGAAGTCGAGGGGCGTCCGTGATGACTCCGCGCCAGCGGCCCTCGGCTACGCTCGGGACGAACGAGGCGGGAGCGTTAACCCAAACGCTTCAGTGCCGTCCTGTAGCGCTCGGCTTCGGCGGCCCGCTCGGCATGATCCGCCCGCGCCTTCTCGACCGCTTCCGGCTTGGCGCGCTCGACGAAGCTCGGATTCTCGAGCCGGGCGGCGAGCGAATCGCGTTCCTTCTCGGCCGCCTCGGCGGCCTTCGACAAGCGGGCCCGTTCGGCGGCAATGTCGATAACCCCTTCGAGCGGCAGCGCGACATCGTCAGCCTCGCCCAGCACAAATTGCGCAGCGACGCCGCCGTCTTGTCGATATTGTCCACCAACTCGAATTGATCACGAATGCTCACGTCGCCAAGATTGTCCGTCCTTGATGCTTGTCGAGGCGGCCTGCGCCCGAGCCAGTCGCTCGAGAATCGGGCGCATCGCGGTGAAGAGCTGCAGCGGTCGCCGCCCGGCGAGTCACGTTCAGCTCCGATCGGCAGGACGCCGTGCGAATCGCTCGCTCGACCTGAGCCGGATCAGCCACTCGATCTCCTGCGCCGCCTCCGGATCGAGCGCCCGCGCGTCCGGCATCGGCCATTGGGCGAGGATCAGCGTGATACGGCCGCTCGCTCGCGCTCCACAATTCCTCGGTGATGAACGGCATGAACGGGTGGAGCATGACCAGGATCTGGTCGAGCACCCAGCCGGCGACGGCGCGGGTTTCGGCCTTGAGCCCCTCTCCTTCAGGGGAGGGGTTGGGGTGGGGCTGTGGATTTTCAGAAAAGACCGTACGGGTCTCGCCCGACTCCCCCACCCCCTGCCCCTCCCCTGAAGGGGAGGGGTTAAGCATGGCTTGATCAGCTCCAGATACCAGTCGCAGAAAGTGTCCCAGACGAAATGGTAGATCGCGTTGGCGCTCTCGTCGTAGCGGAACTCGGCCAAGCTGAGATCGAGCGCCTGGACCGTCTTCACCGTCTCGCCGACGATCCACTTGTTGACCGGCAGGGTCGCGGCCGGCGGCTCCAGCGTGCGTCGAGGCGCCGATGCCGTTCGACTGGCAGAAGCGGGCGGCGTTCCAGAGCTTGGTGGCGAAGTTGCGATAGCCCTCGACCCGCTTCTCATCCAGTTTGATGTCGCGGCCCTGGCTCTCCATCGCCGCCAGGGTGAAGCGCAGCGCATCGGCGCCGTAGCGGTCGATCAGGCCGAGCGGATCGACCGTATTGCCCTTCGACTTGGACATCTTCTGGCCCTTGGCGTCGCGGACGAGGCCGTGGAGGTAGAGCGTCTTCCAGGGCTTCTCGCCCATGAAGTGGAAGCCCTGCATCGCCATGCGGGCATCCCAGAAGAAGAGGATGTCGAAGCCCGAGATGAGCACGTCGTTCGGATAATGGCGCTTCAGCGTCTCCGTCTGCTCGGGCCAGCCGAGCGTGGCGAAGGGCCAGAGCGCCGAGGAGAACCAGGTGTCGAGCACGTCCGGGTCGCGGCGCAGCGTCACACCTGCGCCGGCCTGCGCCTGCGCCTCTTCCTCGGTCTCGGCGACCCAGGCCTTGCCCTTGTCGTCATACCAGGCGGGGATCTGGTGGCCCCACCAGAGCTGGCGCGAGACGCACCAGGGCTGGATATTCTCCAGCCAGTTGAACCAGGTCTTCTCCCACGTCTTCGGGCACGACGCGGATGTCGCCCGAGCGCACCGCCTCGATCGCCGGCTTCGCGAGCGTCGCGGCGTCGACATACCATTGGTCGGTCAGCCAGGGCTCGATCACGACGCCGGAGCGGTCGCCATAAGGGCGTCTGGATCGTGCGGTCCTCGACCCGCTCGAGCAGGCCCTCCGCCTCCAGCATCTCGACGACCGCGCTTGCGCGCCTCGAACCGGTCGAGGCCGACCAGCTCGGCGGGGATCAGCCCGTCCTGCGTCTGCACCACCCGCGCCTCGGCATCGAACATGTTGAGCATGTCCGCCGCCTTCCAGCCGGCGCGGCTGGCCCACCTCGAAATCGTTGAAATCGTGACCCGGCGTGATCTTGACCGCGCCCGAGCCGAGCTCGGGATCGGCATGCTCGTCGGCGATCGACGGGATCAGCCGGCCGGTGATCGGCATGGCGGATCTTCTTGCCGACCTGCGCCGCGTAGCGTTCGTCCGATCGGGTGGACCGCGACCGCCATGTCGGCGAGCATCGTCTCCGGCCGGGTCGTGGCGACATGGATGAAACCGCTGCCGTCCTCGAGCGGATATTTGAGGTGCCAGAACTTGCCCTGTTTCTCCTCGGTGACTCGACCTCAAGATCGGAGATCGCGGTCTGGAACTGCGGGTCCCAATTGACCAGCCTCTTGTCGCGATAGATCAGGCCCTCGCGGTGGAGCTGGACGAACACCTTGATCACCGCGGCCGAGAAGCCCGGATCCATGGTGAAGCGCTCGTTCGCCCAGTCGCACGAGGCGCCGAGCCGGCGGAGCTGGCGGGTGATCGCGCCGCCCGAGGTCGCCTTCCAGTCCCAGACGATGTCGAGGAATTTCTCGCGGCCGAGCGACTGGCGGGTCAGCCCCTGGCCGGCGATGGTCCGCTCGACCACCATCTGGGTGGCGATTCCGGCATGGTCGGTGCCGACCACCCAGAGCGCATCCTTCCCCTGCAGGCGCGCGTGCCGGACGAGCACGTCCTGCAGCGTGATATCGAGCGCATGGCCGATATGGAGCGAGCCGGTGACGTTGGGCGGCGGGATGACGATGGTGAACGGCTCCGCCTCCGGCCGGTCGGGGCGGAACATCCCCTCATTCTCCCAGCGCGCATACCAGCGCGCCTCGATCGCGGCGGGGTCGAAGGTCTTGGGTAGCTCGGTCATCTCGCCAGCCGCTTAGACGAAGCGGCGGCGGCGGGCCAACCCCTCAGGCACCGCGGCCGGTGATGCGGGCGACTTCGCGAGCGACGAGTTGCTCGACGATCTCGGGCAGGTGGATGTCGAGCCATTCCTTCAGCATCGGCTTCAGCATCTCGCGCACCACGGCTTCGAGCGGCCCGTCGCCGCCGGATGTGGCACCGCCCGCCGGCTCGTTGCGCTCCCGCAGCGCGGAGAGGGCCGCGAGCGAGTGGCGGCTCGCGGCGGCGGCATCGTCAGAGACGAGCGAGGCCGGCGGCTCGCCGATTGCATCTCTCAGCTCCAGCACATCCTCGTCCGGGGACGGGGCCTCGGCGGGGCGGGAGCCGCGGGCGGGACGCGCCGCGGCGCGTCCGTCCTCGGCGATCACACGTTTGATGGAAGCGAGAATCTCCTCCATCGAAGGTTCCTGGTTCAGCTCGGCCATGGCCGGGCCTTATCGCCTAACGCGGCGGAGCTGTCACGCCGGTTTCGGGCCGCTGGCCCGGGGCGGGCGTTCCCTCCGGCGCGGTGCGGGTCGAGACCGCGCGCGGGGTCGGCTCGCTCGACCAGTCGCTCCAGTTGCGCATCGCGCTCCGGTAATGGGCGACCGGGTTGTAGAGCGCGCCGCCGTCGAGGTTGAGGTCCTGCGCCTGCGCCTCGCCCATCGCGTTGAGCAGGGAGAAGCCGGCGACATAAGTGTCGTGGCGGGCGGTGACGAGCGCGACCTGGCTGTTGAGCAATTCCTGCTCGGCATTGAGCACGTCGAGCACGGTGCGGGTGCCGACCGACTGCTCTGCCCGCGCGCCCTCCAGCGCAAGCGTGTCGGCGGAGACGGCGACCTGGTTGGCCGAAATCGCTTCCTGCGCCGCCTGGTAGGAGGCGAAGGCGGCGCGGACGTTGGCGACGACCTGCCGCTCGACCTGCACGCCCTGCTCCAGCAGCTGGCTCTGCACCGACTGGGCCTGCCGTACCTGCGCCCCGGCGAGACCGCCCTGGTAGATCGGAATGCTCGCGCTGACCCCGACGGAGAGGGCGCTCTGGCCTTGCGGAATGGCGACGTTGGAAGGGACGCCGAACTGCTGGTTCGCCGTGCCCAGATAATTGTAATAGGTGCCGTTGCTGTTCGCCGAAAGCGTCGGCAGCCGCGCGGCGCGCGCCACCGAGACGTCCATGCCGGCGGCGCGGATCTGGGCGCTGATCGCGGCCAGATCGGGATTGCGTTCGAGCCCGACGTCGACCGCGTCATCGGCGCTCTTCGGCAGCGGCGGCAGCGGGTCCGGCGGGTCGAGATCGCCGGGGAGGATTCCGATCACCTGCCGGTACGTCTCCTCGCTGGCGCGCAGCCGCCCCTGCGCGGTGGCGAGCTGCGAGCGGGCGAGCGCGAGCCGCGCCTCGGACTGGGCGACGTCGGTCCGGGTCAGGCTGCCAACCTCGAACTGGTCCTTGGTCGCCTGCAAATTGGTGTCGAGGACCTTCACCTCATTTTCGTTGAGTGTGACGATCGTGCGGTCGCGGATCACGTCCATGTAAGCGGTGACCGCCTGGACGAAGACGTGCCTTCGGTTCCCTTCAGCGTCTCCCGGCCCGCGAGGACGCGCTCGTTGGCGGCGCGGATCGAATTGCGGACGCGGCCGCCGTTGAACAGCGGGTAGGCGACGCCGACGCCGGCGCTCAGCGTGCGGCCGCCCACCGTGTTGGTGGTCACCACATTCTGGTTGAGCCCGACATTGCCGGTGAGCTGCGGCCGCCCCTGCGCGCGGGCGATGGCGACGCCTTCGTCGAGCCCGCGCACGCTCGCCCGCTCGGCGTTGAGCGTCGGGTTGCTCTTGTAGGTCTGGACGAGCGCGTCGCGCAGCGTCTCGGCGCCCGCCGCGCCGCCGGCGGCAAGGAGGGCCGCGACCCCGACCACGTTCAGCAACCCTCCCCGCATCAACCCCGCTCCAATCCTTCCAAAACCCGATTCGAGCTGCCCCGAACTCAGAACGTGAACGTCTTCGGCCGGACGAAGCCCGGAAGCACCGCCGCCGCGGCATCCGCAAACGCCGCCATCGCAAAGCCGTCCCCCGCCTTGCGGCCCAGAGCGAGCCGCGTCACACCGCGCTCGAGCAAAGCCGCAGCGAGGCGTCCGCCGTCGCGCAGCTGAGCGATGAGCGCATCGGGCACGAACTCGACCGCGCCGTCGATCAGGATGAAATCATAGGGCGCACCCTGCGGCCAGCCTTGGGCGAGCGGTCCTTCGACCAGGGTCACCCGGCTGCCCGCAAGCGCCCGCTTTCGCCTCGGCCGCCAGCTCCGCATCTTCTTCGACCGCGACCAGTGGCCCGACCAGCCGTTCCAGCACGGCCGCCGCATAACCGGTGGCGGCGCCGATCAGCAACGCCTTCTCGCCCTCGCGCGGCGCAGCCTGGGTGAGCAGCCGGCCAAGCGCCATCGGCGGGTTGAGATCCCGCCCCGGCCTCAGCGGCACGAGTGCGTCGGTATAGGCCATGGCCAGGCGCTCGCGCGGCACGAAACGCTCGCGCGCCACCTCGCCCATCGCGGCCAGCACGCGGGGATCGTTGGTCCCCGTGGTGCGTAGCTGGCTCGCGATCATCGCGCGGCGCATCTGGTCGAAATTCTGCTCGGTCATCGACGCCTCAATCGCACAACTGTCTTATTGATGCAATACACCATAACGGCTTCCCGGGGCTTTTATCGGCAAGGCCGGGGAAGACCAAGCGGATAGTCGCGGCACGAACGGAGCAAGAGCCGTGCCAGCGCGCTTGCCGTCGCGCGCGCCGCAAACGGCCGACAATTTGTCCATTTCCGGACAGTCCGCGTCCGCAGCCGGACAGCGGCGGACGTGCGCGTGGCGGGTGGCTCTGGATTCCGGACCGCCGGCGGCATAGCAAAGGCGGTCCGACAATGGCGAGAGGCGCAATGATCCGAAAGACCGGCGCACCCGCCGAACGCATCGATCCGAGGCGGGTCGCGAAAATCTGCCTCGTCGGCGGCCTACTCCTGCTCGGCCTCTGGATCGACCGCCATCTTCTGGCCGCGCTCGTCTGGGCCGCCATCCTCGCGATCGCCACCGGCCCGCTGCATGAGGGGCTGATGCTTCGACATCCGCGGCTGCGCGAAGGGATACTGCTGCCGTCCCTGTTCACCGCCGCCTTCGCGCTCGTCGTGCTCATCCCGCTGGGCCTCATCATCGTCGAGGGCGCCCGGGAACGCGCCGAAGCGATGCAGTGGATCGCTTCCGCGCGCGCCAACGGCATTCCCGTTCCCTCCTGGGCTTCGCAGCTCCCGGTCGGCTCCAAGTGGGTTTCAGATTGGTGGCGGGCCAACCTCGCGACCCCCGACGCGGCGGAGCGCGCGTTCAGCCAGCTTCACACGACCGCCGTCCACCATGGCCGTCTGTGGGGCGGGGAGATCCTCCGCCGCGCGATCGTCTTCGCGCTCACCCTCCTCTCTTATTTCTTCCTGCTCAAGGACCGGGCGGCGATCGTCGAGCAGGTAGGGGTCGCCGGTGACCGGATGCTTGGATCAACCGGCGAGCGCGTCGCCCACCAGGTGATCCGCTCGGTGCGCGGCACCATCAACGGGCTCGTCTTCGTCGGTCTCGGCGAGGGTGCGGCGATGACGATCGTCTATTGGATCGCCGGCGTGCCCCACCCGCTTCTGCTCGGCGCCGTCACCGCCGTCGCCGCGATGATCCCGTTCGGGGCTGTCCTGCTGTTCGCGGTCGCAGCCCTGCTCCTGCTCGCGCAGGGCTCGGTGATCGCCGCGATCGCGGTGGTCGTCGTCGGGCTGCTCGTCGTCGCGATCGCCGACCATTTCGTGCGGCCCGCGCTCATCGGCGGCGCGACGCGGCTGCCCTTTCTGCTAGTGCTGTTCGGAATCCTCGGCGGCGTCGAGACGCTGGGGCTTCTCGGGCTGTTCGTCGGACCCGGCACGATGGCCGCTCTGGTCATGCTGTGGCGGGAATATGTGCATCCCACGCCCGAGGTCGAAACCGCCGAACCTCCGCTGATCGAAGGCCCCGCCCGCTGCTGACGCGCCCATCGCGGGCCGTGAGTCGCCGGACCGCGAAACCGATCCGGGTTCGGTTGACTTTCCGGAGCAAGGTCCGCATGTCCGCGCCCTCGGCCCGATGGCGGAGTGGTTACGCAGAGGACTGCAAATCCTTGCACGCCGGTTCGATTCCGGCTCGGGCCTCCATCCCTTTCCGCGCTAAAGACCGCTTATCGCGCCCCCGCTCAGCCGAGCTGCGCGCGGACTTCGTCCCATCCGGGCAGCGCCGCGTCGCGCGGGGATACGAGCGCCGGCATGGCCGGCCAGGCGATGGCGAGCTGCGGGTCATCCCAGCGGATGCCCGCGCCGGCGGCGGCGCGGTAGGGCGCGCCCATCAGATAGAGGAGCTCGCTGTCGGGCGCGAGGGTGAGAAAGCCCTGGGCGAAGCCGGCGGGGATGTGGAGCGCGGTTGCGCTGTCCGCGGTCAGCTCGAAGCCGCGCCATCGGCCGAAGGTCGGTGAGCCGGGCCGTATGTCCACCGCCACGTCCCAGACCGCGCCGCGCAGGCACGTGACGATCTTCGGCTCGCCATGCGGCGCCGTCTGGAAATGGAGCCCGCGCAGCGTGTGGCGGCCGGAATTGCGCGACAGATTCGCCTGGACGGGCATGAAATCGACGCCCGCGGCGGCGAGATCGTCGCGGCAGAAGAGGCGGGCGAAGCTGCCGCGTTCGTCGGTCGAAACGT
Source organism: uncultured Alphaproteobacteria bacterium (assembly GCA_963777295.1). Lineage (GTDB taxonomy): Bacteria > Pseudomonadota > Alphaproteobacteria > Sphingomonadales > Sphingomonadaceae > Allosphingosinicella. The sequence continues at coordinate 49,142 of CAVZPV010000002.1, forward strand.
CCCAGCGCAGGACGGCGAGGCCCTCCGGCCCCTCCCGCTCAACCCGCAACGCCGCGGACCCTCACCTCCGGCACCGCGGTCACGAAGCGGCCGCCCCATCCGTCGACCTCCGGCAGCTGCGCGACGATCTCCGCCTCCAAATTCCAGGGGATGATCAGCACATAATCGGGGCGCGCCTCGATCAGCGCCTCGACCGGCCGCACCGGGATATGGCTGCCCGGAAGCAGCGTCCCCTGCTTCACCGGGTTGCGATCGACGACCAGCGAAATGTCTGCGGCTGTGATCCCGCAATAGTTGAATAAGGTGTTTCCCTTGGCGGCAGCACCATAGCCGGCGATCGTCCGCCCCTCCGCCCTCGCCCGCGCCAGGAACGCCAGCAGGCCATCGCGGACCGCGCGGACCTTCGCCTCGAAGCCGCCATAGCCCTCCGGCCGATCCAGCCCGGCGTCGATCTCCTCGCCGAGCACTTCCGCGACGCGCGGCTCCGCTACCCGGCCCGCTTCCTCATGCGCCGCATAGACGCGCAGCGAGCCGCCATGGGTCGACTGCTTCTCGACGTCGAAGATCCTGAGGCCATGCCGCTCGAACAGGGTCCGCACCGCGAGCAGTGAGAGGTAGGTGAAATGCTCGTGATAGATGGTGTCGAATTGCACCTCGCGCAGCAGGTTGAGGAGGTGCGGGAATTCGACGGTGAACACCCCGTCGGGCTTCAGCAGGATGCGGACGCCGCGGACGAAATCGTTGACGTCGGGGACATGGGCGAGGACGTTCTTGGCGGCGAGCAGGTCGGCGGTCCGGCCGGCTTCGGCAAGGCGACGCGCGGTCGCCTCGCCGAAGAAGGCAATCTCGGTCGGGACACCCCGCTCGATCGCCACCTGTGCGACATTGGCCGCCGGCTCGATCCCGTAGGCGTCGAGGCCCCGCTCCAGGAAATATTGCAGCAGATAGCCGTCATTGCTTGCGATCTCGGCGATGCGGGAGCCGGCGCCGAGCCCGAAGCGGGCGACCATCGCCTCGGCATAAGCGCGGGCGTGGGCGAGCCAGCTGTCCGAATAAGAGGAGAAATAGGCATAGTCGCTGAAGATGCGCTCGGGCGGCAGCACCTGGTTGACCTGGACGAGCAGGCAGGAATCACAGACCCAGGCGTGGAGCGGGTAGACGGGCTCCGGCACGTCGGCGCGGTCCGGCGGCAGATAGGCGTTGACCAAAGGCTGCAGGCCGAGGTCGACGAGGCTGTGCGACAGCGGGTTACCGCAGCCCTGGCAAGCGGGCGGGCCGGAGGTGTGGGAAATGGTCACGGGAGCGCCTCATATCGGTCGATCTGGTCGAGGCAAAGCGTCCGCGCTTCGGCGCCACCGCGATGGGCGGCATACCAGGAGGCGGTCCACTCCACAGCGTCGGGCGCGGCGAGGTGGGGGTGCCAGCCGAGGCTGTTCCGGGCGAGCCTGGAATCCAGCGCGAGCAGCCGCGCCTCGGCGAGGTCCGCATCGGGCTCGACCCGCCAGGGCTGCGCAACGCCGAGCGCTTCGGCCATCGACGTGGCGATTTCGGCGACGGTGACGGGCGCGTCGTGCGCAGGCCCGAAATTGAGCGCCGAAGGCACGTCCCCGCCCGCGGCGAGCGCCTCCGCATAGAGAAAATAGCCGGCGAGCGGTTCCAGCACATGCTGCCACGGCCGCGTCGCCAACGGCGCGCGCAGCACCAATGGAACGCCGCGCACCGCCGCCCGCCAGATGTCGGGGACCAGCCGGTCCGCCGACCAATTGCCCCCGCCGATGACATTGCCGGCGCGGGCCGTCCCAACGCCGATTCCGCGGGGCGCGAAATAGGTGCTCGCATAAGCGCGGGTCAGCAACTCCGCCGCCGCCTTGGAGGCGCCATAGGGTTCGTCGCCGCCGAGCCGGTCGGACTCGGCGAAGCCGCGGCCGCTCTCGTCATTGTCGTAGACCTTGTCGGTGGTGACGATCACCGCAGCCCGCAGGCTGTCGCAGAAGCGCAAAGCCTCCAGCAGGTTCGCCGTGCCGAGCGTGTTGGTGCGCACCGTCTCGAGCGGCGCCTCGAGCGCGCGGCGGACCAGGGCTTGGCCCGCGAGGTGGAGGACGATCTCAGGCCGTGCCGCGGCGACCGTGGCTCGGACGGCGGCAGCATCGGCAAGATCGGCGCGGGTCTCGGTGGCGAGCAACCCCTCTCCGGCCTCGATCCACAGGCTCGGATCGGTATCCGGCGCCAGCGCCAAGCCGTGCACCTCGGCGCCGAGCCGGCGCAGCCACAAAGCCGCCCAGGCGCCCTTGAAACCGGTATGGCCGGTGAGCAGCACCCGCAGTCCGCGCCAGAAGGCCGGGTCGGGCTGCCTGCCGCTCACCAGCTCTTCCAAGGGGGGGAGCCGCTCGCCCACAGCGCCTCGAGCTGCGTCTTGTCGCGCAGCGTATCGACGGGCTGCCAGAAGCCTTCGTGCCGATAGGCGGCGAGCTGCCCGTCGGCGGCGAGGCCGGTCAACGGCTCGGCCTCCCACACGCTGTCGTCGCCGGCGATGCGGTTGATCACGCGCGGTTCGAGCACGAAGAAGCCGCCATTGACCCAGCCCTGGTTCGGCTTCTCCTCGAACTGGACGACGCGACCCTCCTCGATCGACGTTGCGCCCCAGCGGCCCGGCGGCCGCACCGAGGTGACCGTCGCTTCGAGGCCCATGCGGCGGTGATAGGCGACGAGGTCGTCGATCGGCACGTCGGAGACGCCGTCGCCATAGGTCATGCAGAAGGGCTCGTCGGGCGACAGCAGGTGCGCGATCCGCTTCAGCCGGCCGCCCGTCATGGTGTCGACCCCCGTATCGACGAGGGTGACGCGCCAGGGCGGCACATCCTCGCTCGCGATCCGCTCGATTGCGCCGCTGGCGAGGTCGATGGTGAAGTCGGAACGGTGGAGCAGGAAATTGCTGAAATATTCCTTGATCACATAGCCTTTGTAGCCAAGGCAGATGACGAAATCCGTGAAGCCATACCGGCTGTAACCCATCATGATGTGCCAGAGGATCGGCTGGCCGCCGATCTCGACCATCGGCTTGGGCCGCAAATGGGTTTCCTCCGACAGCCTCGAGCCGAACCCGCCGGCTAGCAGCACGACCTTCATCTTTCCCCCTTCCGCCGTCTCAGGCGATCCGCCGGATATAGCCCGACGGCCAATAAGTGACCCGCGTCCTCGCCACCCCCTCATTGAACGGCCATTCCGGCTCCTCGATCGCGAAGCGTTCATCCTCGGCGACGAAGCGCTCGGCCGCAGCTTTGGGATTGTCGGTCGCCCAGTCGGGCCCGCTGCGCGGCGCGTCCGCCATTTGCTCCATGATGCCGTCGCAGGCGACGATCCAGGAGCCGACCGGGACGAACGGCGCATAAGCCCGAAGCTCGGCGAGGACGTGGCCGAAGCTGTGCCGCGCATCGAGAACGACCATCGCCTTCTCACCCGGCGCGACCAGCGCGCGCACCTGTTCGATTGTCTCCTGATCGATCGAGGAGCCTTCGACGATCGCGATCCGCCTGCGCATCGGGTGGGCGTCGAGCGCCGCGCGATTGTGCGGGCGAAGCTCCCGCTCCACCCCGATCACCCGTCCGTGGCCCATCGCCTCGAACAAGGAGGCGTAGAAGATCAGCGAGCCGCCATGGGCGATTCCGGTCTCGATCAGCACGTCCGGCTTCACCGCGAAGACCAGCTCCTGGATGCGGACCAGGTCCTCGGGCAGCTGGATGATCGGCCGGCCGAGCCAGGTGAAGCTGTAGACATGCTTGACGTCCCACCCGGCGCGAAGCCAGGCGCGCGAGGCGGCGGCGAAGGCCTCCGGGCTGGCGAGCGGCCAGCTCCGTGCCGCACCGTCCGCGCCAAGCACCGTCACCAGCCCCTCGCCCTCGTCGATGATCGTCTTCATCCGCCGGCCTTGTCGCCAAGCGCGACGCGGCGGGCAAGCGCATTCGGGCTTGGCCCGCTAGCGGAAGCGATTCAGGCCTGGGCGAAGGCGATCAGGGCGCTGGATCGCAGCGCACATCCTTGGGCTCGGTGCAGACGATCACGCTCGCCTGGACGGGGGACGGAGGCGGATTCGCCGAGCCGATATCCCTGTCGCGCCCTTCGATGCCCGTCGGTGGAACCGGAAGCGACACAGGCGGACCCGATGCCGGCGGCGGCGGCGGCGGCGGAGGCGGCGGCGGCGGCGGCGGCGGCGGCGGCGGCGGCGGCGGCGGCGGCGGCGGTGGCGGCGGCGGCGGCGGCGGCGGCGGCGGCGGCGGCGGCGGCGGCGGTGGCGGCGGCGGTGGCGGCGGCGGCGGCGGCGGCGGCGGCGGCGGCGGCGGGCGGCGGCGGCGGCGGCGGCGGCGGCGGCGGCGGCGGCGGCGGCGGCGGCGGCGGCGGCGGCGGCGGCGGCGGCGGCGGCGGTGGCGGCGGGGGTGGCGGCGGCGGCGGCGGCGGCGGCGGCGGCGGTGGCGGCGTGCCGCACACCGTGCCAGCTTCACAGCCGTTGAATACATATAGTGGGTTCAGCCCTTGCGGCACCTTCACATATTGCGCCGCCTGCTCCCCACTGGTGGCGTTGACGGTACCGTTCAGCGTCGCGCTTCCGGTCGTGCCCTGGATGGTGAGCGCCCCCGCCTCGATATCGGCCGCAGTCGCCGTCACCGCCGTCGGCGGCACGCTATTCGGATCGCCCGAATAAGCGGTCGACGGCACGCCCATGAGCAGGATCACGGCGTCGGACTTCACCGTTCCGTCCAGCGTGAAGGTCCCGGTCGCCATCGCGAACCCGAACATGTCGTCCTGCGAGAATTCGACGCTCGGTGCGATGATCTGTGCGCCCGCGGCCTCGGTGATCGTGTTGGCGATCAGCTGCAGGCTCGGGCCGGAATAGCTGCTCGACGGCGCCGTGAGCACGGTGTCGGATGCCAGGGTGATCGTCTCGGTGAAGCGGCCGACCGAGGTCGCCATCGGCAGCGTCACATCGCCGCCGAACGCGATCGTCCCCTCTTCGCTCGACAGGGTGAAGGGCGCGAAATGCCGTACGTCATAGGCGTAGAGCCGACCGTTATAATTGCCCGTCTGATATTCGGGAGGCTGCTCGTTGCCCGCGAAGCCGGTGAATTCATCGAGCACGGCCTGGCCGATATGGACGTCGCCGGTCGCGGTGCCGATGGCGAGAGTTTCGGGCACGAGAGTGTCGGTCGTGATGTCGATGCCGACCAGCCCCAAAGAGGCCCCGCCGCTGTCCGGCCCTCCCGAAATCGAGCCCGCCGCGCCCTCGAGGTCGAGGCCGAAGCCGAAAAGATCGACATTGCCGTGGGTGACGTGGATCGTCGCGCCGGCCTTCTGGGTCAGCGTGCCGTAGGCGGTGATCGACAGATCGGGCGTCAGCAGCGGCTCGCCGTTGAACGGGTCGATCGTCGTCAGCAGCGAGCGGACCTCGAACGGGATGTCGACATTGATCTGCGCGTCGCTGTTGAGGGTGACGTCGGTGCCGGCGGCGATGAGCGGGTGCGTGATGTCGAGCGTGCCGGCGAAGGTCAAAGGCTTCGGCACGTTGCCGAACGTGTCGACGTCCATTTCGAAGACGCCGCCGAACACGTTCAACTCCGCCTGGGTCAGCTGGGCGGTGCCGGCCGGCGGCGTGCCGCTGCCGATCCATAAAGGCCCTTTCGGCACGAGCTCGACGAACCCGCTATTGTCGCCGCTGCCGTCGAAATTGAACGATCCCGCCGCCCCGTTGAGCACGATGTCGCCGAACTGGAGGGTCAGCTGCGAGTTGCCGGTCGCCGACAAGGTCGCGCCATTGTCCTGGGTGAGGGTACCACCGGCGCTCAGGGTGCCGCCGCCGCTGATCGCGGCGGTCGACGCCAGGGTCAGATTGTTGGTCGCCGTTGCCGAAATGCCGCCGGTCACCGCATCGTTGACGACGATGTTGTTGCCGAACAGCGCGATCCTGGACAGCACGACGCCGCCGGCCACGGTGAGGTCGTCGTTGGGCGAGCCGATCGTCGCGGTGTGCGCGTTGCAGCGTCGCGAGCTCGCTCTGGCTGAGCTGGAAGGTGCCCGGGGCGGAGCCGATCCCGACCGTCTCGCCGTCGAAGGGGGTCACGAAGATGATGGCGCGGCGGTGATCGAATTCGCAGCGCCGTCGAGCGCGATCTGGTCCGCGGCGATGCTCAGCCGCTCGATATTGGTATCGGGCGAAACCGCCTTGATCGTCGCGCCGGACATTTGCGTGAACGTGCCCGAGCTCGCCCGTCTGGAAATTGAAATAGGCCGAGCCGAAGCTGCGATGATTCGGGCACCGTCACCACGGCGTCGGCGTTGAGCGTGATGTTGCCGTTGGTGAGGATCTGCGGATGCTTTGGGAGCGTGACCGTGCCGCCGATGGTGACGTCGCCGGTCGCCGTCAGCACCATTGCCGGCGCGAAGGTCACGCCGCCGGACAGCTGGCCGATGAACTCGCCGATCGTGTTCAGCGCCGCCTGGCGAAAGCTGGGTCGTCGCCGGTGCCGGTGCCGATGCCGACCGATCCCGGCGTCGAGAGCGTCAAGCGTGCGCGCGCCGGCGCCCTGGCCGTGAGATCGAGTCGGATGCGCCCTGCAGCGCGATCGTGCCGCCGGAGATGAGCAGATTGTCGTCCTGCGCGACGGAGATGGTGGCGCCGTTCTGCTGGACGAAGCCATCGGTGCCGGTGAGGTTCGCGCTGAGCCCGGTGGTCGGGCCCGCGATCGAAAATCAGCGCCGCCGCCGGCGCGAGGGTGAGCGTCCCGCCGGCGGTGAACTGGCTGGCGATATTCGCCTCGACCGCCGCGCCGATCGTCATGTTGCGCGTCGCGGTGAGGAGCGAGGCCGAGATTGGGACCGGTGATCGCCGCATTGACCGCGAGATCGCGATCGGCGTGAGAGCGTCAGCGTCTCGCTCGCATTGCCGGTATAGCTGATCGGGGACGCCACGGTGAGATCGCCATTGCCGGTGCCGTTGCTCGTCGTCGAGATGGTGACGTTGGTGCCGCCGTTCAGCGCCGCCGAGATGGCGCTCGCATCGACGGTCGCGGAACTGGCGCCGGAATTGGGCGTGAAGATCCCGCCCGAAAAGGTGCCGCCCGGACGTCGTCGTGCCGATAATGATGTCGGTCGGGTCGAGCAGCCAGGTGCCCCCGCCGCCTGGCCCGCTCGCATCGACGCGGCCGGCGGCGAGCGAGAGCAGGCCGTGCGACGAGGTCTCGACGAAGCCGCCGGCGCCGCCGTCGGTGCCGCCGCGCGCGCTGATCGTGCCGTCCATCCTGGTCGCCTGGTCGGACCAGACGACCACGTTTCCGCCCATGCCGGAACCGGCGCCGTTCGCGACGAGCTTCGCGCCGGCGAGAATGTCAGTCGTGCGCGCATTGGCGTCCGGCCCCCTGCCGCCGCGGTCGCCGCCGACCAGGACCGTGCCGCCGTCTCCTGATCCAGAGGCGGAAGCATCGATTGTGCCGCCCACCGTAACCGAGTCCCCCGTCAGCACGACCCGGCCATTCTTCTCGCCGACGCCGCGCGCCTCGATGACGCCGCTCATGTCGACGACGCCGCCGACCAGGCCCGAGGCGGTGCCCGCATCGAGCCTGACGCTGCCGCCGTCGGCGACGATCGTGCCGTCGTTGCGGACGGAGGTCGGCGCCGGCGCGGCGGCGCCGGTGTCGAAGGCGATGAGCCCGTCGCCGGCGAGATCGACCGTGAAGGTCGAATGACCGCCGAGCGTCACGGTGCCGAGCCGGGCGGTGATGATGCCGCGATTGGCGACGCTGGGTGCGACCAAAGCGGCGAGACCGGTGTCCGCGATGTTGATATGGCCGAGATTAACGATCGCCGCCTGCGGCTTGGGCGAGGCGATGTTGAAGCGGTCATGGCCCGCCATGAAATCGGCATTGGCGATGTCGGCGGTGGTCGCGACAAGGCCGCCGACGTCGATCCGTGCACCGGCGCCGAACAGCACGCCGTTCGGATTGACGATGAAGATGCGGCCGTTGGCGGTGATCGATCCGTCGATCTCGGACGGATCGGTGGAATTGACGCGATTGAGGGTGACGGCATTCGCGTCCGGCTGGGCGAATTTGACGCTCTCGTCCGCCGCGACGTTGAATCCCGTCCAGTTGATGATCGCCCGCTCGCTGCTCTGGCTGATCGTCGTCGACTTGCCGCCGCTGCTGATCGTGGCGGTTCCGGCCGCGACCGACCCACCGGCCGGTGCCGCCAGCGCGGCCGTGGCCATGGCGAGCGCCGAGCCGGTCAGCAAGAAGCGGCACAGGAAAGCGGAACGGGTCATGCCAAGGCTCCTGGAGGAACGGGGGCGCGCATCTCAGAATCTCGCCGTCAGGCGGAAGAAGCCCTGGGCGCCGCGGTCGAGCCGCGCGCCGACTTGCCGGCCGATTCGGTACGGCACGGCCACCTCGAACTGGCCGGAGAGATGCGGGCCGAGATCGAAGCGCAGGCCGCCGCCGTACGAGTCGATCTGCGTCCAGCCGGCCAGGCCGCGGTCGTGGACGCTCGCGGCGTCGAAGAAGCCGTAAAGCTGCTGCCCCGTCATCGGCCCGATCGGGCGCGCATGGGTGAGTTGCAGCTCGATATCGGCGGCGGCACCGTCGTCACCTGAAAATTGCGAGGGATTGAAGCCGCGCCCGAACGCCTCGCCGCCGACGTGGAATTGCTCCAACGTCAGAAGGCGGTCGGCGGCATATTGGCCGGCGACCGACACCTGCAGCGCCAGCCCACCCCAGGGCGCGGTCGCCAGCGGCTGGAATCGCGAGGCGGTCGCGGTCAGCTTGAAGAAATCGCTGCGGCCGCCGAGCCGCGACTGGGGAATGACGCCGCCATCATGACTCGCGCCGAATATGTTCGAACCCTTGGTGGGCGGTGATGGAGAAGCTGCTGACGCCCTGCCACGAATCCACCGCCTGCGCATTGAAGCCGATCCGCAGGATGCGCTGCCGGTCGAGGCTGTCGGGCAGACCGAGGAGGTCGGTGCGGTCCCGGGTTGTCTCAAACGAGCCGTGCAACGTCACGCTCGCGCGCCGCGTCAGCAGCAAAGGATAATCCGCGCCGATGCCGAACACGCTGTCGGTCGACGCAATGTCGAGCGGCGCCAGGATCGAGCCGGGATGCGAGACGGCATAGGAGGCGAAGGCCCGGACGGCGAGACCGCTGGCGCCGACGCGCGCGTCGGCGTGCAGCTCGCCATAATTCTGTTCGCGGTCGAAGGTGGTGAACCAGAGGCCGCCGAGATGGCCGCCGAAGCTGCCGATGCCGTTGATGTCGAAGCCGGCGGCGCCGGTGATCGGCCCGGCGAAACGCGAACCGCGATTGTCGATCGTCGCATAGGCATCGATCGGCCGGAGCCGAACGTCGACCACCAGCCGTGCCGCGCCCGGCGTTCCGGCCGCCGGGGTCAGCACGGCATGGGCCGCGACGCCGGGAAGCTGCTGGACGAGCAGCAAGGCGCGCTCGATCGCACCGATCGTCACCGGCCGCATCCGCGTCACCGGCGCCAAGGTACGGCGGATCAACGCCGCCTCCGAACCGCTGGCGCCGGTCACATCGACGTCGCTCACATAGCCTTCGATCACCTGGATGCGGTAATGGCCGTCCGCCGCTTCCTGCGCGGGCACGATCGCGCGGGTCAGCACATAGCCGTCGCGCCGGTAATGCGCCTCGATTCGCGCCGCCGCGCGGAACAGCTCGGCGAGCGGCACGCGGCTGGCCGATCAGCGCCGCATAATCGGGCGCGAGCGCGGCGCGGTCGTAAACGGTGACGCCGCTGAGCTCGATCGCGGCGACGTCCACCATCGTCGTCTCCGGCGCCCGGCGGCAGCGCGCTTTCCGGCGCGGGCGCCACCCGCAGCACCGCGCCCGGGGCGCGGATCGGCGTCCTGCGGGCGCGTCAGGTCGGCGGGCGGCGGCAGCGGAACGGGCGCAACCTGCGCGCGCGCTTCCGCCGCCGGCAGCAGGCTCGCGAACGCCAGGCCCGCCAAGAATCCTCTTGCGCCCACTCTTGCTCCCCCACTCCTCCAAGACAGTGGTTTTCGCCCGCAAGTCACGGTAAAAGGTAGTGGCTTTCTCGGGGCAGGACGGGGCGTTTGGGGGCGAAGCCGTGCAGCAGGCCAGCATAACCCGCCTGGAAACGTGGAAGGAAATCGCCGCCTTCCTTCGTTGTGACGAGCGCACCGCCAAAAGGTGGGAGGCGCAGCGCCGGCTCCCTGTCCATCGCCTGCCCGGTCCCAATCGCAGCCGCATCTATGCCATCCCGGCCGAGCTCGAGGCGTGGCGCGACACGCGGGGCCGCGACGAGGCCGATCCAGGCCTGAGCGAGGGCAACGGCAAGGCGGCTGCCCTTGGCGGACGACGGGGGCGCGCTTTGATGCTTATGCCGCTCGCGGCGGTGGCCGCCATTGCCGGCACCGCATGGCTTGGCCGCGGCGTTTCGTCACCCGCCAGCAGCCCGCACGCGCCGCATTCCCCGTCGGCGCTTGCCGAGCAGGCTTATGCGGAGGCGACCCGCGACTGGCGGGCACGCACGCCTGGCTCGCTGCGAGCGGGCGGAGCATGAATATCGCGCGGCGATCGAACGCGATCCCGCTTATGCCGACGCTTATGTGGGCCTTGCGAACACCTACAATCTGCTCCGCGAATATGCCGGCATGCCGGATGCCGAGGCCTATCCGCTCGCCAAGGCCAACGCGCTCAAGGCGATCGCGCTCGATCCCAATTCATCGAGCGGTTACGCCGCCCTGGGCTTCGCCGAATATTGGGGATTCTGGAACGTGGCGCGGGCACGGCAGGCCTTCGCCCGGGCCGTCGCGCTCGATTCCTCCAATGCCACCGCGCACCATTGGTACGCGACCTTCCTGTCCAATCTCGGCGAGGCGCAAGCGGCACGGCGCGAGATCGACATCGCGCAGACGCTCGACCCCAATTCGCTTGCCATCGCCGCCGATCGCGGCCTGATCCTCACGGTCGGAGGCGATGCGGTCCACGGCATGGCCCTGCTTCGCCAATTGTCGGCGGCCAATCCCGGATTCATGTCGCCAATCACTTACGTCGCCAATCTCAGCCTGGATCACGGCGACTATCCCCAATATCTCGAAGCGACGCGCCGGTTGGCGGCGCGTCAACGGCGACGAGGGAGCACGCCGTGCCGCTCACGCCGCCGAACTGGCTTATGCGCGGGGCGGCCCTCGCGCCCTTATCGCGCAGCTGATCGCCGATCGCAGCGCCGCCTATGCCAATGGCCATTCGACCGCGTTCGACCTGGCGAAGCTCTACGCCTATGCCGGCGACGATGCGTCGGCACTCGCCAATTTGCGGACCGCCGTCGACCGCCACGAGAGCGGGGTGCTGGAGATCGCCAATCCCATCAATTTTCGGCGGCTGCGGGGCTCTCCCGAATTCCGGGCTTTGTTATCCCGGCTCCAGCCGCTGGATTCCTAGCCGTCCGCTTCGCGACAAGCTGTCACGCCGGAATCATTCGAAGCCCGAGTGACTCGATCCCGTACAAGCCGCGATTGGTGCTGCGCACGGGTTCGTCGACCTCGAACCGGGCGACCCGCTTCACCATCGATTCGAGCAGGACTTCCAACTCCATGCGCGCCAGATGCATGCCCGCGCAGATATGGGGGCCGGCGCCCCAGCCGAGCTGATCGGCGGGCCTGCGCGTGACATCGAAGGAATTGGGCTCGGGATATTTCCGGGGATCCCGGTTTGCCGCGGCGAACAGCAGCATGATCCGCTCCCCCGCCGGGATGAACACCTCGCCGGCGCAATAATCTTCGATCGCGACACGCGCGACCCAGCGCACCGGCGGCGCGAAGCGCATCGATTCATAGACCGCGTTGGAGATCAGGGACGGGTTCTCGCGCAGCAACGCATATTGGTCCGGATTGCGTCCCAATGCGCAGAGCAGATTCCCGGTCGCGCTGATCGTGGTGTCGAGGCTCGGCAGCACGAATGCGCGCAGGCTCGCCCGGGCGTCGCCGATCGTCATTCCGCCGGCACGCATCTGCGCGAACAGCTCCGCCGCCCAGGAGCCGGGCTTCAGGATGTCCGGATCGAGCTCCAGCAGATAATCCCGCACCTCCGAAGCCGTCGCCAGATCCTCGGCGATGCCCGGGATCAGCACGCCATCTTCCTCGATCGGCCCCAGCATGTTGAAGCTCGCCGTCGCCCAGCGGATCATCTTCGCCCGGTCCAATTCGGGAAGCCCGACGAGCTTCGAGATCGCGCTGACGGGAAGAAGGTGCGCAATCTCCGCAATCGCTTCCACCTCGGTCCCATCCGCCAATTCCGCGATCCGCTCGTCGATCATGTCGGCGAGCATCGGCCGAATGCCGCTGAGCGCGGAGGGCGAAAGATATTTCATCAACGGCAGCCGCATCTTCCGGTGACGCACGCCGTCGGAGGTCAGGATGCCGGGTTCGGGGACCTGCTGGTTAATGAAGCTGTTGAAGCCGACGCCTTTGCCGGAAATCAGCACCTGAGGGCTCTGGAGGGCGGCACGAACGTCGGCATGACGGGCGAGGGCGAGCACGTCGGGATTGGTCAGCCGAACGACCGGCGCCATCTCCCGGATCGCGTCGCCGTGCGGAAACGGATCGAGCAAAGCTTCCCGGTCGAACAGGTCCCCCGAATAGACCGGATAGGCGTCCTTATCGATCGCGACGCCGCCAATGCTCGTATCTGCCATCATGCGTGGTCCGGTCTATGGTGCGCGTTGCAGCCCGGGCGGAACCGGTCTCCAGACATAATCCCGATTTTGCGGGAATTTACAGGGAATTCATGGCTTGCCAACCGCGGTGATCGCGCCTGCTGCCGGATCTGGGACGGATCTCCCGCTCTGCGGCCGAAATCTGCGCATCGATGCCACGCGCGAAGACAGAATCCTGCGGACCGGGGCGTCATAAAATCGGTAGGCGACCCATGCGACGGCCAGGCTGAGCAGCAATCCGGTCGCCACGAAGCCGCCGTCGCTCCTGAGGTGGGCCGCCCCGAACCAGAGCGGCGTCAGGACGAGGATCACCGGCACATGGACGACGTAGAGCGCGTAGGAGATTTCGCCCAGGAAGTCGGCAATGCGGGCCGTGTAGCGCGTAAGCGGCGCATTGTAGGTCGCCGTCACCAGCAAGGCGGCCGGAACGCCCCAGAGCAGGAGGCGATGAAAGCCGATCTCCGGCCGTCCGAACGCAATCGGAGGCAGAGGCAGCAACAGCTCCCACGCCGCCGCGACAGCGACGAGGAGTAGCGCCATCCGTCCGGACAGTCGCGGACGGGCCCAGGCGATCGCGACGCCGGCCGCGAATTCGAGGATGATCGGCGCGGTCCAGAAAGCGAGCGCATGCGACGCGGGACGGCAGAATTGGCCCACGGCGACCAGGGCCGCGAGGGTGGCCATGACCAGGGTGGCGGCCCGAGCTCTCGGAAGCCACACGAAGCATGAAAACAATGCGTAGAACATCATTTCGTAATTGAGCGTCCAACCCGGGGGCAGCAGTGGCACCGGCGGAGATCCCGCGCCGGCCGCATCCACCGGAAGGAAAGACAGGGACGTCAGCAAACCGGCCACCGATGGCCTGGTCGCGGTCACCCAGGTCAGCAGGAAGAAAGCGAACGTGCAGGCCCAATAGAGCGGAACGATCCTGATCAGGCGGCGCCGGAGGAAGACGGCGGAGGCATCTTCCTTCCCGAACAGCCCGGCCGATGAATAGACCATGATGAAGCCGGAGATGACGAAGAAGAGATCGACCCCGGCAGCGCCGGCGATCGGCGCCGCGGAGGATTGGCCGCCGTGCTGCGCGCCTTCCCACGCGGCGCGGGCGAGGAGATGGGTGACGACGACCGCGATGGCGGCAATGCCCCTCAAGCCTTGGACGAAGTAAAGCCGATCGGCCTTCTCCGGGGCCACTCCAATTCTCCCAGACGCTATGAGCGCCCCGCCTACCTCTTCCGCCGGAGTGGAGCGAGCTATTCTCTCGACCGTTCAGGCCCTGTCCCATAAGTGGTCAATGACGAAGGCAGATGTCACCGGAGTTCCACGAGCATGAGCGAAGATCTGGACTTCGATCGCAGACGACTCCTTCAGCTCGGCGGTAGCGCGGCGCTCATGGGCCTGACGCCACTCGGCGCCTGCTCGCGACGCGCGGCCGCGCCTGCCGAGGGGGCGGCAAAGGCGGACCATGTCATCCGCATCGTCGACGCGAAGGTCGAGCTTGCGCCGGGCGTGGAGATCGTCACCACCACCTATAACGGCCGCTTCCCCGGCCCCCTGCTTCGCCTGCAGGAAGGCCGTCGGACCGTCGTGGACATCCATAACGACACCGGCCGTCCGGAGCAGCTGCACTGGCACGGCCAGAAGGTCCCGGTGGACGTCGACGGATCGCAGGAAGAAGGGGCGCCCTTCATTCCCGCGCACGGCATGCGGCGGATCGCCTTCACGCCCGGACCCGCCGGCTTTCGCTTCTACCACACGCACGTCACGGCTGGGTCGGATCTCACGGCCGGCCAATATAGCGGCCAGGTCGGCCCGGTTTACATCGAGCCGCGCCGCGAACCCGGCGGCTACGACCGCGAAATCTTCCTCGTCCTCAAGGAGTTCACGCCAAGCCTGAGCCGGGGCGGCGACATGGCCATGGACTTCCTCGCCGGCGATGAAGATCCGAGCCTGAAATCCACCGGCGAGGGTGCCATGCAGGCCTCGCTGAAGCGCGGCATGCCGAAAGGCTATGAGGTCGGCTACAAGCACTTCACCATCAACGGCCGCAAGCTCGGCGCCGGCGAACCGATCCGGGTCCGGCAGGGTGAGCGGGTGCTGTTCCACATCCTCAACGGCAGCGCCGGCGAGATCCGCAGCCTCGCCATGCCAGGACACAGCTTCCGCGTCGTCGCGATGGACGGCAATCCCGTTCCCAATCCCGTCGAGGTCCCCGTCCTCTGGCTCGGCACCGCCGAGCGGATCTCGGCGATCGTCGAGATGAATCATCCCGGCATCTGGATCCTCGGCGACACCTCGGACGACGATCGCGGCAACGGGATGGGGATCGTCGTCGAATATGCCGGCGCCACGGGCGCGCGCGCGG
The DNA here is from genome assembly GCA_963777295.1 of uncultured Alphaproteobacteria bacterium. Classification (GTDB taxonomy): domain Bacteria; phylum Pseudomonadota; class Alphaproteobacteria; order Sphingomonadales; family Sphingomonadaceae; genus Allosphingosinicella. Next base: position 64,243 of record CAVZPV010000002.1, read on the forward strand.
TGGGCGAAGCCGCCGAAGACGAAATGGGATTATGGCCTCTTCGGCCGTCCCGGCGCCTCAGCGGCGCGCGCCGGACGAAGTCTTCGACATGGTCTTCGCCAAGGACAACGCGGCGCTGAACGGCTTCAACCGCTGGACCATCAACGGTGTCGCCTTCGACGCGCGGCATAGGACGCCGATGCTCCGGCTGATTCAGGGCAAGCGCTATCGCCTGCGCATGGCCAATCAAAGCGACGACATCCACCCGATCCACCTCCATCGGCACAGCTTCGAGCTCACCCGCATCGGCGGCAAGCCAAGTGCGGGCGTGGTGAAGGACGTCGTCATGCTCGGCGGCTATCAGCGCGCCGAGATCGACTTCGTCGCCGACAACCCCGGCCGAACCCTGTTCCACTGCCACCAGCAGCTGCACATGGATTTCGGCTTCATGGGCCTCTTCGACTATGCATGACGCGAAGAAGCGCGGCGCTTAGGCGCGGCGGTCACCCAAAGTCCGGGCGAAGAGGTCCAGCATCTCGACCCAGCCACGCTCTGCCTGATCGTGATCGTAGACCGGGAAATCCGGCTTCATCCAGCCGTGCGCGGCCGGATAGGTCTCAGCCCGAAAGCGCACGCCGGCGTCACGGAGCGCCGCCTCGAAGCGCTCGGCCATTTCGGGCGGATAGGAGGCGTCGTTCTGCGCCGCCGCGATGTAGAGCTCGGCTTCCAGCTTCGGTGCGAGCAGGTGCGGGCTGGTAGGATCGTCGGTGGCCAGCCGGCCGCCATGGAAGCTCGCCACCGCCGCGAACCGGTCGGGCCAGGTGCCCGCTGCCGCGATGGCCATGCCGCCGCCCATGCAGAAACCGACCGCGCCGACCTGCCTGCCCGCGACGTCGCCGCGCGTATCGAGATAGGCGAGCAGCGCGCCCGTATCCTGAGCGGCCTTCAAATTGTTCGTCGTCGCCATCAACGGGCCGAGCACCGCGCGGAAGTCGCCGGCGAACACCTCCTTCGGCACGAACGGACCATAAGGCCCGTAGCGGTAGAAGAGGTCCGGTAGCAGCACGACATAACCGGCATCCGCGAGCCGCTGCGCCATCGCATTGAGCGTCGGCCGAATGCCGCCCGCGTCCATGTAGACGATGATCGCGGGCCAGGGTCCTTCGCCGCTTGCCGGCGTGAAGAGATCGCAGGGGCACTCGCCATCGCCGGTGGGAATCGCAAGATGCTGGTGGGACATGATCCGGTTTTCCTTTCGCCGTCGCCGTTAGCGGCCATTCGCCGTTCGCGATATCGCTGGATGCGATCGCCGCTCAACAAGCCGTTGCCGACTTAACAGGATCTTAGGGCGGCGGTGCGAAGGGGTCTGGCCTGAATCCGGGATCCAGGCGCGTGGCGACGACAGCGACAGAGTTGGAGGCGATCGCCAAGCCGCGGCCGAGACCGCGCGTCCGCGGCCGGACACGCTTCTATCTGGCGGTCGCGCTGATCCTCGCCGGATCGATGGTCTTCGGCTTCTACTTCGACCTGCCGAAATACGTCCTCCATCCCACCGTCGACTTTCCTCCCGTGCTCAGGTGGCATTCGGCGGTCTTCGTCGCCTGGATGCTTCTCTATCTGACCCAGACTTTGCTCGTGCAGACGCGCAATGTCCGCATTCATCGCATGCTCGGCTGGTTCGGCCTCGGGCTTGCAGTGATCATGCCCCCGCTTGGGATCGCGACCGCGATCGTCATGCGGCGTTTCGATCTGCTGCACTTTCAGTCGCAGAACGTGCCGCGCGATCTTGCCTTTCTCGCCGCGCCATTTGCCGACATCGTCGCGTTCACGCCCTGCGCCTGGCTCGGCATCGCGCTCCGCAAGCGGCGGGACTATCATATCCGGTTCATGTTCCTGTCCATCGCCTGCGTCGCCGAGACCGGGTTCGGGAGAATCCCGGTCCCGGGCGCAAGCACGTGGTTCTTCCTGAGCAATGTGGCCTTCTATGCCGCCGCCATCGTGCATGACCGGGTGACGCTCGGCCATGTCCACAAAGTTCTTGCCTGGGGCGTGCCGCTGATCATGCTCGACGAGGGTTTCGCGGTCTATCTCTGGCAGGTCCATCCGCAATGGTGGCTGGCGATCTGCCGGGCCTTGACGGGCGTCGGCTGACCTGCGGCCCGGCATCCGCTAGGCTCTCCCGCCTTGCCGGCTCCGCCTAGGGGCGGTTGCGCAGGCTGACCGGGACGGAGGCGGATGGGAACGAGGAACGACGTCAGCCAACCCGCCACGCCCCTCGCTCGCGAGATCGGCCATTGGGGGCTGCTGGCGCTGACCGTCAATTGCGTGGTCGGCGCCGGCATCCTGGGCTTGCCGGGCCGGGTATTCGCGCTTGCTGGGCCGGCGACGGGCTGGGTGGTCGCGGCGACCGCTTTGCTCGCGACCGCGGCGGCGCTCTGTCTCGCCGAGCTCGGCAGCCGTTTCGAGACGACCGGCGGACCGGTCGAATATTGCCGCGCGGCGTTCGGCCCCACCGCCGGCTTCGCTATCGGCTGGTTGTCCTGGACCGCGACCGTGCTCGCGGCCGCCTCGTTGCTCAATCTGTTCGCGGATCTGCTTGCGCCCCAGGCGCGGGTGCCGATCCTGGTCATCGTCGGCGCCGGGTTGACCTTGATGACCATGGCCGGCGTCGGCCGATCCTCCGCGGTGAGTGCCGGCCTCGCGGCATTGAAGTTCGTCCTCCTGGCGGCGGTCGCCTTAGCGGGGCTGGCGGCGCACGCCGCGCCGGCCTTGCCGCCAGCCGCGCCGCCGCATCTCTCATCGGCGATCTTGCTGCTGTTCTTCGCCTTCGTCGGCTTCGAGCGGCCGACCGCGGTCGCGGGCGAGGTGACGAATGCGAGACGCGCGGTGCCGTTCGCCCTGATCGGCGGAATGGTCCTCGTCACTCTGGTTTATGCCGGGATCATCGCCGCCTGCCTGCGTGGCGTGCCGGATCTCTCCAGCAGCAAGGGACCGGTCGCCGCGCTCGCCGCCCGCCTGTTCGGCGCGAACGTCGCCGCCATGGTCAATGGAGCCGCCGCCCTGATCGTGCTCGGGACCTTGGCCAGCCAGTGGATCACGGCGCCGCGGCTCATCCTCGCGCTCGCGGAGGACGGGCAGCTGCCGGGCATGCTCGGCCGCATCAACGCGCGCCGCCACACGCCCGACCCGGCGATCCTGGCGACCGGCATCGTTGCGATCCTGCTGGCGGTCGAGGGCAGCTTCGTCGGCGCCCTCGCGGCGTCGAGCGCCTCCCGGTTGCTGATCTTCATCGCCTGCGCGGCCGCTTTGCTGCGCCTTCGGAGGCGAGAAGACGCGCCGCCAGCCCGCTTTCGCTTGCCAGCCGGGCCCGTCGTCGCCAGCTTCGTCATCCTCGCCTGCATAATCCTGCTGGCCATGGCCGCCGCCGACGTCGCGGGACTGCTGGTGCTCGTGGCCGTCGGAGGAATGCTGTGGCTGATCATGAAGTGGCTGAAGCGGTGAAGACAACAAGCGAGGCGCCCGCCCCGCCCGGCTGGCGAGTCATTCCCTGCGGGCCTGTCCTTGGCGCCGAAATCGAGGGCCTGCGGCTAAGCGACGATATTGACGCGGAGACCGCCGCAGCTCTTCGCACCTTGCTCCTGCGCCACAAGGTCCTGTTCTTCCGCGATCTCGACCTGACCCGCGAGCAGCATCTCGCGCTCGGGCGTGTCTGGGGCACGCTGGAAGGCCATCCCGGTGATCAACCACCTGCCCGGCTATCCGGAAATCCTCGACATTCGCGGGTCGGATGGCCGGGTCGAGGACGAGGAAGGCGACCGCCGCTTTCGCGTGCTCGACAAATGGCACACCGACGTGACCTTCCGCGCGGCGCCGTCGATGGGCGCCGTTCTGCGCGCGCGCGCGCTACCGCCAATTGGCGGCGATACTTTGTGGGCGGACGCGGCAGCAGCCTATGAAGGCCTGTCGGACGAGGTCAAGGCGAAGATCGACGGCCGGACTGCCACCCACGACCTCCTCTTCGACTTCGACGACCGCATCGCGCCCGAGCGCCGCGCGGCCATGGCGGCCGAATTTCCGCCGCAGCATCATCCGGTCGTGCGGACCCACCCGGAGACGGGCGCGCGAATCCTATTCGTCAATGCGAGCTTCACCAGCCGGATCGACGGATTGCCCGAGGCCGAAAGCGCGGCGCTCCTCGCGCACCTGCTCGGCCAGTTCAAAGTCCCCGAATATCAGATACGCTTCCGCTGGACGCCGAACGCGATCGCCGTCTGGGACAATCGCGCGACCCAGCATTATCCGGCGGCGGACTATTGGCCCGCCCGCCGCCGGATGGAGCGCGTCACGATCATGGGCGACGTGCCCTTCTGAGCGCAGCCTACGGGTGCATGTCCCGAAGCCTGCCGCCGATCGCGGCGCTGACGCTTCCGATGAACGCTCCGACGACCAGCGACAGGCCGGTGAAGCCGGCGAACGTGGCCGCGACCTTTCGCGCCGCATCGACGGCTTCCGTGCTGGGTGCAGCATCCACCGCCGCAGGAGCGAGGCTCGCCAGGGTCACCACCACGACCGTGACGATCGCCATGAGCACCGTCGCCGTGGCCCAGACCAGGAGGCCATGGGCCGTATCGCGGAACATGACCTCGTCCGTGTGGAGGCCGTGCCAGCGAACCCGCAACCGGCCGGCAAGATAGCCACCCATCGCGGCCGAGAGCCACTGCGTGACGATCAGCCAGATGCCCGCGCCGATGGTGAAGGTCGTCGGCTTCGCTCCGACACCCGGCCAGGGCGAGACCGAGCCCAGGCCGAAGGCGGAGCCCAGCGCCAGGAGCGTGATGGTCACCGCGATCGCCGCTACCGTGCCGCCGGCCACGGCGGACCAGGACAAAGCGGAGGCTCGAGATTCGGTCGTGGCACCGCCGGGATAGAGGACGGGATCGACCGCGCTATAGGATTGTGTGGCCATGATCAGTGCCAGATCAGAAGCAGGATGATGATGATCGGCAGCGGAATGCCCAGCAGCCATAACAATATGCCTTTTCCCACAAGCGCCTCCTCCTGTTGCCGTCCTATTGACGGTTCGGGCGCGTAACGTTTTGTCAGGGATGGGGTTCCGACAGACGATCTTGCGAACCGCCGGAATGAGCTCGGTATCAAAGGGATCGCGAGCTCGGCAATGTCTGGCTCAACGCCGCCGCAGCCAATGCGGTATATCATGCAACCGGCATCCGCATCCGGGAGCCGCCGATCGGCATCGAGAAGAATTTAAGGGCCGCCGCTTGATCGCCGTCGATGGTCTGCAACGCGACAGCTATGCGAGACGGTTCGGCAGCCTCTTCAAGACGGGTGGTGGCGGGTCAGCGCGAACCGTCTCCGGGCCAGCTAGCCGAGTCGGGCGATCAGGGACGTGAAGCCTTCGTCATTGCGCAGCGGGTCGAGGAGCGGGTCGGTCCAGACGTAAAAGAGACCCACGTCGCCGACCTTGCGCGCCTGCCGCAGCGCGGCGAGAGCCCCGTCCGAATTGCCGAGCTGCGCCTGCACCTGCGCCTGCTGATAGACGTTACTGTCGCCGAACTGACGAACGAGCTGATCGAGCAAGGCGCGCCCGTCCGCCGGCCGATTGCTTCGTGCGGCGGCGACAGCGAGGCCAGTGATCTTCGCCCAGGAGACCGGCTCGAGCTGATACTCGGCGGTGGCGCCGGCGAGATCGCCGCGCATCAGCAGCGCATCGCCGATCACCGAGTGCGCGAGCGTCATCTTCGGGCTGAGCGCGAGCGCGCGGCGCATCGCGTCGACGCTCCCGCCATAATCGTGCGCCGAATAGAGGCCAAGGGCGAGCGACTTGTGCGCCCTCGGGTTGAGCGGATCGAGATTGACGGCGCTGCGCAGCGCCTCCAGCCCCGCGGCGGCCTTGCCGGTGCGGCAGGCATAGAGGCCGTAGCGGATGAGAATATCCGCGTTGCCGCCGCCGAGCTCGAGCGACTTCTGGTAGGGGGCGGCCGCGCCGGCGAAATCGAGCTTCGTGTAGACGAGCGCATAGCCGAGCGTCGACTGCGCGTCGGCGGATCCGGGCGCGAGCTCCGCCGCCCGCCGCGCCGATGCGAGCGCCGAATCATAGGTCGGGCGAAGCTGGTTCGCGGGAAGGAAGGCATTGGCCAAAGCGATCAGCGCCCGCGCCCTGGCGGCATAGGCATTGGCATAGGTCGGATCGGCGGCGAGCGCGGCGTCGAAACTGGCGAGCGCCTCGCGCCAATCCGCTTCGCTGGCGCTCATGTCGACGAGCTGGCGCCCCTTCAGATATTGGTCATAGGCGAGGGTGTTCGAGGTCCCGCCGCTCGCGATCTGCGGCAACTCGCTGCCGCCGAGATGGACCTGGAGGGCGCTGGCGACGGCTGCGGCGATGCCCTGCTGCACGGCGAAGATGTCGTTCAGCTTGCGATCGTAGGTCTCGGACCAGGTCTTGAACCCGGTCTTCGCGTCGATCAGGCTGGCGCTCACGCGAACGAGGTCACCGTCGCGCCGGACGCTGCCGTCGAGCACATAGGCGACGCCGAGCTTCGCCGCGATCGTCGTGACGTCTACCGACTTGTTCTTGAACGAAAAGGACGAGGTGCGCGCCGCCACCTGGAGCTGGCGGACGTTGGCGAGCGCGTCGAGCACTTCTTCGGAAAGCCCGTCGGAGAAATAATCCTGCTTCGGATCGCCGCTCAGATTGGCGAAAGCGAGCACCGCGACGCTGTTCCGCGGCGCCTCGCGCGGGAGTTCGGCAACAGCCGGCCGGAGGACGGCCGCCGGCGAGACGGGGGCTTCGGTCGCGGCGCCCGGCTCCGGCTGCGTCCCGACCAGCTTGCTTGCGCCGAGAAAAAGCAAGGCGAGGACGATGAGGCCGCCGACGATGAACGGCAGCGGGTCGATCTCGCTCGATTTGGCGTGGCCGTGGCCGCCGTCCTCATGAAGATGGTGCTCGGCGCGCGACGCGGGCTCGGTCTCGGGGAGATCGACCTCGCCGACCTTCGCCATGAGTCTCGAGTTGAAGGCAACCACGAGTGCGACCGGAAAGCCGAGGACGAGCAGCCAGAAGACGAAGCGCATCGCCCAGTGCGGCATGTCGAGGATCAGCGACAGGAGGTGTCCGACCTCCAGCACCAGCCAGCTCGTGACCAGATAGGTGGCGGCCGCGCGAGGCACGCCGCGCTCGCTCAATCTCGGCCAAATCCAGTCCCCCGTCATCCGGCCCTTCCCGCTTAGGGACAATCGGGATATTACACCCCTTTGGCCCCGCCTAGTCAATTCGGGCCGAAAACGTGAGCGCCTCGATTGCAACGACCGTTGCGCTTGATCGCGAACCAAGAAACCGAAGGAGAGCAACGATGGCCGGAGACAAGGACAGCAATCTCGGCGGCGACACTGGTGGACGCGGCGGCGACACCGGCGGGCGCGGCGGCGACACCGGCGGGCGCGGCGGCGACACCGGCGGGCGCGGCGGCGACACCGGCGGGCGCGGCGGCGACACCGGAGGACGCGGCGGCGATACCGGCGGACGCGGCGGCGATACCGGCGGACGCGTCTAGGGTGAGACAAGCGCGCGGGTTTCGGGCCGGCGCGACCACATAGAGGGGGACGGAAGCATGGCCGCCAGCCCGGCTGATGATCTCAGCGCGATCGCGGTCTGAGCCATGGCCTCGACTTCTCCCGTCGCAGCTCCGGCCACGCCCGACCCCGCAACAACGCCCTCTGCCGCAGGCCCGGCGCAGACACGCATCACGATCGTCAACGGCGACCTCTCCTTTGCCCGCCACCCTGTGGTGGTCGGTCATTTTCTCGGCGATTCGATCGCCGGAGCCGAAGCACAGCTGGACTTCGCGCTCCAGGCGTCGCTGAAAAAGCGCTACGCGCTCGGCATCTATCCGGGCGCGGTAGGGACGGCGATGGTGGTGCCGCCGCCGGACGGGACCGGCACGACCGGCGTCGTCGTCGGGCTGGGCGATATCGGCGCGTTCAGCCCCGGCATGATCCGCAGCGCCCTCGTCGCCGGCCTGCTGGAGCTCGCCCTGTCGAGTGCAAGACCGCAGGGGGTGAGCGGGGTCAGCCTCATCCAGCTCGGCACCCGCGCCGGCGCGGTTTCGATCAACGATACCGTGGCGGCGTCGCTCGCGGCGCTCGCCGAGGCGCAGCGCAGGCTCGCGGAGCAGGGCCTGCAACCCTTCACCCAGGTCGATTTCATCGCGCTGTTCGAGGACGATGCCCATAAGCTCTGGCACACGATGCTCCGTTTCATCGAACTCGCCGCATTATCGCGACCTGTTCGTGCTCGACCGGGAAGTCGCCTATGCCGCGGGCGCGCAGCGGCGGCTGATGCGGATGGAGGATCCCGACGCCTGGCGCGCGATCCAGGTGACCTCCGCCGACGCAGGCAGCGGCGACATGGGCTTCCGCTTCGTCGCGGTCGGCGAGCGGGCGCGGGCGGACGGCTTTCTGGTCGGCGCCAACAAATCCTTCGTCCAGGAGTTCATCGAGACGGCGCAGAAGCGCAAGCTGAACGCCGCGCCGACGCGCGCGCTGTTCCAGCTGATCTGGCCGGCCGAGCTCAAGCAGGCCAGTCAGGACGACCGGAACCTCCGGCTCATCCTCGACGAGGCGGCCGCCGCCCTGCCGTTCGAGCTGATGGACGATCGCGCGATGCCGACCGACAGCGCCACGACGGACGATGTCGGTCCTCCGGCCGTTCGCCACGGCATGCTGCGCCAGCTGATCCAGTCGCGCTTCGCCCGGCTCCAGACCAGCCCGCGCGGCGGCGAGCGGGCGCTCGTCATCGGAGATCCGCGCGGCGGTGCGCCGGCCGCCGACTTCGCGCCGCTTCCTGGCGCACGCGAGGAAGCAGAGATGGTCGCCGACACGCTGGAGGCGCAAGGTTTCCAGGTCGTGCGCCTGATCGGCGACGCCGTCACGCCGGACGAGGTGGTCGAGCAGGTGCTGCAGGGCGGCTGGACCATCCTCCACGTCTCCGCTCACGGCATCTACGACTATCCCTTCCGTTCCGATCGCGCCGTCGCATCCGCCGCGGGCTGGGACGGCGATTGGACGCATTATACCGGCCCCCGTTATACGGGAGTCGTCCTCGGCGACCGCCTCACTTTGTCGCCTTCGATCCTGCAGAGCATGCCCGATCCGCCGGTGCTCGCCTTCATCAATTGCTGCTCGCTCGCCTCGATCGACCCCGATGACGAAGCGCAACTGCGTGCAGCCGCGCGGCCCGAATTCGCCGCCAGCTTCGGCGCAGAGCTGATCGCGCTCGGCTCGCGAGCCGTCATTGCGGCTGGCTGGGAGGTCAGCGACCAGGGCGCATTGGTCTTCGCCCGCTCCGTCTATCGCGAGCTCCTCGCCAACAACTCCGGCTTCGGCGAGGCGGTGCGCGTCGCCCGCGGCGACGTCTACGACAACGATCCGGACGATGCGACCTGGGGCGCCTATCAATGCTATGGCGAGCCCGACTGGCGGCCGCGGCCCGACAACGAGGTGCGCGCCAAGGTGCTGCCGGCGCCTTGCTTCGCCTCGCCGGCCGAGGCGATCGCCGCCATCGACGGCATTCGCAACCAGGCGGAAGTCGGCGCCGGCCGCGATAGCCGGCGGGGCGGGCTGATCGACCGGCTGCGCACGATCCAAGAGGCGATCCGCGGCCTTGGTTGGCTGGCCCGCGACGGCGTCCGCGAGCAACTGGGCCACGCCTATCTCGCGCTGGGCGAGCGCCAAGAGGCTCTCACCCATTTCGAAGAGGCCCTAAAGATCGACGCCGGGCCGACGCTACGGCTGGTGGAGGCGCTCGCCAACCTTCGCATTCGGCAGGCGGCGGCTGCGGCGCGTCAAGCCGGGGCGGTACCTCCGAACGAGGCGGCCCTCGGCGAGATCTGCTCGGCGCGCCAGCAGCTCGTCCTCCTGTGTCAGGTGGCCGGCACGACGGCGGAGCGGCTGAGCCTGATCGGCGGCGCGGCGCAGCGCGAGGCCCTGCTGGCCGCCGCCGATACGAGAGATGCCGCGCTTGTCCAAATGCGCGATGCCTTTGGCCAGGCGTGGGCGTTGAGCCGCGCCAGTGGGTCTGGAGCCGCAGGCTATCCGGGGCTCATGGCGGTGAGCGCGAGCATTCTCATCGCGCTGCGCGCCGGGGCCGACCTCGCGCCTTGCGAGGCCGAGCTGGACGACCTCGACCAGGATTTCGCAGGCGATCCGGTGCCGGGCGATTATTACCGCGCCGTCAGCCTCGCCACGCGCGATCTACTTGGTGCACTGGTCTCCGGCGCCACGACCGACGAGGCGGTCCTGAGGCTCGCCACGGAGTTTCGCCAGGCATGGGAAATATCGGGCGACGCGGCGGAGCTCGATTCCCTGCTGTCCCATCTACGCCTGCTCGCCACGATCCTCTCCGATCGCGATGCGACGCACGCCGCCGCCTCATGGGTGGAAGCGATCGAAACCGCCGCCGCGGGAACCGCGGCGCCCGCAATCACGGCGACCGTTGTCCCGGTGGGTGCCCCTTCGGGAGGCTGAGCCGGGGCGGGCCCTCACCGCCGTCCTGCGCGAAATCGGGTATTTCGAGCTGCGCTTCCGGAGCGACGAGATGGCTGCCATTGCCCTTGAAGAACATTCCGACTGCCGGTCGACCCGGCCGGGGCGGGTTTTCCGCCCCTCGATGCCTCGAGGAACATGCGCATCGAATCGGTCTTGTGCGCCGCCGAAACTCTCAACGATCCGGGACGCGCTGCAAACGCGACCTTGCATTTGCGTGCAATCTTGCTGAGGGAAGGCGCCGAGGAGAGGGATACTGGACGACGCAACCCAGCGCGGAGACGGCCCGAAGCCTCTGGAACCCGGGGTAAGCGGCTCGACCAGGGCGGCGAGAGGATCGGGGCGGCGCCTGCGCGGCGCCGTCGCCCATTATCTGGGCAGCGCGATCGTATCCGGCCGGATCGCGCCCGGCGAACGCCTGACCGGCGAGGTCGAGAACGCCGAGGCGCTGGACGTCTCGCGCAGCGCCTATCGCGAGGCGGTGCAGGTCCTCACCGCCAAGGGCCTGGTCGAGAGCCGCCCGAAGGCGGGTACGCGCGTCCTGCCGCGCAGCCGGTGGAATCTGCTCGATCCGGCCGTACTCGCCTGGGCGTTCACCGGCGAGCCCGACATCGCGCTGGTGCGCGACGTCTTCGAGGTTCGAGCCATCGTCGAACCGGCCGCTGCCAGGCTCGCGGCCGAGCGCCGCGAAAAATCCGACATCAAGGCGATGAAGGACGCGCTTGCGCGGATGCGCCGCCACACGCTTGCCACCAATGAAGGCCGTACCGCCGACCGCGACTTTCACCAGGCCCTGCTGCGCGCGACCTATAATGACGCTTTGATCTCGCTTGGCGCGACCATCGGCGCCGCGGTCCATTGGTCGACGCAGTTCAAGCAGCGCGCGCGGACCTTGCCGCGCGATCCGTTGCCCGACCATATCCGGGTGTGCGACGCGATCGCGGCGGGCGATCCCGAGGCCGCCAGTGCGGCGATGCGCACCTTGATCGAGCTCGCGCTCGAGGACACCCGTTTGTCGATGTGAGGCTTAAAGGGTGAGCAGGAGATGCTCCGCCACACCGATTCCTGAAGATAGCGCGTTCACGACGGGCGCGCCGACGATGGACATCACGCCCACCGCCTCCGCGATGAACAGCACGGGCATGGTATTCAGGCTTTACGGCGAGCATTTCGGCGCGGGAACGATGCCGGTGGCGATCGACGGCAATCGCCGCAGCTCGACCCCTTTATGCCCGTCGGCATCGACCATTCCGAGGTGAAGGCGGGAGCGCCACTGGCCGCTCGACGTCATTGCTGGCATCAGCCGGACGGAAGGCACTGCGCATCGGCGTGGTCAACGGACTTCCGCCCGCAGCAGCTGATGGTCGATCGTCGCGCCCTCTCGATTGCGCATTCGGGACTTGCTGTCGGGTGACGGCGTTTCGTTAGAGGCGATCAACAGGCTGGGGGCGGCGCCCGGTGTGAGGATCGCCGCGTCGCGGATTCCGGCGCTCGCACGATCGCTGACCGTGCCGGCCATCTCAGCTTCGATCTACGAATTTCCGATCGCCGAGGCGCGATGAGCGCCGCTTCGAGGAAACGGCTTCCAGTCAGCCGCCGCGCAACGCCTGCATCACCGTCGCCCTGATCCGCCCGTAATTCGCCGCGCAGCGGCCCGAGGATTCCGTGCCTTTCCGCGGCAGATGGGCGAGCGGGTGGCCACCGGGACGAAAGACATAATGGTCGAACAGGGCCCGCCAGGCCGCGCGCTCCGCGGCCGGCCGCTCCGCGATCGCGATCATCGCCAGCATCATCGTCAGAGTGGGCGCATCGGGCCCCTGCCGGAACGCATCCCACCAGTAATTGACGAGGACGTTGAATTGTTCGGTCGCTTCCACCTGGTGCCACCACAATTTGGGCAGATAGAGCGCGTCGCTCGCCTCGAGCTCCACGACGGCCGCCCGATCGCGCCAATTCTCGAATTGCGGGTAGCGGGCATCGCCGGGAGGCGAGCCGGCGGCCAGGCCGACCGGGCGGCCGGCCATCGTGAAGTCGATCGGCCCGACGTAAAGATCGGCGACGGCTTCCGGAGGATAGAGCGTGAAGCGCCGCTTTCCGGCGACCACGCAGGCCATGATTGTCGAACGTGTCGTTGTGGCAGGAAACGTTCGACGCATTTCCGATCGAGATTCGAGGCCCGACCGAGGGAGGGATTGCGGCGAGCCGATTTCGGCTGCGAATCCGGGAAGATGGATCTCGGTCTCAAGCGAGCCGACATAGACGCTTGGCGATCCGGGCACCGCGGCGGCGGCCAGGATTCGGTCTATCGCGCCTCCGAGATCGATCCGGATGCGCTCGAAATTGAAGCCTGCAAGATCGTCGGCATAGGCTTAGCGGCCGGCAATCGAAGGGTCGGCGACGAAGACTTCCGCCGGCGCGTCGGTGGCGAATTGGCAAGAGGTAGGTTCGCCCTCCGCCGAAGACGCGCAGGCCGCCCGGACGACGGGCCAGTCGCTGAAGGCGCCACGGAAGACCGCCGGCCGGCACGGTTCGGCCACTTCGCGACGGAATTCTCCGCTCGTGCGCTAGAATAACCGGTCGATCTCGTCAATTGAAGGGGAGGTTGGAGGCGCCGAATAGCTCATCGTCAGGCCGTCAGCCGCTCATTGCGGCGCCGCGCGAGCACCGGGACCTGGTTGAGCGAGAGGCTCATGCATAGTGCCGCCTGCAAATAGCCGGAGCGGAAAAGCGCGAGGACGGCGCCGTCGTCCAGAGCCGCCCAGCGCATCGCGGCTGACGGTGTACAGGCCGTTCAGCGAAAGCTGCGTGCCGTCGTCGAAACTCAGGGAAATGTCGATCGGCTCGACGAGCCTGAGGCGCAGCAGCTCGCGCACGAAGTCGCGAGTTGCTTCGATTCCCCCCGCCAGCTCGCCGATGACCTTCTGAATCCGGCGCAAAGCATTACTCGGCGTACCGTCATCCTCGAACAGCGCCACGGCGCCGGGAAGAGCGAGGATGAGCCGTTGGGGAATGATCGCAGCCGAGAATGTTCGCTTGGCAGGCGGGGCGGGTGGAAAACGGCGTCCCGAGATGCTCCTTCCACGAGCAGTTCGCCGGGCTCGAAGCCGAACAATGCCCCGGCGTAAAATTCTCCGGTATCGGCATCCTTCGCCAGAAAAATCGGGCAAGTACTTGATGCTGTTGCAAATTCGCTAAGTACGATCATCGCGAAATGGGGATGCGGCTCGCCGGAATTGGCCCGCATCCGCAACTGCCCGTGCGCATCGCTGTTCAGCAATTCGAGGTGGTCGCCCATTTCTGAATTCCCTGGCTCGAATGTGCACATGCAAGCCTGAAGGAGCAACAGCCGGAACGCGCAACGAGGGGTCGAATCCACGCAACGCGCGAACCCATTCAAATACACCGACTAATAATTCTTGATAGCGCTAACTTTTCGCGTTAACGATGGGCCCGACCGAAGCAAATAATTCGGATTTCAGGGAGAGGATTAGCGGCGCCGGCACTGTGCCTTTGGCGCATCCCTGGTTCGTGAGCGCGGTGAATTGCCGTGGTAATGGGGCGTCGCGAGGCGTTTCCCCTACCACCCGAGACTGAACAAGGGGGGGGGTATGACGAAGCTAACACTTGAGTTGCTTGCTCACCGTCGCGCCATCGGAAGCAAGTTCCTGCTTGCGGCGGCTTCGAGCGCAATCGCGCTTGTCGTTGCCTCGCCCGCGGCGGCACAGGACAATGCGGCCTCGGCGCCGACCGGCCAAAGCAGCGTGGCCCGGCCGCGCAGGACAGGGGCGCTGCCGCGCCCACCCAGGGTCCGGCGCCCGACAACGGCGAAATCGTCGTCACGGGCATCCGCGGCTCGCTGCAGCGCGAACTGGACGTCAAGCGCTCGGCGCCAGGCATCGTCGACGCGATCTCCTCGGAAGATATCGGTAAATTCCCGGATTTCGAACGTCGCATCCGCATTGCAGCGCCTGCCAGGCGTGTCGATCAGCGGGACGGCCCTCGCGGTGACGCGACCGGCGTGACCGTTCGCGGGTTCGGCGGCGGATTTAACGATACGCTATATGACGGTCGTCACATCTCGACCGCCACCGGCCGCCGAGACGTGGACTTCACGACCGTCGGCTCCGACTTTGTCGGCCAGATCAACGTCGACAAGACCCCTGACGTCACCCTCTCGACGAGCGCGATCGGCGCAACGATCGACGTCCTGCTGCCAAAGCCGTTCGACCGCCGGGATTCCACGCAACGGTGATCGGCTCCGGCTCGCTTCAGTCGCGCAACAAGGATGTCGAGCCGAGCGCCGGCTTGCTGCTCACGGATACGTTTGCAGGCGACACCTTCGGCATCCTGGCCGACGTCGTCTATACGCGGCACGATACCACGACCAACCAGGTGGACATCCCGGGGTGGATCGGCAACCACTTCTACCAATGCCAGCTGACGCCGAGTTGCACCGCGGCGGACCTGACCGCCGCGAACAAGACCGTGTTGGGCTGGTTCCCGCAACAGGCCGTAGCCAACCAGGTCACGACCCACGATGAGCGGATCGACGGCCGCGTCGCGATCCAGTGGAAGCGGACCGACGGCGTGCTTCTGACGATCGACGACAATTTCACCCGTCAGGTGCTTCACTCGACGACCTATGGCTATGGCGCATGGTTCAACGGCGACGACCTGCGCAACGTCAAGCTCGACAACAATGGCACGGTTGTCGACTTCAACCAGTTCGGCACGCCGATGGACTTCAACGCGAAAGTGACGCGTCAGATCATCGAGACCAATCAGGTCGGCGCGAATCTCAAATGGGATGCCACGGAACATCTGAAGTTCGATGTCGATGCGTCCTATTCAAAGTCGGTGGAGAACCCGAATAACGACGGCTACGCTGACAGCATGGACATCGGGTACGGCGGCCAGAATGCCGATCCGGCCGGGCCCTTCTTTTCGACCGGCGGCTCCCAATCGACCGTCCTCGGCGCCAATACCGGGTCTGCAGATCAACGGGCCGAGCAGCAAGGATTTGCCGTCATCCAGGATATCGGTCCGGCCGGTGACGTTGCCCAGTTACTGAATATGCGGATGTTGGCTCCCACGTCATCGTGCGCTTCAAGAACTACAATAGCGACGCGGTGAAGCAGGCCCGGGTCATCGGGACTTGGACCGGAGGCAATTTCAAACTGACCTTTGGCGGCCAGTATAAGGAAGATACCTTCTACCAGCAGAACTGGAACACGTTCACCAACGGCGTGTTCGGCCTCTATTCGGGCTACGGACCGGCATCGGGCCGTACTGGCAATTCGATCTCTCCGCTTCCGGCCGGTGTTTATCTAGGGACGATCAGCACGACGGGCTTCATTCCGGGCTATGATTTAAGCGGACTTGCGCCGGGCTTCTTCGTCTATAATCCCTATGCCGTCTATGCGGCGTTGGAAGCGACCGGTCATGGCTCGACCGCTCCGGCGTTCGACGCGAGCTCCGTTCTGGGTGTGAAGGAGAGGACCTACGCTCTGTTCATGAGGGCGAGCTTCGACGCGGACATCGCCGGAATGCCGCTTCACATGAACTTCGGGCTTCGCGACGAGGGCACGCACGTGACGACGCAGGCTCAGGCCCAGAATTTGGTCAGCCTCACCGTCAACGCCGGCGACCCGACCCTTCTCAACCCGAACTTTACGACGACGGTTCAGACCATCACCGGCACGAGCAATTATAACTATTTGCTCCCAAGCGTGGACATGAAGCTGGAAATCACACCGCAGCTCATTTTCCGTCTCGATGCGTCGCGAACGCTGACGCGTCCCAACCTCGCCGATCTGAAGCCGACCGTGAACCTTGGCTCGCTGCGACGGGGCGCTCTGCCGGGAACCGGCGGCAATCCGAATCTGAAACCCTATCTCTCGGATAACTTCGATGCGGCGGTCGGAGTGGTATTACGGCCGAAACTCCTATTTCGCGATCGATGCGTTTCTCAAGCACCTGACCAACTTCATCGTTGGCGGCGTGTCCACCCGGACGATCAACAACGTCATCGATCCGATCACCGGCCAGGTGGCGCAATTCAACGTCAACGGAAAGATGAACGGTCCTGAACGCGACGGTTCGCGGCCTCGAAATCGCATGGCAGCATGTTTTCGGCAACAGGGGCTTCGGCTTCCAGGCGAACGCGACCCTGGTCGACACCAACCGCAAGTTCAACACGGCGGACATCTCCGGCGCAGGCGTTCGCGATCACCGGTCTGGCCAATTCGGCGAACCTGGTGGCCTTCTACGACAAGCACGGCTTCCAGGTCCGCGTCGCGGGCAACTGGCGCGGCTCGTACCTGCTCGCGCTGGGTCAAAGCCAGGGCGGCACCTTCGGGGCCGAACCGGTCTACGTCGACAAGCAGACTGCAGATCGACGCGTCGGCAAGCTACGACGTCAACAGCCGCATCACGGTCTTCGGCGAGGGCACCAACCTCAAGAATTCCAACTACAGCACGCATGGCCGCTTCATCGAATCAGCTGCTGGACATCTACACCTACGGACGCCGCTACACGCGCTGGGGTTCGGCTTCCACTTCTCGCAGCTCCCTCGCCCTGTGGCGGGGATGTCCAGGCTGTTGGACGATCCCCGGCATTTTCCTTTCTCTCCGATCGCATGCTGATGCGCCGCGTTAGTAATATCGTGAATCGTTGGGCGGTAGGCACCGGCCGGATGGCTGACCGCGGCGGTGATTGCCGGCGAAGCACCGGGGCCGGATTGCCGGAGCAGCCTTCTCGGTCACGCTGGTCGAATCGCCCAACGTTCCGATCATCGGCGTCGGCGAGGGCACCTGGCCGACCTTGCGCTCGACGCTGGAGAAGATCGGCGTCTCGGAAACCGATTTGTTCCGCCATTGCGACGCCGCCTTCAAGCAGGGCGCCAAGCTTCGCCCGCTGGACCACCGGCGCCGACGGATGACGCTTATTATCATCCGCTGATGCTGCCGCAGGGCTTCACGCAGGTCAATCTGGTGCCGCATTGGCTGCAGGACGGGACCGGCACGCAGCTTCTGCGACGCGGTCACGCCCGCAGGGCGCGCTGTGCGACGACGGGCTGGCGCCCAAGACGATCACCACGCCCGAATATCAGGCGGTCGCCAACTATGCCTACCACCTGGACGCCGGCAAGTTCGCGCCTTTCCTGCAGCGCCATTGCACCGAGAAGCTGGGCGTGCGCCATGTCCTGGCCGACGTCCGCGAGGTCAACCTGGCCGAGAATGGCGACATCACGCAGCATCGTCACCGAGCAGGCGGGCGAGATCGAGGGCGATCTGTTCGTCGACTGCACCGGCTTTCGCTCGCTGCTGCTCGGCAAGGCGCTGGGCGTCCGCTTCAAGGACTGCAGCGACGTGCTGTTCTGCGACACCGCGCTGGCGATGCAGGTGCCCTACGAGCACGCCGACGCAGCCCGATCGCCATCGCACACCATCTCGACCGCGCAGTCCGCCGGCTGGATCTGGGACATCGGCCTGCCGACCCGCCGCGGCGTCGGCTATGTCTATTCCAGCCGGCACAACCGACGACGAGGCGCGAGCGCGAATTGCGCGCCTATCTCGGGCCCGCGGCCAAAGATCTGCCGGCGCGCAAGATCCCGATCCGCGGCGGCATCGCGAGACCTTCTGGAAGAACAATTGCGTCGCGGTCGGCCTCGCCGCCGGCTTCCTGGAGCCGCTCGAATCCTCGGCCATCGTGCTGGTCGAACTGTCGGCCAAGCTGATCGCCGAGCAGATGCCCGCCAACCGCGAGGTGATGGACATCGTCGCCGCGCGCTTCAACGACGACGACGCATCTATCGCTGGGGCCGGATCATCGATTTCCTCAAGCTGCACTACGTGCTGACGCAAGCGGCGACGACACCGCCTTCTGGCGCGACAATGCTGATCCCGCAACCGATGCCCGACCGGCTGCAGGATCTGCTGCAGCTGTGGAAATACCAGCCGCCCTGGTTTCACGATGAATTCGACCGGCTCGAGGAGGTATTTCCGGCGGCGAGCTATCAGTATGTCCTCTACGGCATGGGCTTCCGCACCGAGGTCGAGCCCGAGGCGATCGCCGGCGGCGCCAAGCTCGCACGAGCGCGCGATGCGCGAGAACGCGGCGCAGACCGAGCGGCTGCGCGCCGGATTGCCGCGCCACCGCGATCTGATCCGCAAGATCGTCGAATACGGTCTGCAGCCGGTCTGACGGGGGCGCTACCCGATAGAGCCCTCAGCGCGACAGCTCGATCAGGACCACGCCCTGGCGGGGTATCGTCAGGTCGATCCTGTTGTCGGCACGTCGGATCGTCGGGCCTCAACCGCGATGCGCGCTTGAGCGCCGCAATCTGCGCGGCACCGGGCGCCTCCGGGGAGCCCATGCCTTCCAAGCACCAAAGGCATTGGCGTGCCTTTCGTCGACCCGCCAGAGCCTGCCGCTCAGCCGGCGGCGTGATCGATCAGAGATGGACAGGGTCAGGAGGCGCTTCAAGGGAAAGCGTCGGTCGGTCAGCCGCCGGTCGCCGGCGGATCGAGCCGCTCGGGCGGAAGTGCGTTGGTCGGCTTCGCGCCCCATAAAGCGTAGAACAAAACGTAGAGGGCGCACAAAGCGGTGACGATGAATGCCCACTGGATACCGAAGTGGTCGGCGATGCTCCCCTGAATGAAGACGAGCGCGCCCCCGGCGATCGCCATGATCAGGAGGCCCGAGCCTTCCTCGGTAAGCGGGCCGAGCCCGCGGATCGCAAGCGCGAAAATCGTCGGGAACATGATCGAGTTGCCGAGGCCGACGACGATCAGCCCGTACATCGCGACCGGACCGGGCACGAACGTGGCGACGAGAGCTCCCGCCAGCGAAATGAGCGCGAATGCCGCCAGCACCCTTTCGGCGGCGACGTAGCGCATGATCCAGGCCCCCGCGAAACGGCCGACCGCCATCCCGCCCCACACGAAGGTCAGATAGAAGGCGGCCTGCTCGTGGGTGATGTCGGCGACCGACGGCTGCGAGGCGAAGTTGATGAAGAGATTACCGACGCCGATCTCTGACAGCACGCACAAGCAGATCGCGACGCAGCCGAGCACGAGGTTGCGGTGTCGCAACAGCGACAGGCCCCTGCGCGCCTCGGCCGAGACACGTTGAGTCCCGGAGCCGAGCGCGGGAAGCGCGGCGCGGGCGATCGCCACGGCGAGCACCGCAAGCACGATCGCGACGATCAGATAGGGCAGCTCGGTCGCCTGGGCGTCGGCCATGCGTTGGGCGTGGCTGAGCTGCACGCCCTCGGCGGACGTGCCGGCGGCGGTGCGCGCGAGGATGAGGTAGCGCCCGAATATGACGGCGAGCACGTCTCCCGTGGTGTTGAAGGCCTGCACGAGGGTCAGCCGCGATTCCGAAGAATTCGGCCGGGCCGATCACCGCCACATAGGGGTTGGCCGCGACCTGGAGGAGCGCGATGCCGCACGACACCGTGAACAGGGAGGCGAGGGTGACGCCGTAAGAGGGGAGGCTGGCGGCGAGGACCATCCCCAGCGACCCGATCGTCATCACCGTCAGACCGGTGGTGAGCGCGCGCTGATAGCCGATCCGCTCGATCAGCTTCGCCGCCGGAATCGACGCGACGAGATAGCCGACGAACCAGGTCGATTCGATCAGGGTCGTCTGCAGATAATTGAGCTCGAACACGCTTCTCAGGTGCGGCAGCAACGTGTTGTTGATGACGCTGATGAAGCCCCACATGAAGAACAGGGTCGCGAGCAAAGCCAGGGCGCGGCCGTAGCGCGGTGCGGGTGGGGCGGCGGTTCCTGTGGCGGCCATGCGATGTTCCTCTCCCCTGTATCTACCATGCCCCGGCGGGGTTGCTCTTCGCTTTCTAGTCGGAGTATTGGACGCGGGCGATAGCGTCAACCGGGCGCTCTAACATCGCGCAATCGTTTCGGAGAGCAATGTATGAACCGTTGGCTGGGCGCGGGGTTGATCTGCGCGGCGGCGGCGCTGGCGGGCGCGGCGAAGGCCGCGGAAGCGCGGCGCGCGCCATTCGGGGCCCTGCCGGACGGGCGCGCCGTCGAAGCGATCACGTTGACCAACGGCCGCGGCATGCGCGTCACGGTGCTGAACTGTGGCGCGATCCTCCAGTCGGTGGCGGTTCCCGACCGAGCAGGCAAGGTCGAGGACGTGACGCTCGGCTATGCCGACCTCAAGGGCTATCTGCTTGCTCCCAATTATTTCGGCGCCACCGTCGGCCGTTATGCCAACCGGATCAAGGCCGGCCGGCTTCACGATCGACGGCCACGGCCTACAGCTCGCGACGAACAACGGCCCCAACGCGCTGCACGGCGGCGATCAAGGGCTTCGACAAGCGGCTGTGGACGGTCGCCGGCGTTACAGCGGCGGCGCAAATGCGAGCGTGGTTCTGCGCTACGTCACGGCCCGACGGCGAGGAGGGCTATCCCGGCACGCTGACGGTGCACCGCGACCTACACGCTCGACGAGCACGACGCGCTGACGCATCGAATATCGAGGCGACGCACGACGAAGCCGACGATCGTCAATATCACCAACCACAGCTTCTTCAATCTCGCCGGCGAGGGCCGCCGGGCGCACGGTCTACGACGCAGAGCCTGACCATTCCCGCCGCGACGCTACACCCCGGTCGACGCCACCCTGATCCCGACCGGCGAGATCCGCTCCGGTCGCCGGCACGCCGTTCGACTTTCGCACGCCCGACCGCGTCATCGGCGACGCGCATCCGCGACGGCCGCGACCCGCAGATCGTGATCGGGCAGGGCTACGACCACAATTTCGTGATCGACCGCACGGTGTCCAGACCGCGAACCGCAGCTGGCCGCGCGGCTGGAAGATCCCGGCTCCGGCCGGATCCTCGAAGTGCTCGACCGACCAGCCCGGGCTGCAGTTCTACACCGGCAATTTCCTCGACGGCACCGCTGATCGGCAAGACAGGCCATCTCTATCGCATGGGCGACGGCGTCGCGCTGGAGCCGCAGAAGTCTTCCCCGACACGCCCAACCAGCCCGCGTTCGGATCGGCGCGGCTCGATCCGGGCCAGACCTATCACCACCGCATCGTCTATCGCTTCTCGACCGCCGCGCCTGACGCTCCAGATCTGATCGCATCATGGCCGACTGACACAGTCCCCCACGCTCAGGCTGCGCAGCCGCGCCTGGTTCGACAATCCCGACAATATCGACATGACGGCGCTCTATCTCGAGCGCTACCTGAACTTCGGCCTCAGCCTCGAGGAACTGCAGTCGGGCAGGCCGATCATCGGCATCGCCCAGACCGGCATCGACCTGTCGCCCTGCAACCGCCACCATCTCGTGCTGGCCGAGCGCGTGCGCGAAGGCATCCGCGAGGCGGGCGGCATCGCGCATCGAATTCCCGGTCCATCCGATCCAGGAGACCGGCAAGCGGCCGACCGCCGGGCTCGACCGCAACCTCGCCTATCTCGGCCTGGTCGAGGTGCTGTACGGCTATCCGCTCGACGGCGTGGTGCTGACCATCGGCTGCGACAAGACCACGCCGGCCTGCCTGATGGCGGCGGCGACGGTGAACATCCCGGCGATCGCCCTGTCGGTCGGGCCGATGCTCAACGGCTGGCACAAGGGCGAGCGCACCGGCTCGGGCACCATCGTCTGGAAGGCGCGCGAGATGCTGGCGGCGGGCGAGATCGACTACGAGCGGCTTCATCAGGCTGGTCGCCTCCTCGGCGCCGTCGACCGGCTACTGCAACACGATGGGCACGGCGACGACCATGAACACGCCTGGCCGAGGCGCTCGGCATGTCGCTGCCCGGCTCGGCCGCGATCCCGGCGCCCTATCGCGACCGGCAGGAGATCGCCTATCGGACCGGCAAGCGCATCGTCGAGATGGTGCGCGAGGACCTGAAGCCGTCGGACATCCTGACCCGCGACGCGTTCCTCAACGCCATCGTCGTCAATTCGGCGATCGGCGGCTCGACCAACGCGCCGATCCACCTCGCCGCGATCGCCCGCCACATCGGCGTCGAGCTCGACGCTCGACGGATTGGCAGAACTACGGCCACAAGGTGCCGCTGCTGGTCAATCTGCAGCCGGCGGGCGAATATCTCGGCGAGGACTATTATCGCGCCGGCGGCGTGCCCGCGGTGGTCGACCAGCTGATGGAGCAGGGCCTGATCCACGAGGACGCGCTGACCGTCAACGGCCGCACGCATCGGCGACAATTGCCGCGACGCCGCGATCGAGGACGAGGAGGTGATCCGTCCGTTCGACCGGCCGCTCGAAGGAGGAGGCCGGCTTCATCGTGCTGCGCGGGCAATCTGTTCGACGCGGCGATCATGAAGACCAGCGTGATCTGCGACGAGTTCCGCGACGCGCTACCTGTCCAACCCCGACGATCCCGGACGCCTTCGAAGGGCCGGCGGTGGTGTTCGACGGGCCGGAGGATTACCACGCCGCATCGACGATCCCGCGCTCGGACATCACGCGCGACACGCTTGCTGTTCATGCGCGGCGCCGGCCCGATCGGCTATCCGGGCGCGGCCGAGGTGGTGAACATGCGCCCGCCCGCCTATCTGATCCGCGAGGGCGTGCACGCGCTGCCCTGCATCGGCGACGGCCGCCAGTCGGGCACGTCGGGCTCGCCCTCGATCCTCAACGCCTCGCCCGAAGCGGCCGCCGGTGGGCGGCCTGGCGCTGCTGCGCACCGGCGACCGCGTGCGCATCGACCTGGGCGAGGGCACGCGTCGACGTGCTGATCTCCGACGACGAGCTTGCCGAGCGCCGCCGGTCGCTGCTCGAGGCGGCGGCGGCTATCGCCTATCCGGCCTCGCAGACGCCGTGGCAGGAAATCCAGCGCGCGGTTGTCGGCCAGCTGGACACCGGCGCGATCCTCGAGGGTTCGGAGCGTTACCAGCGCATTGCGCAGACGAAGGGACTGCCGCGGGACAGTCACTGACCGATTTCGGATGCGACGGCGCCTTCGCGCTGAACGGGGGCCTGACTGGAAAATCGCCCTAATGCGCTGGCTTCAGCCAGCCGTGCATCCGCATCCAACTCGCGAAGGCGTCGAACCATCCGGTACTGGTGGTCTCTTTCGGATACATGCCGAAGCCATGTCCGCCCTGCTCGTAGAGATGGAACTCGACGGGCCGCCTGGCCGCCTTCCAGCTGTCGATCAGCCCGGTTCCCGAGTTCCCGAAGAAGGGATCGTCGGCGGCGAGGGCGACGAACATCGGCGGTGCATCGGCCGGCACCGTCACCGCCGCCAGCGGGCCGTAGATGATGCCGATGAAAGCCGGTTTCGCGTCGTTGCCGGAGAGCGCGGTCGCCAGCGTCAGCATCGCGCCCGCGGAAAAGCCGACCATGCCGACGCGCGCCGGATCGACGTGCCATTCCGCCGCCCGGCGCCGGACCAGCGCGAAAGCGGCGCGGGCATCGGCAAGCTGGGGCGCGATGCTGGCCGCTGCTTGCGCCGCGTCCATCGGCGGCGGCCGCGAGGCGCCGGAGAACATCTCGCGCATCGAGCGCTCGAAGCCGGGCATGTCCGGCGGCGTCGGGACGAGCCGGTATTTGAGCACGAAGGCGGCGACGCCCCGCGCGGCCAGCGCCCGGGCGACGTCGGACCCCTCATTCTCCATCGACAAGGTGCGGAAGCCGCCGCCCGGCGCGACGATGACGGCGGTGCCGGTCGCCTTCGCCGGATCGGGAAGATAGGGGGTGAGCGTCGCGATGGTGACGTTGCGCGCGAAGAGGCTGCCATATTGCTTGTGCCAGGATTCCGGCGCCGTCGCGCCCGGCAGCGGACCGGTTCCGAGCACGATCGCATTGGGCTGCGCGGGAGTCGGGATCGGAGTCATCTTGTCGGCTTGTGCCTGAGCTGTCGTGGCCAGCACCATGGCGCTCGCGAGCGCGGCGAGGATCGCGATAAACCGCCGGACCGAATGCCGTACGTTCCTCATGCCGGTCATTGGCCCCATGGCAAACCTCCCTTCGAACGCTCCATTCGGTCCGCGCTCGCCAGGCGTGCGCTGAACCAGCTTTTAGTCCGACAAATGGAAAGGTCAATTCGGCTTGCGAGAGCTTAAAGGCTTCACCTGATGCCGGGACCCGAAAATCTGGTTGCGCACGATGTCAGATGGAGCTTGGAATTCATCCATCCTCTCGCAATGCCCGTTATCGCACCGCGGCCGGACGCCGATGACGTGAACGGGTTCCTGTCTCGTTTCAGGGAAGTAGCATCCGACCCCGAATAAGAGATGTCGCCAGGCTTAGACCGTGCAGCAACGCGGACTCTCCCACGTAGAGCGAAAATGACGATTGGATCTAATTTCTGCCGATCCCCTGACTGCTTCCGGTCGCGCCGATGCATGTAAAATTCGCTGCATCGGTGATCGAGCCGCTCCCCTTGTATCGGGCGCTGGCCGGATAGGCACAGATCGGTCGCTGAAAGGCGATCTTCGCCGGCTCGCCGCTATCGAATTTCGTCGCGATCACGCGCCACGGTTCGATCCCCTTTTCGGTCCAGTCGACCAGAGCCGCGAGCAAGTCGTAGCGCGAGTCCTGCACTGGCGGCGGCGGCAGCCCCCCCAGCGACGAATTGAACGAATCCGGACCCGGCCCTCCACCGCAATGCATGACTCCCGGGACCATGAAGAGCCGCGCGGCCCGCCGCAGTTTCGACATTCCACCCAATTGCCTTGCCTGCCTTTGATAGAAGGCCACGGTTTGGGCTGGCGGCACCAGGGAATCCGCGAGGCCGTGATAAATGATCAGCTTGCCATTGCCTGCTACGAAGGCGCGCAGGCTTCCCCGGGTGGCATCGTTCACATCCGGCCCGAGAGCCGCATCGACGACCGGCATATCGCGATCGACGTCGAAGCGCCGCCAGTCCCAGTCAGCGCCGAACACCCATTTGAAGAGGCCGCCGAACTGCGGTTCGCCATTGTCCGCGGTTTCGAGGAACGACCAACCGAAGCGAGCGGGCGATTCGCTTCCAGCCGGCCAGCCGAAGAAGAGAGGGCGGCCGGCGCGATTAGTGGGACCGGTGTAAAAGGCGCGGGCGGTCGCGACCTCGGCCTCGGTCAAGCACTGATCCGACGCGGCTCCCTTGCAGGCAATCAGCTGAGGATCGAAACGGCATGCCAAGGCATCGGTGATGAACGCGTCACCAACGAGGCCGTAGCCATGAGCGTTGCAATAGCGGGTCGATGCAGAGTTCAGCAGGCTCAGCTTGGCATCCGTGAGGAAGCTCGCGGGGGTGCGATGCGCGGCGGCATAATCCCACACGACCGCGGCGTGGCCCCAGGTTCGATTGACGACCGGTGCTCCGACCAGGATGCCGTCATAGTCTTTCGGGTAATAGAGCGCTTCGATGAGGCCCTGCTGACCGCCCGTCGAGCAGCCGGTATAATAGGATCGGCGTATGCTCTGGCCGTAGAAGGCCTCGGCAATGCTCTTGCCGGTGACGGTCATCACATGCGTCGAGAGACGTCCCCAGTCCTTCCACTTGCGCGGATGACCGATCAGCACATCGCCTTCCAACGGCGTTGCCGGCGCCGTTCCGGTGTCCGTCGTCGCGGTCGCGTAGCGGCGTCTGAGGCCAGCGACCATGCTGCCATAGCCGCCCTGGAGAATGCCGGCGAAGCCACCGTTGCCATTGCCATGGAATACCCTGGACCATCCCTGGATGGGGAGCCAGATCTCCACGCCGATATCGGAATCCGGTGCCGACTGAACATGCGCGACAATTCGGCAGAACGGCGGAAGGTCGGACAGGCTCTTGAGCCTGAAAGTCGCTGCCGGGTCCTGGACCAGGGTAGCACTCTCGATCGTCGTGCCGGGCAGTCGGAGATGCGTGAGCTCGCCGCACCTGCCGGCCGCTGAGGGCGTCGGCGCTTGCGCGGCCGCAATCGACGGCAAGGAGAATAGCGCGAGGACGGCCACCGACTTTGCGAACTTCGAAAGCCGGCGACAACGCCGTATGGCTGAGTACTTCATGAGCGGACGGTCCTGGTCAGATAATGGGTGCAGACGAGGGACACGCAGCAGACTGCGAACAGGAAGATCGAGATCGGTAGCGTCGAGGCATATTGGGCATAGAGCGCGGTCGCGACGAGCGGCGCGAAGCCGCCGCCGATCACGGCCCCCAACTGGTATCCGAGCGAGGCGCCCGAATAGCGTAGCTCGACCGGGAACAGCTCGGCGAACAGCGCCGCTTGCGGGCCGTACATCACGCTCAGGCAAAGAAGCTCCACGGTCAGCGCGACAAGCACATCGGCATAGACCCGTGTCTCGAGGAGCGGGAAGAAGGCGAAGGACCAGAGGCCCGTGAGAGCAGCCCCCGCCATGAACAGATTTCGCCTGCCCAATCGATCCGAGAGGGAACCGAAGAAGAGCAGGCCCGGAATCATCACCACGCTCGCCACCACGACGCATCCGAGCATGACGTTGCGGGGGAGATGCAGGACCTTGTCGCCATACGCGACGGCATAGGCGATCGCGGCGTAGAAACAGGTGTTCGACGCGATGAACGCGCCTCCCGCCAGCGCGACTTTCGCAGGATGGCGCGCCAGGACCTGAAGGATCGGCGACCTCCGCGCTCCGGGTGAGACGGACTCCGATGCCTTGACGACGCGTTCGAACTCGGCCGATTCCTCGAGCCTCGTCTGGATGTAGATCCCGATGAACACGAGGACGATGCTGAGCACGAACGGCACGCGCCACGTCCATTGTTCGAGGGATTGGCCGGGGAAGGCTGCGACCATCGCGAAGAACACGATGTTGGCCAGCACGACGCCCAGCGGAACGCCGATCTGGACGAAGCTGCCATAATAGCCGCTGCGCCCGTTCGGCGCGCTCTCGATCGCCAGGAGGGCAGCTCCGCCCCATTGGCCCCCAACCGCGATTCCCTGGACGAACCGCAGGATCACCAGCAACAGCGGGCTAAACGCTCCGGCACGCGCATAGGTCGGAAGAAATCCGATCGCGGTAGTTGCTATTCCCATCGTCATGAGTGCGACGAGAAGCGCCCTCTTGCGACCGAGAAGATCGCCGAAATGGCCGAATATGACGCCGCCGAACGGACGAGCGATAAAGCCCACCGCGAACGTGCTGAATGCCGCCAATTGTGCCACCAGGGGCGACAGGCTCGCAGGAAAGAAGACCTTCGGAAAAACCAGCGCGGCCGCGGTTCCGTAGACGAAGAAATCGTACCATTCGATCGTCGCCCCCGCCCCCGCAGTCAAGGCCACCTTGAACAGCGAGGCGTCTCCCGGGCCGGGTGGGCGCGCAGTCATCGGATGGTCTCCGTACCAATAGAGGATTGATCGTCGCTACTCGTCGCCGGGGTCCCGCCGCATCTGTCGCCCCGAGCCTGCTCCTCCGAGCCGCTGAACGCGTCACGCCACCTCTGGGCCTGATCGAGGTACCAGGGGATCACCTCCGGATTCTCGATCAAATCGGGGTTGACGACCCGCGTCGCTGGCCAGCCCTGGAACAGCCGCTTGATCGGCAGCTCCTGCTTCTTGCCGGAAAGGGTTCGGGGGACTGCCGGCGCCTGGATGAACAGGTCGGGGACGAACCGGGGGGAGAGCGAGGCGCGAATGGCTGCAACAATTCGCGCCTCGAGCGCGTGGTCGAGGTTCTGCCCCCGCGGGACGACGAACATCAGGATCCTGCTGTCACCGGAGCCGTCCTCGACGTCGATGGCGAGCGTATCCAAAACCTCCGGCAGAACTTCCACCGCGGCGTAGATCTCGGCGGTTCCGATGCGAAGGCCATGCCGGTTGATCGTGGCGTCGCTGCGGCCGCTGATGATGCAGCTCCCGTCCGCTTCTACCGTAAGCCAGTCGCCGTGCCTCCAGATCCCCTCCCACGCGTCAAAATAAGTTGATCGATACAGGCTGCCGTCCTCGTCGCCCCAGAAGAACAATGGCATGCTTGGATAGGGCTTGGTGCAGACGAGCTCTCCCACTTGCCCGACAAGCGGCCGGCCTTCTTCGTCCCAGGACTCGACCGCTGCCCCGAGCTGACGACACTGGAGCCGTCCCGGTGTGTCGGGCAGCTCGCGATTTCCCGACAGGAAGGCTGCAACGACGTCGGTGCCGCCCGATATGTTGCACCACCAGATGTCCTTCGTTCCGATGCCGGCGAACAGCTCCGTTCCCCATTTCTGGACATCCGCGGGAAGTGGGGAGCCGGTGCTGCCGAGCGCGCGAATGCGGCCGAGACCGCTCGTGGAATCGAGCGCCAGCCCGGCCTTGCGACAAGAGCTGAAGAAGGCCGCCCCGCCGCCGAACCAGGTCACGTCGTGTCGGGCGGCAAATCTCCACAGCGTCTCCCAGCCTGCTCCGCCCGGCGCGCCTTTCGGCGATCCGTCGAACAGGCATATCGTCGTCCCGCCGAGAAGTGCGCCAACCTGGATGTTCCACATCACCCAGCCGGTGGCGCTGTACCAGTGAAACCGCTCGCCATGATTGTTCGGAAGGTAGCTCGGCCCGATATCGAGATGCATGTTGCCGACGCTGCAGGTCATGATGACGCCGCCATGACCGTGGACGATCGCCTTGGGGAGCCCGGTCGTCCCGCTCGAATAGAGGATCCACAACGGGTGGTCGAAGGGGAGCCACTCCGCTTCGAAGGCTTCGACGGCCTCGTCGTCACGCGCCTCGGCAATTGCAAAATCGAGCACGTTTGCGATCTCGCCGGCGGCGTTGCCGGTCGTGATCACCAGCGTCGCCGCAAGGCTCTGGAGGCCGGAGCGAATCTCGCCCACCGCGGCGCACCGGTCGATGGCTTTGCCGCCATAGCGTACCCCGTCCACCGCGATCAGTGCTTTGGGTCGCGTCTGGCGGAAGCGATCGAGCACCGCCGGCGTCCCCATGTCGGGCGAGCAGATCGTCCAGATCGCCCCGAGGCTCGCGCAGGCCAGCAACGAAATGACCGCCTCGGGAATATTGGGAAGATAGGCTGCGACCCGGTCGCCACGGCCAATGCCGAGCCGTCGAAGCTCGAGCGCGAGCGAGGCGGTCCGGCGCCGGAGCTCGTTCCAGGTGATTTGCGTGACGGTCCCGTCTTCGTTCTCGAAGATGATCGCCGGCTGGCCTGCCGCATCCGCCCGGTCCGCATGACAGAAGACCTGGCGGGCATAATTGACGTGGGCGCCCGCAAACCAGATGGCGTCGGGCATGGTGCCGTCCACCACCGAGGCAATCGGCGTCGGCGAGCGAAGCCCGTGATAATCCCAGATGCTCCGCCAGAATGCGGGAAGGTCGCTTGTCGACCATCTCCACAATGCCGGATAGTCCTCAAAGGTCATGCCCCGCTCGCCGGCCAGCCAATCGCGATAGAGCTTGAGCTGGGGGACATAATCCTCCCGAGGGCGTTCATATTTCGACACTGTCATGACCGGCGGACGTCCCGGGAGGAGCGAGATTGTGACCTAAGGCCGGACGCGTCCGGAGGGCTATAAGCTGCCCCCACGCCTGCTGCCAGTGGCCAGGTAGGCAACGAACTCGCGCTACTTCAGAAGCGGGCGCTGAGGGTGGCCCCGAACAATCGCGGCGCACCGATCGACCCGACCAGGGACGGATTCACCCCCGGCGACACGTTCGCCTGGCTGACATATCGTTTGTCGAAGGCATTGCGCATCCACACCATGAGGCTCCATGCTCCGCTCGGCGGACCGATGGTGAGTGAAGCATTGAGCAGCCCATAGGCGCCCTGCGAATTCAGCGGCGTATTGTAGATGTCGAAATAGACCCGGCTCTGCCATTTGTAATCGGCGCGGGCGGTGATCCCCAGCCGGCTTGAGATCGGCACGGTATATTGGCCGGACAGGCTGAACTGCCATTTGGGGGCCTGGGTCAGCAGATTGCCCTGGAGGTTCTGCGAACCGGGAGCAACCGGCTGGCCATTGACCGTCTGCCCGACGCATGTCGGAGAGGTCGGCAGGTTGGGATAGAGCGGATTGGCGTTGCAGAAGAAGCCGTATTTCGCCCACAGCC
Source organism: uncultured Alphaproteobacteria bacterium (assembly GCA_963777295.1). GTDB lineage: Bacteria > Pseudomonadota > Alphaproteobacteria > Sphingomonadales > Sphingomonadaceae > Allosphingosinicella. The sequence goes on from CAVZPV010000002.1 coordinate 94,776, forward strand.
GGGTCAGCGAACCCACAAACATCAAGCGAGGCACGGGGGTGGCATGGGCCTCAAGCTCGATGCCCTTGATCTTCGAGCCCGCCGAGTTCAGCACCTTGGGAAAGCGCACCTGCGTCTGTTCGTTGATGACAAACACGGTTTGCTGAAGGTTGGTGTAGTCGGAATAGAAGCCGGTCAGCCCCAGTCTCAGGTTCCGGTTGAAGAGCGCCGCCTTGATGCCCGTTTCATAGTTCCAGACATATTCCGGGTTGAACGTGTTCACTGGCTGCGTGATGTCGCCAAGTGTGTTGAACCCGCCCGACTTGAAGCCCCGCGACACGCTCGCATAGATCAAGGAATTGTCGTTCGGCGTGTAGTCGAGCGCGAACCGGGGCGTGAACGCGCCCCAGTGGTTCTTCGCGGCCAGCAAGGCGGGAAACCCGCCGGCGGTCGCGTCCATCTTGTACGACTTGTCGTCGCGCGTGTAGCGGCCGCCCACGGTCGCGCGAAGCTTGTCGGTGAGGTGATAGCGGAATTCCGCGTAGCCGGCGTACGAATCCAGCTTCTCGGTCGGCAAGTAGACGAGATAGTTCACCAGGGTCCCGAAGGTCAGATAAAGCGGTTCGCTGGATATGCCGTGCATGTAGAACAGGCCGGCGACGAGGTCCGCCCGACTGCCGAGGTCGGTCGTCAGCGTCAGTTCCTGGGTAAGCTGCTTTGCGTTGAGGCCGAGGTAAGGGAAATAGGACGTCGGTGCCGGAGTGGCATCGACGTCGATGTTCAACAGCTTGATGTCATGCCGGATGAAGCCCGTCGTCGACGTGAGCGTCGTGCTTGGGCCCAGGTCCCACCGGGCGATTACGGTCGCCCTCAAGTCCTCGACCCTGCGCTGGTTCGGCTGGTCCTGGTAGATTGTAAGGTCCTGGATGTTATTCACCGGATACGGATATCCGGGAAGCTCGACCGGGGTCGGGATATTCGGATCGGCTCGACCGAGGATCATTGCGAATTGCGGGTCACCGTTGTCCCTGGTGTAATCGACCAGGGCGCGAACCGAGAAGGAGCTCGACGGCTTGAACAGCAATTGGCCTCGGGCCTCCGCAAGATCGGTGCTTTCATTGGTCGTGTGAAGCCAGCCGTTCTTGAGCCAGCCGTTGGATTGCTCCACCTGGAATGACAGGCGGCCGTCCAGCTGGTCCGTTAGGGGGAGGTTGACGAATCCCTTGAGACCGGCGCGGCCGTAGTCCCCGACGGTCACCTCCATCTCGCCTTCCTCACGGTCGACCGGTGGATTGCTGTAGATGTTGATCGCGCCGCCGGTCGCGTTGCGGCCCTCGATAGTTCCCTGCGGGCCTCGAAGCACTTCGACCCGCTGCACGTCGAGAAAAGCGGGATTCATCAGGAATTGATTGAGGAGCGGCACGCCGTCGAGCGAGACAGTCACGCCCGACTGGCTGCCGATATCCTGGCCGGCTTGGCCGATACCGCGCAATGCGATGAAGATGTTGGTGGACCGCGTCCCGAACTGGAGGCTGGGGACGAGCTGGGTCAGATCTCCGACCTGCACGATGCCGGCTTTTTCCAGCGTCTGTCCGGACACCGCCGTGATCGCAATGGGGATGTTCTGCAGCCCTTCCGGCCGCTTCTCCGCGGTGACGACGATCTCCTGACTGTCATCGCCGGTAGAAGACTGGTTCTTGCCCGTGTTGCTCACTGGTGCATTCGGAGTACTCCCTTGTGGCGGCTGAGCCTGCGCCAGAAGCTGCGAAGGAACCAGGCATGCTCCGACCAATGCAGTGGCACGCAACGACATGGCGCGCCGACGAGTCCGCTTCGAACCGTTCATGACATCTCCCCTCGATCATCAGATCGTGCGTCCGGGTTTCTGTCGTCCCGACCGACAGACAAATCATCGCTCAGAATGCCGGACAGGCAATGACAGGGCTGACCGCTGCAACTTGACAGAATTGACAGGCTCGATTGCCCGCTAGCCTGGCCGCCGCTCCTTCAGCAGTGCGGTCGCCGACGCCACCATTCCCGGATTGGTCAGATTGGCACATCGATAGGTCGACGGGGACAGCCCGGCCCACGCGCAGAACTGACGCGAGAAGCTGCCCGGCTCGCTGAAGCCCAAAGCGAAACCGATCTCGGTGATCGGCATGTCGCTGGCGAGCAGATAGGCTGCCGCCAATTCGCCCCGCAGTCGGGTTCTGATGTCCTGGAAGTTCTCCCCCTCGAGAGCCAGGTCTTGCCTGAGGCGTCGCGGGCGGGTCCTCAGCCGGGTTGCGACCAGCTCGATCGGCGCCGACCACAGCCCCGCTCGCTGCAAATCGATCAGGATCTGCTTGGTCCGCTCGCGCCAACTCGGGCCCTGGTCCGGGATCTCGAACCAGTCGGGCTCCCCGGCATAATAATCCTCATAGTCCTTGATCGAGTTGCGAACCGGCCGGACGGTGAGATCGTTCCAGTCATAGGACAATGCATCGACCGGCGCGTTGAAGTGCACAGGGCAGCGAAACAGGGCAAACCTGTCGAAGCCATTGTCCTGGACCGGTCGCGGTGCGCGTAGCGAAACCGCGCGAAGCCTGAGCGGCCGGCCGATGAGCCAGCTGAAGAACTGATAGATCCAGACGAACCTGATCCAGACCAGGATATCGCGATCGACACCCTCGACCGTCTGATATTTGCAAATGTGCTGGAGGCCCGAACCATGCTCCTCGCTGATGTCGGGGCCGACATCGGCGGACATTGCGGCGGTGAAGCGGATGCTCACCCGAAGAGCCTCGCCAAACGTGGTGCAATGAAGGAAGGAAAGCAAACGTTCGGTCTCGAGAGCCATGCGGCAGTTCTGCGCGAAGAAGCCAAGGTAAACGTCGTCGAGCGCGAACTGGATGCTGCGGATCAGCCGGACCAGGGCACGCCCATCGATTGCACGCCGGTGATCTCCGTACACCGTGGAATCGATGGCCGCCGTCTTCAGAACCGCCGCAGGGTCGGCCCCCTTGAGGACCGCACCCTGGAGCAACTGGCGAACGGCGCGCCCGTCCAGCCCCCCTCCCGCTGCTGCTGCTTCGGCTTCAATGGCAGATCGAGCGACGCCAGCGGGCGTTCGCGCCGTCGCTGCCGAGGCCGCGATCAAGCGCACCGCTGCCTCGCGCCAGAGCGGGGAACCCTGCAGATGAACAGATCATGGCGCATCGAGGTTCCGCCGCTCTCCTCAGCAGTCGACGGCTCAGTCTAGCCCGCGCCAGCGAGCCGGTTGAGTTCCTTCACGGACAAAAATATGTCTTTACCGGACAGGAGAGGAAACGACTTGGCCGGAAACGCCACGCAAGGCGAGCGAGCAACCAAGGGTTTCGAACGCGTCACTTCCGACGCCTCGAACCTGCCGCTGCTGCAGCGGAAGATCTTCGCGCCCTACAAGATCGCCACCTTGGTCGACACCGCATCGGATCACGGGATCGCGGCCGAGACCGCGCTTGCGGGCACGGGCTTGAGCCCCGCCGAGATCCACGACCCGCACGTCATGACATCGATCGCCGACTATATCGCCGCCTGCGAGAATATCGTGTCCGCCGGGGCAGATTCGTCGGTCGCCTTCGACGTCGGCTCCCGCCTTCATCTGCCCGCGTACGGAATGTACGGCTACGCCCTGATGTCCTCGCCGACGGTGCGCGACTTCTGCGATTTCGCAATCCGCTATCATCTCCTTGCGACGCCGATGCTGCACATGAGCTGGGGCACGGAAGGGAAGCTCGCGATCTGGGAGTTCAGCGAAATCTACCGATCGGCGATGAGCAACGAAGTCCGCGACTTCATCGTGCGACAGCAGATGATGATGACCGTGACGCATTTTCGGGATATCGCCGGAGCCGATGTCCGGCCGCTGAAGGCGTTATTCGGATTGCCGGACCGCAACAGCTCCACCCGTGACGCGCTCGCGCTCGGTTGTCCGTGCACGTTCGGCGGAGCTGCCCACCAGCTCCATTATCCGGCCGATCTCCTTAGCCAGGTCCCGCGCTTCGCCAACCGCCTGAGCCATGCGTGGCTGGAGGAGACCTGCGACGAGCTTCTCGGCCGGGCGACCGCGAGCTCGGGCTTGGCGGACGAGATTTCCCGGCTGCTGACGAAGTCGCCCAGCCAGCCCTTCACCATGCCCTCGGTCGCAGAGTTGATGGGCATGTCCGAGCGCACCTTGCGCAGACGGTTGCGGCGCGAGAACAGTCGATTCTGCGACATCATCGACGATGTACGAAAGATGCTCGCGCTCCGGTTCGTCCAGACGACCCGAATGAGCGCCGACGACATCGCCTCGAAGGTCGGCTTCAGCGATACTGCCAATCTGAGGCGGGCATTGAAACGCTGGACGGGCCACACGTTCGGCCAACTTCGTCGCCAGTAGCCCCTGGCGGCCGGGCGGCCCCGCGGACGCGAAGCCATGGGCTTCGTGGCGACGGTGACGAGTACCAACATCAGCCGCGGCCGGGGCGGTCCGTGTCACTTTCGCCAAATCCTCCGGTCATCGGCGTCATTTGATTTCCTGCGGCCACGGCGGAATCAGCCGTTTCGGACCGATGATGAAGGTTAGAGACAAAGGTGAAGATCGGCGCCGCTGCCGACGGTGATCATCCCGACCTGTAGTTCCGCCGCTTTCCTCGCCGACGCGATGGGCTCGGTCCTGCGGCAGGGACATTCTTTCCTGGACATTATCGTCGTCGACGATGGCTCCAGCGACGATGTCGGGACTGTGCGCGAGGCACTGCCGGTCGCGACGCGCCTGCTCAGGCAATCCAATCGCGGCCTTCGGCGGCCCGGAAAACAGGGCTTGCCCGTTCCTCCGAAAGGGCGGTGGCGTCTCTTGCCCGAGTCATCGGGCGGGTGTCCGGTATTGACTGAATTCCCGCCCAGATGACACAGAGGAGACACATTCCGTAAAGATCGGGCCCTCTCAACGGGGAGCAGGAGTTCCAGAAGCGTGACGAAGAACTGGGCCGTTCCGGCGAACGGCGAAGCGGTATCCAGCGAAAGCCGACGCTGGACACTGTTGCTCCCCTTCCACAATGAACGCGAGTTTCTCCCGCTCACACTTGCGAGCCTGGCGGCACAATCCTGCCCGTTCGACCTCGTCCTGGTCGATAACGGGAGCACGGACGGAAGCCTAGAAATCGCGCGGGCCGCGCTGCAAGGGCTCCGATGCGATGCGCGCATCATCGCAGAACCGCGCCCCGGGAAGGTCGCGGCTCTCGCAGCCGGTTTGTCGCTCGTGGAAAGCTTGTTCGTCGCGACTTGCGATGCCGATACCTATTATCCGCCCGACTATCTCGCCGAGGCGGAGCGGCTGATGCTCAAGGGCGGCCATGTCGGAGCCGGCGCCTATTTCGCCGCGCGCGACGCTAAGCCGGCGCGGCGCGGCGCGGAGGCCTTTCATGTCTGTGCCGCGGCGAAACTTCTTCCGCGACAATGTCACGCGGGAGGTGCGGGTCACGTTTTCCGGACCGGCTCTCTGCGGGCAGCCGGCGGATTCGATGTCGGCAGATGGAATTGCATCCTCGAGGACCATGAGATCGTACACCGGCTCCTTAAGCATGGATCATTCGGCTACAGTCCGTTCTTCTGGGCGGCCCCTTCGCCGCGCGAGCGCAATCGCGCCAGCACCCGCTGGTCGCTCCCCGAGCGCATCGTCTACCACCTCACCTCGAGCTTCGCGTCGGAGTGGTTCTTCTACCGGTTTCTAGAGCCACGGCTGAGAAGGCGTCACCTCACGAGCGAGAAGCTTCGACAGCTTGGGTTCGAGCCCGCCATCGCATTCTCCGAGAGCTAGCGGATGAAGCTCGACTCTCTGTGCCGATGATTTCGCTCTCAGCCGGCCGATCAGCGAAACAATCGTGGATCTTGCGGATAGAGGAAAAGTCAACGCAATCAGCTGCATGGCAGCCATGCCGGGATGGGAGGCCGATTGCATGCTGTTGAGCAGCCTGCCTCGGAACGTCGAGGTCGGGCTGCATGTCGTGCTGACCGAGATCGCTCCTCTCACTGCCGCACTCCGATTGGCGCCTTCGGGGCACCTCCCCCCTCTCGCTCGCTTCGAGAGGCTTGCGCGTCGACGCCAGTTCCCAACCGCCGACGTTCGCGCGGAGGTGAAGGCCCAGATCGAGCGCTTCGTCGCGTGCACGGGCCGCGCTCCCGATTTCGTCGACGGTCATCAGCATGTTCATGTTGTCGGGCAAGCGCGAGATGCGGTGCTCGATGTGGTGGCGCGCTGCGCGCCCTCGGCTTGGGTGCGAAACTGCAGTGATGCTCTGGCGGCCATATTGGCACGACCGTTCCGGTTAAAGGCGATCGGCAGCGCGTACCATTCCCGCGGGCTGGAGCGCCAGGCAGGGGGGCACGGGCTGCGCTCCAATCGAGGCTTCGCAGGCCATTACGGCTTCGCAGGAGATTACGCCCTCATCTTCCCTCGCTTCCTGGTCCGCCCCGGACCCGATCACCTCATCATGTGTCATCCTGGCGCGGGTCGCTGCGCGAACAACTCGATCGCCGATGCACGCGTTGCGGAGGCGCAGGCTCTGCGACGTCTTCCTGTTCGAGACTTGGCGGCAGCGGCCGGCCTCCGGTTCTGAAGGCGACTGCACCTCGACCGACTGAAAGCCATTAGCCGGAACCGCCGGATTCCGGCGATCAGGAGCGCGAGTGTCTCCGCGATTTGAGGAGATGGTGCGCGTTGCAGTCGGGCGCGAACTGGTCTCCAGGTCATATTTCCCTGTTTCGCGGTAACTTACAGCGAAATTTGACACGGACCCGGCGGGCGATGGCTCCTCGGCTCCTTTGCCCTTTCGCCGATTGGCTGAGTTCGATGAGGGCCGAAAAGCGGATCGAAATTTGCTGTTTCGCGCGCGAAGAGACCACCTATAACCGGTGACGGATGCTCGGCGCTTCGCTTCTTCTCGCCCTTCGCGAAATACGCCGGCACCTGCTCCGGTCGTTCCTGACTGTGCTCGGCATCGTCATCGGCGTGGCGGCGGTGATCACGATGGTCACCGTCGGCAATGGGGTCACCGCTTCGGTGCGGACGCAGATCGCTTCGCTCGGCGCGAACACCCTGATCGTCGTTCCCAACGCCGCCGGCCGTCAGGCGGGCAGCGGCGCCGCCGCGTCCGTTCACCGACGAGGACGTCGCCGCGATCCGCGAGCAGATCGGCGGCATCGTCGCCGTCTCCGGCCAGGCCAATTCGAGCGCAGACCGCGACCGCCGACGGCATCAACTGGCAGACGACGCGTCACCGGCACGACCGACGACGGCATCTCGCATCCAGGCGATGACGCGTGACCGCGGGCCGGATCTTCACGCCCGACGAGGAAGCGGCCGGCAAGAGCGTCTGCATCATCGGCGAGACCGTGCGGAAGAACCTGTTCGCCAACGTCGATCCGCTCGGCCGCGAGCTGCGCGTCGGCAAGCTCTCCTGCCCGATCATCGGCCTGCTCAAGGAGCGCGGCCAGGGCGGCATGGGCAACGATCAGGACGACGTCGTGCTGATGCCGTTGCGCACCGTCCAGCGGCAGATCTGCTCGGCACGACCGACATCCAGTGGATGGTCGATCGGGGTGAACCCGGCTTACGACAACACAGCGGTCAGCGCCGACCTCAGCAGCTGCTGCGCGAGCGGCGCCACTCGCGCCCGACCAGGACGACGATTTCCGCATCATCGACATGAAGCAGATCTCGGACACCGTGTCGGGCACGCTCGCGGTGATGACCGCGCTGGTCGCGGCGATCGCGTCGATCTCGCTGATCGTGGGCGGCATCGGCATCGTCAACATCATGCTGGTCTCGGTGACCGAGCGCACGCGCGAGATCGGCATCCGCCTCGCGATCGGCGCGCTGGCGCGCGAGGTGCGCCTGCAGTTCCTGACCGAGGCGGTGGTGCTCTGCTCGCTGGGCGGCGCGATCGGGATCGTGCTTTCGTTCGGGCTGTCGATCCTGCTGACCAGATCTGATGTCGGTCGATTTCGTCTTCGATCCCGCTGATCAACCTCGGCAGCCTGCTCTTCTCGTCCTTCCTGGGGATTCTGTTCGGCTATGTTCCCGCCCAACGCGCCGCCGCGCTCAACCCGATCGATGCGCTGCGCCATGAATAAGCGCGCCGGCAGCGCGCTGCGCGATCGGCCCGCTGCTGCTTGCCGGATGCGCGGTCGGGCCGAATTATCATGCGCCCGGCGCCCGCACGCCTCGGCGTGCCGGCAGCACTATGCGCCGCCGGTCACCGCGCCGCAGCCGGGAGCGCCGGTCAGCCGGCGGCCGGCCGATCTGGCCACTGGTGGCGGCAGTTCGACGATCCGCTGCTGACCGACCTCGATCGCACGGGCGACCGCCGCCAACCTCCAGATCGCGCAATCGCTGGCGCGGCTCGCGAGGCGCGCGAAGCGCGGGTCCAGGCCGGCGCCGATCTGCTGCCGACGCTGACCGGGTCGGCCGGCGCGACGCGGAACTTCACGCGCGGCGGCCCGACCTCGATCGTCGTCGGCGGCAGGCAATGGGTCGCCCGGCACGGTCGTCACGACCGGCGGATCGATCGGACAGCACCCAGCTCTCGCTCGGCCTCGACGCGTCGTGGCAGGCCGACATATTCGGCGGCCTGACGCGCAGCGTGCAGGCGGCGCGCGCCGACGAGGCGGCGGCTGCGTTTCGACCTTGAAGGGCGTGCGCACCTCGATCGCCGGCGAGGTCGCGACCAATTACATCGACGCCCGCGCTGGCCCAGGCGCGGCTCGCGATCGCGCGCAGCACGCTGCAGCACGCAGGACGACAATCTGCAGATCGCCAGCTGGCGGGTGCAGGCGGGCCTGGTGTCGTCGCTCGACGTCGAGCAGGCGCGGGCGCAGCGCGCGCAGACTGCGGCGACCATCCCGGCGCTGCAGACCGCCTACGTCCAGGCGGTCGCACGGCTCGGCATGCTGACCGGCCAGGCGCCGGGCGCGCTTGCGCGGCGAGATGGAGGCGGCGCGGCCGATCCCGCGCGGCCCCGACGCGATCGCGGTCGGCATCCCCGCCGACACGCTGCGCCGGCGTCCCGACGTGCGCAGCGCCGAGCGCCAGCTCGCCGCCGCGACTGCGCGGATCGGCGTGGCCAAGGCGGCGCTCTTTCCGGCGCTGGCGATCAGCGGCAACATCAACACGGACGCGGCAACGATCGGCAAGCTCGGCGGCCTGCTCACCGGCGGCCTGTTCGCCGGCCTCACCCAGACAATCTTCGACGCCGGCAAGCGCCGGTCGCAGGTCCGCTCGGCGCGCGCCGGCGCCGACCTCGCCTTTGCCAATTACAAGCAGACGGTGCTGTCCGGCCTCGAGGACGTCGAGAATGCCGTCCAGGCGCTGGAGGCCGCCAAGGCGCGGCAGGCGCAGCTCGCGATCGCGCTCGATGCATCGAACAACGCCGCCATCTATGCCCGCAGCCAGTACCGCGTCCGGCCTGATCGACTTCCTTACCCTGCTGCAGAGCGAGCAGACGCTGCTGTCGGCGCGCGACCAGCTGGCGTCGGCGCAGGCCGACCAGGCACTCGCGCTCGTCCAACTCTATCTCGCGCTCGGCGGCGGCTGGCAGCCCAGACGCACCCATACCGATCGGGAATCCCGGCATGAACGACAGTCGACATCGATGCAATTCCTCGGCCAGCCGCCGCGGACCGCGGTGGCGCCGCTGGCGCAAATGGGTGCTGTCATCGGCGTGCCGTTGCTGATCGTGCTGTTGTTGCTTGCGCGCTGCTTCGCGCCGGCGCCGCCGCGTCCAATATGCGACCGCGCCGGTCGCACGGCACGACCTCGACGTGACGATCACCGCCACCGGCAATCTCGCGCCGACCGAGCAGGTCAATGTCGGCTCGGAGGAATCGGGCCTGGTCGACAAGGTCTACGTCCAGAACAACGACCACGTCGTGAAGGGCCAGCCGCTCGCGCAGCTCGATCTCTCGCGCTTGCGCGATGCGCTGGTTGCAGAGCCAGGCGACGCTGCAGGCGGCGGTTGCGACGGTCGCGCAGGACCGGGCGACCGTCGCGCAGACGAGGGCCAATCTCGCGCGCGAGCAGCAGGTGTACAAGCTCTCGGGCGGCAAGGTGCCCGTCGCAGACCGAGCTCGATACCGCGCGCGCCGATTATGCGCGCGCGGTCGCCAATGTCGCCCAGGCCGAGGCGCAGGTCGCGCAGGCGCGCGCCAACGTCTCGACCAACCGGACCAATCTTGCGAAGGGCACGATCTATGCGCCGGTGACTGGTGTGGTGCTGTCGCGCCAGGTGGAGCCGGGCCAGACCGTGGCGGCGTCGTTCAACGTCGCGACGCTGTTCACCATCGCCCAGGACCTCTCGAGGATGAAGCTGCAGGTCAAGGTCGACGAGGCCGACGTCGGCGAGCTGCACGCCGGCGCGCCCGCCACCTTCACGGTCGATGCCTATCCCGACCGGACCTTCCCGGCGACGGTGACACGGGTCGATCTCGGCGCCAACGCGACGCCGATCGTCAACAGCGCCGGCACCGACGCCGACGGCCACGACCAAGGTCGTCGCCTATACCGCCGAGCTGGCGGTCGCGAATCCGGACGGACTGCTGAAGCCCGGCATGACCGCAACGGCGACGCATCGTCACCGATTCGGTCAAAAACGTGCTGCTCGTGCCCAACGCCGCGCTTGCGCTTCACGCCGCCGACGCTCACGGCCGCCGAAGAAGAGCATCTTCGGCCCGCCGCCGGAGCAGCCGAAGAATGCCGACGTGTCGCGCGGGCGCGCGCCAGCAGCTCTGGGTGCGTCGGCGCCGACGGCAAGCCCAAGGCGATCCCGGTCACGGTCGGCCACACCAACGGCAGCCTGACCGAGGTCACCGGGCCGGGCCTGCACCCCGGGCTGCAGGTCATCACCGGCCAGCTGGCCGGCACGGGCAAATAGGATGGCCGAGCCGCTGATCGCGCTGCGCAGCGATCACCAAGCGCTTCGGCGAGGGCAGCGCTGCATTCCAGGCGCTGAAGGGCATCGATCTCGACATCGAGCCAGGCGATTTCGTGGCGATCATGGGCGCGTCGGGATCGGGCAAGTCGACGACGATGAACATCCTGGGCTGCCTCGATGTGCCGACCTCGGGCGCCTACCTGTTCCGCGGCGTGCCACGTCGAGGGACTGAACCGCGACCAGCGCTCGCTGCTGCGCCGCCGCTATCTCGGCTTCGTCTTCCAGGGCTTCAATCTGCTGGCGCGCACCACGGCGCTGGAGAATGTCGAACTGCCGCTGCTGTATCGCGGCGAGAGCCGGCGCGTCGCGGCACGAGCAGGGCATGGCCGCGCTCGCCAAGGTCGGGCTCGCCGACTGGTCGCATCACAAGCCCGAACGAGCTCTCGGGCGGCCAGCAGCAGCGCGTCGCAATCGCCCGCGCGCATTGGTCACCGAGCCCGATGTGCTGCTCGCCGACGAGCCAACCGGCAATCTCGACTCCGAACGGTCGGTCGAGATCATGGAATTGCTGGCCGAGCTCAATGCCGAGGCGCGGCCTGACCGTGCTGCTGGTCACGCACGAGCCCGAGATGGCCGCCTATCGCGCGCAAGATCGTCCATTTCAAGGACGGCCTCGTCGACCAGGTCCAGCACGCGGGAAGGTGATGACGACACGACTGGACCCACCCGACCATGAGCATTGCAGACCGCCGTGAGTAGACCTGATGGAGTGCCAGCAGATGCAGGCGGTAGAGCCGGAGGAAGCCGCAAGGTGATCTAAGGATCTGATTGCGTGTGGATAGAACCTGTGACCCGAAAAGGACCCCAATTCTCGATCATTTGTTAGTTCGCGTATCGAAAATCCGCCGAGCGTGGCAGCCTGGACCATTCGCCTCTTATCTAAGGCAGCGTTGCAAGCCGTGCACCACGAGCGCATCAACCGATGGGGAGATGAGGTTGAGCGCGCCCGATCGCCTGGTCCATCTTGTCGACGAAGATGAAGGCGGGGCCGTCGATTTCATCGAGAAGCCCTTCGCGAAGGACCTTCTGATCGGTGCGATCGGGGAAGGGTTCGCGCGGATCGACGAGAGCAATCGCCGCCACGCACGCGCGGATGAAGCGCTGGCGCGGCTCAAGGCCAAGGGCATGCGGTGAAACCGGTGATAACCGGCGTCGAACGTGCGGCAGAAATGGCAGAAATCGGTTATCGCCAATTGACTGGGTGGTGCCGCGTGTCCGACTCGAACGGACGACCTACCGCTTACAAGGCGGTTGCTCTACCAGCTGAGCTAACGCGGCCCGTTTTCCCCTTCCCTCAAAGCACGCCGAAGGTCCAGCCCTCGGTGCGGGCGAGCTCGCGGGTGAGCTGGGTCGGGCTCCAGTAGCGGGCATCGCCGGCAATGGCGCGGAGGCCGGCGGCTGCGATCAGCACGTCGGTCTCATGGTCGCTCGGTTCGTGGCGGAGGCGCGTCGGTTTACTGCCGAGCGCCTTCAGCGCGGCATCGAGGTCGGCCCGGCTGCGCACCTTGCGACCGGAGAGGCCGGCGAGGCGGATGAAGGCGCGGGTGTAGATTTCGACGACCACGCTGCCTTCACGCGGCAACGGGTCCATCGGCCACACCGGCACCTTTCCCTCCAGCCGATGGAGCAGCCGCATGCCGGCATAGCTCGCCTTGGCCACCTGCGCGGCGCCGATCGCATCGTAGAGCGTCGAGGCTTTGCCCCCACCGGTGGCGTTGAACGCATGCTCGCAGACGCGATGAAAGAGGAAGTCCGCCTTCACGCCGTCCGCAGCGCCGAAATAGAAATGCGGGCGGTGATGCTCTTCGAGAAAGCTGGCGGCCCCAAGATCTTCGTCCTGGCAGAGTGTGTCGACATAGGCCCAGAAGGATTTGGCGTCGGCGGGCGGTGCGCTCTCGCCGGGGAGATAGGCGCCGCGCTCCGCGATCGGCGGCGCGGCGGAGAAATCGAAGCCGTAGAGGGTCGGCGCCTCCGCCGCGGTCTTCAACAGCCAGTCGAGCACCTCGATGCGCGACCATGGCTGCGCCCGCGCAACGAGGCGCGGCGCCCCCTCGCCCGCTTCGGCGACAGCAATGGCGATGCCCTTGTGCCTCTTCCCCTTCGCCCCGGACCAGTCGATCGCCGCGAACCGGCTAAAAATAGGTGGAATCACCGTCACTGCGAGCGGAGCGAAGCAATCCAGGGCGGCCGCTGAAAGATGCGTAGCACTGGATTGCCGCGCCGCTGCGCGGCTCGCAATGACGTGGGACGGATCACTTCTTCTTCCGCGCCCGGGGCGGGGGCTTGGCGGCCCACTCGTGCGATCGTTCGATGACCGAGCGCACCCGCTCCGGATCGGGACTGTCGAAGCGGATCAACACCGCTGGCCAGCCTTCATAATGGGGCGATTGCCAGAAAGTGTCGGGATCGGTCTCCTTGAGGATTTCCACGCTGTCCATGTCGATCGCGACACCGAACGAGCTCGTCTGCTCGTGGCCCGTATAGAGGAAGGCGCGGCCGTTCACCTTGACGGCCGGCTTGCCGTAGCTGGTCGAAAGCTCGGTGCCGGGCAGCGTGAGGGCGAAGGCTACCGCCTTCTCCCAGCTGTCGATCGGGTCAGTCATTGCCCCTCTCCTTTCGCTGCTCCTCCCACCAGGCCATGCGCTCGGCGACGCGTTTCTCGAAGCCGCGGTCGGTTGGCTTGTAGAAGGTCTGCGGCGCCATCTCCTCCGGCCAGTAATTGTCGCCGGAGAAGCCGCCCTCGGCATCGTGGTCGTATTGATAGCCCTTGCCGTAGCCGATCTTCTTCATCAGCTTGGTCGGCGCGTTGAGGATGTTCTTCGGCGGCATCAGCGAGCCGGTCTCCTTCGCCGAGCGCCAGGCCGATTTCTGCGCCTTATAGGCCGCGTTCGATTTCGGCGCGGTGGCAAGATAGAGGCAGGCCTGGGCGATGGCGAGCTCGCCTTCCGGCGAGCCGAGGAAATCATAGGCGTCCTTGGCGGCGAGGCACTGGACCAGCGCTTGCGGATCGGCGAGGCCGATATCCTCCGACGCCGCCCGCGTCAGCCGGCGCAGCAAATAGAGCGGCTCCTCGCCGGCCGTCAGCATGCGCGCGAGATAGTAGAGCGCCGCCTGGGGGTCGGAACCGCGGATCGATTTGTGGAGCGCGGAGATGAGGTTGTAATGCCCCTCCCGGTCCTTGTCGTAGACGGCGACGCGGCGGTGGAGCAGCGCCGACAGGCCGGCTTGGCGTCGAGCGGCTCCGGAACCTCGATCGAGAACAGGGTCTCGGCCTGGTTGAGCAGGAAGCGGCCGTCGCCGTCGGCGGTGGCGATCAGCGCATCGCGCGCCTCCGGGGTGAGCGGCAGCGGCCGCTCCATCAAGCGCCTCGGCGCGTTCCAGCAATTTCTCCAGCGCGGCGGCATCGAGCCGGTTGAGGATCAGCACCTGCGCGCGGGAGAGCAGGGCCGCGTTGAGCTCGAAGGAAGGATTCTCGGTCGTCGCGCCGACCAGGATGACGGTGCCGTCCTCGACATAGGGCAGGAAGCCGTCCTGCTGGGCGCGGTTGAAGCGGTGGATCTCGTCCACGAACAGCAGAGTCTGCTTGCCGGTCCGGGCGAAATCGCGCGCTTCGGCGAAGACCTTCTTGAGGTCGGCGACGCCCGAGAAGACCGCGGAGATGGCGACGAAGCGCAGGCCCACCGCATCGGCGAGCAGCCGCGCGATCGTCGTCTTGCCGGTGCCGGGCGGCCCCCAGAGGATCATCGAGGCGAGCTTGCCGGCCGCGACCATCCGGCCGATCGCCCCGTCGGGGCCGGTCAGATGCTCCTGCCCGACCACATCCTCCAGCCGTTGCGGGCGCAGCCGGTCGGCGAGCGGCGCACCCTCCCCAGGCGGAGGCGCGGGCGGCGCCGGTGGCGCATCGTCGGCGAAAAGGTCGGCCATGAGCCGCTCCTAGCATTCACCGGCGCCCATGGGGAGCGAGCGATCCGGACTTCATGCACATACCCAATTGACGGAGATAGATTTAAGATATATCTTAGATACACCAAAAGCGATTGAGGAGGCCTTTATGCGGTTCAGAATGGGTGGAGGTTGCGGGCCCGGCATCGAAATTCCCGGGAATTTTGGCGATGGGCTTCGGCCCGCGCGGCTCCCACGGCTTCGATCCCGGCGATTGGGGGGATTGGGGCGGCGGACGCGGCAGGCGCGGGCGGGGCCGGCGCATGTTCGATTCGGGGGAGCTCCGGCTCGTCCTCCTCAAGCTGATCGCCGACCAGCCGCGTCACGGCTACGACCTCATCCGTGCGATCGAGGAGATGACCCACGGCGATTATGCGCCAAGCCCGGGCGTCGTCTATCCGACCCTGACCATGCTCCAGGACATGGGTCTGATCGAGGAGCAGGCGTCGGAGGGCGCGCGCAAGGCCTTCGCCGCGACCGGGGAAGGCCGCGCCCATCTGGCGGAGCGCGAGGAGGAGGTTGCGGCGCTGATCGAGCGCCTCACCGGCCTCGGCGAGGAAAAGAAGAAGGCCGGCGGCGCGCCGATCGGC
Organism: uncultured Alphaproteobacteria bacterium; assembly: GCA_963777295.1. Lineage (GTDB taxonomy): Bacteria > Pseudomonadota > Alphaproteobacteria > Sphingomonadales > Sphingomonadaceae > Allosphingosinicella. Next base: position 110,278 of record CAVZPV010000002.1, read on the forward strand.
CGGGCGGTGCGCAACCTGCTCGCCGCCACCTTCTACCGCGCCGCCCGCGACGATTGGGACGAGGAAAGGCTGCACGAGATCGCCGCCATCCTCGACGAGGCGGCGCAGCGGATCGAGCGGCTGAAATAATGGTGATCGGCGGGCTCACGCCGCGCGCGTGACGCCCACAAAGAAAGAGCGCCCCGGGACATCTCCCGGGGCGCTCAGATGCGTGACCTTGTGCGAAATTACATCGCGTTCGTGGTGGTGTTCGTCGTCGTGGTCGTGGCGTTCGTCGTCGCAGGCGCGGCCGCGTTCATGTCGGTCGCGTTGGTCGTCGTCGTGACGTTGGTCGTGGTGGCGTTCATGTCCACCGCGGCGGTGTTGTCGGTCGTGTTGGCAACGACATTCTCGTTGACGTCCGTCTTCTTGCAGGCGCCGAGCGCGACGATGGCGAGGCCGATCGCGGCGGCTTTGATCATGAGCTTCATAAACTTTCCCCTCTATTGCCATCCTCACAAAAGGACGCCCCAGCGAATGGCAGCTGAGGCGTCCCGGGGAGCCCCGCGTGACCGTGAGGGGCTCAACCGAATCGATAACAGACCCGCGAAGGTTAAGTTCCGGCGACGTGACAATCAAGAGGATATGTGCAGCGGAATTCCCCAATGATTCCCGTCTTCTCGCTCAGAAAGTGTCCCGCTCGCGCTGGCGCCGCCGCTCGCGGGCGACCATGATCCGCACGGTGACCACCGGGGGGAGGACCAGCAAGGCGATCAGGATGAGGGTGAAGGCGGCTTTCATCGCGCATCCCCAAACGAGACGCCCCGCCGGATTTGCGTCCGACGGGGCGTCCGATTTCAGTGCCTTCGCAGAGCCTTAGCTCTGCAGATACTCGCCGGCATCGGCATCGGTGCCGTGGCCTGCGGGCACCGCCTCGGCCAGCGGATCGTCGCCGATCGCCGCTTCGCGGGCCCTGCGGCCAGCTCGGCCGCATGCTCCTCGGCCGCGCTGTCGGCCGCGATCAGCGACTCCTGCAGCTTGCGCTGCGCCGCGCGCAGCGCCGCGTCGCGGCTGGAGGCGGCGATCCGCATCCGGTTCATGCCCGCGCCGGTGCCCGCCGGGATCAGGCGGCCGACGATGACATTCTCCTTGAGGCCCGTCGAGCGTATCGATCTTGCCCTGGACCGCGGCCTCGGTGAGCACCCGGGTCGTCTCCTGGAACGAGGCGGCCGAGATGAAGCTGCGGGTCTGCAGCGACGCCTTGGTGATGCCGAGCAGCACCGGCTTGCCTTCGGCGAGCCGCTTCTTCTCGCCTTCAGCTTGACGTTGGTCTCGTCCATCTCCTCCGGTCGACCTGCTCGCCGACGAGCAGGGTGGTATCGCCGCCGTCGGTGATCTCGACCTTCTGCAGCATCTGGCGAACGATCACCTCGATATGCTTGTCGTTGATCTTCACGCCCTGCAGCCGGTAGACTTCCTGGATCTCCGACGACGAGATATTCGGCCAGCGGCTCGATGCCGAGCACCTCGAGGATGTCGTGCGGATCGGGCGAACCGCCGATCAGATTGTCGCCGCGCTTGACGTAATCGCCTTCCTGGACGTCGATCGACCTTCGACTTCGGCACCAGATACTCGACCGGCTCCGACACCGTCGTCCGGGATGATCGCGATCTTGCGCTTGGCCTTATAGTCCTTGCCGAACGCGACCCGGCCGGAGACCTTGGCGATGATCGCATTCTCCTTGGGCTTGCGCGCCTCGAACAGCTCGGCCACCCGCGGCAGACCGCCGGTGATGTCGCGGGTCTTGGCGGCCTCGCGGGAGACGCGGGCGAGCACTTCGCCGCGCCTCGACCCGCTGGCCGTCCTCGACCGACAGCATCGCGCCCGGCGCCAGCATGTAGCGGGCCGCCTCGCCGCGCTCCTCGTCGAGAAGGGTGACGCGCGGACGCAGATCCTCCTTCGACCGGGCGGAGCCGCGGAACTCGGTCACCACGCGCTGGGCGATGCCGGTCGCCTCGTCGGTCTGCTCGGTGAGCGTCTTGCCCTCGATCAGATCCTGGAACTTCACGATGCCGCCCTTCTCGGTGATCACCGGCATCATGAACGGATCCCATTCGGCCATGCGGTCGCCCTTCGACGACGATGTGGCCGTCGTCGACCATCAGATGCGCGCCGTAGGGGATGCGGTGGGTCGCACGCTCGCGGCCGTCCATGTCGACGATCGCCATCTCGCCGTAGCGGGCCATGCGCGATGCGCCGGCCGCGCGGGTCCACGATCGTCGGCAGGTCGCGAAGCTCGATCGTGCCGTCGACGAGCGCCTCGAGGTTCGACTGTCTCGTTGAGCTGGGCGGCGCCGCCGATGTGGAAGGTCCGCATCGTCAGCTGCGTGCCCGGCTCGCCGATCGACTGGGCGGCGATGACGCCGACCGCCTCGCCGATGTTGACCGGCGTGCCGCGGGCGAGATCGCGCCCGTAGCATTTGCCGCAGACGCCATGCTTGCTCTCGCAGACCAGCGGCGAGCGGATCTTGACCGCCTGGATGCCGATCTCCTCGATCCGCAGCGACCGTCGGCCTCGTCGAGCAGCGTGCCTTCCTTGGCCAGACGACGTCGCCGGTCTTGCCGTCGACGATGTCCTCGGCCGTGCGTGCGGCCGAGGATGCGCTCGCCGAGCGACGCGATGGTCGCGCCGCCCTGGACGATCGCGCGCATCTCGAGCGCATCGCTCGGTGCCGCAATCCTCCTCGACGACGACGCAATCCTGCGACACGTCGACCAGACGGCGGGTGAGGTAGCCCGAGTTCGCCGTCTTCAACGCCGTGTCCGCAAGGCCCTTGCGGGCGCCGTGGGTGGAGTTGAAATATTCAAGGACGGTCAGGCCTTCCTTGAAGTTCGAGATGATCGGCGTCTCGATGATCTCGCCCGACGGCTTGGCCATCAGGCCGCGCATGCCGGCGAGCTGCTTGATCTGCGCCTGCGAACCGCGGGCGCCGGAATGGGCCATCATGTAGATCGAGTTGATCGGCGCCATCGCGGCCGTTCTCGTCCTTCGGCTGACGCCTTGATCTCCTTCATCATCGCGTTCGCGACCTGGTCGCCGCAGCGCGCTCCAGGCGTCGATCACCTTGTTGTACTTTTCCTGCTGGGTGATCAGGCCGTCCTGATATTGCTGCTCGTAATCCTTCACGAGCGCGCGCGTCTCGTCGACCAGCTGCACCTTCGTCGTGCGGGATGATCATGTCGTCCTTGCCGAACGAGATGCCGGCGCTGGAAGGCGTGGCGGAAGCCGAGCGCCCATGATCGCGTCGGCGAACAGCACCGTCTCCTTCTGGCCGGTGTGGCGATAGACGCTGTCGATGACGTCGCCGATCTCCTTCTTGGTGAGGAGGCGGTTGACCGTCTCGAACGGCACCTTGTGGCTCTTCGGCAGCGTCTCGCCGAGCAGCATGCGGCCCGGCGTCGTCTCGAAGCGCTTCATGTAGGTGTTGCCCTGCTCGTCCGTCTGCGGGACGCGGCTGGTGATCTTGGTGTGAAGCGTCACCGCCCCGGCGTTCGAGCGCCTGGTGCACCTCGGACATGTCGGACGAGCAGCATGCCTTCGCCCGGCTCGCCCTCCTTCTCCATCGACAGATAATAGAGGCCGAGCACCATGTCCTGCGACGGCACGATGATCGGCTTGCCGTTGGCGGGCGAGAGGATGTTGTTGGTCGACATCATCAGCACGCGCGCTTCCAGCTGCGCCTCGAGGCTCAGCGGAACGTGGACGGCCATCTGGTCGCCGTCGAAGTCGGCGTTGAACGCCGCGCAGACGAGCGGGTGAAGCTGGATCGCCTTGCCCTCGATCAGCACCGGCTCGAACGCCTGGATGCCGAGGCGGTGGAGCGTCGGCGCGCGGTTGAGCAGCACCGGATGCTCGCGGATCACCTCGTCGAGGATGTCCCAGACTTCCTTGCGCTCCTTCTCGACCCACTTCTTCGCCTGCTTCAGGGTCATCGAGAGACCCTTGGCGTCGAGGCGCGAGTAGATGAACGGCTTGAACAGCTCGAGCGCCATCTTCTTGGGCAGGCCGCACTGGTGGAGCTTCAGCTCCGGACCGGTGACGATGACCGAACGGCCCGAATAGTCGACGCGCTTGCCGAGCAGATTCTGGCGGAAGCGGCCCTGCTTGCCCTTGAGCATGTCGGAGAGCGACTTCAGCGGACGCTTGTTGGCGCCGGTGATGGTGCGGCCGCGGCGGCCATTGTCGAACAAGGCGTCGACCGCCTCCTGAAGCATGCGCTTCTCGTTGCGGACGATGATGTCCGGCGCGCGCAGCTCCATCAGCCGCTTCAGGCGGTTGTTGCGGTTGATGACGCGGCGATAGAGGTCGTTGAGGTCCGAGGTCGCGAAGCGGCCGCCGTCCAGCGGCACCAGCGGGCGCAGCTCGGGCGGGATGACCGGGACGACGTCCAGGATCATCCATTCGGGCCGGTTGCCCGAACTCGAGGAAGCTCTCGACGACCTTCAGCCGCTTGATGATCTTCTTGGGCTTCAGCTCCGACTTGGTCTCGGCCAGCTCCTTCGAGCAGCTGCTCGCGCTCGCCCTCGAGGTCGAGGTCCATCAGCATGTGCTTGACCGCTTCGGCGCCGATGCCGGCGGAGAAGGCGTCCTCGCCATATTCGTCCTGCGCCTCGAGCAGCTCGTCCTCGGTCAGCAGCTGGTATTTCTCCAGCGCGGTGAGGCCCGGCTCGATGACGACATAGGCTTCGAAATAGAGGATCGCGCTCGAGCTGCTTCAGCTGCATGTCGAGCAGCAGGCCGATGCGGCTCGGCAGCGACTTCAGGAACCAGATGTGGGCGACCGGCGCGGCCAGCTCGATATGGCCCATCCGCTCGCGGCGGACCTTCGAGACGGTGACCTCGACGCCGCACTTCTCGCAGACGATGCCCTTGTACTTCATGCGCTTGTACTTGCCGCACAGGCACTCGTAATCCTTGATCGGACCGAAGATGCGCGCGCAGAACAGGCCGTCACGCTCGGGCTTGAACGTGCGGTAGTTGATCGTCTCGGGCTTCTTGATCTCGCCGAACGACCAGGAGCGGATCCGCTCCGGCGAAGCGATGCCGATCTTGATCATGGTCGAAGGTCTCCGGCTTGGCGACCGGATTGGCGAAGTTGGTCAGTTCGTTCATGGGTCTCAGCCCTCTTTCCTGATTTTCTTCCCCTCTCCCATTTCGGGAGAGGGTGCCGAGCGAAGCGAGGCGGGTGAGGGTCTGTACCGGGCCCTCACCCGGCGCTTCGCGCCTGCCCTCTCCCGAAATGGGAGAGGGCCGATTGTCATTCCGCCGCTTCCGCGTAGCCGTCCTCGTCGGCGTTGCTGTTCAGCTCGACGTTGAGGCCGAGCGAGCGCATCTCCTTGACCAGCACGTTGAAGCTCTCGGGGATGCCGGCCTCGAACGTGTCGTCGCCCTTGACGATCGCCTCGTAGACCTTGGTGCGGCCGACGACGTCGTCGGACTTCACCGTCAGCATCTCCTGCAGCGTGTAGGCGGCGCCGTAGGCCTGGAGCGCCCAGACCTCCATCTCGCCGAAGCGCTGTCCGCCGAACTGGGCCTTGCCGCCCAGCGGCTGCTGGGTGACGAGGCTGTACGGCCCGATCGACCGCGCGTGGATCTTGTCGTCCACGAGGTGGTGCAGCTTCAGCATGTAGATGTAGCCCACCGTCACCTTGCGGTCGAACGCCTCGCCGGTGCGGCCGTCGAACAGCGTCGACCTGGCCCGACGGATCGAGCCCGGCCTTGCGCCAGCATCGCCGACACGTCCGCCTCGCGGGCGCCGTCGAACACCGGGGTGCCCATCGGCACGCCGCCGACGAGGTTGGAGGCCAGCTCGATCGATCGTCGTCGTCGTCGCGGCCGTCGATCTCGGCATGATAGTGCGTCGCCATAGATGTCCTTCAGCTTCGCCCGGACCGCCGTCGGCGTCCTTGCCGGCTGATGCCGTCGCCGCGATTGGCTCGCGCCATGCCCTCCAGCGCCTCGCGTGATCTGCTTGCCGAGGCCGCGCGCGGCCCAGCCGAGATGGGTCTCGAAGATCTGGCCGACGTTCATGCGGCTCGGCACGCCCAGCGGATTGAGCACGATATCGACCGGGGTGCCGTCCTCGAGGAACGGCATGTCCTCGGCCGGCAGGATGCGGCTGATGACGCCCTTGTTGCCGTGGCGGCCGGCCATCTTGTCGCCCGGCTGCAGCTTGCGCTTCACCGCGACGAAGACCTTGACCATCTTGAGCACGCCCGGCGGCAGCTCGTCGCCGCGCTCGAGCTTCTCGATCGCGGTCCTCGAGACGTCGGCGGATCACGGCTTCGGCCTCGTCATACTGGGCCTTCACCGCTTCCGAGATCGGCCTGGACGCTTGTCGTCCTTGACCGCGAACTTCCACCATTCGTGCGTCTCGACCTCGTCGAGCACGGCCTCGTCGATCGGTCGCGCCCTTCTTGACGCCCTTCGGGCGCCGCCGTGGCGGTCTGGCCGACCAGCATCTCGCTTGAGGCGGGCATAGGTCGCGCGGTTGAGGATCGCGCGCTCGTCCTCGCGCGTCCTTGCGGAGCCGGTCCTTCTCCTCGCGCTGGATGGCGCGCGTGCGGTCGTCGATGTCGATGCCGTGGCGGTTGAACACGCGAACCTCGACGACCGTGCCGGACGACGCCCGGCGGCAGGCGCAGCGAGGTGTCGCGCACGTCCGACGCCTTCTCGCCGAAGATGGCGCGGAGCAGCTTCTCCTCCGGCGTCATCGGGCTTTCGCCCTTCGGCGTGATCTTGCCGACCAGGATGTCGCCCGGCTCGACCTCGGCGCCGATATAGACGATGCCCGCCTCGTCGAGGTTGCGAAGCGCCTCCTCGCCGACGTTCGGGATGTCGCGGGTGATGTCCTCCGGCCCGAGCTTGGTGTCGCGGGCCATCACCTCGAACTCCTCGATGTGGATCGAGGTGAAGACGTCGTCCTTCACGATCCGCTCGGAGATCAGGATCGAAGTCCTCGTAAGTTGTAGCCGTTCCACGGCATGAACGCGACGAGCACGTTCCGGCCCAGCGCCAGCTCGCCGAACTCGGTCGAGGGGCCGTCGGCGATGACGTCGCCGCCATTGACCACGTCGCCCACCTTCACCAGCGGACGCTGGTTGATGCAGGTCGATTCTGGTTCGAGCGCTGGAACTTCATCAGCGTGTAGATGTCGACGCCCGACTTGCCGGCCTCGACCTCGCCGGTCGCGCGGACGACGATGCGGGTCGCGTCGACCTGGTCGACGATGCCCGAGCGGCGGGCGGCGATCGCGGCACCGGAATCGCGCGCGACCGTCTCTTCCATGCCGGTGCCGACGAACGGCGCCTCGGCGCGGATCAGCGGCACCGCCTGGCGCTGCATGTTCGAGCCCATCAGCGCGCGGTTGGCGTCGTCATTCTCGAGGAACGGAATGAGCGAGGCCGCGACCGAGACGAGCTGCTTGGGCGACACGTCCATCAGCGTGATCTGGTCGCGCGGCGCCATCAGGAACTCGCCGGCGCTGCGCGCGAGGAGACGAGCTCCTCGCCGAAGCTGCCGTCGTCGTTCGAGCTCGGCATTGGCCTGCGCGATCGTGTGCTTCGCCTCTTCCATCGCCGAGAGATAGACGACCTCGTCGGTCACCTTGCCGTCGACGACCTGCGGTACGGCGTCTCGATGAAGCCGTATTTGTTGACCCGGCTGAAGCTCGCGAGCGAGTTGATCAGGCCGATGTTCGGGCCTTCCGGCGTCTCGATCGGGCAGATGCGGCCATAATGGGTCGGGTGGACGTCGCGCACCTCGAAGCCCGCGCGCTCGCGGGTGAGACCGCCCGGCCCGAGCGCCGAAACGCGGCGCTTGTGCGTCACTTCGGAGAGCGGGTTGGTCTGGTCCATGAACTGCGACAGCTGCGAGGAGCCGAAGAATTCGCGCACCGCGGCCACCGCCGGCTTGGCGTTGATGAGGTCGTTCGGCATCACCGTCGACACGTCGACCGAGCTCATCCGCTCCTTCACCGCGCGCTCCATGCGGAGCAGGCCGACGCGATACTGGTTCTCGAGCAGCTCGCCGACCGAACGGACGCGGCGGTTGCCGAGATTGTCGATGTCGTCGATCTCGCCCTTGCCGTCCTTGAGGTCGACGAGCGTCTTGACGACCGCGAGGATGTCCTCGTTGCGCAGCGTCGTCACCGTGTCCTCGACGTCGAGGTCGAGGCGCATGTTGAGCTTGACGCGGCCGACGGCCGACAGGTCGTAGCGCTCGGGATCGAAGAACAGGCCGGCGAACAGCGCCTCGGCGGTCTCGCGGCGTCGGCGGCTCGCCGGGGCGCATGACGCGGTAGATGTCGGACAGCGCCTGGTCGCGATCCTCGGCCTTGTCGGCCTTCAGCGTGTTGCGGATCCAGGCGCCGGTCGAGACATGGTCGATGTCGAGCAGCTCGATCCGGTCGATGCCGGCCTTGTCGAGCTTCTCGAGATTCTCGGCGCGACACTTCGTCGCCGGCCTCGATATAGATCTCGCCGGTCGTCTCGTTGATGAGGTCGTAGGCGGAATAGCGGCCGAAGATCTCCTCGGTCGGGATCAGCAGGTCGGCGAGGCCGTCCTTGGCCGCCTTGTTGGCGGCGCGCGGGCGTGATCTTGTGGCCGGCCGGGAACACCACCTCGCCGCGTCTCGGCGTTGACGACGTCGAAGGCCGGCTTCTGGCCGCGCCAGTTCTCGGCGCACGAACGGGATCTGCCAGCCGTCCTTGCCGCGCACGTAGGTGACGCGTCTTGTAGAAGATGTTGAGGATCTCCTCGCTCGTCAGGCCGAGCGCATAGAGCAGCGCCGTCACCGGCAGCTTGCGCTTGCGGTCGATGCGGACGTTGACGATGTCCTTGGCGTCGAACTCGAAATCGAGCCACGAGCCGCGATAGGGGATGACGCGGGCGGCGAAGAGATACTTGCCCGAGGCGTGGGTCTTGCCGCGGTCATGGTCGAACAGCACGCCCGGCGAGCGGTGCATCTGGCTGACGATCACGCGCTCGGTGCCGTTGACGATGAACGTGCCGTTCTTCGTCATCAGCGGCATGTCGCCCATGTAGACGTCCTGCTCCTTGATATCGAGGACGGAGCGGGTCTCCGTATCGGGGTCGACCTCGAACACGATCAGGCGCAGCGTCACGCGCATCGGCGCCGCGATAGGTCATGCCGCGCTGGCGGCATTCGTCGACGTCGTATTTCGGCTCTTCGAGCTCGTAATGGACGAAGTCCAGTTCGGCGGTGCCGGCGAAATCGCGGATCGGGAAGACGCGAGCGCAGCGTCTTCTCCAGGCCCGAGACATAGCCGATCCGACGGGTCGCGAGCGGAGGAACTGCTCGTAGCTCTCGCGCTGCACCTCGATCAGGTTCGGCATCTGCGACGACTTCGTGGATGTTGCCGAAGATCTTGCGGATGCGCTTGGAGGCCGTGGAGCGGGTCTCGGCCTGGGGAGCGATGGTCGCCATGTGTGTTTTTGCCTCGCCTAGGGGCTGCTGGAGCCCGGAAATCGTCGTTCACGCGCGCCAAGAGACGCAAAAAGCCGCGAGTCTCCCGGTGGAAAACCGCAGCTTCAGCGTCCTGAAAACCCCGCCCGATCAATGCGTTGAACGCGCTGCGCGACGGCGCGTCCTGTTCCGATACGAATGGGGTGTGAGCGGTATCTAGGGATGAGGGTGCGGCAGGTCAAGATGGGGAGGACAATGGGTCGTGGTTCGGGTTGGTCGGAGCTGCTATGTCGCCGGTAGCGGCGGCTCGTCGCTGAGCTATCCGACGGCATTCGGCTTCTGCCTTGTTCACATTATGTCCCAAGCTCCTCAGCAGTGTCTATGGTTAGAACGCACATAGAGGACAGTTATCCACGGAATTGAGCAATCGAGGGTGGATGAGGAGACGACTTGGCCTACTGGTCCTGTCGCTCAGCCCCCGTTCATCCCGCCCGGCGCATTGAGCTTCGCTCAACCGATCAGAGGATGAACACCATGAGAAAGATCCTCCTCGCGCTCGCCGCCTCGGCAATCCTTGCCGCGCCCGCGGCCGCCTCTCCGCGCCTCCATGGCGAAGCGGAGCTGGCGAAGCTGATCGATGGCCGCACGGCCGGGAAGCCGGTCGACTGCATCGATCTCCGCCAGGTCCGTTCCAGCCACATCGTCGACGGCACCGCGATCGTCTACGACATGGGCCGCACGCTCTACGTCAACCGCCCGCGCGAAGGCGCGGAATCGCTCGACAATTGGAGCACCATGGTGGTGAAGCCGTTCGCCGACCAGCTCTGCCGGGTCGACACCGTCCAGCTGCTCGACAGCGGCTCGCATTTCTACAAGGGCAGCGTCTTCCTCGGCGATTTCGTGCCCTACACGAAGGAGCGGGCGGCCCGCTGACCGGCCGCACCCGCTTCCCCGGACCGCGCCGTCAGCGGTGACGCGGTCGGGCGGCCTTCAATCCCGACGACCAGTCGTCCGCCCAGGCATCGAGATCGCCGTCGGCGGGATCGTTGACGGCCACCGCGCCGGTGTTGCCATGGTGGCTGATCGACGGACAATTGGACGCGAGGCCATGGTAATCGAATGAGCGTGTAATGTTGCGCCAGTCGGTGATGAAGATGGTTCCGTCCGAAATGCCGCCCGTGGTCGTATATTGGGTTGCGACAGCGGTGTGCGCCGGAATAGTGCAGGGCCCGTTTTTCGGTGTCTTGCAGGCGAACAAACCCTTGGTGAAGTAGAAATTGCCCATCGAGTTCGTCGCCCGGAAGGTCCAGGGCTTCGCCGAGTGATTGTAGATGTGCCGGTCGCATGCCTGCGCGGCGGTCGTCGCGGCGAGGATGCCGGCGGCGAAGATCGCGACTGATTTGATGACCATGGATCCCCCTGTCTCGGAGACTCGAAGGCGGTGCGCCGGGTGGCGCTCCGACTCGCCGGGAATATATGTTTCACAGGCGGCACGAAATCGAAAGCGCTTCCTTCCGCGAAAGGCGGCCGGCCTTCCGCGCCAAAGAAAAGGCTCCGGACGCGAGGCCCGGAGCCTTCGAAAGCATTGCGGAACAGGCGGTTTAGTTGCCCGGCGGCGCGGGCTGGGCCGCCTCACGCTGCATCTGCGCGCGCATCTGCTCCATATAGGCGGCGCGCTCCTCGGGCGTGACGATGCCGTCGTGATTGGCGTCGGCGCGGTCGAAGCGGGCGAGCGTGGCGGCGATCATCTCGTCGAGCGTGATCTTGCCGTCATGGTTGGTGTCGAGGCGCGGCATCATCCGCGCGCCATTCGGCCCGAGCTCGTTCTCGGTCAGGACGCCGTCATGATTGGCGTCCATCGCCTTGAAGCGCTGCTCGACATCCTGCTGCATCTGGGCGCGGGTGACCGGGCCTTCCGGGGCGGCGGCCGGCGCGCCGGCAGGCGGCTGGGCGAAGGCGGAGGAAGCGGCGAGAGCGGCCAGCGCCGCCCCGGCGAGGAAAAGCGTGTTCATCTGTGCGAGGCTCCGAAACGGGGCACGGCAAGAGGCCTCCCCTGCCCTGTCGTGCCGCGCGGCGCCTGTATGCGGGTTGAACGGCGGTTTCGCTAAAGCACACCGCCCGTGTGCATCAGCGCGTCGTCGAGGTCGCGAAGATCGCGGCCGCGAGTCTCCTTGCCGAACAGGATGAGGAGCAGCAGGCCGAGCGCCGTCGGCACGGCGATGGCTTCGGCAGTGACGCCGAGCGGCGGGATGAAGGCGAGGATGGCGAGGAACTGGGCGGCGACTCCGCCCACCTTGCTGCAGGCCGCCACCCAGCCGGTCGCCCGCCCGCGCACCCGCATCGGAAAGCTCTCGGCGGTGTAGGGCAGGATCATGGCGATGACGCCGTTGGTGCCGACGATCATCAGCGCGACCGGCCAAACCGGGCTGCCATGCCCGCGAAGCTCGAGGTTGAGCAGGCCGAGCAGCCCCGCAATCGTGATCGCAACGAAGGTGACCACGGCCCATTTCGTGCTCCAGCGGCTGTAGAGCCATGCGGCGACGAAGACGGTCGGGAAGGCGATCAGCGAGCTTTCGGCGAGCAGCCTGCTCGACACCGCCATCGAATAGCCCTTGGCGACGAGATCGGTGGGGAGCCACAGCAGCAGCCCGAAATTGATCAGGCCCCAGGAAATGGTCGCGATGCTGAGCGCCACCAGCTTGCCGAACAGGCCGCGGCCGGTGAGCGGCGTGGCCGCGACGGCTCCGTTCATGGCCGGCGGCACGGGCTTCGTCTTGCGTAGCTTCGAACCGAAGCGGCGCATCACCGCCCGCGCTTCCTCGTCGCGGCCGCGGGCGATCAGGAACTTGGCCGATTCCGGGATGAAGCCGCCGAGCAGGACGAGCGTGAGCCCGGTCGGCAGGTTGAGCAGCCACAGGATCCGCCAACCGAACTGGGGCTGGAGCAAAGCGGACGCGCCGCTCGCCGCGAAATAGCCGCCGACCGCGCCGAGGCCGCCGACGAGGACGAGGCTCCAGCCGCGATGGCGGCTCGGCATCATCTCGGCGAGCAGGGCGTAGGTGACTGGGAGCATGCCGCCCGCCGCCGCGCCCATCATGAAGCACATGCCGACATTCCAGTAGAGCGACGGCATCGCGCCGCAGATCGACGTGCCGACGAACATCACCGCGGACAGCAGGATCGAGGCCTTGCGGCCGTAAATATCGGCGATCACGCCCCAGACGATCGAACCGACCACCGTCCCCACCAGGGCGAAGAATGGCACCAGCGAGGCCGTCTGCTTGGCGACGTGATATTCCTTCACCATGCCGGGAAGGGTGAAGCCGAGCGCCGCCGGCTTCATCACGTCGATGATCAGGGCGACGACCAGCGCGGCCATCAGCCCCCAATGCGCCCCGCTCAGATGGGCATCCTCGGGCGCGGCGATCTCTACCTCCCGCGCCGCCGCCACCTGCTTCGCAATGTTCCTCGGGAGCAGGCCGTAGGCGGCCACGAACACGCCGCCGATGATCGCGCCCATCCCCGCGAGCATGTCGTTGCCCATCGGCATGCCGGCGAGCGCGAAGCCGTTCATCCGGCCCATCCAGAACATCGGCAGGTGCAGCAGCACGCCGACGGTGACCGCCGCCGTGCCGAGCACGAAAGCCCACAGGCCCCGCCGGTCGGAGAGGGTGCTGGTCATTGGGTGGGTCGGGTCCCCGCTCCTTCCGTCGCGTTAGCGATAACAGCCTGATTTTTCCGCGCTCGCGCAACGGCGAAATCGCTTCATGGCAGGCGCTGCCGTCACTTTTTCGGAGTCGTGCCTGGTTTCGTTGCGGGAGCGCTACATTGTAGCAACCTGCCTACATTCTTGATCATTCAGAACCGCGTCGACACACCCGCATAGAGCTGAAAGTCCGGCGTGTTGCGGTTGAGGCCGAAATTGGCGCCGGCGTCGAACTGCAGTTTCTTGCTGGCCAGCCAGGTGACCATGACGTCCGCCGAATATTGCTGGACGGTGCCGGCCGGATCGAAATCCTGCTGCCCCCAGAATTCGACGGCCATATTCACCTTGCCGACCTGCTTGCCGATATTGACGATGTTCTGCACGTTGAGGTGCCGCCCAGAACCGTTCGCATCTGCGAGCAGGTCGGTTTCGGGACTGAAGTTGAGCGTGAAGCCGTGCGGCAGATTGATGTTGACGGGCACGGCGAGCCCGCCCTCGACCTCGCCATTGCCGAGATCGTGCCGCGCAGTCGGCAGCTTGATGAAGGGGATGATGGCGATCTGCGTGTTCGCCGATGCGCCGGTCAGCCTTTGCTTGTAGCGGACGAACAGATCGCCGATGCCGCCAACGCGATCGGTGACATTGCCGGTGCGCGTCCACACTTCCTCATAGGGCGTCAGGTTGAACTGCAGGTCGGAGCTGTCGGTGAGGCCGAACTTCAGCACCGGGTTCGTGTAGAGCAAGGTATCGGTGCGGGTGCCGCCCGCGTCGGTGCGCGTCCAGTTGAGGATGTCGGTCTCGAGCTGCACCCCGCCCGCCGGTACAGTGCAGGCGCCATTGCCCTTGCCGGGGCGGTCGGTGCAGATCGGCTGGTCGTCGGGCGGCGGCGAGGGCTGCGCGGCCGCCGTTTGCGCCGCCAGCGGCATGGCCCACAGGCCGAGAAGGACCGCAAGGCCGATACGCTTCATCTTTCTGCCCTCCCGCTCGACCCGCCTGTCGCATAGCGGGCCGGCGGAGGCAATGTGGGGCAGTTTAGCCCGGCATCCGGGCGCGCAAGCGGGAATAGCGGCGGCAGAGCAAGCGGAATTCTTCGTCTTTGCGCTGCGGGGGCGTTTCGTCGTTAGTCGGACGCGCGCCCTGATCCGGCGCGCCGGGCTTTTCAGACATTCCCCACGGCTCCCTTGCAAGAAGCAAATGAAACGCCGGGCGGCCCCACCCGCCCGGCGCTTTCGGCAATTCCCGATCGCCATTTTGCGTTATCCGCAAAATTCCTTAAGCAATGGTAACGAAGCGGAAACGCTATTCGCGCCGCTCCGCAGCCGTCTTGTCGCGCTCGGCGCGGAACTCGGAATCGGCGCTCCAGTTCGGCCATTCGCGCGAATTGGCGAGGTGGAAGCCGACCGCGTAGAGCAGCGACAGATCCTGGGCGAGGCCGTTGAGGTCCCAGTTCGGGCTCCATTCGTCGGCCGGCTGGTGATAGCGGTTGGCGGTATAGTCGCGGGCGAGTTGCTCGCCGCGCGCGGTGCCGCCATTCACCAGATCGTCGCCGGATTCGAAGGAGATTGCAGGGACGCCGCGCTTGGCGAAGGAGAAATGGTCGGAGCGGTAGAAGCCGCCGGCCTCCGGATGCGGCTCTGGCATGAACGAACGGCCGCGCCTCTGTCCTTCGGCGATGAGGTCGTCGAGCAGCCCGAGCTTGGCGGCGCCGGAAATGCTGAAATTATGCGCCGGCCCGTAGACGCCGAGCGCATCCATGTTGATGTCCGCCACGGTCTTGCCGAGCGGATAGATCGGGTTCGCCGCATAATATTCGGAGCCGAGCAGGCCTTTCTCCTCGGCGGTGACGGCGAGGAAGACGACCGAGCGCTCCGGCCGCGGCCCCTGCGCGAAGGCGCGGCCGAGCTCGAGCAGGGACGAGACGCCGGTCGCGTTGTCGACCGCGCCATTATAGATGCGGTCGCCGCGGGCATCGGGCGCGCCGACGCCGAGATGGTCCCAATGGGCCGAATAGATGATCGTCTCGTCGGGATGGGTGCGGCCCGGCAGCAGGCCGACGACATTGTGCGAGGTGATGACGCTCGCATCGACGCCATAATCGGCGCTGAGCGTCGCCTTGAGCGGCACCGGGTGGAAGTCGCGCTGCTGCGCCTTCTTCTTCATCGCCTCGAAATCGAGACCGGAGGCGCGGAACAGAGCGACCGCATTGTCGCGCTGGATCCACGCCTCGAACGGCGTGTGGTCGGCGCGCGGATCGCTGCGGACGATGTCGAATTGCGCGTTCGTGTTCGAATTCTTGACCGTCGCCCAGCCGTAGGAGGCGGGCTCGCGCTCGTGGATGACGATAACTCCGGCCGCGCCCTGCCGCGCGCCTTCCTCATATTTGTAGGTCCAGCGGCCATAATAGGTCATCGCCTTGCCGCCGAAATCGCCCACCCCCGTCTCGAAATCGGGATCGTTGACGAGCACGACCATGATCTTGCCGTGCAGGTCGACGCCCTTGAAATCGTCCCAGTGCCGCTCAGGCGCCTTCACGCCATAGCCGACGAAGACGAGCGGCGCGTTCGTGATGGTGACGTGCTTCTGGCCGGTGAGCGGCGCGCGGACGGCGATCTCGTCGCCCTGGTGGAGCGGCTGGCGCTGGCCGTTCACGTCCAGGCTGATGTCCGGCGTTCCCTCGATTGCCGCGCGAAGCAAAGGCACGTCCTGAGTCCAGCCGCGCCTGCCGTCGACGAGCGGACCGCCCGGCTCGAGCCCATCCGCCTTCATCTGCGAGACGATATAGTCGATCGTCTTGGTCTCGGCGGGCGTCGCCGGCCCGCGGCCCTCGAACGCGTCGGAGGCCAACACCTTTACATGCTCCGACAGCCGCGCCGGGCTGAATTGCGGCGCAGCGGGCGCGGCCAAAGCGATGGCGGGAAGGAAAGCGGCGGCGACGAGCAGGAGGCGAAGCTTCATCAGAGACTCCAAGCGTGAAAAGGCTGGTCTATCCGGCCCTTAAGCGCCTCGTCATTCCCGCGAAAGCGGGAATCCAGACTGAACTCATCGCCCGGCACGAAGGCCGTCTGGATCCCCGCTTTCGCGGGGATGACGAACCAGGCTTTATCGACAGTCGGGATTGCGCCCAGAACTCCCTCTCCGCTGGGAGAGGGAAATCGGGGGGACTGAATATCGATCCAGCCTATCTCACCGCTTCCCCAGCCAGCGGTCGAACCAGGCGACGGTGCGGCGGCGGACGTCGATGCGGTGCTCGGGCATGCGCATGCCATGGCCTTCGCCGGGATAGATGACGAGGCTGGTCGGCACGTTCATCTCCTGGAGCGCGTGCCAATATTCGACCGACTGGGTCGGCGGCACCTCGATGTCGCGCTCGCCGACATAGATGAAGGTCGGCGTCCTGGCATTGTGGATGAAGCGGATCGCCGAGACGCGCCAGTAGGCGTCGAGATCGTCGTATACCGACTTGCCGAAATAGGGGATCATCCACTGGTCGATGCCGTTGGTGCCGTAATAGCTGATCCAGTCGGAGAGGCCGGCGCCGGAGACGATCGCCTTGAAGCGGTTGGTCTGGGTGTTCGCCCACATCGCCATGAAGCCGCCATAGGAGCCGCCCATCAGTCCGAGCCGCGCATCGTCGATCGGGGCGGCGCGCTCGGCGGCGTCGATGCCGGCGAGGATGTCCTTCAAATCGCCGCCGCCGAAGTCGCGCTTGTTGGCCTGGGTGAAGGCCTCGCCCTGGCCGTAGCTGCCGCGCGGATTGGGAAGGAAGATGTAATAGCCGGCGTGGATGAGATCGGCATAGGCGCCTTCCCAGACGAAACCGGGCTGGTTGGCGGCTGCCGGCCCGCCATGGACGGACGTCACCATCGGCGCCTTGCCGCCCGCGGACGCGCCGCGCGGCGCGAGCAGCCAGCCCTGGACGGTGAAAGGGCCGCTCTGCCAGGTGAGGCTGCGCGCGGAGACGATCGGCGTCCAGCCGTCATTGTCGTGCGTGATCGGATGGGGCGCGGCGATCGGGCCGGCGAAGATGGCCGGGGCGTGCTCGAAATCCTGCGCCACCATCGCCGCCGTCGCGCCGTTCGCCGAGCGGGCGAAGCGCGCATCGCCGGCGCCGATGTTGAGCGGCGCGCTCCACGCGGGCGCGGCGGGACCGCGCACCGGATCAAGCGGCACGATCGCCATCCGGTCGCCGACCAGGGCCGAGCCGGTGAGGCCGGCCGGCCCCCAGATCAGCGAAGTGAAGCTGCCGCGATAATCGGGGGTGATGTCGCGCGGCGTACCGCCCGTAATCGGCACGGCATAGACGTCGCCGCCGATCGAGCCGAAGTCGCTCATCAGTCCGCCGATGAAGGCCACCGTGCGCGCCGTCCGGCGAGACCTTGGGCATGTTCATCTGCATCGGCGGCGCGGCGATGCGGCGGACGGCACCGGTCGCGCCGTCGATCGCGTCCAGCTCCGCCACCCACCAATTGTTGTCGCCATTGCCGAGCGCGCTGGTCGCGACGAAGCCGCTTCCGTCGGGCGTCCAGTCATATTCGTAGACGTAGCGGTCGGCCGGGGAGACCGGAGTCGCGCGTCCCGCCGGCGGCGGGGACGATGGCGATCCTCTGCTCGTCATTCTGCTCCCCGATCTCGCCGACCTGGCGCACGCCAGCCTGGGTCGCGCCGCGCTCCTTGCGTGCGCCGAGGGTGACGAGCAGCGCGATGCGCTTGCCGTCGGGCGAGAAGCGCGGCGTCTCGGCGATGCCCTCGACCGTGGCGAGCGTCCGCGCGCCCTTGCCATTGGCTTCCATCAGCCGCGTCGTGCCGCCGTCGCGCGCGAGGAAGACGAGCCGCCCGTCGGGCGCGAAGGTGAGGCTGGAATAGGCACAGGCGGTGCAGGGGTCGATCGTCTCCAGCACCGCGCCGGTCGCGGCGGAGCGGAGGATGATATGGCCGTGCGACATGGCCGGCGCATTGGCCTCAAGATCGCTTTCCACCGTCGCGGTGCGCGTCCCGTCCGCCGACAAAGCGAGCCCGCCAAATTCGTGCATCGATCGTTCGTGCGGAGATTGGGCGAGAACGGGAGCGGCGGACAACAGCAAGGCGGCGGCGAGGACAAGGCGCATGGCAATCTCCGGATGGTCGCCCGTCGACTACACGTCTCGTCATCCGCGCGAAAGCGGATCCAGCCCGGTGATGTTCCGGATTCCCGCCTGCGCGGGAATGACGTAGGTGAGGGCATGCAGCGCACGCCCGACCTCGCCGATCCGCTCAGCGAAACCGAGATCGAAGAGGCGCGCCGCCGGATCGCGGGCGCGGCGGTGCGGACGCCTTTGGTGCCGCGGCCGGACGGCTCGGCCTGGCTCAAGCTCGAATGCCTGCAACCGACCGGCTCCTACAAGATACGCGGCGCGACCAACGCGCTGAAGGCGCGGCTCGAAGCGGGCGAGGAGATCAAGGCGATCGTCACCGCCAGCGCCGGCAATTTCGGCCAGGCCATCACCCGCGCCGCCGCCAGCTTCGGCCTCCCCTGTATCATCCACGCGCCGGATTATGCGGCGCGGGTGAAGGTCGAAACCCTGAAGCGCATGGGCGCCGAAGTGCGCGAGCATGATTTCGCCGACTGGTGGCACATCATGCAGACGCGCGAGACCGGCGACGACGGCAGCTTCTTCCATCCGGTCTGCGAGCGCGAAATGATCGCCGGCTCCGCGACGATCGGCGCGGAGATATTGGAGGACCTTCCGGAGGTAGAGACGGTGCTGATCCCGATCGGCGGTGGCGGCCTCGCCTCGGGCATTGCCCAGGGCGTGAAGGCGCGGCGGCCCGGGTGCCGCATCCTCGCCGTCGAGACCGACACGGCGCTCCCGCTCAAGGCGGCGCTTGCGGCGGGGGAACCCGTGACCGTAGAGCGCACGTCCAGTTTCGTCGACGGCATGGGCAGCACCCGCGTGCTCGACGCCATGTGGCCTTTGCTGCGCCGCCTGATCGACGACGTGGTCGTGATCGGCCTCGCCGAGGTGGAAGCGGCGATCCGCACTCTCGCCCTCGAGCATCACGTCATCGCCGAAGGCGCCGGCGCCGCCGCCTTCGCCGCCGCGGCGAAGCTCCCGCCGGGCAACAATGTCGCCATCGTCTCCGGCGGCAATCTCGACCGCGCGGAGCTGCTGCGGATTTTGGGATAGCGAAACGTCACCCTCAGATCGGGCGCGGAGCACATCCTGCCGGATCGACGGTGAGGCGATGACGCCGCCGCCGGATGTGCAGCGCCGCTCGTCGCCATCGACAAGGCGACGCCGGCGAATCCTGAAGCTGAAGCTTACCGGTTGGACGGGTGCGCGACCGCTTCGGTCAGTGCGGCCTGCCGAGAGGCGGAGGCGGACGCCGCTTTCACCGGCCTGGCCCTGGCGACGGGTGGTCTAGCTCTGGCCGGCTTGGCCGAGGCGGTGGTCTCCGCCGGCACCGTCGACTCGGGGATCGGCAGATTGTCGAGCGCGGCGAGCGCCGGTTTGTCGCGCCCGTACATGTCCTTGTAGCTGAAATAGCCGGGTGCGTCCGGCGTCGCGGCGACGGTGAAATAGACGATGTAGACCGGGATCGGCGTGGCGAGATTGGCCTGCACCGTCTTGCCCGAAGCAACGGTGCCGTAGATCTTCTCATGATCCCAGTCGGTGCCCTGGAGCAAAGTCTCCGCGAAGCCGACCGCATCCTCGGTACGGACGCAGCCATGGCTGTAGGCCCGGGCCTGCGCGTTGAAGAGGTTCTTCGCGTTCGTGTCGTGCAGATAGATGGCGTAGGGATTGCCCATCACCAGCTTCATCCGGCCGAGCGCATTGTGCGGTCCCGGCGGCTGGCGCCAGCGGACGCCGCCGTCGCCGGTCGGCACCGACACATAGCCCTTCTTGCCCTTGACCTCGTGGCTGATACTCGTCGGTACTTCCCACCAGGGATTGAAGATCGCACCGGTGATGAGCGCGCTGAGCTCCGGCGTCGGAGTCTTGATCGCGCCGGCGACCGCGCGGCGGCGGTTCAGCGTCTGGCCGCCCTCGACGAGCGCGACCGTATAGGCCGGAACGTTCACGATCACATATTTGTGGCCGAGGTCGCGCGGCAGCCACCGCCAGCGGTCGAGGTTGATCCGGATCTTGTCGGCCAGCGCCTGGTCCGTGGTCTTGGCGAGCAGATCCTTCAGCGCCGCATATTGCGGATGCGTCGGCAGCAGCGAGCGCAGCGCGTCGGGCACGATATGGCCGGACAGGGCCCGATCGAGCAACGCTTGCTGGTCGGCGGGCCCGAAGGGATCGTCCTTCACGTGCCAGTCCACCCGCCCCTCGCCGCGAACATGGCCGAGGGCGAGGTCCGACGCGACCTTGACGAACGTGCCGGTGGCGACCGAGTCGAGCGTCGCCGGGTCGCCCGTCATCGCCTGGGTGAGAGCGTCGGGGCCGTAATCGGCCGGGTCGAGCCCTTCGGCGCCGATGCCCTGGACGAAGGCGAGCAGATCGGCCGCGTCGCGCTTGCTCCAATGGCCGCTGACCACGATCGGCGCCGGAGCGGGCATCGCGTCGGCCGGCGGCGCCGCGGGCTGCTGCGTCGCCCCATTCTGGGCGGCCGCGGGAAATGCCGCCGAAAGCAGCAGCACGGGCAGGAGGAATCGGCTTTTCATCGGCAAATCCTGTCGCATCCGGGAGGCCCCAATTGCGTGGCGGCCACCCCGCGCCTTACGCAGGATCATCTATTAAAGGCCGCTGAAGCAGGCGGCAAGGCAAACCGCAAGCGGCGGAAAGAAAAGGGGAATCGGCCCGGCGCAAGACCGAGCCGAACTCATCCCTCCGAAATCAGGCCGCGGCGGCGCTGTCGCGGTTCAGCCAGCCGAAATAGGCCGCGACGATGGCGAGCACCAGGTGCAGCCAGATGTCATTGCCGTAGAGCGGGATCAGCCCGAAGGTGGTCTGCAGCGTCGGGATGAATCCCATGACCGTCAGCACCGCATAGATGATGGCCACACCCTTGAAATAGGTGCGCGCGTTGGCGAGCGAGCGGGCTGCGAGCAGGCCCCAAAGGCCGAACAGGATGTGCACGATGTCGTGCAGCACGTTGACCGGGAACAGCTTCAGCTCATAGCCGAACATGGTCGTCATCTTGACCTGGGTGTCGGCATCCATGTTCATGCCGCCCATCGGAGTCACGCCGGGTATGAACCCGAGCACGCCGACAAGAAGGAACACGACGCCGAAAATCATCGCGAATGTACGAGTGCTCATCAAGCCTCTCCCCTGTGCGTTCTCGTGGGACGCATACTGACGGCATTCCTACCGGAATGAAGGGGCCGTAACCAGCCGCTCCTTTCCCCGCCTTTCCGATTAGACGACGGTGCGTGAGAGGACGTTCCCGCCGCCTCAGGGCGTGGCGAAATCGATGCCCTGGGCGAGCGGCAGGTCGCGGCTGTAGTTGATCGTGTTGGTCGCCCGCCGCATGTAGTTGCGCCAGGCGTCGGAGCCGCTCTCGCGGCCGCCGCCAGTCTCCTTCTCGCCGCCGAACGCGCCGCCGATCTCGGCGCCCGAGGGCCCGATATTCACGTTGACGATGCCGCAATCCGAGCCGGCGGCGGAGAGGAACAATTCCGCCTCGCGCAGCTCGTTGGTGAAGATCGACGAAGCGAGTCCCTGCGGCGCCGCATTGTGGGCCGCGATCGCCTCTTCGAGCGACGAATAGCGCATGACGTAGAGGACCGGCGCGAAAGTCTCTTTGAGGGTGATCTCAGTTTGGCCCGCCATCTCGGCAATGGCCGGACGGACGTAGAAGGCGCCGGGCGCGTTCTCTTCAAGCAGCCGCTCGCCGCCGGCGACCGTGCCGCCCTGTTGCCGAGCTTGCGCCAGCGCCTCCTGCATGCCCTCGAAAGCGGCGCCGTCGATCAGCGGCCCGACCAAAATCCCAGCCTCCAGCGGATTGCCGACCGGGACGCTCGCCCAGACCTGCTTCAGCCGGGGCACCAGCCGGTCGTAAATCTCGGCGTGGACGAACAGGCGCCGCAGACTCGTGCAGCGCTGCCCGGCCGTGCCGACCGCCGCGAAGACGATCGCCCGCTCGGCGAGCGCGAGGTCGGCCGTGGGCGCGACGACCATGCCATTGTTGCCGCCAAGCTCGAGCAAGGCCCGGCCGAACCGCGCCGCCACGCGCGGCGCCACCGTGCGGCCCATCTGCGTCGAGCCGGTCGCCGAGACCAGCGCCACCTTCGGATGGTCCACCAAAGCCTCGCCGGTCTGACGCCCGCCCTGCGCCACCTGGCTCAGATGCTCCGGCGCCTCGCCGAACCGCTCCGCCGCTCGCGCGAACAAAGCCTGCACCGCGGCGGCGGTCAGCGGCGTCTTTTCCGACGGCTTCCACACCATTGCATCACCGCAGACGAAGGCGAGGCAGGCATTCCAGGCCCACACCGCGACCGGAAAATTGAACGCCGAGATCACGCCGACCACGCCGAGCGGGTGCCAGGTTTCCATCATCCGGTGCCCGGGCCGTTCGGTGGCGATGGTGAGGCCGTAAAGCTGGCGCGACAGACCGACGGCGAAATCGCAAATGTCGATCATCTCCTGGACCTCGCCGAGGCCCTCCTGGACGATCTTGCCGGCCTCAAGGCTGACCAGCCGCGCCAGCGCCTCCTTCTCCTCGCGCAGAACCTGTCCGAACAGCCGCACCAGCTCGCCCCGCTTCGGCGCCGGCACGCTGCGCCAGGCAAGGAAGGCGCGGTGCGCCCGTTCCACCGCCTCCGCCACCTCCGCCGCGGAAGCAGGCGCGACGCCGCCGATCGGCCGGCCGTCGATCGGCGAATGGGAAGCCAGCGCCCCTTCGGGCACATCTATGGCGAGGCGCGCGAACAGCGCCTTCGCTTCTGCGGTGGAATCGAAGCTCATTCCGCCCGTCTAGCGCGAGCCGGGCATCTTTTCACCGCCCGCGCGATGTGGCAGCGGATGATCATTCCTTTCGGAGGTTTCCCATGTCCGCTCGTCTCGCGAAGCTCGCTTTGCCATTCCTGCTCGCCGCCACCCCGGCGTTCGCCATCACAGCCACCGGCGCGATCGGAATCACCCTCGCCTATCGCGATCTGAGCGTGAAGCCGGGCGACAATTTCGACCTCTACGCCAACGGCGCCTGGAAGAAGACCGCCGAGATCCCGGCCGACCGCCCCTCCACCGGCGTCGGCTACGAAGTCTTCCAACGCGCCGAGCAGCGCAATGCCGAGCTGATCCGCAATGCCGGCGCCGCCAATCCCGCGCGCGGCACGCCGCAGCGGATGATCGCCGATTATTATGCCGCCTATATGGACCAGGCGGGGATCGACGCGCGCGGCCTGACGCCGCTCCGGCCCCAGCTCGCCGAAATCGACGCCCTCTCCTCGAAGGAGGGCCTCTCGCGCCTGCTCGGCAGCCGTCTTCGCGCCGACGTCGATCCGCTCAACAACACCAATTTCCAGACCGAGAATCTGTTCGGCCTGTTCGTCACCCAGGCGCTCGACGATCCGGACCGCACCGTCCCCTATCTGCTCCAGGGCGGCCTCGGCATGCCGGACCGCGATTATTATCTCTCCTCCGAGCCGGCGATGGCGAAATTGCGCACCGCCTATCGCGCCTATGTTGCCGACATGCTTCGCACCGCCGGTTTCTCCGAGCCCGAGGCACGCGCCGACCGGATCATTGCACTCGAAACCAGGATTGCGACCGCGCATCTCGACCGCACCGCGAGCGAGGACGTCCACAAGGCCGACAATCCATGGCGTACCGCCGACCTTGCCCGCCTCGCGCCCGGCATCGACTGGACGGCCTTCCTGTCCGCCGCCGGCCTCCAGAACCAGCCGATGATCATCGCCTGGCAGCCGGACGCGATCAAGGGCCTCTCCGCCCTCGTCGCCAGCGAGCCGCTGGAGAGCTGGAAGGACTGGCTCGCCTTCCATACGCTCAATCGCGCCGCCAATTATCTCCCCGCCGCCTATGACGATCTCCATTTCGGCTTTTACGGCCATACGATGCAAGGAACGCCGAAGCAGCGCGACCGCTGGCGGCGCGGCATCGGCTTCGTCAACGCCGATCTGGGCGATGCGGTCGGCAAGATCTACGCCGTCCGCTATTTCCCCGCTTCGTCCAAGGCGGAGGTGCAGGCGATGGTGAAGAACCTCCTCGCCGCCTTCGACCGCCGGATCGACGGCCTCACCTGGATGGCGCCGAGCACCAAGGCGGCGGCCAAGGCCAAGGTCCACACCCTGCGGGTCGGCGTCGGCTATCCCGAGACGTGGCGGACTATGACGGGCTCGACATTCGCCGCGACGATCCCGCCGGAAACGCCTGGCGGGCGCAGCTCTGGGAATATCACCACCAGCTCGCCAAGCTCGGCAAGCCGGTCGACCGCGGCGAATGGTGGATGACTCCGCAGACGGTCAATGCGGTCAATCTGCCGCTCCAGAATGCGCTCAATTTCCCCGCCGCGATCCTCGAGGCGCCCTATTTCGATCCGAAGGCCGACGCCGCCGCCAATTACGGCGCGATCGGCGCGGTGATCGGCCACGAGATCAGCCACAGCTTCGACAATACCGGCGCCGCCTTCACCGCCACCGGCAAGCTGGAGAATTGGTGGACCCCGCAGGATTTTGCCCATTTCGATGCCGCGACCCAGCAGCTCGTGCGCCAGTACGATGCGTACGAGCCGATCCCCGGCGTGCACCTGCGCGGCGAGCAGGAGCTTGGCGAGAATATCGCCGACGTCGCCGGCCTCGCCGCGGCCTTGGACGCCTATCACATGTCGCTGCACGGCCGGCCGGCGCCGGTGATCGGCGGCCTGACCGGCGACCAGCGCTTCTTCCTCGCCTTCGCCCAGGCCTGGCGCCAGAAGACTCGCGAAGCGGCTTTGCGCCAGCAGATCGTCACGGACGGCCACGCCCCGGCGGCCGAGCGGGCGGAGACGGTCCGCAACATCGACGCCTGGTACCCGGCCTATGACGTGAAGCCCGGCGACAAACTCTACCTCGCCCCCAAGGACCGGGTGAAAATCTGGTAAGTCCCAAAATCCTCCCCTGCCAAGCAGGGGAGGATTTACTTGAAGAGCTCCCGCGCCCCCCGCAGGCCCTCGATTCCCGCCGCGAGCGTCTCCTCCCTTTTGGCAAAGCAGAGACGGACAACACTCGTCACCGGCACTTCGGCATAGAAGCTGGAAACGGGAATGGCCGCCACGCCCGCTTCGCGCACCGCGCGTTCGCAGAAGGTGACGTCGTCCACCTCCATCCCTGAGGCCGGAAGGTCGATCGAGAGGAAGTAGGTGCCCTCGGCCGGCAGGGTGGCGAAGCCGGCCTCCTCCAGCCCCGCCGCCAACCGATCGCGCGAGCCTGCGAAGCCGGCGCGCATCGCTTCGAAATAGCCCTCGTCCTTGCCGAGCCCGTAAGCGGCGGCGGCCTGAAGGCTGGGCGCGGTGGAAAAGGTGAGAAACTGGTGCGCCTTGGCGACCGGCCCGGTGAGCGCCGGCGGCGCGACCACCCAGCCGACCTTCCAGCCGGTCAGCGAGAAGATCTTGCCCGCCGACCCGACCTTGACTGTCCGCTCGCGCATGCCGGGCAGCGCGGCGAGCGGGAGAAAGCGGCGGCCGTCGAAGACGACATGCTCCCACACCTCGTCGGTGAGGGCGATCGCATCGTGCCGCAGGCAGGCCTCGGCGAGCAGGGCAAGCTCGCTCTCCTCGAACACGCGCGAGGAGGGATTGTGCGGATTGTTGAAGATGACGAGCCGCGTCCGCTCGGTGAACGCCGCGTCCAGCGCCTCGCGCGTGATCCGCCAGCCGGGCGGCGTCAGCCGGACATGGCGCGGCACCCCGCCCGGCGCGCAGGACGAGCGGCAGATAGGCGTCGTAGAGCGGCTGGAAGAGCAGAACCTCGTCGCCCGGACTGACGAGAGCCGCGATGGCGGCCGCAAGTGCCTCGGTGGCGCCGGAGGTTATGGTGACTTCCTCGGGCATGACCTCCAGGTGCTGGTGATCGCGATAATGATCCGCGACCGCGCGGCGAAGCTCCGGCAGGCCGGGCATTGGCGCGTACTGGTTCGAGCCGTGGATGAGAGCCTCGGCCGCCTTCGCCACCACATCGTCCGGCCAGCCGAAATCGGGAAATCCCTGGCCGAGGTTCACGGCCCCATGCTCCACCGCGAGCGCCGACATGCGAGTGAAAATGGTGGTCGGCAAATTCGCGAAGAGCGGGTTCATCTTCTATCCCCTCTCCCGCTCGCGGGAGAGGGAGGGGCCCGCGTAGCGGGAGGGTGAGGGCCTTGGGCACAAACTCAGCAAAACCCTCACCCTAACCTCTCCCTCAAGCGGGAGAGGGGAAGTCACCGCAAGCGCTCCAACAGGGCTTTCGCCGCCGCGGGGTTCCGCTCCTTGGCGGCGGCGATGAAGAAGATGTATGTGTCGCGCGGCTGCACCGGCGCCGGCTCGCCCACATAGGGAAAACCGCCGGGGCTTTCTCCGGCCGCCCATTGTCGCGCCACCTTCACCCACCGGTCGAGCGCGTCCGGCGGATAGCCCTGCTCGATCTCGGCCTCGGCGCGCATCAGGCGGGCGTAGACGATGCCGCCGCTGACATCCGGCACCAGCGGATAATCGGCGCCGTCGCCGAACACGATCGCCACCCCCGCCTCGCGGCACATCGCGACGAACGCCGGGTCGCGGAAGCTTTCGTGGCGGACCTCGATCGCATGCTGGAGCAGCACGCCGTCCTGCTTTTCCGGCAACAGCTTCAGGAAGGCGCCGAAATCCTCCGCGTCGAACTTCTTGGTCGCCATGAACTGCCAGAGGATCGGCCCGAGCCGGTCGCCAAGCGCGGTGATCCCCTGGTCGCAGAACAGCCGGACGCTGTCCGCACCCTCGGCCAACGCCTTGCGCACCGTGCAGAAGCGCGACGCCTTCACCGCGAACTTGAAGCCGTCGGGTACCGTCTTCGCCCAGCGCTCGAACAAGGCGGGCGATTGGGTGCGGTAATAAGTGGCGTTGATCTCGATCGCGCTGAGCTGGCGCGAGGCGTGCTCCAGCTGCTTCGCCTTGGCGAGCTTCGGCGGGTAGAAAGTCTCGCGCCAGGGATCGAAGTCCCAGCCGCCGATGCCGACGCGGATCGTGCCGGCAATCATTTGAGATGCGGCGGCGGGTTGCGGCCGAGGTCCATCAGCAGCTCGGTCAGCAGATAGAGGCGCGGCGTCAGCGTCGTCAGGTCGAGATATTCCTTGTCCGAATGGAAACCGCCGCCGACCGGGCCGAGCCCGTCCAGCGCCGGGACGCCGCCCTCGTAGGCGAGCGCCGATTCCGAGGCGCCGCCATTGCCGCCGAGGCCGATGGTGCGGCCAATGCCTTCGTAAATCGCCTCGGCGCGTGTCGCGACACTGTCGGTCCCGACATTATTGGCGAGCGGCGGGAAGGCCCGGAGGGTCGACACGGTGACCAGCGTGTCCGGCACCTGCACATGCTGGGCATTGGCTTCATAGGCCCGGCTGGACGCGGTCGAAATCGGCCTTGTCGCGGACGCGAACGTTGATTGCGGCCGAGGCCGTGTCGGGAATGATGTTCTCGCGGCTGCCGGCGCTTCATCAAGGTGAGGTTCGCGGTCACGCCTTCGCCCGAATGGGGGAAGACGTCGTCGGCCTGAATCTGGTGGATCAGCTCGACGGCGGCGTTGCGGCCGTCCTGAGGCGCGACGCCGGCATGGGCGGCGCGGCCCTTGACGTCGATATGATAGGTGGTGCTGCCCTTGCGCCAGACGGTGAGCGCGTCGGGCGGATCGCCCGGCTCGAGGTTGAGCTCGACGTCCGCCTCGCGCGACCAGCCGCTTGATCAGGCCCCGCGTGCCCGGCGAGCCGCGTTCCTCCGAGGTCTCGATCAGGAAGGTGATCTGGCCGAAATCGCTGGAAGCCGAGATCGTGGAGGATGCGCAGCGCATAGAGCCCCTCGACCACGCCGCCTTTCTCGTCCGAGACGCCGGGGCCGGTGGCGCGGTCGCCGGCGATGCGGAACGGCCGTTGCGCGACCGTGCCGGGGCCGAAGACGGTGTCGATATGGCCGATCATCAGGATGCGGCCGCGGCCGGTGCCGTTCAGCGTCGCGACGATATTGTCCGGGCAGGTCCGGCGCCTCGGCGGGGACGGTCCGCACCTCCATGCCGAGCGCCTTGAGCTGGGGGATGAGCAGGCTCGCCACCTTGCGGCCGCCTTCGACGTCGCCGGTGCCGGAATCGACGTTCACCAGAATTTCGAGCGTGCGCAATTGCTCCGCCCGATAGGCCTCGGCCGCCGCCCAGGCGCGCGCCGTCCTTGGGCGCCGGAATGGGCGGTGCCCGCCCAGTCGCCGCTCCGCCGGACGCCCCGGCCGCCGCCAGGAGGATCGCCATCGTCGCCGCGCGCATCGCTTTCTCCCTCATTTTCGCCCCTTCACAAGCGCGAGCCACGCGCCAAGTCAACCCACGTGAAAACCCTGCTGCGCCGCCTCGGCACCCTCCTCCTGTTCGTCGCGGCGGCCCTCTGCTTCGCCCCGACTTTGGTCCCGCCCTTCCTCGACCGCATCTATTATCGCGGTCCGCCGAGCGACCATTATCGACGGCCACCATTTCTTCAATCCGGAGGATCGCGCCGATCCAATCCAGCACGTCAGCTCCCGCTTCGTCACCCGCTGGGCGACGGGACAGGGACGGGCGAAATGGCCTGATCAGGTGCCGGTCACCCCCACCAGGCCACCGGTGCGGGTGGAGGGCCGGGCGATGCTGGTCACCTGGATCGGCCATTCGACCGTGCTCGTGCAGACCGCCGGCCTCAACATCCTGACCGATCCGATCTGGTCGGAGCGCGCCTCGCCTTTCTCCTTCTTCGGGCCGAAACGGGTGCGCGAACCGGGCGTACGGCTCCAGGACCTGCCGAAGATCGATCTGATCCTGATCAGCCACAATCATTACGATCATCTCGATCTGCCGACGCTGAAACAGCTCTGGCGCCGTGACCGGCCGGCGATCGTCACCAGCCTCGGCAACGACACAATCCTGCGCGCTCGGAGCATCCCTTCGATCACCGCCGATTGGGGGCAAACGGTGCCGCTGCGCGGCATTTCGGTGACGGTGGAGCGGGTGCATCATTGGGGCTCACGCTGGGGCTCCGACCGCAACCGCGCCTTGTGGTCGGGCTTTTCGGTGACGACCCCTTCCGGGAAGATCTTCTTCGCCGGCGACACCGGCTGGGGCAACGGCATCTGGGCAGCCGAGGCGGCGAAGCACGGCCCTTATCGTTTCGCCATCCTCCCGATCGGCGCCTACCTGCCGCGCGAGGTCATGCAATCGAACCATATGGACCCGGAGGAATCGGTCGCCGCCTTCCGGCGCATCGGCGCGCAAATGGCGCTCGGCGTCCACTGGGGCACGTTCCAGCTCACCTTCGAAGGGATAAACGATCCCCCGCGCCGGCTCGCGGCGGCGCTGCAGGCCGCGCATATTCCGGTGAACCGGTTCGTGACCACGAAAGTCGGGCAGACGTTCGAAGTGCCCTGACCTCCGTCAGGCCGGAACGATCAGTTTCAGGGCCCCCGGCCGCACGCGATAGCGGAGCGGCGTCTCCAGCCTCTGCGCCTCGCCGTCCGTGGCGACCATCAGCGAGGCTTTCGGGCTGTCGATCTCTACTTCGCGAATGCCGCCGAGGGCGAGGAAGTCCTTCTGCCGGTCCTCGCGGCCGAGCACCGCGCGCAGCGAGACCGAGAGGAAGCGAAAGGGACCGCCGGCGAGCGGGGCGTAGAGGCAAAGCTCGCCCCGGTCGATCGCGTCGCGCTCACCGAGCTCGAGCAGATCCATCTTGTAGCGATTGTTGCCGACGAAGAGCAGAGGCGTGACGATACTTCCCTCATGGCCGGCGACGCGGATCGTCAGCCGCCGCCGCGAGAAGCGCCAGAAGGCGCGCAGGCCCGCGACGAGCATCGCCGCCTTCTTGCCGCGGCCGCGCCGCCTTTGCTGCGCCTCGCGCGATTTCACCAGCTCGGGATAGAGGCCGACCGCGCTGTTGTTGATGAAGGTTCGGCCGTTGACCTCGGCGACGTCCACCTGCCTAATCCGCCCGCCGGCGATCGCCGCCACCGCTTCCTCCAGATCGAGCGGAATGCCGGCGTCCCTGGCGAAATGGTTGAGCGTGCCGAGCGGCAGCACACCGAGATTGGTCTCCGTCCCGGCCACCGCGCCTGCGGCCGTGCTGATCGTGCCGTCGCCGCCGGCCGCGACCAGCGCATCGACACCTGCTTCCCCCGCTTGCTGGCAATGCCGTTCCAGCTCTTCCGGATCGACGATGACAATATCCGCGTCGACGCCGTGCTTCTCGAAAAGCGGCCGCAGCTGTTCGGCCTTGTCCTGCCCGAATGAGCCGCCGCCACGATTGATGACCACCCGGACCTTCATCCCCGCCCGACGCGGGAAGGCCGTTGCGGTTCCGGTCGGCCGCTCAGCCCTTTTTCATATCGGCGGTGCATTCGCCGACGCGGCGGCCCACCGTGTGCGTCGCCATCGCGACGCTCTGGCCGGCCTCTTTCGTGTCGACCCTCATCGTCACGTCGAAACTGTCGCCGCCATAATGGCCGTCCATCACCATCGAGGTGGGGCCGCGACCGCTGCTGCCGTCGCAGCTCATCTTGCCGTGGATGCTGCCGCCGCTGACGTCATAGTCGCTGTAGGTGCAGCCTTTCTCCTGCTTGCCGGAGAAGATCTCGCCGCTGGGCCGGTTGGCCTGCTCCTCGGTGATGCAGCTGCGGGTCGTGAGCTTTGCCCCCTTCATCATCGCCGCGACATTGGCGGGAAGGCCGGTCATCGTCATGTCGACGCTCGTCTCCCACAGGCCCGGATTGAGCTTCAGCGCCACGGGTTTCGGCACGCTGCTCGATGTCTTTTGAGCCGCATTGCCGTTCGCCTGCTCGCCCGATTTGCCGCAGGCGGCGAGCGGCAGCATGAGTCCGGTCGTCAGCAAGATAGTTTTCCGCATATCCCCTTCTCCCCTGTTCAAACCTGCTGGGCGACCGCCTCCTGGATGGCCTGGACGAGCCGGTCGCCATCCGATTCGTCATTGTAGAGGTGCGGCGTGATCCGCATCCGGTCGCCGCGCAGGCTGACATGGACGTCCGCCGCCGCAAGCCGACCCTCGATATCGTCGGCGAGGCCGTGCGGGAAGCGGACCGACAGATAGTGCGGCGCCCGCGCCGGATTGGCCTCGATCCCCATCTCCGCGAGCCGCGCCGCAATGGCGGCCGTCGTCCCGCCGAGCGTCTCGGCGATGTTGGCGGGACCCCAATCGATCAGCTGCGCGATCGCCGCCTCCGCGACGGGCAACAGAGCGAAATTGGACCGCTCGCCCATATCGAAGCGGCGGGCGTCGGGCTCCAGCGGCTCGTCGGCGGCGCAGAGCCGGCGGAAATCCTCGGCGCCCGCACGGCTGATCCACGCCTCCTCAAGCGGACGCCCCTGCTGGTGGCGCGGCGCGATGTAGAGAAAGCCGACCGAATAGGGGCCGAACAGCCATTTATAGCAGGCGGCGACCATATAATCGGGATCGATGGCCGCGAGATCGAGCGGCAGCGCGCCGGTCGACTGGGTGGTATCGAGGATCAAAGCCGCGCCGACCGAACGGCAGCGCCGCGCCACCGCCTCCAGGTCGAACATCGTGCCGCAGACCCAATGGACGTGCGGCGCACAGACCAAAGCGGTGCCGCCGTCGATCGCGTCGAGCAAGGCGTCGGTCCAGCTCCCCTCGCGCGGCCGCTCGACCGTCACCAGCCGCGCCTCCTCACGCCCGACGAGGGCGCGGCAGGCATAGATCGTGGAAGGAAAGTCATCGGCGAGGGTGACGATCGTCTGGCCGGCGGCGACGCGGATGTTCTGCATCGCCGTCGCCATTCCGTAGCTGACCGACGGGATGATCGCGACGTCGGCCGCCTCCGCGCCGATCAGCCGCGCATAAAGCGCCCGCACCCGATCGGATTCATCGAAGAAATGCTTCGCCTTGATCTCCCAGGGATGCGCCTTGCGCATCAGACCCCGCCGGCCCGCCTCCGCCGCCGCCTTGAGCAGGGGCGACATCTTGGCGCAGTCGAAATAGGCGACATCCTCCGGGATGTCGAAAAGCGCGCGCTGGCAAGGGATAAGCGGCATCAGCCGCCCTTCGACTCCTTCGCGGCCGCCTTGTTGCCGTTCGCGCCTGCGGACGCATTGTCTTCGCCGTCGCTGGAGGCGGCGGGCTGGCAGGCGCCCGGCGTGAGCTTACCCTTCACCTTGCGGCTCATCCGGAAATTGCCCGGCCCGGCAAGGTAGGAGTTGGTATCGACTTCCGCCTCGAAGCTGTCCGCCGTGTAGGTGCCGGAGACGGACATGTTGACGGTGCCTTTCAGCTCCGGCCGCGTGCACTGGATGTTCGCGTTGATCATCCCGTCCTTGATGTAGCTGTTCTGATAGGTGCAGCTGTAGCCGGTGCCGGCGAACAGTTCCGGCACGGGCTTGCGACGCTCTGGGAGGCCGGGATGCAGGTGGAGCCCTGCTCCTTGTCGCCCACCTTCGCCTTGAGCGCCGGCGTCGTCTTGTCGGCCGAGTCGAACTTGGTGACCTCGAAGCTGGTCTGCCAGGTGCCGGCCGGCATGGTCTCCGGCGCCGCCGCGCTCTGGTTGTTGGCCTCGTCGCCGCCCGAGCAGGCGGCCACGGCAAGGCAAAGCGGCACGATCGTCAGGATGCGCATTCGGATCCCCCTCTTCGTTATGATCCGAAGCTAGCGCGGCGCGGCTCCAATAGCCATATAGAAGCCATGCCAATCGCAATCAGGACCGGCCTCGACGAGCCGGAGACGGGCCAGACTTTCGTTCCGCACCGGCCGCAGCGCCCCGAAAAGGCGGAAGGCGGCCGGAAGTTCAGGATCGTCTCCGACTATCAGCCGGCGGGCGACCAGCCGCAGGCGATCGCCGAGCTGGCCGAGACCGCGCGCGAGCGAGCGAGCAGACCCAGGTGCTGCTCGGCGTCACCGGCTCGGGCAAGACCTTCACCATGGCCAAGGTGATCGAGGCGCTGCAGCGGCCGGCGCTGGTCCTCGCGCCGAACAAGATCCTCGCCGCGCAGCTCTACGGCGAGTTCAAGAGCTTCTTCCCCGACAATGCGGTCGAATATTTCGTCAGCTATTACGATTATTACCAGCCCGAAGCCTATGTGCCCCGCTCCGACACCTATATCGAGAAGGAAAGTCGAGCGTGAACGAGGCGATCGACCGGATGCGCCACTCGGCGACCCGGTCGCTGCTCGAGCGCGACGACGTGCATCATCGTCGCCTCGGTCTCCTGCCTCTACGGCATCGGCTCGGTCGAGACCTATTCGGCGATGACCTTCGCGCTCAAGAAGGGCGAGACGGTCGACCAGCGCGAGATCATCCGCAAGCTCGTCGCGCTGCAGTACAAGCGCAACGACGCAGGCCTTCGCGCGCGGCAATTTCCGGGTGCGCGGCGACAATCTGGAGATCTTCCCGTCGCACTATGAGGACATGGCCTGGCGGATCAGCTTCTTCGGCGACGAGATCGAGGAGATCATCGAGTTCGATCCGCTGACCGGCAAGAAGATCGCCGCGCTCGATTACGTGAAGGTCTATGCGAACATCCACTATGTGACGCCCGGCCCGACGCTCAAGCAGGCGATGGAGGCGATCCGCCACGAGCTTTCCGAGCGGCTGAAGGAGTTGCACGCGGAGGGCAAGCTGCTGGAAGCGCAGCGGCTGGAGCAGCGCACCAATTTCGACCTGGAGATGATCGCGGCGACCGGCTCCTGCGCCGGCATCGAGAATTATTCGCGCTTCCTGACCGGCCGCCTGCCGGGCGAGCCGCCGCCGACCCTGTTCGAATATCTGCCCGAAAATGCCCTGCTGTTCGTCGACGAGAGCCACCAGACGGTGCCGCAGATCGGCGCGATGGCGCGCGGCGACCATCGCCGCAAGATCACGCTCGCCGAATATGGCTTCCGCCTGCCGTCCTGCATCGACAACCGGCCGCTGCGCTTCAACGAATGGGACGCGATGCGGCCGCAGACGGTGTGCGTCTCGGCGACGCCGGGACCGTGGGAGATGGAGCAGACCGGCGGCGTCTTCGCCGAGCAGGTGATCCGCCCGACCGGCCTCATCGACCCGCCGGTCGAGATCAAGCCGGTCGAGGACCAGGTCGACGACCTCATCAACGAGGCGCAGGATCACCGCGCGCAAGGGCTATCGCACCCTCGTCACCACGCTGACCAAGCGCATGGCCGAGGACCTGACCGAGTATCATGCACGAGGCCGGGCTCAAGGTCCGCTACATGCATTCGGACGTCGAGACGCTGGAGCGGATCGAGCTGATCCGCGACCTCAGGCTGGGCGTCTACGACGTGCTCGTCGGCATCAACCTGCTGCGCGAGGGGCTCGACATCCCCGAATGCGGCCTGGTCGCGATCCTCGACGCCGACAAGGAAGGGTTCCTCCGCTCCGAAACCTCGCTGATCCAGACGATCGGCCGCGCCGCGCGCAACGTCGAGGGCCGCGTCATCCTCTATGCCGACCGGATCACCGGCTCGATGGAGCGCGCGATGCGCGAGACCGACCGGCGGCGCGAGAAGCAGCGCGAGTATAATCGAGACGCACGGCATCACGCCGACGACGATCAAGCGCAACATCTCCGACATCCTCGCGCGACGTCTCGCAGCGCGACAGGTGTCGTCGTCGACACCGGCGACGAGGAGCGCCCGCACCTCGTCGGCCACAATCTCCGCGCCTACATCGCAGGATCTCGAGAAGCGCATGCGCAAGGCCGCCGCCGACCTCGAATTCGAGGAAGCCGGCCGGCTGCGCGACGAGATCCGCCGGCTCGAAGCCGACGAGCTCGGCGTTCCCGACGCACAGAAGCTGGTGCCGATGGTCGGCCACTCCAACGAAGGCAAGCCCGGCACCCGCAAGACCCGCTTCGGCAAGCAGCAGCAGATAAGAATGGGCCGCCGCATAGGCGGGCGGCGTTAGCGCACCCTGTTCTCCGGCGAAAACCGGGGTCCAGAATCCAAGGTCCGTCGTGCTGGACCCCGGCTTTCGCCGGAGAACAGAAGAAGCAGCGTCAGCCTCAGTCCGCCGGCGGCTCCCACAATTCGATCGGGTTGCCTTCCGGATCGTGGATGCGGGCGAAGCTGCCGACGCCCTCGTGGGTTTGCTCCTGCGTGATCTCGATCCCCGAGCCGCGCAGCCGTTCCAGCATGCCTTTCAGGTCGCTCACGCGCAGATTGATCATCGCCGTCCGGTCGGCGGGGAAATAGTCGCTGCTCTCCTTGAACGGCTCGAACACCGTCGGCCCGCTGTCCTGATACCAGAGATAGGCGTTCGATTTGCCGTCCGGCCCGGTGCCACAGCCGCCGCCGACCTCGAGATGCTCCCGATACCAGGCCTTCAACCCCTCCGGATCCCTGGCCCGAAAGAAATAGCCTCCCATTCCGACGACCGGCATATGCGCCTCCCTGCTTGGAACGGCCGGTTTACCCGCGGACGACGATGCACGCCATAGCCCGAAGGGTGATTTTGCCGTGCCCGCTCCATTTGTTCCCCGGCTCTTCAGCGCTGCCGCAGCGGCGCCGAAGGACCGCGGAACAGGTGGCCGAGCGGCGGGTTGTCATCATGTTCGCAACATCCACGCTGTCGAGAAGCACTGACCGTGACGCGCAAATGGTCGCAAGAGGTGACCGAACATTCCGACGCGCTCGACCTCGAACCCGACGTGTTCACACTCGACGATCCCCACAAGATTGCCCTGTCGCTGAAACGCTCGGCCGAGCATAGCCATCGGCGCAAGGCCTCGCCCTTCCGTTCCGCCATGTCGATGCTCACCTTCTACATGAATTGGGCCGGGAAGGATCTTCCCGCCGACCGGCGCAAGGTGCTCGAAGCAGCCAAGGACGCGCTTCGCGCCGCGTTCGGGAGGCCACGCCAGGCCGGTTGAGCCCCGCGCGTCCCGCCCCTATCTGGCGGCGATGGCAGCACCCATTCTCGCTTATGAAAATCTCGGCCTCGTCCAGGGCGCCGGCTGGCTGTTTCGCGGCCTCGACCTGTTTATCGGGGCGCGCGACCGGCTTGCGCTGATCGGCCGCAACGGCGCGGGCAAGACGACCCTGCTCAAATGCCTCGCCGGCCTGATCGAGACGGACGAGGGGCGGCGGACGATCCAGCCCGGAACCAAGGTCGTGCTGCTGGAGCAGGATCCGCCGGTGGCGGACTTCGCCACCCTGCGCGACTTCGCCTTGCATGGGCCGGACGCACCCGCGCGCGCACGAGGTGGATGCGATCGCCGGCCAGCTCGGCATCGACCTCGACCGCCCTGCCGCTACCGCCTCGGGCGGCGAGCGGCGTCGCGCCGCGATCGCCCGCGCGCTGGCGCAGGCGCCGGACGTGCTGCTGCTCGACGAGCCGACCAACCATCTCGACCTCGCCGCGATCGAATGGCTGGAGGACTGGCTCGGCCGCTACACCGGCGCCTTCATCGTCATCAGCCACGACCGCACCTTCCTGACGCGGCTGACCCGCTCGGTGCTGTGGCTCGACCGCGGCAATCTGCGCCGCGCGGAGATCGGCTTCGGCGGCTTCGATGCCTGGACCGAAGCCGGTCTATGCCGAGGAAGAGCGCGCGGCCGAGCAAGCTCGACGCCAAGATTGAAGCTGGAGCTGCACTGGCTGCAGCGCGGCGTCACCGGCCGCCGGCGCCGCAACCAGGGCCGCCTCGCCAAGCTGCACGAGATGCGCGCCGCGCGCGCGGCGATGCTCGGGCCGGCCGGGCGCGGCCAAGCTCGGCCTCGAGAATGACGAGGTAAAGACGAAGATGGTGATCGATGCCGAGCACGTCACCAAGAGATTCGGCGACCGCACCATCATCCGCGACTTCACCCTCCGCATCCAGCGCGGCGACCGGATCGGCGTCGTCGGCGCCAACGGCGCCGGCAAGACGACCCTGCTCAAGCTGCTGACCGGCGAGATCGCGCCCGACGAGGGCAAGGTCATGCTGTGCCAAGACGCTCCAGGGCATCATGATCGACCAGCAGCGGAAGCTGCTCGACCCCGACAAGCGCGTCCGCGACGTGCTCGCCGACGGCGGCGACTGGATCGAGGTGCGCGGGCACAAGAAGCACGTCCAGGGCTATCTCAAGGAGTTCCTGTTCGATCCCGAATCTGGTCGACGCGAAGATCGGCACGCTGTCCGGCGGCGAGCGCTCGCGGCTGCTGCTCGCGCGCGAATTCGCGCGGCGCTCCAACCTGCTGGTGCTCGACGAGCCGACCAACGATCTCGACCTCGAGACGCTCGACCTGCTGCAGGAGGTGATCGCCGATTATGACGGCACCGTCCTGATCGTCAGCCACGACCGCGACTTCCTCGACCGCACGGTGACGATCACGCTCGGCCTCGACGGCTCGGGCAAGGTCGACATCGTCGCCGGCGGCTATGAGGATTGGGAGCGCAAGCGAGGCGAGCAGCGGCCGGCCCGCTCCCCGGCGAAGGCCGGGGCCCAGACGCAAGCGCGAGGACTGGGCCCCGGCTTCCGCCGGGGAGCGGAAACCGGCCAAGCTCAGCTACAAGGACCAGCGGGACTACGACCTGCTGCCGCAGCGGATCGAGGAGATCGAGACGGCCATCGCGCGCGACGAGGCGGCGCTTCACGATCCCGATCTCTACACGCGCGATCCGAACCGCTTCGCCGCCCTCACCACCGCGATCGAGAAAGCCCGTGCCGAACGCGACGCGGCGGCAGAACGTTGGCTGGAGCTGGCGGAAAAGGTCGAGGCGATGGTCTCCTAGCCGGGAGGATTAAGGGCAAGTGCTCCCCGGCCCTTCGTCCAGATCGAGGCAGCGGCCGTCGACGGCGCCGGGCGGGAGCGACAGGTGAATCAGCGCGGCCAGCGTCGGCATGATGTCGACCGTTTCCACCGACAAAGGCTGCTCGAACGAAACCATCCCCTTGCGCCAGAACAGGATCGGCACGCGCCGGTCGTAATCCCAAGGGCTGCCGTGGGTCGCGACATAATGGTGGCTGGTATCGAAGATCGGCGTGACCCTCGGCTTCAGCATGACAATGAAATCGCCCGAGCGCTGCGGGTCGAAGCTCGCCTTGGCGCGATCGAGCAGGCTCCAGGTCTCGGGAGGACCTGAGGGGGGCGCGCCGCCGCCAGCTGGGCATGGGTGAAGACGGCGGCAACCTGCGGATTGGCGCGGTAGGCGGCGACGGCCGCCGCCAGCGCCTTGGCCCGCGTCGCCGGCGGCAGATTGCGGTCGATATAGAAGTCGCCGAAGGCGGCGGTGGCCAGCAGCACCGGCCCCTTCAGGCCGAGCTTCGCGGCGAGGGCCTTGCCCATAACCGCCGGAGCCAATTCGTCCGCCACTCGCTGGGCGTCGGGGATGGCATGCTGGTTCTCGCGCTCGGGAACGTCGTTGCCGCCATGATCGGCGGTCAGCATCACCACATAATCGATTCCGCTCGCGTCCAGCTTCGCGAAGAAATCGCCGAGCGCGCGGTCGAGCGCCATCAGCTGGATGCACATTTCGGCGCCCTCGGTGCCGTAGGTATGGCCGATATAATCGGTCGCCGAGACTCCGACCGCGAGCAGATCCGGCGCCGGCCCTTCGCCCAAGTGCATCTCGTCGCGGATGCGGCTCGCAAGCTCGAGCGTCGCCACGTCGAGCTCCGGCGAAGTGCGAAAGCCGCGCGTGTCGCCCGCCGCCCGGGCGAAGCGGCCGGAGCCGACCGGCCCGCCGCCTCCGGCGACCGCCACCGGCCGATCGTGCGCCGCACACACGTCAGGCATCGCAAACGGCGCCCGCGGCTGCGCCAGGGCGGCGGCGACGGCGGCGTTGATCTCGCCCACCGCCGGCGCCGGCGCGCCCTTGGCGGCGCCGGCGAAGGTCTTGCCGTCCCAATACCAGCGCTGATCGGTGTCGTAGCCGCCCATCATGATCGCGGCGCGGTCCTTGCCGGCCACCGCCACCGAGCGCGAACGCGGGTCCGCCCGCTTCA
This sequence comes from uncultured Alphaproteobacteria bacterium, assembly GCA_963777295.1. GTDB lineage: Bacteria > Pseudomonadota > Alphaproteobacteria > Sphingomonadales > Sphingomonadaceae > Allosphingosinicella. The sequence continues at coordinate 149,490 of CAVZPV010000002.1, forward strand.
TCCAGTCGCCGAGCGCCGGCACCTTCAGGAAGTGGGTCGAGACGGTGTAATGGTCGGAGCTGCTTCCCGGGACGCTCGGATCCTCGGAGCAGTAAACCTTCTTGTCGGGCCGGGCGACGCTCTGGTCGTACCATTCGTTGGAGATGATCCCGGTCCGCGCCGGATGATCGCCGGTGAGGATGGTCGAATGGCCGGGGCAGGTCTCGGTCATATTGTGGCTCTGATAGCCCGACGGAAAGACGACACCTTCGGACAGCCGCTTGAGCCCGCCGGTGAAATGTTGGCGATATTGCGCGAAAAGGTCGGCGGAAAATTGGTCGACCGAGATGGCGACGATCAGCCTGGGCGGGGGTCGGTCCTCGGCGGGCGGGGCGGCGGCAAGCAACGGCACGACCAAAAGGCAGGCGAAGAGCTTCGACTTCATCATCATCCCCTCATCGGACCGGACTGCCCTACACAAGCGGCGGCGCGCGGGACAAGCGGCCGATCCCGCTCGACTTGGCGGGAAATCTTTGGCAGCGGGACGCCGCACCGGAGGGAGCGACATGGAAGCCACCGAAGCCGCCGAGATCATTACCGAGCTGAACGAGGAAAAGGTCGAAGCCGAGCAGGAAGCCCGCTTCCGCAATCGTGCGGCGCTGCAGATCGCGATCATCGCCGCGGTGCTGGCGATTGCCGGGCTCGGCGGCGAGAAAGCGCGCGACGAGATGATCGCGAGCAACATCAAGGCGTCGGACAGCTGGTCCTTCTATCAGGCCAAGAATGTCCGCCAGACCATGTACCAGCTGGCCGCCGACCAGCTGAAGGCGGCCCCGGCCGACGCGGCCAATGCGGCGCGGCTGAAGAAATATCAGTTGACCATCGCTCGCTACGACGACCAGCCCGATCCGAAAGCGCCCGGCGACGAGACCAAAGGCGACGGCAAGAAGCAGCTCAAGGCGCGCGCGGAATCCTTCGAGCGCACCTATGAGGAAGCCTCGACCCGCAACGAAAGCTTCGACTGGGCGGAGACGGCGCTGCAACTCGCGGTGGTGCTCGGTTCGGTCGCGATCCTCGCCCTCAACCGCTGGATCCTGATCGCTTCGGGGGTGCTTGGGGTGCTTGGGGTCTTGCTGGTGGCAAACGGCTATCTGATGCTGGTGCCGGTCGGCTGAGCCTCAGGATTTGCGCGTGGCCTGCTGGAGAAGCACGAGGCCGCGCAGGCGGTCGCGGCCGCTCTTGAAGAGGAGCCAGCCGAGCGTGTCGGCGGTGGCCGGATTGCGGCGGTCGAGAGACCAGGCGCGGGCCGCGAGCGGCAGCGCCTTGTCGGTGTCGCCGGCCTCGCCATAGGCCCAGGCGAGATTGTTGAGCAGGATGGCGTCGCGGTCGCCGATGCGGGCGCGGACGCGCTCGTAGGCGGCGATCGCCTGGTCCCAGTTTCCGGCGGCGAGCCAGTCGTCGCCGGCGAGGGTGAGCGCGGGAATGCTGTCCGGATTCTGCCGCAGGAAGAGCGCGAGCACGCGCGATGCGCCGGGCCCGTCGCTCGCATTGTGCAGCGCCTCGATCAGCCGCAAGCGCGACCGGCTCGGTGAAGGCGATGTCGGCGGCGCGGCGATAGGCTTCGGCGGCGGCACGCCAATTGCCGTCGATGCCGAGCGCGTCCCCGGCGAGGATATGGGCATCGGGCGCGCCGGGATTGTCCGCTTCCAGCTTCTGCGCCCGCGCCAGGGCATCGGCGCCTTGTCCCCGACTCGAGCAGGGCACGGATGAGCTGGATCTGGGTTCCGGCATCGCGCGGATTGTCCGCCGCCGCGGCGCGAAGGGTGGCGAGCTGGTCGTCGGGCACCGGTCCGCTCAGCACCGCTGCATCGCCTCGGGGTTGCCGCGCGCGCGCGAAATAGACGGCCGCCCCGCGGTCGCCCTGTTTGACCAGCGCCTCGCCCATCAGGATGAGCACATAGGAATCCGCGTCGGGACGCTCGGCGAGCGGCTTCAGCGCAGTCGCGGTGCCGGCGGCATCGCCGAGCCGCCAAAGGCCGGATGCGAGCAGCCGCCGCGCCTTCGCATTGTCCGGCTGAAGGACGAGCAGGCGCTGGAGCCGCTGCACGCCCTGCTCGACATTGCCGGTCTGGAGATCGACGGCCGCGGCGAGCAGGGACGCCGCCGGCTGGTCGTCGAGCGCACCGCCGGTGCGATGGTAGAGCGACCGGGCGAGGTCGTATTTCCCGGCGCGCGCGGCAAGCGCCGCCTGGAGCAGCCAGGCGCTCGGATTCTTCGGATCGACGGCGAGGATCGCCCGCGCCTCGGCGAGCATGTCGCCGGCGCGGCCAAGATCGCCAAGCGTCGCCGCGCGTTCCACCATCGCCGGCAGATATTTCGGGTCGATCTGCAGCGCCCGGTCGAACCACGGCAGAGCGGCGGTGAGACCATATTGGCTGCGGGTCAGCTCGCCGCGCAGCTCCAGCGCTTCCGCATTGTTCGGATCGAGCGAGACCGCCCGGTCCGCCGCCGCGATCGACCCGGCCAGCTCGCCGGTCGAGCGGCGGAAGCGGGCGACGGCGGTCCAGATTCCGCTGTCCTTCGGCGCCGCCCAGAGCGCGGCGTTGAACGCGGCCGCCGCCTGAGCATTGTCGCCGAGCTGCATCGCCGCCAAGCCGCGGATTCGCCCGGCATAACCGGCATAGGCCGCCGGCGCTTTCGTCGCCTCGGCGATGGCGTCGTCGGGCCGATGCTCGAGCAGGAAGGCGTGCGCCATCAGATGGTGCGTGGCGTCGGCGCCGATGCCCAAGGCCCGCGCCCGCCGCAGCTCTGCCTCGGCGGCGACACCGTCGCCGAGCTTGAGATCGGTCTCGGCCGCGGCGATGCGGATGAGGCCGTCATTCGGCGCCTCGGCCATCGCGTTCAGCAATTCAATGCGCGCGGTGCGTGGCTGGCCTTGCTGGAGTGCCTGCAGCGCGCGATGATAGGAATCCTGCGCGCTCTGCCGCGCCGGCGCGTTGGCGCAGCCCGCGACCGCGAGCAGCAGAGCCGGTGCGAGGAGCCGCGCGCTTCTCACGGCTGCAGCTCATATTGCTTCATGAGGTCGTAGAGGGTCGGCCGGCTGATGCCGAGGAATTTGGCCGCGCTCGAAATATTGTTGTCCGCCCGCGACAGCGCCTGGCGGATCGCCCGCCGGTCGGCCCGCTCGCGCGCGGCCTTGAGATTGACCGGCAGGGTCTCTTCGTCTCTTTCCTCGAGGTCGAGATCCTCGGCGGTGACCAGTTTGGCGTCGGCCATGATCACCGCCCGCTTCACCCGGTTCTCGAGCTCGCGAACATTGCCGGGCCAGGGCCAGGAATCGATCGCCGTCAGCGCGCCGGGGGCGAAGCCCTTGATCGGCCGGCTCATCTCGCGCGCGAAAAGGTGGAGGAAATGCTTGGCGAGCAGGCCGGCGTCGCCCGGCCGCTCGGCGAGGCTCGGGATCTTCACCACGATCTCGGCGAGGCGATAATAGAGATCCTCGCGGAACGTGCCCGCCTTGATCATCTCGGGCAGGTCCTGGTGGGTCGCGCAGACGATCCGCGTGTCGACCGGGATCGGCTTGCGGCCGCCGATCCGCTCGATCACCCGCTCCTGGAGGAAGCGCAGCAACTTCACCTGGAGCGGCAGCGGAATGTCGCCGACCTCGTCGAGGAACAGCGTGCCGCCATGGGCGAGCTCGATCTTGCCCTTCGGTGGTCTTGATCGCGCCAGTGAAGGCGCCTTTCTCATAGCCGAACAGTTCCGCTTCGAGCAGATTCTCCGGGATGGCGGCGCAATTGATCGCGACGAAGCCGCCGCCCGCGCGCCGGCTGGCGGCGTGGAGGCCGCGGGCGAGCAATTCCTTGCCGGTGCCGCTGGCGCCAAGCAGCATCACCGAGACTCCGGTATTGGCGACGCGCTCGATCGTGCGGGCGACCTTCATCATCTCGGGCGCGGCGGTGATCATCGTGCCGAGCACGGTCCGTTCCTCGCCGGCTTTCTCCTCCAGCCGGCGATTTTCGTTCTCGATGCCGTGGAGCTGGAAGGCGCGGCGGACGATCAGGCCCAATTGATCGATGTCGACCGGCTTCTGGTAGAAATCATAGGCGCCCGACGCGATCGCCTTCAGCGCGCTCTCGCGGGCGCCATGGCCCGAGGCGACGATCACCTTGGTCTCGGGCTTCAGCGACAGGATCGTCTCCAGGGTCGCGAAGCCCTCGGTGACTCCGTTCGGGTCGGGCGGAAGGCCGAGGTCGAGCGTCACCACCGGCGGCTCCTCGGCGCGCAGGATGTTGATCGCGGCCTCGCGATCGGAGGCGACCAGCACCTCATAATCGTCATAGGCCCAGCGGAGCTGCCGCTGCAGCCCCTCGTCGTCCTCGACGACCAGCAGCCTCGGCTTGATTTGCGCGTGCGCGTTCATGCGGCGTCCCGTTCGTCTCTGGCGGCTTCTGTCTCACCGCGCGGTAAAAGGAGGGTGAAGCGGGTGCCCGCGCCTTCCCGGCTCTCGACCTCGATCCGGCCGCCCATCGCGGCGACCAGCGCCCGCGCCTCGTAGGCGCCGACGCCGAACCCCATCTCCTTGGTCGAGGCGAAGGGCTGGAACAGGCGGGTGCGGACGAAATCGGCCGACATGCCGCAGCCGGCATCGACGATGTCGATCGCCGCCTCCTGCCCGCGCGCCTCGTAATGGATGCGGATCGGCGCGTCGGCGGGGCTCGCATCGATCGCATTCTGGACGAGGTGCATCATCGCCTGCTCGAGCCGCGAGGGATCGGCGCGCGCGGCGAGCCCCGCCTCGCCCGTCACGTCGACCGGATGGACGCGCCGCTTGATCTCGGCGACCGCGGCAACCGATTGCGGGACCGACATGGTCCGCACCGGCTCGGTCTCGACGTTGGAGCTGCCGCGGCCGAGCCGCGCGAGCAGATCGTTCATCTTCCTGACCGAGCTGTGCAGCGTCGCGATCATGTCCTCGCGGAACTCGGGCTTGTCGGCATGGCGCTCGGCATTGCGGATGATCAGGCTGAGCTGGCTGACCAGATTCTTGATGTCGTGGATGATGAAGGCGAAGCGGCGGTTGAATTCGTCGAACCTCTGCGCATTGGCGAGCGCCTCCTGGCCCCGCGCCTCGGCCAGGCAGGTCGCCGCCTGAACGCCGGCGGTGCGGAACAGGTCGAAATCCTCCCAATCGAGCGGCCGCCGCACCGGCGGGTGGGCGACGACGACCAGCCCGAGCAGCTTTTCATTGTGGAGAAGCGGAACGCCGGCCCAGCCATCGAGCGTTGCCAGCCAGGACGGCAAGGCGACGCTGTCCGTATTGAGCCGGACCGCGCCGTCGCGGACGCTCCCGAAGTCGAGCACGAAGCTGTTCGCCTCGAGAAAGCGAATGAAGGCGGAGGCATCCCCGCCCGCGTCCGGCAGCTCCCCGCGCCAGTTCCACGAGGCGGTAAGCGCGAGCCGGCCGTAATCGTCGGTTACGAACAGCAATCCGCCCGACGCCTCGGCGATGTCCGCCATCGCCTTGATCAGCCGCTCGCCGAGCGGCGCGGCGCTGTCGCCGGCCGAGCCAATCGTGCGGGTGAAGCGAAGCCACTCCTGCCGGTAATCGTAGCGATGCTCGAACAGATGCTTGACCAGTAGCACGCGCGCCAGCGCGCGCACCCGGCCGGACGGCACCAGCACCACGGCCGCCACGGTCGTCACGAAGATGATCCCGACCTGGCCGACGCGCACCCAATGCTCGCCGGCCAGCTCCAGGAGCCGCGTCGCGGACATCATCAGCAGCAGGTAGACGAGGATCGCGAGCAGCGAGAGCGACTGGAAGGTCGCCGCGCGCGACAATTGTACCCGCCACTGGTCGCTGCGGCGGCTGGCGAGCGCGAACAGGGGCACGAGCATCGACAGGATCGCGCCCTGCATGGCGAGCAGGTCGCCGACCGGGGCGCGGGTGAGATAGGCGACGGTGTCGACATGGAGATCGTAGGCCCACATCGCCGCGAGCGCGATCATCGGCAGGCGCAGGTTCGAACGGCTGTCCGGCGCCGCCTGGCCGTAAAGATTGTGAACCAGGATCAAAGATCCCGCCGCGACCGTCAGGCCGATCATCTGGCCGGCGGATTGGAGCGCATCGTAGATCAAAGGCTTGTGGACGAATTCGGGCGCGACGCCGCCGATGGTGAGCTGGAGCCCGATCACCCCGGCGACGACGGTATAGAGGACCTTGATCGCCCGCTGGCGCTCATCGTCGCCGGCCTTGCGCGAGAGACTGTACATGAAGGCGAGGAAGGCGATGTTGCGGCCGCTGACCGCGATCCCGGACGCGGTCGAATAGGGGCCGAGGAAGGCGGTGAAGATCGCCCAGGCCGAGGTCATGGCGAGGGCGGCGGTGAGACGGCGGTCGCTCGGATCCTGATTCCAGCGCCGTAGCCGCCACAAGGCGAGCGCGCCGTAGAGCACGGCCGCCAAAGCGTGGCTCCAGAAGCCGATGAAGCCGATCATCGCGCGCCCTCCGGCCACAACACGACGCGCACCGTCTGGAGCAGGATCAGGAGGTCGAGGAAGGGCGTGTAATTCTTGGCATAATAAAGATCGTATTCGAGCTTCTGGCGCGCATCTTCGACCGAGGCGCCATAAGGGAAGTTGATCTGCGCCCAGCCGGTAATGCCCGGCTTCACGACGTGGCGCTCGGCATAGAAAGGCAGGCGCGCTTCGAGGTCGGAGACGAATTGCGGCCGCTCGGGCCGCGGGCCGACGAAGCTCATCTCCCCCTTCAGCACCGTCCAGGCCTGGGGCAGCTCATCGATCCTTAGCTTGCGGATGATCGCGCCGACCCGGGTGACGCGCGGATCGTCCTTCTGCGCCCACACCGCCTTGCCGCCGACCTCGGCATCCTGCCGCATCGAGCGGATCTTCAGGATTTCGAACGGCTGGCCATAGAGGCCGACCCGCCGTTGCCGAAAGAAAGCGGGGCCGGCGCTCTCCAGCTTCACCAGCAACGCCGCGATCAGGATGAGCGGCGCGAAGGCGATGAGCAAGGTCGCGCTGACGAGGATGTCGAACAGCCTCTTGCCTGCGGCCGAGAGGCGCCGGCCGGCCGAGAAGCCGTCGGAGAAGATCAGCCAGGAGGGATTGAGGCTGTCGAGATCGACCCGCCCCGTCTCGCGCTCGAGAAACGAGGAGAATTGGTTGACCGGAACGCCGGTGGTCTTGATCCGCAGGAGGTCGCCGAGCGGCAAGGCGTTGCGGCGTTCCTCGGCCGCCACCACCACCTCGCCGGCGCCGAGCCGTACGACGTGGCCGGTGAGGCTGGCGATGGCGTCGCGATTGACGGCGCCGGGCACCACGACCGGTCCATCGTTCATCGCGACATAACCGACGACCAGGAAACCCGCCCCCTGCTTCTTGGCCAACGCCTCGATCCGCGCCGCCCGCGCCCCCGCGCCGAGCACCAGTACGCGCCGCTTCAGCGCCTCCGAGCCGAGCGTCCGGTCGAACAGCAGATGCGCGACGAAGACGAGGAGCAGAGCCAGCACCATGGCGTAGAGCAGGTTCGACCGCCAGAAAGTGATCGCCGGCATCAGGAAGAAGAGCAGGGAGAGCAGGATCACGGCGAGCGACACCGCCACCACCAGCCGCGCCGCCGCGATCCGCATCGAGCGCAAGGCATCGACGCCGTAGGCGCCGACTCCGACCATCGCGAGCTGCACCGTCACCGCGAAAGCGAACAAGTGCGGCAGCCGCGACACGCCGGCATCGACCCCGCCGCCGAGCTGCCACAGGCGCAGCAGCCACCCGCCCTCCGCCGCGAGCAGGAGCAACACGAAGTCGATCATGCCCAGGAAAAGGACGGTATGCGGGACGTAATGCTTGAACAGTCTGATCAAGCGGCCGGTGCCTCGCTTTGTAAACCCTACCGACGCCCAGTGTCGCCGAAATTGACAAAGAAAGGGTGAAGGGAGGGGGCTCTTTCGATCGTCATGCCGGCGAGCTGCAGGCGATCAACAACGGCAGCGGCAACTGGACGATCTCGGCGGACGTCAACGGCGACGGCGTCGCCGACCTCCAGATCCTCGTCCATGTCACGGACGGCCCACACGATCGCCGCAACCGACTTCCATTTATAATCGAAGAGCCGATCGGAGCGACAGTCTGAAGCTACATTCAATGGGGTAGATGAGCCCTCGTGCGATAACCCCTTATGTCTTCGGAAAGCGACTCCGCGAGCACTGGCGTCCGACGCGAGGAGGCCAGTAACGAGAGCTCACTCTTGCAGTTGTAGGGCCAATCCGGAGAGGCGCAGAAGTCGGGCCATATTCCGGTCGAACTCCAGAAATCGGCCACGTGGAACTTGGCGGCGAGCGCAATGAAACGCGGGTCTTGCCGAAGGGGCAGCGCCTCCGGTTCCCACAGGAATTCGGGGTCGATGATCGGTACATCCTGTCGGGTGGCAAAGGCGAGCTTGAATGCGCCGTCAACGTCCCCGAATTGAGCGATGCGCGGGGCCGCGAAATCCACGCCGAGATGCCCTGAGGCCACCGACCGTTTCAACCAGGCGATGAAGGCCCGGCTCTTCGCCGGCTGAGTGGATTTGCGGGCCTCCGCAAGACGACGATAGGCCTCGAGCGTGACATCGTTGATCTGCTGGGGGCGTGCGTCTGGATCCTTGAGGATCGACAAGGCGGCGTCGGGGTCGCCGAAGCGCGCCTCGTAATCGAGATGCATCACCCTGATCATGTTGTCGTCGGGCCAGATGCGAAGGGCTCGCTGGAGCGTTGCCTGCGCTTCGTTGTCTCGGGAATCGTCGATCAATCCCTTGATCAGATCCGCCACCTGCTCGGGCGAAAGCGGATCCAGCTCGACGCCTCGGCGAAACATCTCCAGCCCCTGATCCAGGCTGCCCATGCGCATGAGCAGCTCGCCGTCGTCGTTGATCACGTCTGCGTTGTTCGGATCCAGGCTCAGCGTCCTTTTGAACTCGCGGTGGAGCTGCGCAAATGGGACGCGGCCCAGCTCCATGTCGGTCAGCGCTTCATAGGCAAGGCCCGATCTCGGATCGAGACGAAGTGCGGCCTGCGCGGCGGCGCGCGCGGCGCGGCGGATGGCATCCGCGGTCGCAGGAGCTGCTGAAAACCTGGTCGCCGCTGTCGCAAAGGCGAGCCGCGCCCAGCCGATCGCGAAGCGCGGCTGCCGTCCCGTAACCTGTTTCAGCAAGTCCACGATCTCGCCCTCGGGCGGATGGACGGACTGCTGTAGCGCGCAAGCCTTCAGGTAAAGCTTGATCGTGTCCCGGTCCAACCCGCCGTCGCGCTGCCGCGACGTGTCGAGCGCGCAGTGGAGCACTGCTGCAAGGTTGGCGGAAACCTGCTCCTGCATCGCCTGCATCTTGCCCGTGGGTCTCGTGAAGGTCGCGGACCAGAGCACGACGTGGTCGCGCGCCTCCTGCAGTTCGGCGGTGACGTGCAGGTCCGTTCCTGCGAGCTCGACCCGTCCTGCAAGAATGAAAGCCGCCGCATCCGACTGGCCGGAAGTGCCGGGATCCACGACATCGAGGCCCGCCGCCGAGAGCGCGCCGGCCACGTCCCCCGTGACCCCCGCCGCCATGGTGCGTGCCGCCGCCGCGTTGCCGGCCACGTCGAACGGCTTCAGCATGACGGCGTCCGGAAGGGGACGGGTCGGCCCGTGGTAAAGGAACAGGCCGCCCGCTCCAGCGATGATCAGGCCGAGCGCCGCGGCGACCGCGCGCTTGCGCCGCGCGGCGAGCCATGAGGCCGCCGCGGGCGCGAACCGCCGCCGCTCGGCCGTCGCATGGTCTGGGGCCTCGAGCAGCCGGTAGCCGCCTCTGGGAACAGTCTGGATCTCGATCCCGCCGCTTTCGAGCGCGACGCGCCGCAACAGGGAGATGCAGCGGTTGATCACGTCCTCGCCGACGAACCGTCCATCCCAGCAGCGATCGACCAGCTCGTCGCGCGTCACGACCTGGCCCACCTTGTCGTGAAGGGCGACCAGCACCTTCAGCGTTTGCGGCTGGATTCTGCGGGATCCGTCCGCCCAGGCGACTTCATGGGCCGGGGGATCGATCCGGGCCGGACCCAGGCGAAACGGTGACTCGGAGGCGAGATCGATGCGCCGAGCCTCAAGCGAAATTGGCCGATCCATGTGAACGCCCCCAACGAGCTCAGGCTATCCTATCTAAAATCAGGAAAAAATCAGCTTTTTGCCATCGCCGCATGCTCCGGATTCCGGACACCATGGGCGCGCGCCATGGGCGGTCGCTTCGACACGCACGGACGCAGAGCCGGAATCCGGAACACTTTGTGGAGAACAGGTGATGAGCAAGAGATTGGGTGCGTCGATCAGAGCTTCGGTGCTTGGCCTCGTGGCATTCGGGTCGATGACCTATGCGTCGGCGGCGTCCGCTGCATGTGGCGACACGCGACCTCACCCGGCCTCGTGGCAGCAAGAGCAAGGCTCAGCGAGGCCGAACGGCCTTCTCCGTCTCGCTTCCTACGACCGCGATGATCGCTCGGACGATCATTCGATCGTCGGCATGTGGAGCGTCCAGTTTTTCGTCGGCACCGCGATGATCGATTTTGGCTACGCCCAGTGGCACAGTGACGGCACCGAGATCATGAACAGCGGCATCCGACCCCCTGCGACGCAGAATTTCTGCCTTGGCGTGTGGGCCCAGGACGGTCCCTCCCGATACAAGCTCAACCATTGGGCGCTGAGCTACGATATGAACGGAGCCCTGAACGGGCGCGTCAACATCCGCGAGGAGGTGGTCGTTGACGCCGACGCCGACAGCTATAGCGGGCCTTTCACGATCGACGTCTACGATCCGAACACTCATGCCCTCGTGCAGCATGTGGCGGGACGCGTGGCGGGCAAGCGCATCACGGTAAATACGGGGCCGTGACCGGGCACGCTCCGGGGAGCGAGAAGAGCATGGAAGTGTCGGCGCTCGGCGAGCGCTGCGGACGGCGCTGGGAACGCTGAGTCCGACCCGCACCAAGACAGGCGCGACCACAGCCTCTCGCCCGCTGCGATGATTGACCAGCTTCCCCCGGCCAACGACCGTTCGAGGTTGAACAGGGCTCTGCGCCAATCGGCGCGCACTTGTGAGGATTCGGAAATGGCCATATCCAGGCTGTCGTCGCGGAGCAATCGGTGGAGACCAACGGGAGCTTTCGGATCTTTGGCGGTGCCGGCAATGACGCCATCATGGGCGGCGCGGGTAACGACCTCATCTATGGCGGGCTCGGCGCCGATCAGCTGACCGGAGGCCGGGGTAACGATACATTTCAGTACAAGGCGGTGGCTGAATCCACGCCGAGCAGCCATGACACAATCACCGACTTCACGTCGGGCGACATCATCGACCTGTCGTCTACTGATGCGGACGCGACGACGGCCGGCTATCAGGCCTTCAGCTTTATCGGCTCGAAGGCCTTCGATCACCATGCGGGCGAGCTGCAGGCGATCAACAATGGCAGCGGCAACTGGACGATCTCCGCGGACGTGAACGGCGATGGAGTCGCCGACCTCCAGATCAACGTTCATGTCACTGACGGCCACACGATCACAGCGGCCGACTTCCATCTTTGACGCGGCGGCGCAAAGGGGGCTCGATTACCAACTCGTTCGCCGTCCCGATCACGTCGCCCCGGCGCTGCGATCTCGTCGCATCCAATTGCATGAAAGCTTCCGACTGGTGGCAATCCTGGCCGGTTGATTCGGCGCGCGCCTTCCGCGATTGTCGCGCGGATGGCTGATGATAATCCGATCCTGAACACCGCCGAGGAATTGCTGCGCCGGGTCTCGCCCGAGGGACGGGCGCGGGCGCGGCGGCTGCGCGAGCGGCGCAAGCGCGCGTTCGCGAGGCTCATGCAGAAGATCGTGCTCGCGGCGATCGCCGTCATGGCGGCGACGGGCGCATTCGGCCTGTTCGTCGCGCCGATCACCGATGCCGGCGAACTGGTCGCGCTGGCGATCTTCTGCCTCGTCGCGCTCGTCATTATCCGGACCTCGCGCGAACGGGAGGCGACGCCGCAAGCGATCGCGGCGACCGACCTTCCCCGCCTGCCGCAGCGCACCGAGGAATGGCTGGAGACGCAGCGCCGGGCGCTGCCGCCGCCGGCTGCGCGGCTGCTCGACGGCATCGGCTCCAAGCTCGAATCGCTGCAGCTGCAGCTCGAGAATCTCGACCCCACCGGCCCGGCCGCCGGCGCGGTGCGCAAATTGCTCAGCGAGGAGCTGCCGGAACTGGTGAAGGGCTATCAGCGCGTTCCCCAGCATCTGCGCGGCCAGCCCGGCGTCACCGGGCCCAGCCCCGACCGCCAGCTTTGCGAGGGCCTGACGATCATCGACTCGGAAATCTCGCGCATGACCCAGCAGCTGGCCTCGGGCGACCTCCATCTGCTCGCCACCCGCGGCCGCTACCTGGAGCTCAAATATCGCAGCGGCGACGAGCTCTCCGGCTGAAGGCCTCTGTCAGAGCCTCACCGCCAGCACGGCAGCACCGAAGGCGAGGAAGAAGGACAGGATCTCGATCAGCTGCCAAGGCACCACCCCGGGCCGGTCGATGTCGCGCCGCTTGTTTCGGCGATGGCCGGCGACCGCGGCGATAATTCCGATCAGCAGGAAGCCGCCCGCGACGATCCAGAGGATCTGGTTGAGGTCGAGATCGTCCATCGATCTTGGTCGCCATGACGCAACGTCAGCGAACGAGCTTTTCTACCTTGGCCTGCAGGTCGGCGAGCTGGGCCTTGAGGCGGGCGATCTCCGCGTCGCGGTCGGAACCCTCGGCCTTTTCCGGCTTCGCGGCGTCGCCTTTGGCGCCCGGGGCGGCGGCGGCCTGGAACATTTCCATGTTGCGCCGCGCCATCTCCGCGAAGGGATTGTTCGAGAGAGCGTCGGCGAGCGCGTCGCGGAATTGGGACTGGTTGCGCTGGAAGGCGTCGAGCGAGGCTTCGAGATAGTGCGGCACCATCGACTGCATCTGGCCGCCATACATGCCGATCAGCTGCCTCAGGAAGTTGAGCGGCAGCATCTCCGAGCCGTGCGCTTCCTCCTCCATGATGATCTGGGTGAGCACCTGCCGGGTAATGTCTTCGTCGGTGCGCGCGTCGATCACTTTGAACTGGCGCTTCTGGCGGACCATCTCCGCCAGACGGTCGAGCGTGATGTAGGATGAGCTTTCGGTGTCGTAGAGCCGTCGGTTCGCGTATTTCTTGATGATGACCACACCGTCGTCAGAACTCGGAAGCGGCCATTGCGAACTCCTCGGCTTTGCCCGATTCCGCACTAGCACCAAAGCTTGCCGCACCGCAACACAAGCCCCGGCCGCTCCCTCTGTTCCTGGACATGCTGCGCAGCGAAACCGCAGCGGAGCCGGCGCGGATGAAACGGGCGCTGGAGGGGTTACGGAAATATCAGGAGGCGGAGCGGACGCCGCCGCGGGCCGCCCATGCCGGCGACGGCGGAGAAGCTCGGCGCGGGCCTGCGCGATTATGGGGGCGACGGGCCGCCGGTGCTGTTCGTGCCGTCGCTGATCAACCCGCCGTCGATCCTCGATCTCGAAGGCAAGTCGCTGCTGCGCTGGCTAGCGCAGCAAGGGATGCGGCCGCTGCTGCTCGACTGGGGCTGGGACGTGGCCGCACGTTCCGGCCTGTCGGTCGGCGATCATGTGACCGAGATCCTGCTGCCCTTGCTCGACGCGCTTGGGGAGGAAGCGGCGCTCGTAGGCTATTGTCTCGGTGGCACCATGGCTTTCGCGGCCGGTGCGCTGCGTCCGGTGCGCGGCGTTGCGGCCATCGCGGCGCCGTGGCATTTCGACGGCTTCCCGAAAGAGGCGCGAGCGGCGCTGACCGCGCTCTGGGCTTCGGCGCGGGGCGACGGCGGAGCGGCTCGGTATGTTGCCGATGGAGGCGCTGCAGAGCGCCTTCTGGGCGCTCGATCCGGCGCGGACGATCCGCAAGTTCGAGGCGTTCGCCGACATGCCGCCGGACAGCGAGGAGGCGCAACGGTTCGTCATCCTCGAAGATTGGGCCAATGACGGGCCGCCTTTGCCGGTCGCGGCGGCGCGGGAGCTATTCGAGACGCTGTTCCGCGACGATGTGCCGGGACACGGCGATTGGCGCGTCGGCGGCCGCCTGATCGATCCCGCCTCCCTCTCCTGCCCGGTCCTCGACATCGTCTCGACCAGCGACCGGATCGTGCCGGCCGCCTCCGCCGCCGGCGTTAGCGAGCGGCTGGAAATCGCTTCCGGCCATGTCGGAATGATCATCGGCAGCCACGCCGAGGAGACGCTGTGGGAGCCGCTCGCCGGCTGGCTTTCCCGCACTGCAGCAAAATGATAGGGGCCCGCCAATCCCCCACATCCGGAGTCGCCCGCAATGACCGATGTCGTCATCACCGCCGCCAAGCGCACCCCCGTCGGCGCCTTCCTCGGCGCCCTCGGCGGCGTTCCCGCCCATGAGCTGGGCCGCGTCGCCATCGTCGCGGCGCTGGAGCAGGCGGGCGTCGCGCCGGACGAGGTGAGCGAGGTGATCCTCGGCCAGGTGCTGACCGCGGCGCAGGGCCAGAATCCGGCCCGCCAGGCCTCGATGGCGGCGGGCGTGCCGAAGGAAGTGCCGGCCTGGGGCGTCAACCAGGTCTGCGGCTCGGGCCTGCGCGCCGTCGCGCTCGCCAGCCAGGCGATCCAGACCGGCGATTCCCGCATCGTCGTCGCTGGCGGTCAGGAGAGCATGAGCCTCTCCGCCCACGCCCAGAATTTGCGCACCGGCACCAAGATGGGCGGCCTCGAGCTGATCGACACGATGATCAAGGACGGCCTCACCGACGTCTTCAACAATTATCATATGGGCATCACCGCCGAGAATGTGGCGGAGCGCTACCAGATCACCCGCGACGAGCAGGATGCCTTCGCCACCGCCTCGCAGAACAAGGCCTCGAAGGCACGCGCCGAGCGGCCGCTTCGCCGACGAGATCGCGCCGGTGACGGTGAAGGGCCGCAAGGGCGACACGATCGTCGACAAGGACGAATATATCCGCGACGGCGTCGAGCAGTCGGCGCTCGCGAGCCTGCGCCCGGCCTTCCGCAAGGACGGCACGGTGACCGCTGGCAACGCCTCGGGCCTCAACGACGGCGCGGCGGCTCTGGTCGTCATGTCCGCCGAGGACGCGCAGCGGCGCGGCGCGAAGGTGCTGGCGCGGGTGGCGAGCTGGGCCTCGGCCGGCGTCGATCCGTCGATCATGGGCATCGGCCCGGTGCCGGCGACGCAGCGGGCGCTGCAGAAGGCCGGCTGGTCGCTCGACGACCTCGACCTGATCGAGGCGAACGAGGCTTTCGCCGCCCAGGCGCTGGCGGTCGGCAAGGAGCTCGGCTGGGATCCCGAGAAGGTCAACGTCAATGGCGGCGCCATCGCCATCGGCCATCCGATCGGCGCCTCGGGCGCGCGCGTGCTGACCACTTTGCTCTACGAGATGAACAAGCGTAGCGCGAAGAAAGCCCTCGCCACCCTCTGCATCGGCGGCGGCATGGGCATCGCCATGTGCGTCGAGGCCGCCTGAGCGCGGCTCAGCGTCCTTCGCCGAACACCAGCACCCCCGGAACCTCGGCGCTGTGAGCGGCGCCGTTCGGACCGACTTTCGCGAGCGCGGCCGTGCCGCGAAGCACGAGCACCCGCTGCGCCGGGATGGGCTGGACCACCATTCCGAGCCGCTTCGCTGCGTCGATCAGTGCCGGCGGATAGACGCCGTCCGGAACCAGCTCGGCACGGCTGCCCAGCGGAGCAGCGAATTGATCGATGTTGAGCAGCAGCGGCGGTGCCGCGACATTGGCCTCAAGATCGGTGCCGGGCGGGAGAAGACCTGCGACCAACCGCACCGTCTCCTGCGTCAAGGACGTGCCGATCGCCGCCACCGCCAGGACCGGCCGGCCGCCGCGGAGGACGATGAGCGGCGCCATGTCGCCTGGAACGCGGGCGCCGGGTGCGATCGCCTGGAGCCGCGGCCGGTTGACGCCAGCGGGCGCGGGGATCGGCACTCCCTGCACGAACAGGCCGGTATCCCCCCAGAGCGGGGTGTTGCTCGTATGGACGAGCGCCGCCACATTGCCCCAGCGGTCGACCGCCACGACCGACGCGCTGTGGTGACCGGGGGTCGGTGCTGTCTCGGTTTTCAGCAGATCGTCGAGCGCCCTTGCCACCGCCGCGCCATAATCCGGCGTCAGCCGCGCTTCGCAACTGCCGCCGATGCCATGGGCGCGCTCGAAGGCGAGAACGTTCGGCGCATAGGATCCGGTCGACGCGATCCGCAGGCTGAGCGCCATCGCCCGGAAGGCGTTCGCGTCCTGCCAATAGGGGCTGGTCGCGGGCGGCGGATGCGTGGTCGAGCAGGTTCAGCGCTTCGAGCGGGGCGCAGCCGCCGCCGCTCGCCGCGCCCGGCCCGAACACCGTTGCGCCACGGAAGGGGAGCTGGAGCGGCGTCTCCCATCGCACGCGATAGGCCGCCAGATCGTTCAGGCTGGCCGCTCCGCCGGCCGCACGCACCGTGTCCACGAAGGCATGCGCCCAGGGGCCTCGATAAGAGCTGCGGCTTCCGCCGCCGGCGATGTTCCTCAAAAAGGCGCCGAGTTCGGGTGAAGCGAAACGTCCGTCGGGCCGCTGGCCGGACAGGAAGCGCTGCCCGCCTCCTTCGTTCGCGAGAGGACGGCGCCGGTGAGATGGAAATAGCTGGCGAGCAATGGCGTCACCGGCACGCCATGATCGGCATAATAGATTGCCGGCGCGAACAGGTCGGCAAAAGGCAGGCGACCGAACCGGCCGTGCATCGCCGCCATGCCCGCCATGAAGCCTGGCACAAGCGTCTTCCGCCCGGCCGCGCCCGTGAGCCGGGGCGCCTGACCGGTGATCAGGCTGAGATCCGTATCCGGGATCGTCGCCGGCAATGTCTCGCCGCGCCAGCCGTTCCAGCCGGCATCCAGCGCGTAAACCCGCTTGGTCTTCGCCTCATAATAGACCAGCTGGGCGATGCCGGCGTAGGAGACGTTCGCCTGCCCCATCATCACGATCTGGGTGAGCGCGGTCGCGATCGCGGCGTCGGCGGCGGTGCCGCCCTGCCGCAGTGCCTCCAGCCCGGCATGGACGGCGACGGGCGAGGCGGTGGCCGAGACGAAGCCGTTGCGCCCTTCGACGATTCGAGCCTCCGTCGGGAAAATGGCCGCCTCGCGCTGTTCGAGTGCCTGCCGCTCGGCCGGCGGCCAGTGGCCGGGGGAAAGATCGGCCGCGCCGGCCGGCATCGAGAGGGCGAGCGCCACCGTGAGCGCCGTGAGGCGCCTTGCAATTTTCATCCTTCGTCTCCCCTTTTCAGTCCCTGAAGAACAATGTCTCGATCGGCGCCTCGAATATGGCGGCGATGTCGAAGGCGAGCGGCAGGCTGGGATCGTAACGGCCGTTCTCGATCGCGTTCACCGTCTGCCGCGACACCTTCAGCCGCTCCGCCAGATCCTGCTGCGACCAACCACGCTCCGCCCGCAATTCCCGGAGCCGGTTCCTCACCGGTAGCGCAGCGCCTGCGTCACCGAGCAGCCGGCACGGATCAGCATCATCGCGGTGAAGATCACCCACATGGGCGGGCGCGGCCAGCCGACCGCCTCGAGGAGGATATAAGCGACCATAAGCGCCGCGGTGATCGCGAGGGTCCAGCCGAGCGCAACGATCTGGTTGCGCAGCTGCATCTCGTCGAGCCGGGCGAAGGCGCGCACTTCCCAGCGCACGATGGCGGCCGCCGGCAGCAGCGGGATCAGCACGACCAGGCTGCGCCACGGGGCCGGAACGGGCCCGTAAAAGACCAGAGCCACCACCGCGAACAGCACGGCGGCATAGATGCCGATCAGGACGAACAGCTCGCTTAAGGCGGCGGGTTTTGCCTCGTCCATCGGATCCCCCTCGTGGAAAGGTGACGACGCTGCGCGAGGCCCAGGAACAGGGCAAGCTCGACAAGTTCATTGAGGAGCGCGAGGGCCACCCGAAGGGCGACCACCACGCCCTGCACCGGATCATCCGTTCAATGGCCGGAAAGTCGAAAGAAGCTCCGGCAGCATCGAAGCGGGGCAAGAGCGACGGTTGAAGCGGTATTCCGCTTCCTTCGCATATTTCCACAGGTGCTTACCGCTCACGTGAATGTGAGTGCCGTTGATCGACCGCTTTAGCTGAGCCCAAAAGCCTTCCAAGGTCTGGACGTGGCAACCGGTCGTGACGTCCACATACTGCCCAACATTGTGATTGACCCGATGGTGCTGGTAGCCGTGCTGCGGAAGGCCACGGTAGCTTTGCAGATAGTCAGTATGGATCGTCGTGCCCTTCGCGACATTCGCCGCGATGACGGGGACGAGCGTGGAGCGCTTCACGTCCGGCACTACGGCGGTAACAACGTCGCCGCCGCGCTCGATCATGCCGAGAACGAACGTCTTGTTCTCAAGGTGGCGACCCGGGCCCTTGCCTGCCCGGCTGCCGCCGACCAGCGTTTCGTCGATTTCTACAACCGCGCCGACGCCGCCGATCGGCTTCTCGCCGTCCACATCGGCCATGTGCTTGCGGATGCGATCCGCCATCCGCCACGCGGTCTTATAGGTGACGCCGAGCTGGCGCTCCAATTCCTTCGCGGCCACGCCGTTGCGCGTCGTCGTGAACAGATAGATGGCATAGAACCAGTGAGAGAGCGGGGTGCGGGTCGCTTCGAACGGCGTACCGACCGTGACGTGAAGGTGATGGCCGCACCACTGGCAGGAATAGGCCCGCTCAGCCTGAATGCGGAACCACTTGGAAGCGCGCTCGCACCGGGGGCACGGGAAGCCCTGACCGAAGCGAACTTCAAACAGGTGCGCGAGGCACGTCTCGTCGTCCGGAAACTGGCGGAAGAACTGGGCGATGGTGATGGGCTTCGTCTTCATTCCCCATAACTAGCTTCCTTTCCATAACCGATTCGCGAGCCGATGGAAAGCTTCGTTTACATTCGTCCGTGTTGTCCTCCGGTGGGCGCGTCAATGGCCGTGGCGGCGGTCACCGCCGCCGCCGTGCGGCTGCGGGGCCGGGCGGGCAGCCGGGGCGGCACGCGGCGCGGGCGCCGGTCGGCTTGGCGGTGCACGGAATTGCGCCCGTGCCGGAGGTGCATGGAATTGCACCCGTGCCGGTGGTGCGCGGAACTGCATTCGCGCGGGCGGCGCGTGGAATTGCGCCCGTGCCGCCGGCGCACGATATTGCATCCGCGGCCGCGGCCGGGGCTGGAACCGCGCCATTGGCCGCGCCTGCATGCGGACCGGCCGTTGCGCGAGGGCGCGCGCGCGGCGCATCGCCACCGGCGCAGCGCGCGCCGGCTGCCGCGCGAACATCGCCTGCCGGCGCGCCTGCATCGGCGCGGCCTGTCGCCGCATCGCAGCCAAGCGCTGCGCCCGGGCCGGCGCAGCCGCGAACCGGGCGGCCGGCGCGCCACGTGCCATCTGCGCGCGCGCCGGGGCCGCGTTTCGGAAATTGCGGCGGCCCGCGAGAAGGTTCGGCCGGGCCTGGGCGCGGAGCGCCGCTTGCGGCGCCCGTGCCTGCGCCAAGGCGGCACGGCCCGCGAGGGTCGGCGCGGCCCGGACGCGGGGGAAAGCCGGTGCCTGCGCAGCGGCCACGCGCCGCGCGCGAGGCGGCGCGAACAAGGTCGGTCGCTCCGGTCGCATGATCGGCTCGGACGAGCGGCGCACCGCCGCCGCCGGATAGAGGCGCGGGGCCGACCCCCCCATCCCCCGACGCTGCCATTGGGCGAAGCGCTGGGCGGCGCCGGCGCGCAGCTGCCGCTCGGCGTGGAGCTGAGCCATGGCCGGGCCGGACGGCTGCCGCGCCCGATATTGCCGCCAGGCCGGATCCTGCGCCCGCGCCTGATCCCATTGCTGACGCGCCTGCGCGACGAAAGGCCGCCGCTGCGCCCAGAGCGGCGCCGACACCGGGTGCCGGTCGCCCGGCTGGTCCGCGCGCCTCAGCGCCTGACCGCGCGCCCAGTAGCGGGATGCGGCTTCGGCCTGGCGCGCTGCCTCGCCCTGACCGAGCAGCCGACCGCCCGCATAGACGGCGACCAGCCGCCCATCGCCGTAACCGTAGCTGTAATAAGGATCGCGGACGAGGAACGGCTCGTAGGCGCCCGGCTCATAATAATAATAACGGTAACCATCGTAGATGGGCTCGGCGACCACCTCATAGCCGTCCGCCGTCTCCCATGCCCAGGGATCGCATCCGTCATAATAGAAGCCGTAATCCGGTGGCGCATCGTCGAGCGTGTCGAACAGCAGGTCGGCGCGGTCGATCCAGGCATAATCCTCGTCGGGCGGCACATAGCCATATTGAAGCGGTCGAGCCCGGGGCAGCTCGGCAACCGGCGGCGCCAGCTGGATCGGCCCGCTCGGAGGCGCCGATGACAGAGGCAGGGAGGCCGGTAACGGCGGCAAGGTCGTAGCCGGATAGGCATTCTGGCTCGTCTGGGCCTGGTTCCGGCCGCATCCGGCGAGCACAAGCACGATCGCCACGGGCGCTGCGGCCGTCAGCAGGGCTTTTTGGGCGCGAATCATCTTAATCTCCTCGATCGCGCGCAGAGTCGCATAAGGGCGCTGAACCCATCGTGGCTCGCTCGTTCAGCCGAGGTTGTGATTGGCGTCCGGCTCCTCATCGAGGAAGAGGAGCCGGATCCGCCTCATTGCTGCGCCTCGTGCGGACCGTGCCGCTTCGCCTCGGCCTGGGCGGCCTGGGCACGCGCGGCTGCGGCGTGGGCGGCCTGGGCGCCCGCCGCTGCGGCGTGGGCGCCGGCCTGGGCATGGACCTGGGCCGCATGGGCCTGAGCCGCCTGAGCCTGGGCTGCCTTTGCCTGCGCTTGGGCGGCCACCGCCCGCTCGCGGGCCTGCGCCTGACCCTGGACGGCCGCCCGTTGGCGCACGTGCGCCTCGGCCGCAACGGCTTGCTCGCGCGCGGCCGCCTGCTGGTGTGCCCGCGCCTGGGCTTGCGCGGCAGCGGCCTGTTGGCGTGCCCCGGCCTGGGCCTGGACACGCGCCCGGGCCTCGGCCGCGGATGCCTGCTGGCGCGCCGCCACGGCCTGCTGCCGCGACCGCGCCTCGGCGGCGGCCTGCTGCCGCGCCTGGGCCTGCGCGGCACGGGCCTGAACCTGCTCGCGCACCTGCGCCTGGCGCGCCTGGGCTGCCTGCTGGCGGGCGATTTGCGTCGCTCGCTGGGCCTGCTGGGCCTGCTGCGCGTGGGCCTGCGCCTCGGCCCGAAGCTGAGCCGCCTGCGCCGCGCGCGCCTGGGCGACGTCCGCGGCTCGAGCCTGCTGCCGCCGCCCGGCTTCGGCCTGCACCTGCTGCTGAGCCTGCCGGGCCTGCGTTGCCTGGGCCTGGGCAGTCCGGGCCTGCTGCGCCTGCCGGGCCTGGACGGCGCGGTTCTGCGCGGCCGCCGCATAGAGCTGCGGCGCGGGGCCGCTCATGCCCCGGTGCTGCCATTGCGCGAAGCGTTGCGCCGCGACCGCGCGGGCCTGCTGCTCGGCGGCGAGCTGCTGGCGGGCCGGGCTGCTCGGCTCCTGCGCGCGCCATTGCTGCCACGCCGGCTGGCTCTGGCGGGCCTGCGTCCATTGCCGGTGAGCCTGGACGAAAACGGGCTGCTGCTGGGCCCAGCGTTGGGCCGCCACCGGCCGACGATTGCTGCGCGCGCCCGCGGCGCTCCTCAACCCTCGCGCCCGCGCCCAATAGGCCGCGGCCTCGCGCGCCTGGCGCGCCGCCATGGCCTGGTCGAGGATCCGGCCGTGCTGATAAACGGCGACCAGGCCGCCGTCGCCATAGCCGTAGCTGTAATCGGGGTCGCGGACGAGGAAGGGCTCGTCGGAGCCCGGATCGTAATAATAATAGCGATAGCCGCCACGGACCGGCTCGGCATAGACGTCATAGCCTTCCGAGGTCTGCCATGCCCACGGCTCGACGCCGTCATAATCGAAGGCATAATCGGGCGGGGCGTCGCCGATCGTGTCGTAGAGCATGTCGGCGCGGTCGATCCATGCATAGTCGCGGTCCCCGGACACGTAACGGACCGGCATCGGCCGGGACGCCGGCAATTGGGACGCGCCTGGTGCCTGCGCGATCGGGCCCGAGACGGGCGCGGTCGAGAGCGGCATCGAGGCCGGCAACGCCGGGAGCTGCGTATTGGTCTGGTCGACCGCCGCATTCTGGCGATTGCAGCCGGCGAGAGCCAGGCCGATCGCCAGCGGGGCTGCGCCCCAAAGAGCCTTGCGAGCGCGGTTCATGATCAATCTCCTCTCGTTCGTCCCCACGGCAGGCGCCGATAATCGCCCCTTGGCGCTGAACCCGTCGTGGCTGGATCGTTCAGCGGACGTTTCGGTTCCGTCGCGTGTGCTTTGAGGGACGGGAGAAAGGCCCTCACCCTGCCCTCTCCCGCAGGCAGGAGAGGGGAAAAGGCGTCGCCCCTTCTCCCGCTCGCGGGAGACGGTTGGGATAAGGGTCTCCTTTCCTTCCCTTGCCCGAAGCTGCCGCGCACCCATTTCGGATGCGCCGCGTTGACCCCGGTCGCGCTCCCCTCATTAGATTGAGAACAAATCTGGAACGGCCATGCTGACTCATATTTCCGTCCGCGGCGCGCGCGAGCACAATCTCAAGGGGGTCGACGTCGACATCCCGCGCGAGACGCTGACGGTCATCACCGGCCTGTCGCGGCTCGGGCAAGTCCAGCCTCGCCTTCGACACCATCTATGCCGAGGGGCAGCGCCGCTACGTCGAGTCGCTGTCAGCGCCTATGCGCGCCAGTTCCTCGAGATGATGCAGAAGCCCGACGTCGACCATATCGAGGGCCTGTCGCCCGCAATCTCGATCGAGCAGAAGACGACCAGCCGCAACCCGCGCTCGACCGTCGCCACCGTCACCGAGATCTACGATTATATGCGCCTGCTCTGGGCGCGGGTCGGCGTGCCCTACTCGCCCGCCACCGGCCTGCCGATCAGCGCGCAGACGGTCAGCCAGATGGTCGACCGGGTGATGGCGCTGCCCGAGGGCACGCGCCTCTATCTGCTCGCCCCGGTCGTGCGCGGCCGCAAGGGCGAGTATCGCAAGGAGCTGGCCGAGTGGCAGAAGGCCGGCTTCACCCGCGTGCGCATCGACGGCGCAGTTCTACGAGATCGAGGACGCGCCGGCGCTCGACAAGAAGTACAAGCACGACATCGAGGTGGTGGTCGACCGGCTCGTCGTGCGCGACGGGATCGAGACGCGGCTGGCGGACAGCTTCGAGACGGCGCTGAAGCTGGCCGAGGGGCTGGCCTATGTCGATCCCGGCGGATGCGAGGCGCGGTCGGCGAGGACCGCCCGCGCCGAGCGAAGTCGACCGGCCGATGAAGGGCGCTGCGCGCGACCGACGGCCTCGGCCTGCCCGCCGGCATCGCCGGCCGCATCATCTTCTCGCGAGAAGTTCGCCTGCCCGGTCTCCGGCTTCACCATCGCCGAGATCGAGCCGCGGCTGTTCAGCTTCAACGCGCCGCAGGGCGCCTGCCCGGCCTGCGACGGGCTCGGCGAGAAGCTGCTGTTCGACGAGGAGCTGGTCGTCCCCAACGAGGCGCTGTCGCATCAAGAAGGGCGCGGTCGTGCCCTGGGCCAAGTCCAACCCGCCCAGCCCCTATTACATGCAGGTGCTCGGCTCGCTCGCCCGCGAGTTCGGCTTCAGCCTCGAGACGCCCTGGCGCGACCTGCCCGAGGAGGTCGCAGCGCAGTCATCCTCCACGGCACCGACGGCAAGCCCGTCACGCTGCACCTTCATCGACGGCCGCAAGAGCTACGACGTCAAGCAAGCCGTTCGAGGGCGTGATCGGCAACCTCAACCGCCGCATGCTCCAGACCGAGAGCGCCTGGATGCGCGAGGAGCTGAGCAAGTACCAGTCGCGCCGCCCCGTGCGAGACCTGCCACGGCGCCCGCCTCAAGCCCGAGGCGCTGGCGGTCAAGATCGCCGGCGAGGACATCTCCATGTCCACCCGCCGCTCGGTCGCCGACGCGCTCGCCTGGTTCGCCGACGCTCGCCGACAAGCTCAACGCCCACGCAGCGCGAGATCGCCGAGCGCGATCCTCAAGGAGATCAACGAGCGGCTCGGCTTCCTCAACAATGTCGGCCTCGATTATCTCAACCTCGACCGCACCTCGCGGCACGCTGTCGGGCGGCGAGAGCCAGCGCATCCGCCTCGCCAGCCAGATCGGCTCCGGCCTGTCGGGCGTGCTCTACGTGCTCGACGAGCCCTCGATCGGCCTCCACCAGCGCGACAACGACCGGCTGCTCGTGACGCTGCAAGCGCCTGCGCGACCTCGGCAACACCGTGCTCGTCGTCGAGCATGACGAGGATGCGATCCGCCCCGCCGATTATGTCATCGACATGGGGCCCGGGCGCCGGCGTCCATGGCGGCGAGGTCGTCGCCGCCGGGCACGCTCGACGACGTGCTCGCGCAACGAGGACAGCCTCACCGCCGATTATCTCACCGGCCGCCGCGCGGTCCCGCTCCCCGCCACGCCGCCGCAAGGGCAACGGCAAGAAGCTCACCGTCCACGGCGCCACGCGCCAACAATCTGCAAGGACGTCACCGCCTCGATCCCGCTCGGCACCTTCACCTGCGTCACCGGCGTCTCGCGGCTCGGGCAAGTCGAGCTTCACCATCGACACGCTCTACGCCGCCGCCGCGCGCCGCTGAACGGCGCGCGCATCCTGGCCGGCCGGCACGAGAAGATCACCGGCCTCGAACATCTCGACAAGGTGATCGACATCGACCAGTCGCCGATCGGCCGCACCCCGCGCTCGAACCCCGCGACCTATACCGGCGCCTTCACCCAGATCCGCGACTGGTTCGCCGGCCTGCCCGAGGCGCAGGCGCGCGGCTACAAGCCCGGCCGCTTCAGCTTCAACGTCAAGGGCGGCCGCTGCGAGGCGTGCCAGGGCGACGGCGTCATCAAGATCGAGATGCACTTCCTGCCCGACGTCTACGTCACCTGCGACGTCTGCCACGGCGCGCGCTACAACCGCGAGACGCTGGAGGTGAAGTTCAAGGGCAAGTCGATCGCCGACGTGCTCGACATGACCGTCGAGGACGCCGCACGAATTCTTCAAGGCGGTGCCGCCGATCCGCGACAAGATGGCGATGCTGGAGGAGGTCGGCCTCGGCTACGTCAAGGTCGGCCAGCAGGCGACGACGCTCAGCGGCGGCGAGGCGCAGCGCGTCAAGCTCGCCAAGGAACTGAGCCGCCGCGCCACCGGCCAGACCCTCTACATCCTCGACGAGCCGACCACCGGCCTGCATTTCGAGGACGTGCGCAAGCTGCTGGAGGTGCTCCACGCGCTGGTCGAGCAGGGCAACACGGTGGTGGTGATCGAGCACAATCTCGAGGTCATCAAGACCGCCGACTGGATCATCGACCTGGGCCCGGAAGGCGGCGACAAGGGCGGCGAGATCGTCGCGGAAGGCACGCCGGAGCAGGTGGCGCGAGGAGAAGCGGAGCTATACGGGGCGCGTATCTGAAGCCGTTGCTCAAGGGGCCGCGGGCGGAGGTGGCGCTGAAGCCGAAGCGGAAGGCGCGGGCAAGGCGGTGGTGCGGGAGCGTGAGGCGGCGGAGTAGCAGACGCTTGTTAAGCGCTCCTAGATGTTGCACCAGTCTCGAGGAGACCGAGTGACACTGACATTCTATATTTTTGAGCCCCGGCCAAGGCGTCCCCCAAGGAGCGCGAAACGCGATTTACCTCGTCTACAATAACTGGGATGACTGGTTTACCTATGAAACAACATTCAGTCTAGTGTACTGTGACAATGACGGAAAACAAGTGCCTTGGGGCCAGACGAAGATCGGCTATAAAGGACAAAATATCCGCAGAGCGCCATTGCCAGAGCGATTTCTGGAACTGGGTAGCGAATATTTTTCGGTCGGCCAAGACGAGGATTACTACAAATCAATTTACCGCAGCGGTCTCGGTGAGGACGTCTTCGTGCGCTGCGTGACATGGCCTTCGATAAGCGCATATTAAACAGGTTCCGGTCGGAAGACGTCGCCACAAAGTCCTTATTCCGCTTTGTCGATGTAGAACGCGTTAGAAACCGATTTAGCCGACTGGCTCGGGGTGATGTTGCGCTAAGCAGTTACTCGTTTAGCTACAAATTCCCAACATCAGAAAAAGATACTGAAGAAGAACCTCTTGAGATAGGATTTGAGGTAGAACCCACTTCGGCCACCCACGAATATTCATGTTCTAATTGGCCGGAACGGTGTGGGTAAGACGACTTGCCTTAATAACATGACCAAGTCGTTTTTAGGGAAGCATTCTGAAAAGGAGGTAGGAAAATTCGAGATTGAGGATCTATTTGGCGAAACTCGTTTTAAATTTGATTTCCGTCACATTCAGCGCATTTGATCCGTTTTTTCCAAGTTCCAGTGAAAATATGGGGCGATACGCCTACGTCGGATTAAAAAAGGCTCGGGCTTAAGGCTACCGCAACCGACGTGAAGTCCGAGAAAAAAGAGGCCGAAGCCATATGCACTAAAGGGCCCCGACGACCTCGATAAAGATTTTGTGGAATTGGCCGTGAGATGCCGGAATCCGGAAAAGCTTCGGAGATGGCGAGCTTGTCTGGAGACGCTTTCTTCTGACCCTCTGTTCGCGGAGAGTGAGATAATATCATTGTCCGACGATGACTATCCCGATTTCGCAATCGAAGAGGAGGCGGAGGAGATTTTTTCGGGATTAAGTTCCGGTCATAAGATAGTTTTGCTGACGATATCGAAGCTAGTGGAGCTTGTGCAGGAGCAAAGCTTAGTTCTTATTGACGAGCCAGAAGGGCATCTTCATCCGCCTCTGTTGTCTGCATTTATCCGCGCTTTGTCTGAGTTACTAATGAGTCAAAACGGTGTAGCGATAATCGCTACACATTCTCCAGTTGTACTACAAGAGGTCCTGAACAGTTGCGCTTGGATCATAAATCGGTCCGGGAGGACAGTCACCGCAAATCGCCCCGTAACGGAAACATTCGGTGAGGATGTGGGCAGCCTGACCCACCAAGTGTTCGGCCTCGAAGTGACTGACACCGGCTTTCATAAACTGCTCCGGTCACACATCATCGACGAGGGCCTTACGTACGAACAGGTATTAGCCCGGTTTTCCGGAAGGCTCGGCAGCGAAGCACGGGCGGTTGCCCAAGCATTGGCGTTCTCTAAGAAAAACGCGGCCTAGATGCTCTGACTCCTAGTGGCCGCCCGGGTCGGCCCAAGCTGTATACAGGGCGTGCGTAGAGCGCTTTCGCGATGCGGCGTTCAAAGCCCGGATGGAGCGGGTCGAGCCGGATGTGCTGCGCGCAGGCATCCAGTATGCCGCTCACGGTGCTGCTAATCGCCTGCATGAACTTCCGATGTCGATCGGAATTGAGGGCACCGCTTCAAAGGATGATTCGCATTCTTTATACCGGCGGCCTGCTAAGGAGAAAGTCCGCAGCGCGAACATTACTAGAGGATCAAGCTATCTACACCTTTCCGTATCTGCCCTCTTTGTAATCACCGCGGCGTAGCTACACTGGACCACTACCTTCCAAAAGCGCTCTATCCGCACTTTTCCGTCCTTCCTGACAATCTGGTCCCGGCTTGTTACGATTGCAACTTTGAAAAGCGGGATGCGCACTATTCGTCATATGTTCGAGAGTTCTCTTCACCCGTATTTTGACCGTCTCGGCTCCTCCACGTGGTTACGAGCCAATATAGTCCAGTGCGCGAACCCTTTCGCTACCTACACTGTAGATGATGTGGGCATCGGTCCGGTCGGGCAACAGAAGGTCGAGAACCACATGCGCACTTTCGGTCTCTACGAACTTTACTCCGTACAATCTGCGGCGGAGATCAATAGGATCGCTGGCCTATTAGGCTCGTTCCATAAGACGGGTGGGTCTGAAAAGGTGTCTTCCTTCTTAAAAGAGGCAGCTTCGAGCTACGCGGAAGCCGGTGAGAAGTATCGGCGAACCGCTTTGTATACGGCAGCCGCCAATGAGCCGTGGTTCATCGATTGCTCGTGGACTCCGAATATCTCGATAGCGATATGACGAACACCTCCGCGAGGAACACCCATGCTGAAGGACCACGATTCCTCCGCCATCGTCGCCGTCGCCGATCTCGACCGCGCCCGCGCCTTCTACTCCGATGTGCTCGGCCTCGAGCTCGCCGGCGAGGGCGCGGCGCAGGGCGTGCTCGTCTACCGGACCGGCGCCACCCGCCTGATCGTCTACCGCTCCGATCATGCCGGCACCAACCGCGCCAACGCAATGGTCTGGGGCGTCGGCGAGGAGCTGGACGCGATCGTCGCCGCGCTGGAGGCGAAAGGGGCCGCCTTCGAACATTATCCGGACATCGGCCGGCTCGAAGGCAATGTCCACGTCGCCGGCGGCGCGAAACTGGTCTGGCTCAAGGATCCCGACGGCAACATCCTCCACATCAACTCGATGTGACGGCGGCTCCGGGGCGAATTTCGGCGGACGGATCGAACTCCCTCCCCCTTGTGGGGAGGGGAAGGGGTGGGGGTGCCGGCCACAGGCCGGCGCGCGGCAAAGCCGCGCACCCCTCATCCGGCCTTGCAGGCCACCTTCTCCCACAAGGGGAGAAGGCAGAGCCGCTTGGTCGGCCCGGGCAAGGCGAGCGTTGAACGTCGACACGCCCTAGCTGTCGGCGTTATCCAGAAACCGCACCTCCACCGCCGCCCGATCGAACCCGTCCAGCAGCCGCGCGTGCACCCCCATCTTGCCGAAATCTTCGCCCAGCGTCTTCCAGTGGGTGCCGCAACCGCAGATGGGGCAATGATGGATGCCGATCATCCGATCGCCCCACACATAGGCCACCGTCTCGCCCTCCACGGTCACCGCATCGTCGGGATAATAAGCGACCAGCCAGCCGGTCTTGCGGCAGAGCGAGCAATTGCACGAGCCGACCCATAAGGGCGCGTGCGGCACCGTCAGCCGGACGGCTCCGCAATGGCAGCTTCCGTGGACGGGCATTGGGGGCTCCTCCTCTCACGCTCTGCCGCTTCATGAGCCGGAATTCGGTTCACGCAAAGGCGCGAAGGCGCGAAGGGCGCCTTGGAAAGACGTCATGCCGGGCTCGATCCGGGGGTGCCGCCCCGCCGTCGCATGGCCAATCCTTACTTCCGGGTTAACCATTTCTACTTGAAGATCAAAGACTTGCCGGAAACTTACGCCGCGCTCGGCCGTTCTGGCTGCGCAACTTTTTCTGGAGACTTCCAATGTCCGAGATGCACGACAATTCCAAGCTCGACGACCTTATCGTCACCCTGATCGACAGCGTGAAGGGTTATGAACATTCCGCCGAGAAGGCCGAGGCGGCGCGCTATCGCGACTTCTTCCTGGCGATGGCGCACGAGCGGCGCTCCGCCGTGGAGCTGCTCCAGGCGGCGAGCCGGGCCGAGGGCGGATCGCCGGCCGATTACGGCTCGGCGGCGGCCACCCTGCACCGGCGGGTCGAGGATCTCCGAGTCGCGCTCGGCGGCGGCGACGACGCCGTCGTCAAGGCGGTCGAGCATGGCGAGAACTACCTGAAGGAGGAGTTCGACCGGGCGCTCGATGACAAGCGCCTGTCGCCGGCCGCGCTGGAGGCGGTGCGCGAGGCCTATGCCTCGGTCCGTCGCGGCCACGACCGCGCGACCGCGCTCAAGCACGAGCTGGAAAGCGCCGACTGACCCCGGCGCGCTGGAGGCGCGGCGTTCCCCCGGTCAGACGCCGCGCCTCAATCCGCAAACCGTGCCGCGGCCGTTGGCGCCCGAGGCCGCCCGTGCTAGCCTCGAGTCTCCACGCGACAGGAGACCAGAATGCCGCGCTACATGGTTGAACGCACCTTTCCGGACGGCCTCAACATCCCGGTCAACAATGACGGCGCCACCGCGATGTGCGGGATCGTCGCGACCAACGCCGCGGAAGGCGTGAACTGGGTCCACTCCTACGTCAGCGCCGACAAGACGAAGACCTTCTGCGTCTACGACGCGCCCTCGCCCGAGGCGATCCGCAGCGTCGGCGCCAAGAACGGCGTGCCGGTCGATGCCATCCACGAGATCAGCGTCCTCGACCCCTATTTCTATCATTGAGGCATGGCCGCCCGCCTCGCGGCCTTGATCCGCGGCCCGGCTTGGCGGTAGCTGCCCCCCGAAAGCTCGTCCCGAGCGCCGTCGAACGGAGCCTGACATGATCCGGGTCACCGCCTTCCGCTGGGTGCCGCCCTTCGCGCAGGGGCTGGTGCGCGATCTGCGCGTGCGCTGGGCGCTGGAAGAACTGGGCCTGCCCTATGAGACGCGGCTGATCGGGATGGAGGATCGCGACTCGGTCGACTACCGCCGCCGGCAGCCCTTCGGCCAGGTGCCCTGCTTCGAGGAGGACCAGCCGGACGGAAAGACGCTCTGCCTGTTCGAATCCGGCGCGATCGTGCTCCACCTCGCCGAGCGCTCGGACGCTTTGCTCCCCACCGATGCGGCGGCGCGGGCGAAGGCGATCCAGTGGATGTTCGCCGCGCTCAACTCGATCGAGCCGCACGTCGTCAACCTGGCGCTCGCCAGCAGCTTCTACGCGAACGAGGAATGGGCGAAATTGCGCCGGCCGTCGCTGCACGAGCTGGTCGCGAAGAAGCTCGACGCGCTAGGCTCGCGGATCGGCGACCATGAATGGCTGGAGGGACGCTTCACCGCGGGCGATCTGCTGATGGTGACGGTGCTCCGTATCCTGCGCGACACCGACCTGCTCGACACCCACGCGACGTTGAAGGCCTATCGCGCCCGCGGCGAGGCCCGCCCCGCTTTCCAGCGCGCCCTCGCTGCCCAGATGGAGCCATTCCCGCGCCATGTGCCAAAGGGATTCTGATCGCGCGCGTCCGGTTCGCGGCGCCGCAAGAAG
The DNA here is from genome assembly GCA_963777295.1 of uncultured Alphaproteobacteria bacterium. Taxonomy (GTDB): domain Bacteria; phylum Pseudomonadota; class Alphaproteobacteria; order Sphingomonadales; family Sphingomonadaceae; genus Allosphingosinicella. The sequence goes on from CAVZPV010000002.1 coordinate 180,443, forward strand.
CCACAGGGCACCCTCTCGTCCGTGGGCCGGCACCTGGTTCCACGCGAAGGGGGGCAGGCTCTAAACGAGGGATTTTCGAGATGCGCGTCTACGTGCAGGATACGGAGGGCGCGGGATAAGCGCGCCCCCGATCGTTTGCCCCCCCCGGCAACCTTTTATCAATGCCGCGCATTGTTGGCCCGTCCCTGTATAGAAAGGACGACCAGAATGCGTATCCTGCATATTCCATTGCTTTGCGCCGCCATCGGCTCGGTCGCGCTGACCGGCTGCACCACCTATGACGACGATCATGGCCCCCGCGACCATTATTATGCGCATCGCGATCGCGACGGCGATGCCGACCGCGATTGGGGCCGCGACTATCATGAGGGAAATTACGAGGCTTATGCACTCGGTCCGAACGACCGCGTCTATCGCGGCGAGGACGGCCGCTATTATTGCCGCCGCCACGATGGGTCGGTCGGCCTCGTGATCGGTGCCGGCGTTGGCGCAATCCTGGGCGACGCGATTGCCCCGCGTGGCTCGAAGCTCCTCGGCGCGATCCTCGGCGGAACCGCGGGCGCCGCGGTCGGCGCGTCGGCCGACGCGGACAACCGCGACATTCGCTGCCAGTAAACCGGCCGGCTCCGGCCGGTCGCCTTGATGACTGCGGGAGCGCGAGCGACATCGATCAGTCGCCGTGCTCCCTACGCGCAACCTTTGCGCGGCAAGCCCGTTCCCCCCGGCGCAGCCTGACACGAAAGGGGGAGCAGCACGATGGTCACTCGCACCGCCCGCGCGCGCTATGAGGGTTTGGGCAAGGAGGGCAAGGGCGCGGTCTCGACCCAGTCCGGTGTCCTCCAGGACCAGGGCTATGGCTTCGGCACCCGGTTCGGCGACGTGCCGGGGACGAACCCGGAGGAGCTGATCGCCGCCGCCCACGCCTCTTGCTTCGCCATGGCGCTGAGCTTCGCCCTGGCGAAGGAGGGCTTCACCGACGGGACGCTGGAGGCGCGGGCGAAGGTCACGCTCGAGCCGGAAGGCGAAGGCTTCCGCGTCACCCGCTCCGACCTCACGCTCGACGCACGCGTGCCGGGGATCGAGGAGGATCGCTTCGCCGAAATCGCCAAGGGGGCGAAGGCGAACTGCCCGATCTCGAAGCTCCTCAAGGCGGAGATCGGGTTCGACTATCGCCTCAACGGGTAAGTTGACCTCCCGTCATTCCCGGCGGAAGCGGGTATCCAGACGGCGGTCGAAGCTTATTACGACAGCAAGACCGTCTGGCCGGCCGAGAGCCTCGAACGCCGGGCTCGGCTTTTCGGCTGACCCTTGATCAATCCACCACGATCTCGCCGCTCATCCCGAACATCTTGTGGAAGGCGTGGGTGCATTTGAGCGGATAATGGCCGGCGCGCGGCACCAGGGCGACGTCGCGGCTGTCGTGGCCGCCGAGCTCGACGCGCCCGCCCGGGGCGGCGCCCGGATCGCGCATGATGGCGGCGCCGAAGAATTCCTTGGCCGCGAAATCGTGCCCGCCCGACGAGACGTTGACGAGATGGAGCACGACCGGCTGGCCGGCGCGCAGATGGACAATGCTCGGCGTGAAGGAGAAGCTGTCGAGCTTCACCTCGACGCGCTGGGCATCGCGCCAGTCAGGCTGCGCGACGGCGGGGGCAGCGAACAGGGCGGAAGCCGCCACGGCAACGCAAAGGGCAAGACGGGACATGGGCACCTCCTCTCGCTTGCGTGCTCATTTAAAGCATCGCGGTTCAATCCGTCGAAAATTCAGCCTCAAGAATCACCTCGCTCTTCAGCGAACTGGCGATAAAGCATTGTTCATGCGCCTCGTGATGCAGGCGAGCGAGCGTCGCGTCGTCGGGCGGCTCCCCCTGGAAAGCGATGCGAGGCCGCAGGGCGATGGTCGTGATGGCGGTGCGGCCGTCGAGTTTCCCCATCACGCCGCGCGCTTCGTCGCGATAGGAGGCGATGTCGAGCCCCGCCCGCCGGGCGAGGTCGAGGAACGAGAGCATGTGGCAGGCCGCGGCCGCGGCGACGAGCATCTCCTCGGGATCGACGGCCGCCGGATCCGCCATCGGCACCGGCACGACGTGCGGCGAGGCCGAGCCCTTCACTCGCGCGCCACCGTCGAATGAGACGGAATGAACGCGGCTGTAGCGGCCCTCGCGAAAGCGCCCGTCCGAACGCCATTCGACCGTGGCGAGATGTTCGCTCATGCGGCCTCCTCCGTCCGCCTCTATCGCCCGCGCAGGCCGCTTGCTAGCATCCCGATTGTTGGGGGAGAAATTGGATGATGTTGGTCCTGGCACTGCTCCTCGGCCTCGCGCCGCCGGCCAACGATGCGGCCATCCGCAGCCAGCCGCTTGGCAACGGCCATTATCGGCTGACGCTGGAGGCGCCGGGGATCTCCACGCCTGAAGCGGGCCAGACCAAGCTCCTGCCGGAGGCGAAGCGCTTGTGCGGCACTTTGGAGCCCCATTTCGGCATTTTCCGGTGGGAAGGCCTCGAGCACAAGCCGAACCGGGGGCCGAGCGAGCCGGTCTCGCTACGGCTGCAGCAGGAAATCACTTGCGGCGACGCGGATGCGCCCGCAGCCGTGTCCGGCTCCCAGGCCGCCGCGCCATTTCAACCCGGTCCCGCCGATCTCCAGACGGTGCTCGACGACACGGCCCGCTACCTTGCCGCAAAGGACGCCGGTCGGGACGACGAGAGCTGGGCGCTCCTCACCCCAACGATGCAGGCCATGTCACCGCGCGAGCAATGGCATGCGGATGCTGCCCAGACCCGCGCAAAAACCGGTGCCGTAGCCAGTCGAACATCGGTCGCGGTGACCTGGTACGACCATCCCGCCGATGCGCAGGTCTCCGGCATCTTCGCCGCCGTCGACTATGTCGGCGAGGCGGAGAAGGCGAGCCTCTGCGGCTATCTCGTCTGGCTGCGCCAGCCCGACGGATCCTGGCGTCTCATGCGCGATGAGCAGGCGCTGATCGATCGAGCCGGACTCGCGCGCTCGACGCCCGAGCAAGTGGCGGGACTGAGAGCAACGGCACATTGCGCCAAATAGTCAGGCCGCGGTCCTTTGGAGAAACGCCTTCTCGCGGGCGATCCAGGAGGCGAAGCTCGGCCGCGACAGCACCGACTCCACATAAGCGATAAGGCGCGGATGGCGGCCCGGATTGGGGTGCACATCGAGATGGGCGAGATTCGCGAAGGGGCCGGCGACGGCGATGTCGGCGAGGGTGATCGACTCACCAATCAGGAAGCCGCCGGCATCCGGCACGATCCGTTCGAGATAATCGAGGATCGGTGGCAATTCCTCCTTCTCCGCTTTGTCCGCCAGCGCGAGGTCGCCCGCCTGGCCGAGGAAGCGCGGCGCCACCAGCCGGTTGAAGAACATCTTGACGCCGCAACCGGTCAGGATCGTGTCGCCGAACTCGTCATACCAGATCGTCCGACCCCGCGCCTTCGGCTCGGCCGGGATCAGGGCCGGATTGGGGAATTTGGCTTCCAGATAATGGATGATGGCCGAGGAATCGGAGAGGACGAAATCGCCGTCGCGAAAGCCTGGAATCTTGCCGAACGGGCTCGACTCGCGGAATTCGGCATCGTCGGCGCCGGGCGAAACCGGCCGGGTCTCCAGATCGATCCCTTTCTCCGCGCCGAAGGCGAGTACCTTGCGCACATAAGGCGACAGCGACGAGCCATAGACGATCATTCACCCCTCCTTTTTCGCTTTGAAGTCTCTGCTTTTGGCTGCCTCAAGGCAAGCCGCCGAAGCGTACCCCGACCCAGAGCGCACGCGGCGTCGCCCGCTCGATGATGTCGTTGCCGCTGATCCCCGCATAGACGCGCTTGTCGGCCAGATTCTGCCCGCGCAACTCGAGCGCCAGCTTGCGTGCGACCGGCACGAGGACAGCGGCATCGAAGGTCACCGCGCCGGGCAGGATCTCGCTGTTGAGATCGTCCTCATACTGGCCGCTGACGTAGCGAGCGGTGAGCGAGCCCCGCAGACCCCGCGGGCCGTGCCAAGCGAGCGTCGCTGCGGCGCTGGTGCGAGGCGTCTGGGCGGGGCGAAGGTCGTTCAGCGCCGCGGCGATGCCGCTCGCCCGCACCCGCGCGTCGGTCCACGACCAGCCGCCGCTCAGGCTCCAGGCGCCAAGGGCGAGGCGGCCGTCCAGCTCGACCCCGCGGGAGTGGATCGCGTCGATATTCTCGCGCTCGAAAAAGGTACCGCCGGCGGCAACGAAGCCGACGATCGGGAACGTGCCGGGCCCCTTGCCCTGCGTCACGTTGGCGATCGCGTCTTCGAGCCGGTTGTCGAACAGGGTGAGGCCCAGATGCGCCGCGCGGATCGGCTGCCATTCGAGCCCAACCTCCGCGCCATTCATCCGCTCGGGCTTGAGGAACGGGTTGTTCGCGGTCGCGTCCGCACCCAGGCGGAAAGGACGATAGAGCTCGTTGAGCGTCGGCAGCCGCCAGCCGAGATAGGCGGCGCTCCGCAGGGTGAGCCCGGGCAGCGCCTGCCATGCGAGCCCGCCGCGGCCGGTCGGCTCCCAGCCCGCGCGGTTGGGAAAAGCGAGATTGGTGAGCGGCACGCCGGTGACGAGCACGCGCTCCTTGAGAAAGCCGTCGGAGATGCTCCAGCGGTCGATCCGGCCGCCGAGCGTCGCCGTCAGGCCGCCGCCGGTCCAGCTCCCCTCCGCGAACAGCCCTTCGGTGTCGGTGCGGCCGCCCGCCGCCCGGTTCTTCGTGCCGATGCCGTTGACGAAGGCGAAGAGCTCGTTGGTCTGGCCCTCGGTCTGCCGCCAATCGCCGCCAAGCCTCAACTCGATCGACCGGCCGATGTCGGGCCGCACCTCGAAGCGGCTGCCGAGGCCGGTCGCCGGCACACTGTATTGAAGCGAGGTCTGGGTGGCGATGGTGCGCGCCGCATTCACGCTCGCGAAGCTGTTATAGAAATCGCGGGTCTGGACGTAGCCGAGCAGGCTCCAACGCGGCCCGACGAGGCGCAGCGAGCCGTCCGCGCCGGTCGTCCGGATGGAGCTGAACGCGGTTCCCCGCTCCCGCGCGTCATGGAAGGCGAGCGCGCTGGCCTGTAGCTCGATCCCGCCGGGCAGCGGCGCGACCGCGCGCAGGGCCACACTGGCCTGCTCGTAGGGCGCGGGCCGGTCGGCCGGCCCCTGCTGCTCGGGAATGATCGGGATGAACCCGTCGCCGCGCGCATAGGCGCCGGTGAGGGTGAAGAAGCCGCCGCCGAGCCGCTCGCCAAGGCCGGCATGGGCGTCGACGCTGTTGCGGCTGCCATAATCGACGCTGCCGCTGAGGCCGCCGAGCGCATCCGGCCCGGCGCTTTCCAGCTCGATCGTGCCGGCGAGCGCGCCGGGACCGTAGACGCCGCTGCCGCCGCCCCGCACCACGCGCACGATGGCGAGGCGCTGCGGATCGTAAGCCGGCCAGCTGATCCAGCCGCCGAACGGATCGGTCTGCGGCACGCCATCGAGCAGGACGAGCGCGCGGCTCGACGCGTTGCCGCCGAGCGCGCGCAGGGTCGCGCCCTGGCTGGTCGGGTTTGCCGAGGTGGCGTCGGACCTGCGGAACAGCTGGAAGCCGGGGACCGAGAGCAGGACATCCTCGAGCCGGTCGGAGGCCGAGGCGGCGAGCTGGTTCCGATCCAGCACCACACTATCGTAGACCGCCTCCCCCGCGCCGGCGCCGAGGCCGCGGCCGGTGACGACGATCTCCTGCTGGTCCTGCGGCTGCTGTTGCTGCTGCGCCAGCGCCGGGGTGGCGCTGCCGAGAAGAAGGAGGGCAGGAGCGGCCGGCGCATCACGCCGCGCCCTCTAGCCCCGCACCGCAGGCCTCGGAAAATGAATTCGCCCGGCACAGCATGCCGGACGTGTTCCCCGGCGAAAGCCGGGGTCCACTTACGACGTGCGGAAGGTGGACTCCGGCTTGCGCCGGAGAAGTAGAGGCTTCAGCGCGCCGCGCGCCGCTTCGGCCGCTGCCGGCGCGGCTGAGCTGCGGCGGGCTGCGCCGGACGGGCGCGGTGGCGCGGCTGCGGGCGGTGGCCGCGCGGCCGCTCCTCCCGCTCCCGCACCGGCTCCGCGGGCCGCGCCGCCTTCAGGCGCGCCGCCTCGGCGGTGAAGCCCTGTGGCAGCGGCACGACATCCGGCTTCTGCTTCGTCAATTTCTCGATGTCGCGCAGATAGGCGCGCTCGTCGTCCGCGCAAAAGGCGACCGCCACGCCCGCCGCGCCGGCGCGGGCGGTGCGGCCGATGCGGTGGACATATTGCTCCGGCACGTTCGGCAGGTCGAAATTGATGACATGGCTGACGCCCGACACGTCGATGCCGCGCGCCGCAATGTCGGTCGCGATCAGGATCGGAACCTCGCCCGAGCGGAAGGCGGCGAGCGCCTTTTCGCGTTGCGGCTGGCTCTTGTTGCCGTGGATCGCGCCGGCGGGGATGCCCGCCTGGCCGAGCTGGCGGACGATGCGGTCGGCGCCATGCTTGGTCCGCGAGAAGATGAGCACGCGGTCCATCGAGCCTTTCTGGCCGAAGCCGACGCGCAGCATCATCGTCAGCAGAGCCGGCTTCTCCGACTGCGAGACGAAGCTCACATATTGCTCGACCCGCTCGACGGTCGAGGAGGCTGGCGCCACCGCGACCTCGATCGGATCGGTGAGCCAGCGCTCGGCGAGATCGCGGATCGTCTTCGGCATGGTCGCCGAGAAGAGCAGGGTCTGCCGCGTCGCCGGCAGCCATCTCACGATCTGCTTCAGCGCATGGATGAAGCCGAGATCGAGCATCTGGTCGGCCTCGTCGAGGACGAGGATCGAAACCGAGCGGAGATCGAGCGCGCCTTGCTCGACCAGGTCGATCAGGCGGCCGGGCGTTGCGACGAGGATGTCGACGCCGCGCTCGAGATCACGCCTATTCTTCGCCAGCGAGGTGCCGCCGAACACGGTGGCGATCTTCATGTGCGAGAAGCGGGCATAGTCGCGGGCGCTCTCGGCGATCTGCGAGGCGAGCTCGCGCGTCGGCGCAAGCACCAGCATCCGGCAATTGCGCGGGAACGGGCGCTTGTTGGCGGCGGCGAGGCGGTCGATCGAGGGTAGCATGAAGGCCGCCGTCTTGCCGGTGCCGGTCTGGGCGATGCCGAGCAGGTCGCGGCCCTGGAGCAGGACCGGAATGGCCTGCGCCTGGATCGGGGTCGCGGTGGAATATTCCTTCAGCGCGAGCGCCTGGAGGACGGGCTGCGACAGCCCGAGGGTTTCAAATGACATTGGAATTGGAACTCACATAATGTGCGGCGGCCGCGCAGCCGGAATGGCGCGCGGAACGCGGCGGGTTCTGCTGACCCGCGTGAAAAGGGAAAGCCTTGAAAGTACGAAGCGGAGCCGGGGCCGGGAGGCCTGTTCACGCTGCAATGACGCTTCGCTGGAGGGGCATATAGGGAGCGAAAGTTAAGAAAGCAAATCGCACTTGCTCCTCCCCGCTGGCGGGGAGGGGGACCGCACGCAGTGCGGTGGAGGGGGGGTCGTGCCAGGTGCTGACCCCCCTCCACCATGCTCCGCATGGTCCCCCTCCCCGTTCCGGGGAGGATTATTTGCCCATAAACACCGCCTTTGGCAGCACCACGTGCACACCCTTGTTGCGGTCGACCAGCTCGGTCACCTCGACATCGCCGGCGACGCTCAGCAACATATAGGCATCGTCGCGGGTCATGTGTTTTTCGGCGACAAGGAAGTCGATCATGTTCCTCAGCGCCTTACGGGTGGCGTTGCTGAGATCGTCGTCGAAGCCCATGGCGACATAGGCGGTCGGCGTCTCGGCGCGCGGATAGTCGCTCTTCTCGCCCTTGTGCAGGATGAACTGCATCGTGCCGACGAGCGAGGTTTCGAGGGCGGTGATGTCGACCTCGCCATTGCCTTGGCCGGCATGGCCGTCGCCGATCTCGAACAGCGCGCCCGGCACGAAGACCGGCAGGAACAAACGCGTGCCGGCGACCAGCATCTTGTTGTCCATATTGCCACCGATGAAGGTGGGCGGCGTGCTGTCGTAGCGGCCGATCGCCGGCGGCGGTGCCACGCCCATCGAGCCGAAGAAGGGATGGAGCGGTACCTCGATCCCGGGCGCGAACTTCGCGACCATATGCTCGCGGTCGAGCGGGATGATCCGGAACCGGGAATAGGGGAAATCGTCGGTCAGGAATCCGGCGCCGTAGCGGAACGCGTTGTAGGCATAGGGGATGGCGAGATCGATCTTCTCGATCCGGATCTCCAGCGTGTCGCCCGGCTCCGCGCCTTCGATATAGACCGGGCCGGTGAGGATGTGCCCGCCAGGCCCGCGCGCGCTTGCGGGCACCTTGTCGAACACCTCGCGCAGGCTCGCCTCGACCTCGTCCGGCGGGACCCCGCCCTTCTCCAGAGCGGTGGGGCTGCTGGTGAGGAGCGTGTGGAAGACCACAATGTCGCCGGAATGGATGCGTAACACCGGCGCGGCGGCGGGATCGTAACGGCCCCAGGCGACCGTCGTCGGCGTCGCCTGCAGTGTATAGGTGGCGGCCGATCCCGCGGAACCCGCCGCCACCAGCAGACCGGCGAGAATATTCCGCGTCACCGCAAATCGCCGCTGGATCATCGCTTCCTCTCCCTTTTTCGCCCTTCCCCATAGGAGTGACGGAGAAGCGGTGTCGAGCGCCGCGGAAGCGGGCCTTTAACGCCCGACGTTCAGCATGCCCTTCATGCCCGGGTGGAATTTGCAGCTGAACGCGATCGCGCCGGGCTTGCGAAGCACGATTCGGCCGCTCTGCCCCGCCTGCAGATCCACATCGAAGCTATGGTCGGCCGCGGTCGCCGTGTGCCGGAACATGTCGTGATTGACCCAGATGATCTGGTCCCCCACGTGAAGGCCGGCCGGGGCCGGCGCGAACTTCATGGCCTTGATCTCGATCGTATAGACCCGTGGCGCGGCGCTCGCGGGGGCTGCGAGCGCCAGCGCCGCCGCCGCGGCCGCCGGGAGAGCGGAACCGAGGCGGATGGGCCGCATCAATGAAGCTCCGCCGCGAGATGCTCTGCGTGCTTCTGGTGCTCGGTGAACAGGGTGAGGCCGGTCTGGAGCAGCGACTTCAGCTCGGCATTGGAGGCGTTCGGGATCAAGGTGTCGCGAAGCGCGCCGTTGACCGTCTTGTGATAGGCGACCTCGTTCCGGACATAGGCGCGGTCGAAGGCGGCGCCGCTCAATTTGCCGAGCTCGGCGAGCTTGGCGGAGGCGGCATGGCTCAGCGCCTGGCTGGTCGGATTGTCCTGCGGCGTGACGTGCAGCTTCTTCACCAGGGCCAGGGCCTTGACGTTCACCGCACTATGGTCGCGCACCATTTCCGCGGCGAAATCGCGCACCGCCTTGTTGTGCGATTTGGCGAGCGCCTGCTTGCCGGCGGCGATGTCGATCTGGCCGGCGGTGTAGGCGATATGGGCGATCTGGGCGTCGGTGATGGCGGCGGCGATAGCCGGCACCGCGGCGCAGGCGATCAAGGCGGCCGCACCGCCGGCGAGAATGTTGCGGATCATGTCTTCCCTCCTGTTGGCGTCCTCCGTCCGGAGGCGCGACCCTGGGTTGGATGACGGTGTGGACGCGAGGTTCCCGGGTTCGATCCCGGCGGTCGGGAACCTCACCGCACCAACGCCATCGAATCCCGGAAAATGCCTGTGCTCCGGCACTGAGGATGAAAGGGGGAGAGAATGACCGCCGCAACCGCCCTGGCCGATCTCGAAACGCTCGGCGACGTCGAGCTCGCGCGCCGCATCGCCGTCGGCGATCACGGGGCCGTCCGGCTCGTCACCACGCGCAACAACCAGCGCCTGTTCCGCGCCGCCTGGTCCATCCTCAAGCATCGCGACGAGGCCGAGGATGCGGTGCAGAGCGCCTATCTCAATGCCTTCGCGGCGATCGACGATTTTGCCGGCCGCTCTTCCTTGTCCACCTGGCTGACGCGGATCGCCATCAACGAGGCGCTCGGCCGCGCCCGCTCCGCCAAAAGACGGCGCGAGCGGCTCGACGCGGATTCGGTCGTCGACCTCGACGATTATCGGGAGAAACTCATGCGTGGCTCCACTTCCGACATGGCGCCGGACGCCGCCCTCGCCCGCGAGCAGCTGCGCGCCTTGCTCGAACGCGCGATCGGCGACCTGCCCGACGTCTTCCGCCACGTCTTCGTGCTGCGGGAGGTGGAAGGGCTGAGCGTCGAGGAGACCGCCGAAGCCCTCGCCATCGTCCCCGCCACGGTCAAGACCCGCCACCTGCGCGCGCGCCGCCGCCTCCAGGAGGCGCTGGCGCCAGAAGTGAAGGCGGCACTCACCGGCACCTTCCCCTTCGCCGGCGCCGATTGCGCGCGGATGACGGAGCGGGTCTTGGCAGCCTTGGGCTGACCCCGGAGACTACGCTTCCGCGCCCACCTTCGGCGGGAGCGGAAACAGCGTCGCGAATTTCTCTGCGGCGACGCGGTCGCCTTCGATCTTGAGTGCCCCGTCCGCCTCCAGCGCGTCGAGCGGGACGCCTCCATAGACGGCGGCGGCGATGGCGGTGGCGGGGCCGGTGAAGGTGAAATCGACCTGCTCCGCCGCGCCGCGTTCCGCCTCTACGCCGCCGTTCGCAACGTGCAGCCGATAGCTTTCGTCCCCCATCCGGAGCCCCACGCGCATCTCGAGCCCCGCCGCGCGGGCGGGATCGACCATCGTGCGGAACGAGAGGAGCAAGGAGACGGCGCTGAGCGGCAGGCGCGGATCATGGCCCGGCGAGCGTGCCGCCCAGCGGCCGAGCACCTGCAGGATCGGCTCGGCCTCATAACCCCACGGCGTCAGTTCATAGACCTGCGCGGAGGCCGGCGGCGGCAACCGGCGGCGGACGAGCACGCCGGTTTCCTCCAGCCGTTCCAGCCGCTGGGTCAGCACGTTGGCGCTGATCCCGGGCAGGTCGCGGCGCAAATCGCTGAAACGCTTCGGCCCCAGCATCAGCTCGCGCATCACCAGCAAGGCCCAGCGCTCCCCGATCAGGTCGAGCGCATGCGCGGTGCCGCACGCATCGTCATAGTGCCGCTTGGAACGTGCCGATTCCGAGTCGGTTATTTTTTGTGACTCCATAGTTGCTTTTTATAACTCAAATGGGCATGAAGGTCAAACAGCGATTCGCAAGGGAGAGAAAAATGCCGAAAATGATCTTTGTGAACCTGCCGGTCACGGACCTCCAACGCGCCACCGCTTTCTACGAAGCGCTCGGGGCGAGCAAAAATCCCCAGTTCAGCGACGACACCGCCTCATGCATCGTCTTTTCCGAGACGATCCATGTGATGCTGCTGACCCACGACAAATATCTGCAATTCTCGCCGAGGCCGATCGGAGATGCCCACCAGACGAGCCAGGTTCTGCTCTGCATCTCCGCCGACAGCCGCGCCGAGGTCGACGAGATGATCGATAGCGCGGCAGCCGCGGGCGGTGTCGCGGATCCGTCTCCGAAAGACGAGTATGACTTCATGTACGGCCGCAGCTTCGAGGATCCGGACGGCTATCTCTGGGGCGTGAACTGGCTGGATATGGCGATGCTCGGCAACCAGCATGCAGCGGAAGCCGCCGCCGCGTCGGCGGCCTGACAGGATCGGGAGGCAAGGATGCACGAACTCGAGATCAGCCGCCAGATCGCCGCTCCGCCGGAGATGGTTTATCGCACTTGGACGGAGCGGCTGCGCGAATGGTGGGCGCCGAGGCCCTGGACGACGCCGGCGGCCGAGCAGGATTATCGCCCGGGCGGCCGCAGCTCCGTTGTGATGCGCTCTCCCGATGGCGAGGATATGCCGTACGAGGGCGTGTTCCTCGAGGTCGTGCCGAACGAGAAGATCGTCCTCACCAATGCCTTCAAGGCTGATTGGGAGCCGCAGGACCCGTTCATGCTGGCGATCTTCACCTTCGAGCCGACGGATGGCGGCACGCTCTACCGCGCCCGCGTCCGCCACTGGTCGGAGGAGCAATTGAAGCAGCACGAGCAGATGGGCTTCCACACCGGCTGGGCACTCTGCGCCGGCCAGCTGGCGGAGCTCGCCGAAGCGGAAGCCTGAAGAAGGGAGAAGAGAGATGTCGTATATCGAGGGTTTCGTGATCCCGGTGCCGAAGAGCAAGAAGGACGCCTATCGCGACAGCGCGAAGGAAGCGGCCGAGATGTTCATCGAGCATGGCGCCCAGCGCCTCGTCGAATGCTGGGGCGACGACGTCCCGCACGGCAAGGTGACCGATTTCTACCGCGCCGTCGACGCGACCGAGGATGAGGGCATCGTCTTCTCCTGGATCGTCTGGCCATCGAAGGAGGCCCGCGACGCCGGCACCGAGAAGATCATGGCCGATCCGCGGATGCAGCCCGACATGCCCATGCCGTTCGACATGAAGAGGCTGATCCACGGCGGCTTCGAGCTTATGCTCGACACCGGCGAAACGGTCTGACGGGAGGGACCCACAATGGCCTATGTCGACGGTTTCGTGGTTCCAGTTCCCGAGGCCAAGAAGGATGCCTATCGCCAGATGGCGGCCGACATCAGCGCGCTCTTCCTCGAGCACGGCGCCAAGCGGATCGTCGAATGCTGGGGTGACGACGTGCCCCACGGCAAGATCACCGATTTCTATCGGTCCGTGGACGCGAAGGACGATGAGGGAATCGTCTTCGCCTGGATCGTCTGGCCGTCCAAACAGGTGCGCGACGAAGGCCTTGCGAAGAGCAGGGACGATCCGCGGGCGGGGCCGAAGCCGGACATGCCGATGGGCCTGGACCGAATGATCTTCGGCGGCTTCGAAGTGCTGCTCGATACTGGCAACGGATATGAGGGAGGATGACATGACCGACTCGTTCATCTGGTACGAACTGATGACCAGCGACACCGACGCGGCGATTGATTTCTACACGAACGTTATAGGCTGGACGGCGGCCGACCATCCCAATTCGGCGGCCGGCGGCATGCGCTATGTCGTCCTCTCCGCCGGCCAGAGCGGCGTCGGCGGTATCCTCCAGCTCGACGAATCGATGAAGGGCGCGGGCGCCAAACCGATGTGGGTTGGCTATATCCACGTCGACGACGCGGACGACGCCGCGCGGCGGATCAAGGAAGCCGGCGGCTCCATCCACGTGCCGCCGACCGACATTCCCAATGTCGGCCGCTTCGCCATGGCCGCCGATCCTGGCCATGCACCCTTCTACGTGATGACGCCGCTGCCGATGGAGGGCCCGCCGCCCGCGCCGGACGGCACACCCGGCCATTTCAGCTGGCGCGAGCTCGCGTCGAGCGCGGGCGAGAAGGCGTCCTTCGATTTCTATTCCGGCCTGTTCGGCTGGCAGACCATGCAGGAAATGCCGATGGGCGCGATGGGTACTTACCGCATCTTCGGCGACGGGACGGACGCCTGGGGCGGAATGATGGACAAGCCCCAGCAGATGCCCACTTCGCGCTGGAACTTCTACGCGACCGTCGACAGCGTCGAGAGCGCCGCGGAGCAGGTGAAGGCACGGGGCGGCCAGGTGCTGATGGGGCCGATGCAGGTGCCCGACAACAGCTTCGTGATCCACGCAATGGATCCGCAGGGCGCGGCCTTTTCGCTCCGCTCGGTCAACCGCTGAGGAGCGCGCGATGTCGAAGATCACTCCCTGCCTCTGGTTCGATGGACAGGCCGAGGACGCCGCGAACTTCTACGTCTCGCTGCTTCCCGACAGCCGTGTCGACCGGGTCAACCGCGCGCCCGCCGACACGCCTTCGGGGCCGGCCGGAATGGTGCTGCTGGTCGAGTTCACCCTCGCCGGCCAGTCGTTCCAGAGCCTCAACGGCGGGCCGCAATTCCCGTTCACCGAGGCGGTCTCCTTCTCGATCGCGTGCGAGGACCAGGCGGAGGTCGACCGGCTCTGGGACGCGCTCACCGCGGATGGCGGGAAGCCGGTTCAGTGCGGCTGGCTCAAGGACCGCTACGGCCTCTCCTGGCAGATCGTCCCGAAGGCGATGGGCAAGCTGATGGCCGGCAGCGATCCCGCCGGCTCCAAGCGGGCGATGCAGGCGATGCTGAAGATGGTGAAGCTCGACATCGCCGAACTTGAGCGCGCCTATCGCGGGGAGTGAGACGCGCCGGTAGCCGATTGCAGGCGTCCGTCTCTGCTGCCAAGATGAGCCTATGCCAATCATCCTGTCAGCGCTGCTCGCCTCCGCGTTGGCCGCAGCGCCCGGTGTAGCCGGGATGTGGGTATTGAAGGCCGGCGATCAGGCGATCTTCCGGCTGGACATCCACGAGACTCCTACCGGCACGACAGCCACCTGGGAGCGACCCGAACATTTTCAGACCGACGGCGACACTTTTTCGCATGTTGCCGGTCCGGTGGCCCGCCGTCAGGCGCGAAGTGTCCGCATAGTCGACGGCGATATCGAACTCAGATTCGATGACCCGGCACCGGGCGACGTCCCTGTCACATTCCGCGTGCATCGCGTCGATCCAGATCGTCTCGATGTCACTCTCGAGGGCACCGGGTTGGAGCCGTTCCAATTCGTGAGAGCGCAAGCCACGGCGTCTCCATTTGGAGGCTGGGATGCGAACCAAAGCTATGTCCGTACGATCGCTCGCCCAACCAACGCCGAGATGACCGCGATCTTCGATGCGGATCAGGAGGACCGCCGGGCCACCAACGTCAACCGGTCAGTCGTTGGGCCGGCGGACGCGAAGCGCCGCGCCCGGACGCAAGACCTGCTCGATTCCGGCGCCCTTGAGAGCGGCGATGATTTCTTCCACGCCGCGTTCGTCTTCCAGCATGGCAATGCTCCCGCAGACTATCTGAAAGCGCATTTGCTCGCGATGATCGCCATCGCGCGGGGAAAGCCAGGAGCGGTTTGGATCGCCGCTGCCTCGCTCGACAGGTATCTTCAGGCCATTGGCAAGCCTCAAGTGCTCGGCACCCAATACACGCTCCTCAAAGACGCTCCTGCCACGCAAGAGCCGTACGATCGCACGCTCGTTTCCGATGCCATGCGAAAGGCGCTCCATGTTCCGTCCATTGCTGAGCAGGAAGAGCAGCGGCGGCAATATGCCAAACCAGCCTCGTCGCCGACCAAGCCGTAAGGTGACGCATGCTTGTTATAAGGCTCATCGTCGCTCTGCCCACCAGCAGCTGAACATAGCGATGGCGTAGAGCATGCGGCCGTGGTCGGCGCGGCCGGTGCGGTGTTCGGCGAGGAGACGAGCAACCGCGTCTGGTTTGAGATAACCGGCCTGCGCTGCGCCGCCTTCGGTCCAGGCACTCAGCGCGAAGTCACCCAAACCGCCGCGGAACCAGGCGTCGAGCGGCATCTGGAAGCCCTGCTTGCGGCGCCGCATCACCGACGGCGGCAGCCAATCGGCGACGGCGCGGCGGAGGACATATTTGCCGGTCCGGCCGTGCAGCTTCATGTCGAGCGGCAGGGTCAGCGACCAGTCGACCATCAGGTGTGAGAGGAAGGGCACGCGTGCTTCCAGCGAATGGGCCATGCTCGCGCGGTCGAGGCGTGGCAGCATCGCCGAGGGGAGGCTGATGGTGAGGTCGGCGAGCAGGAATTGCTCCAGCGGGTCCTTAGCGGCCGGATCGAAGAGCGGCGCATATTCGCGCTCCTGCGCGGCGGGGCTGTGCCGCTCCTCCTGCTCGGCAAAGAAGCGCGGCGTGTAGAGGCGCCGGCGCAGCGCGGCGGTGCTGAGCTGGGTGCCGGCGAAGAATTGCTGATAGCCGTCCGGCAGCCGCGCATATTCGGCGACGCGCGCGCCATGGCGATGGAGCAGAGGTGCGATGGGCGCCAGCGCCCTTAATAAGGGGCGCCAGCGCCGCACATTGCGGGCGTTGCGGTGGCGGTTGTAGCCGGCGAACAATTCGTCGCCGCCTTCGCCGCAGAGGACGACCTTCACCTCCTCCGCCGCTAGCTTCGAGAGATACCAGGTCGGGATCGCCGCGTCCGGGGCGAAGGGCTCGTCGTAGCAGCGCTGAACGATGGGCAGGATCTCGGCGGCCTCGTCCAGCGCCACCGGCCGCACGACATGCTCGACGCCGAGATGGCGGGCGACCTCGGCCGCCGCCGCCGTCTCGTCGATGCGCGCGCCGGGATAGCCGATGGTGAAGGCCTTGACCGGCGCGTCCGAAACCCGGACCATCGCCGCCGTCACCGCCGAGCTGTCGATTCCGCCCGAGAGGAAGGAGGCGACCGGCACGTCGGACAGCATGTGGCGCTTCACCGTCGCGAGCAGGATCGCGCGCATCCGCTCGATCCATTCCGCCTCGGAGACGCCCGCCTCGACGCGCAGTCGGGGCCTCCAGAAGCAGCCGGTCCGCGCCTCCCCTTCCGGCCCGAGCTCCAGCCAATGGCCGGGCTCGAGCTGCCGCACCTGGCGGTAGATGGCGCGCGGGCGGCGGACGTGGCCGTAGCTGAAGAAATCGTGGACCGCCCGCTCGTCCACGTCGAACGCGTGGTCGGGCAGCAAGGTGATCGCCTTCAGCTCCGAGGCGAAGGAAAGGCCGCCTTTTTGCTCCGAAACATAGAGCGGCTTGATCCCGAGCGGATCGCGGCCGAGCGTCAGGCGCCGCTCGCGCCGGTCCCAGAGCGCGGCCGTGTACATGCCTTCGAGCTTCAGCCAGGCGTCATTGCCCCAATGGACGAGCGCCGCAAGCACCGCCTCCGTGTCGCAATGCGTCTCGAAGCGCCAACCCGCCGCCTCCAGATCGGGCCGCAGCGCGAGATGGTTATAGATCTCGCCATTGAAGACGAGCGTGAAGCGGCCGTCCGGCGTCGCCATCGGCTGATGGCCATGCGCGACGTCCTGGATCGAGAGCCGGCGCATGCCGAAGCCGAAATCGCCGTCCGTGAGCATGCCGCCTTCGTCCGGCCCGCGGTGGAAGATGGCGGCGCATTGGGCGGCGATGGCGGAGTCCGGGACGGGCCTGCCGCCGCGCCGGTACCAGCCCGCAATGCCGCACATGGAAACGCCTCCATCCTGTCGGGTCCGCCGGCTTAGAGACGAAGCGCCCTCGGGAAAAGCTGTCCGTCGCTTTACACTCTTGTCAGTAACGCGCCGCCGGGGCATTCCTTAACCATAAGAACGGCCGCGGGGGCGGCCGGCACCGGGGAGGACAAGATGAAGAAATCGGCAGCGAAGCTGCTCGGCGCGGCGGCTGTGATCGGCGCGGCAGGCCTGGGATCGGCCCCGGCCTCGGCCCAGACGGTGACTCGCATCGTCGCCTTCGGCGATTCCTATGCGGATACCGGCAATCTGTTCAAGCTGATCGGCATCGCGCCGCCGGCGGTCTACGCGACCGGCCGCTTCTCGGGCGGCACCAATTTCGTCGACACCATGTCGCAATTGCTGGGCGTGCCGGACGACAATTTCGCGATCGGCGGCGCTCTCGCCGGTAACGGCAACATCACCGCTCCGGGCCCACTGGGCTTCCAGACCGAATATCAATCCTTCCTCGCCGGCGGCGGCCCGGCCGCCTTCCCGCGAGTGACCGGCCGCTTCGGGCCGACCGACCTGCTCGTCATCTCGATCGGCGGTAACGACGCGCGCGCCTATGAGCAAAGCCTCGGCCTCGCGCCGAGCAACGCGCAGCTGGCCGTCCTGCTTGCCGGCGCGCCGGCCCAGGCGCAGGTGAGCGCTGCCGAAGCGACGACAGGGCTCACCGCCCTCGTCAATGCCGGCGCCCGCAACATCACCTATCTGGCCGGAGACGTCGGCCGCCTGCCGGAGGTGAGCGGCCTTCCGATCGCGCAGGTGGGCACTGCTTTCTCGACCACCTTCAATGCCGGAATGCAGACGACGCTGGCCGGCTTCGCGCGGCAGGGCGTGATCGTGAACTATCTCGATCTCAACAAGATCGGCGACGTGGTCGGCGCCAATCTCTCCGCTTTCGGCCTGCAGAGCGCCGGCGCCTGCCCGATCGCGTGCGTGACCACCGATCCCGAATTGCTCGACAAATATCTCTTCTATGTCGACCAGCTCCATCTGACCTCGGCCGGTTTCGCGATCGTCGGCCGCTACGCGGTCCGCCAGCTCGCGGCACCGCTCCAGTTCCAGGCGCAGACCGAGGTGGGGCTGCAGGCCGCCGGCGCCTTCGGCTCGACTTTGTCCGGACGGCTCGACCTCGGCCGCGGCCATGCCGCGCATGACGGGCTTGCCTTCTACATTCTCGGCCATGCCGGGAGCCGCGACTATGCCCGCACCCTCACCAGCGAACCCTATTCGCTGGACACGGCGGGCGCGACGGCGGGCGTGGAATATCGGACGATGGGTGCCGTGCTCGGCGTCGCGGTCGACTATACGCGGCCCAAAGCGGATTTCGTCACCGGCGACGGCGGCCTCAAGGCCAATGACTGGCAGGTCGGCGCCTATGCCCGCTGGTCGGCCCTCGGCGCCTTCGTCCAGGGCTATGCCGGCTATGGCTGGCTTCGTTACCATATCGACCGGGCGGCGGTGATCGACACCATCCATTCGCAGCCCGACGGCACGTCGGTGACCGCCGGCGCCAAGGCCGGCTATCTGGCGGGCTTCGGCCTGCTGCGCGTCGGGCCGGTGATCGGGCTCAATTATGCGCGGGCGACGATCCACTCTTACACCGAGACGGGCGATCCGGTGCTGACGCTGAACGTCGGCCGCCAGAAAGCGGATTCGCTGCTCGGCAATGCCGGCCTGGAGCTGCGCGGCGATCTCGGAGCGGCCGGGCTTGGCGTCAGCCCCTATGTCGACGTGACGGCGGAACGGGAGATGCAGGGCAACGGGCGGGTCGTCAGCTATGACGAGACCGACGCGCCGACCATCGTCAACAGCTTCGCCCTGCCGCGCCGTTCCCGCGACACGCACGGCCGGGTGACGGCGGGCGCAAGCCTCGCGCTCGGCGGCTCGATCGCGCTGCAGATCCAGGGCAGCACCTCGTTCGACCGCAGCGGCGGCGACGATCGCGGCGGCTTCGTCGGACTGAAGGTCGGCTTTTAGGCGTCGGAGCCCCCGGTCGGCCCCGGCCCGTCGGATGCCGGCGTCCAGATGAACACCTCGTCGATCCGCTTGCCGAAGACATGGGCAATGCGGAAGGCGACGTCGAGCGAGGGTGAATAACGGCCCTGCTCGATAGCGGCGATCGTCTGGCGGGTCAGGCTCACCCGCCTGCCGAGATCGGCCTGGGTCATGTCCTGCGCGAGGAAGCGCAGCAGGCGGATCTCATTGGTGAGGGTTTCAGCGGGCACGGTACGGCCGTCCGCGATAGCCCCGGATAATGAGCCCGTTGCGCAGCGCCTCCGAGAGCACGATGAACAGCAGCGAGGTATTCACGATCTGCCAGCCGGCTTCCTTGAACGGCAGAATCATGCCGGCTCCAATCGCCCCTGCCAGAAGCAAAAGATACGCGCCCTGGGTGGCGCGCGCATCGATCGCCAGATCGCGCTCATCGGAGAGCAGGCCGTCCTCCGGACGCTGGCGAGCCATGACCCACATCGTGCCGGTGGCGAAGACGGCGGCATGCACGCATGCGGCGGCGGCCAGGCAGGCGATGCGTTCCAACATCGTCGACAACCGATCCGAAAAGCCGATCTGGAACGCGAAATAGACGATATAGGGTGGACAGAGGCTCCACAGGGCCAGCCAGGCCCGCTTCTCCAATGGCGACATCGCGCTATCCCTTCATGTCAATTACTGTGTACTTCATGTTATACAAAGATAACATCGTGTCAAGCTCTGAAAACCTGATGCCGGGAGGATCGTTTGCTCACAGCTTGATCCCGTCTCCGCGCAGGCCCACATGGGCGCCATGCTGATCCAGACCGAAACCACGCCCAATCCCTCGACGCTGAAATTCCTGCCCGGCGAGCGGGTGATGGACGCGGGAACGCGGGATTTCGCGACTCCGGAAGAAGCCGAAGCCTCGCCGCTCGCCGAGGCGCTCTTCTCGACCGGCGAGGTGGAAGGGGTCTTCTTCGGCCGCGACTTCGTCTCGGTGACCGCGGCGCCCGGCGCGGACTGGCGCGATCTCAAGCCGCAGGTGCTGAGCGTCCTGCTCGATCATTATTCGAGCAATGCGCCCCTGTTCCGGCCGGGCAGCGCCGCCGGTATCCATGTCGAGGGCGAGGATTATGGCGAGGATCCGGCCGATGCGGACATCGTCGCCCAGATCCGCGAGCTGATCGAGACACGGGTGCGGCCGGCGGTGGCGCAGGACGGCGGCGACATCGTCTATCGCGGCTTTCGCGGCGGCCGCGTCTATCTCGCCATGCACGGCGCCTGCTCGGGCTGCCCCTCCTCGACGATGACGCTGAAGCAAGGCATCGAATCGCTGCTCAAACATTATGT
This sequence comes from uncultured Alphaproteobacteria bacterium, assembly GCA_963777295.1. Classification (GTDB taxonomy): domain Bacteria; phylum Pseudomonadota; class Alphaproteobacteria; order Sphingomonadales; family Sphingomonadaceae; genus Allosphingosinicella. The sequence goes on from CAVZPV010000002.1 coordinate 200,802, forward strand.
GCCGGAGGTCGAGGCGGTCGAGGCCGTCTGAGCCGGCTGCTTGCCGCCCCCACCCGTTCGGTTTATCCTGCCGCAACTCCGGGGGGAGAAGAACCATGACCGTCTTAAGGCTCGCGGCCGTCGTCGTGCTGGCGTCGCTGATCGCCTCGATCACCGACTGGGTCTTCATGAGGATGCTGTTCCACGACCGCTACATGCTCCATCCCGAGGTCTGGCGCGGAAGCCTCGACGAAGGGGCAAAGATCTTTCATTCCGAGCTGATCGGAATCCTCGCCTGTCTCGGCTTCGCTTTGCTCGTTGGGATGCTGCGCTTGCGGACGATGGGCGCGCTCCTCGTTTGCGCCTTCCTGGTCTGGCTGGCGGCGGCGGTGCCAATCCTCGCCCAGGACGGCATCTGGATGAAGATCGATCCGTTGGTGCTCGGCTCGATGTCGGTGGGATGGCTGATTCGCTTGCTCATCACTGCGATCCTTTGCGCGTTGCTGCTGCGGCCCGCGTCCGCTGCCGTCCGCGAGCCTTGAACGGCCGAAAAAGCTCGCGACAATTTGTCAAAAGCTTGTAGCGCGGCGGCAATGTCGCCGGCTTCTCTTGTCCTCGTCATCGAAACCGCGACCGCCGCCTGCTCGGTCGCGCTGATCGAGAATGGCGACCTCGTCGACGAGCGTCACGAAGTCGTCGGCCGCGGCCATGCCGAGCGGCTGCTGCCCCTTGTCGAGGAGTTGCTCGGCGGCCGACAGCCGGACGCGATCCTGGTCGATGTCGGTCCGGGCAGCTTCACCGGCCTGCGCGTGGGACTCGCCGCGGCGCAGGGGCTGCGGATCGGCTGGGACGTGCCGTTGCGCGGCTTTTCCTCCACCTCACTGCTCGCGTTGCAGGCTGGCGGATGCGCCGCGACGGTTGCGATTGCGGGCGGACATGGCCAGCTATTCGTGCAAAGCTTCGGCCATGATCCGCTCGCGCCGCTCGATCCGCTCCGTTCGCTCCCGCCCGAGGAGGCGGCTGCCGTGATCGGCGCGGAGCTCGTGCTCGGCTCGGGCGCCGTGGCTTTGGTCGCGGCGCGCGGCCATGGCGAGGCGCGCGACACGCTGCCGCGAGCGGCGGAGGCGCGGTTCCTGCCCGAGGCACTGACGAACCTGCCGCCCCGGCCGATTTACGGCCGGCCACCCGACGCGAAACCGCAAAGCGTGGAGGCGGCTCCGTGATGCCGCCGGAAGCCCGCATCGAGCCGGGCGCCGCCGCCGCCCTCCCCGCCGTCATGCGGGTGATGGAGGACAGCTTCGACCCCGTGTTCGGGGAAGGCTGGACGGCGCCCCAATGCGCGGGGCTGCTGCCGATGGCCGGCGTCTGGCTGACCCTTGCGTGGGAGGGGGAGACGGTCGCCGGTTTCGCCTTGTCGCGAGTGATCGCGGGTGAAGCGGAATTGCTTCTGCTCGCCGTCCTGCGCGCGCGGCAGCGTCAGGGCATCGGCCAATTGCTGCTCAATCGCTTCATTGACGATTCCCGCGGGCGCGGCGCACGTCAGCTTCATCTGGAGGTGCGCGACGGAAATCCGGCGATCCGCCTTTATAAGCAGGCCGGATTTTCGCAGGTCGGACGCCGCCGCAATTACTATAGTGGGCGGGACGGCCAGCTTTTCGATGCCCTCACCTTGGCCAAGACTTTGGACGGCTGAAAGAACACCGCGCGCGACCGGCCGAATTCCCGCTTGTAAAAACAACCAAAATGGACCATTCGCCTTTTCAAGGGGAATGGTAATTTCTCCGTGGCAACATTGGCAGGCGTTAGAATGGCTGAAGGCAGCGAACTGAGCGAAACCCTGATTACCCTTACCGCCGACATCGTGTCGGCGCATGTCAGCAACAACAGCGTGGCGGTCAACGACCTGCCGCAGCTGATCCAGAACGTGCACAATGCCTTGCAGGCCTTGGGCACGCGCCAGGAAGAGGCTCCCGCACGGCCCGAGCCCAAGGTCTCGATCCGTTCTTCGATCAAGCCGGACTATATCGTCTGCCTGGAGGACGGGAAAAAGCTGAAGATGCTGAAGCGGCATCTGATGACCCATTATCAGATGACCCCGGACGAATATCGGCAGAAGTGGGGCCTCAACGCCGATTACCCGATGGTCGCGCCCAATTATGCGGAGCAGCGCCGAACGCTGGCCAAGAAGATCGGCCTTGGCACCAAGCGCCGCCGCACCGGCGGCCGCGGCGCCGGCCGGGGCTGAATCGGCTCGGGCCGGGGCCCCTAGACCAAGATCGTTTCAGGCTGAATCAGCCTGAAACGTGAATCTTGGTCGTCGGTCATGGTTGAGAGCCTGATTCACGCCATCGGCCGAAGCGCGGAGCGCTTCGACCTCAGACGATCAGGCTCTACCGTCCCGGCCCGTCTTTACCGGCGCGCCGTTTCGGCTAAATCATCTTCGAAATGAGCCGTCGGATCGACATTGAAGCGCTCTGCGCGGAAAAGGGCCTGCGCATCACCGAGCAGAGACGGGTGATCGCGCGGGTCCTTTCCGAGTCGGAAGACCATCCGGACGTCGAGGCACTCCACGCCCGCGCCGCCGCGATCGACAGCGGCATCTCCATCGCCACCGTCTACCGGACCGTCCGCCTGTTCGAGGAAGCGGGCATTCTCGAGCGACACGATTTCGGCGACGGCCGCGCCCGCTATGAAGCCGCGCCCGAATCGCATCACGACCATCTGATCGACGTCGAGACGGGCAACGTCATCGAATTCGCCGACGAAGAGCTCGAAGCCCTGCAGAAGAAGATCGCCGAGCGGCTCGGCTTCCGCCTCGTCGACCATCGGATGGAGCTTTACGGGGTGGCGCTAAGCCGCAAGACCTGATTGGGCCGTCTTCGCTTCTGGATCCGGGCAATCTGCATCGGCGGCGCTCTGCTCGTCTTCGTGCCGCTTCACTATCTCTGGACCCTGTTCGGCGCCTCGTCCTGGCCGCGCGTCTATCTGCGATGGGTCGGCCGGGTGGCGGGGCTGCGCTTCCGGATCATCGGCGCTCCGCTGAAGCGCGACGTGCTGTTCGTTTCCAACCATACGAGCTGGCTCGACATCATGATCCTCGCCGGCACCACCGGTACCGCCTTCGTTGCCAAGGAAGAAGTGGCGCGCTGGCCGGTCGCGGGATGGCTGGCGCGGCTCAACCGTACCGTCTTCATCGCGCGGGCGCAGCGCAGCGCGGTCAGGGATCAGGCGGATGCGCTGCGTGACGCCCTCGCCACCGGCCGGCCGGTAGCCTTGTTCCCGGAAGGGACGACCGGCGGCGGGCATGAGATCTTGCCCTTCCGCGCCAGCCTTCTCGCCGCGCTTTTCCCGCCCCTGCCGCGTCTCCGCGTCCAGCCGGTCGCCATCCATTATGCGCCCGGCGCACGTGACATTGCCTGGGGCGACGAGGGCGCGAAGGAGAATGCGAGTCCGCATCCTCTCGCGGCATGGGACGATTCCCATCATCCTTCACTTCCTTGCACCGATCGATCCGGCGGCGGCCGGCGACCGCAAGGCGCTTGCCGAACAGGCGCGGAGCGGGATCGTTGCCGCGCTCGGGCACGACTCTGCTTCCGCCTTATCGGGGGATCGCCTATAGGCGCCGCGATGACGAAACCCGCCCCCAAGACCTTCCAGATCAAGTCCTACGGCTGCCAGATGAACGTCTATGACGGCGACAGGATGGCGGAGCTGCTCGAAGCCGAGGGGCTCGAAGCCGCCGCCGACGGCGCGGCCGACCTCGTCGTGCTCAACACCTGCCACATCCGCGAGAAAGCGGCGGAGAAGGTCTATTCCGAGATCGGCCGGCTGAAGCGCGAGGACGGCAGCCGTCCGATGATCGCGGTTGCCGGTTGCGTCGCCCAGGCCGAAGGCGCCGAGATCCCGCGCCGCGCGCCCAACGTGGACGTGGTGGTCGGTCCGCAAGCCTATCACCGGCTGCCGGAGTTGATCGCCCAGGCGCGCGACGGCACGCGGGCGATCGACACGGACATGCCGATCCAATCGAAGTTCGGCGCGCTTCCGGGACGTCGGCGGCAGGGGCCGAGCGCCTTCCTCACTGTGCAGGAAGGCTGCGACAAATTCTGCACCTATTGCGTGGTCCCCTATACGCGCGGCGCCGAGACGTCCCGCCCTTGGGCGGCGGTGATGGACGAGGCGCGCGCGCTCGTGGACGCGGGCGCGAAGGAAATCACCTTGCTCGGTCAGAACGTGAACGCTTGGGCGACGGAGGACGAGAGGGGCCGGCTGCAAGGGCTGGAAGGCCTCATCCGCGCACTCGATCGGCTGCCGGGGCTGGAGCGCATCCGCTACACGACGAGCCATCCCAACGACATGAAGGACGGGCTGATCCGCGCTCATGGCGAGGTCGGAAAATTGATGCCTTATCTCCATCTGCCGGTTCAGTCGGGCAGCGATCGGGTGCTGAAGGCGATGAACCGCAGCCACAGCGCCGGCTCCTATCTCGCCACGCTCGAACGCGTGCGCGCGGCGCGGCCGGACATCGCCTTGTCCGGCGATTTCATCGTCGGCTTCCCCGGCGAGACGGAGGCGGAGTTCGAGGAGACGCTGAAAATTGTCGAGGCCGTGAACTACGCCCAGGCTTACTCGTTCAAATATTCCCCGCGGCCGGGCACGCCCGCCGCAAGCATGGACGACCAGGTGCCGAACGAGGTGAAGGACGAGAGGCTGCAGCGGCTGCAGACTTTGCTCAACGCCCAGCAGCTCGCCTTCAACCGCGCCACAATCGGCAAGCGCACCGCAATCCTGATCGAGCGCGACGGCAAGAAGCCCGGCCAGCGGGTCGGCAAATCACCCTGGCTGCAGTCCGTCCATGTCGAGAGCGATGCCGCGATCGGGGACGTGGTCGAGGTGGAGATCGTCAGCGGCGGCCCCAACAGCCTCGGCAGCGCCGTATCGATGCAGGCGGCGGCATAATGGCCCAGAAGAAAGCCGCCGAGGCGGCCGCCGGCCCGCGGGCCCGTCTGGAAGTCGAGTTCGAGCAGCCGCACCTGCTCGGGCCTCTGTTTGGCGAGTTCGACCGCAACCTTGTCGCCATCGAGGACCGGCTCGGCGTCTACATCGCTGCGCGCGGGTCGCGCGTGCAGATCGAGGGCGAGGCGGAGGCGGCGGCGCGGGCGCGCGACGTGCTCGTCGGCCTCTACAATCGCCTCGACGAGGGGCAGGACATCGACGCCGGCATGGTCGACGCGGTCATCGCCATGTCGGGCCAGCCGACGCTCGAAGGTATCATCGCGCCCGAGGTGGCCGAGCCGCCCAAGGTGATGATCCGCACGCGCAAGAAGACGATCGTCCCGCGCTCCAAGATGCAGGCCGTCTACATGGAGGCATTGGGCCGCGACGACATGATCTTCGCGCTCGGCCCGGCCGGCACCGGCAAGACCTATCTCGCCGTCGCCCAGGCGGTGCAACAATTGATCGGCGGCTCGGTCGACCGGCTGATCCTCTCGCGCCCGGCGGTCGAGGCGGGCGAAAGGCTCGGCTTCCTGCCCGGCGACATGAAGGAAAAGGTCGATCCCTATCTCCGCCCGCTCTACGACGCGCTCTACGACATGCTGCCGGCCGAGCAGGTCGAACGGCGGATCGCGTCGGGCGAGATCGAGATCGCGCCGATCGCCTTCATGCGCGGCCGGACGCTGAGCGACGCCTTCATCATCCTCGACGAGGCGCAGAACACCACACCGGCGCAGATGAAGATGTTCCTCACCCGCTTCGGCATGCGCAGCCGGATGGTCGTGTGCGGCGATCCGCTGCAGGTGGACCTGCCCAATCCCGGTGCCTCGGGCCTGGCCGACGCAGTGGGCAAGCTCGAAGGCATCCCCAAGATCGCCACAATCCGCTTCGGCGCGGGCGACGTCGTGCGACACCCGCTCGTAGGGCGGATCGTCGAAGCCTATGAGGGGAAGGCGCAGTGACAGGCTTCCACGCTCTCGCTCGTCCCGAGCGAGCTGGGGGTGCGGCATGATACGGGTGGAGTCAGACGCATCCGGAGACTGGGACAGTAAAACCTCCTGGCCCGATCTCGCCGGCGAAGCCGTCCCCGCCGCCATCGCCGTCAGTCGTCACGGCGCGCTCATCGAATCCGGCCTGTGCGTCGAAATCTCGGTCAAATTTACCGACGATGCCGAGGTCCAGTCTCTCAACACCGCCTATCGGGCCAAGGACAAGCCGACCAACGTCCTCTCCTTCCCGATGTTCGAGGCCGAATTGCTCGACAGCCTCGTCATGGCCGACGGCGGCGAGGTTCTGCTCGGCGACATCGTCCTCGCCGCGGGCGTCTGCACGCGCGAAGCGGAGGAGAAGGGCATCGCGGTTCGCGATCACGCCGCGCATCTGGTGGTGCACGGCACGCTGCATCTGCTAGGCTATGATCACGAACAGGGGGAAGAGGAGGCCGAAAAGATGGAGGCGGCCGAGCGCGAAGCGCTTGCCTCGCTCGGCATCGCCGACCCCTACCGCGTGGAGGCCGGTTCCTGATCATGCCCGACGATCCCGATCGAAGTCCCGACAATGCGCAGCCCAGTTTCTGGCGGGGGCTGCGCACCTTCCTGTTCGGCGACGACGGCGAAGCGACCCTGCGCGAGGAGATCGAGGAAGCGATCGACAGCCACGAAGGCGAGGTACCCGCAGTCGGCGATTTGTCGCCGGTCGAGCGGCAGATGCTGCGCAACCTCCTCCATTTCGGCGAGAGCAACGTCGCCGACATTTCGGTGCCGCGCGGCGACATCATCGCGGTGCCGAGCAACATCAGCTTCGAAGGCCTCGTCGCCGCCTTCGCCGAGGCGGGGCATAGCCGTCTGCCGGTCTATGAGGAGAGCCTCGACCAAGTCGTCGGCATGGTCCACATCAAGGACGTTTTCACCCTGCAGGTGTCCGACGCCGAGCCGCCGGCGGATATCAAGGATCTCCTGCGGACGCCGCTCTACGTGCCGGAATCGATGGGTGTGCTCGACCTGCTGGCACGGATGCGGGCGGAGCGGGTCCATCTCGCCATCGTCGTCGACGAGTTCGGCGGCACCGAGGGACTCGTAACCATCGAGGACGTGGTCGAGGAGATCGTCGGCGAGATCGAGGATGAGCATGACGAGGAGATGCCGGGCCTGCTCATCCCGGTCGAAGACGGCATCTGGGAGGCCGATGCCCGCGCGGAGCTGGAGGATGTCGCCGAGACGGTCGATGCCCGCCTCGCCGCCGTGGATGAGGATGTCGACACGATCGGCGGCCTCGCCACCGTCCTCGCCGGCCACGTCCCGCGGCAGGGCGAGATCGTCGAGCATCCTTCCGGCTGGAGGCTGGAAGTGACCGACAGCGACGCCCGCCGCGTCACTCGCCTCCGCCTCCACGCGCCGGAAGAAACAGCACTCTCGGAATAGCTCAGCTGGCCGGCTCGCGCAGCAGGGGCAGGATCAGATCCTCGAACTCCTGCTCGGTGAATGCGCCGGCCTTGGCGTAGCGGACGATGCCCTGGCGATCGATCACATAGGAGGTCGGCACCCCGCTCAGGATCGGGTAGCCATTGCCGGAAAAGTGCAGGACTAGGGGGTAAGACAATAATTCCGATACGCGCTTCAGCATGTAGGGCGGCACCGAATCCTCGGTAGTGACCCCGAAAATCTCGAACCCCTGATCCTTATGGGCGTGGTGGAAGGCGCTCATCATCGGCATCTCGGCCTTGCACGGGCCGCACCAGGTCGCCCACCAGTTGATCACCACGACCTTGCCGTGCAGGTCGGCGAGCTTGATCTTCCTTTTGTCGTAGGTGGTAAGCGAGAAGGAGGGCGCCGGCTGTCCCACCTTCGCCGTTGCCGCCATCGCGCCGTGCGGGACGGCCAGCATCGACAGGGCAACCATTAGATTCAGCCACGTTTTCATTATCGCCCCGCCCCCTTGCTCCCTAGCTGCGACGGCGGCGACCCCTCTGTCAATCGGATGCGTTGCGTCGGTGCGGGGGGAATGGTGTAAGCGAGGACATGGCCTACCAGCATGTCCGGCTCGAGCTCAGCCCCGCCGCCGTCGCCACGCTCACCATCGCGCGCCCGGAGACGCTGAATGCACTGAGTACGCAGACACTGGTGGAACTGCGCGACGCCTTGGGCGAGGCGGTGCGACAGGGCGCGCGCTGTCTGCTGCTCAAGGGCGAGGGACGCGGTTTTTCGAGCGGCGCCGATCTCGCGACCGGCGGCGGCCTGCCGGCCGACGCGGGCGAGGCGCTGGAGAAGAGCTTCAACCCCTTGGTCGAGGCGCTGTTCGCGCTGCCGATCCCCGTCGTCGCGGCAGTGAACGGCCCCTGCGCCGGCGCCGGCGCCTCGCTCGCCCTCGCCGCCGACATCGTTATCGCCGCGCGCTCGGCCTATTTTCTCCAGGCCTTCGTCAATATCGGCCTCATTCCCGATGCCGGCGCGACCTGGCTGCTGCCACGCCTCGCCGGTCGCGCCCGGGCGCTGGAGATGATGATGCTCGGCGAGCGCATCTCCGCCGAGCAGGCGCAAGAGTGGGGCATGATCGCCCGCGTCGTCGACGACGAGGATCTCGCCGAGGAAGCGGTGGCGCTCGCCACCCGCCTGGCGCAGGGGCCGACAGTGGCGCTCGGCCTCATCCGTCGCCTCGCCCGCAACGCCCAAGACCTGTCGCTGAGCGACGCCCTCGCCGCCGAACGCGAAGCGCAGCGCGAAGCGGGATGTACCCAGGATTTTACCAATGCCGTCGCTGCTTTCCTCCAGAAGCGCCAGCCGCGTTTCGAGGGCCGCTAGCGCACCTCCGTTGCCCTGCCTCGCGCCCCGTCCTAAGGAACGGCGCTACCGGAGGCTGTCACGGAAACGACATGGCGACGACCATCGAAGAGCTGGAAGAACGGCGCCGGCAGGCGCAGCTCGGCGGCGGCGAGAAACGGATCGAAGCCCAGCACGCCAAGGGCCGGCTCACCGCCCGCGAACGGGTCTGCGTCCTGCTCGATGAGGGCAGCTTCGAAGAATATGACATGTTCGTCGAGCATAATTGCACCGACTTCGGCATGGACGACGCAGAAGGTCCCCGGCGACGGCGTCGTCACCGGCTCGGGCACGATCAACGGCCGGCTGGTCTACATCTTCGCGCAGGATTTCACCGTCTTCGGCGGCTCGCTGTCCGAGCGCCACGCGCAGAAGATCTGCAAGGTCATGGACATGGCGATGAAGGTCGGCGCGCCTGTGATCGGCCTCAACGACAGCGGCGGCGCGCGCATCCAGGAGGGCGTCGCAAGCCTCGCCGGCTATGCCGAGGTGTTCCAGCGCAACGTGCTCGCCTCGGGCGTCGTGCCGCAGATCAGCCTGATCATGGGTCCCTGCGCGGGCGGCGCCGTTTACTCACCGGCGATGACCGACTTCATCTTCATGGTGAAGGATTCAGCTCCTACATGTTCGTCACCGGCCCGGACGTGGTGAAGACGGTGACGAACGAGGTGGTGACGCAGGAGGAGCTTGGCGGCGCGATCACCCACACGACCAAATCGGGCGTCGCCGACGTCGCCTTCGAGAACGACATCGACGCCCTGCTCGCCACGCGCGATTTCTTCGATTTCCTGCCGCTCTCCAACCGTCACGATCTGCCCGAGCGGCCGTGCAGACGATCCCTGGGATCGGATCGAGGACAGCCTCGACACCTTGATCCCGGACAGCGCGGCCAAGCCCTACGACATGCACGAGCTGATCCGGAAGGTGCTCGACGAAGGCGATTTCTTCGAGCTGCAGCCCGCCCATGCAGGCAACATCATCGTCGGCTTCGGCCGGATCGAGGGGCGCACGGTCGGCATCGTCGCCAACCAGCCGATGGTGCTGGCGGGCGTGCTCGACATCAACAGCTCGAAGAAGGCCGCGCGCTTCGTCCGCTTCTGCGATGCGTTCGATATCCCGATCGTCACCTTCGTCGACGTGCCCGGCTTCCTCCCCGGCGTCGCGCAGGAGCATAACGGCATCATCAAGCACGGCGCGAAACTGCTGTTCGCCTATGCCGAGGCGACGGTGCCGAAGATCACCGTCATCACCCGCAAGGCCTATGGCGGCGCCTATGACGTCATGGCCTCCAAGCATCTGCGCGGCGACCTCAATTATGCCTGGCCGTCCGCCGAGATCGCGGTGATGGGCGCCAAGGGCGCGGTCGAGATCATCTTCCGCAAGGATATCGGCGATCCGGACAAGATCGCCGCGCGCACCGCCGAATATGAGGCGCGCTTCGCCAATCCGTTCGTGGCGGCGTCGAAAGGGTTCATCGACGAGGTGATCATGCCCCATTCGACCCGCCGCCGCATTGCGCTCGGGCTTCGCAAGCTGCGCGACAAGCAGCTCGAGAACCCGTGGAAGAAGCATGACAATATCCCGCTCTGAGGCGTGCGCATGAACCGGCGCTATGACGAGCTGGAGCGGCTCCAGCGGCTGCGCGAGAAAGGCGCGCTGACCGAGGAGGAGTTCCAGGCCGAGAAGCGCCGGCTGCTCGGGGGCGGACCCGCCATCGGAGTCGGGCCGCGGCGCGCAGACGATATCTATATCGACGAGGACGTGCCGCGCTCCCGCACGGCGCTTTACCTCGTGCTCGGCGGGATCGGACTGGTCGTCGCGATCCTGATCGGCGTGCTGCTCGGCCATAACGTCATCGGCGGCCACGCCCCTCCCGAGGCCAATGTGGCGATGCCGGAGAACGCGGTCTCGACCGCCGACGAAAACCTTCTCGCGGGGCCCCCGCCGCCCGTCGACGTGCGCACCCTCCCGGTCCAGGAGCAGCTCGCGCGCGCCTTCACCGCCGCCTTCAATGCGAAGGACCAGGCGCAGGTCGAGATCGGCGGCCGTAGCCTCGTCTATCACCCCGGCCGACTGATCTGGAACGGCGACAAGGCGGTAATGATCAGCCCCGCCAGCGGCGTCGGCGGCTGCGTCGACTGCGCGGGCACGGTCGGCGTCTATTATCTCAACCCCGTCGGCGATCATTTCGAGATCGCCGGTTCCTGGCCCGAAGCAGTGACGGGGACGCAATGGAACAGCACGCCGCGCTGGCATATGGTCGGCACCTATACGAATGCTCCCGCCATCTGGGAGCAGGGCTTCAACCGCACTCAGGATTGCTCGTCGGGAAGTGCGACGCTCACCGAGTTGACGCCGGCCGGTCCGGTCACCTCGGGTCCGATCCGCTTCTCCTACCACAGCAAGAGCGGCCTCGCCGGTATGCTGCTCGGTGCCACCGACATTCAGGGCCATGTCGCCAACGTCCAGAAGGACGTGTCGTTTGACGTCGTCTATTCGGGCGACAAGCAATTCACCGAAACCTGGACGAAGCAGGGCGACCGCTTCGTCCTCCAGGGCGGCGAGTCGAAGATGCCGACATGCGCAAGGGATTCGCAATGAATTTGGGCCGGTTGAACCATGTCGGGGTCGCCACCCCCTCGATCGAGAAGAGCGTCGCGCTCTATCGCGATTTGCTCGGCGCGACCCGCATCCACGACGCCTTCGACCTGCCGGCGCAGAGGGTGCGCGTCTGCTTCGTCGACACGCCCAACAGCCAGATCGAATTGCTGGAGCCGCTTGGGCGAGGATTCGCCGATCGCGAAATTCCTCGAGAAGAATCCGGCCGGTGGCCAGCACCATGTCTGCTTCGAGGTGCCGGATATCCACGAGGCCAAGGCCGAGATGGAGGCGAAGGGCGCCAACGTGCTCGGCGAGCCGCGCATCGGCGCGCATGGGACGCCGGTGATCTTCGTCCATCCCAAGGATATGGGCGGCGTGCTGGTCGAGCTGATGGAGACACCGCAGGGTGGGCATTGAGAAGGAATTTCATCCTCTCCCGCTCGCGGGAGAGGGCAGGGTGAGGGCCTTACTGATTCGCGGTACAGACCCTCACCCTCCCGCTACGCGGGCCCCTCCCTCTCCCGCGAGTGGGAGAGGCGTTTATGACGGACCGCAAACCGACCACTGCCGACTGGAAAGCCGCCGCCTCACGCGAGGTGAAGGGCAAGGACCTCGTCTGGCACACGCCGGAGGGGATCGAGGTCAAGCCGCTCTACACGGCCGAGGACGTCGAAGGTGTCGATCCCGGCCTGCCCGGCTTCGCGCCGTTCACCCGCGGCGTCCGCGCCTCGATGTATGCCGGCCGGCCGTGGACGATCCGCCAATATGCCGGCTTCTCGACCGCCGAGGATTCGAACGCCTTCTACCGCCGCAACCTCGCCGCGGGGCAGAAGGGGCTGTCGGTCGCCTTCGATCTCGCCACCCACCGCGGCTATGACAGCGACCATCCGCGCGTCGTCGGCGACGTCGGCAAGGCGGGCGTCGCGATCGACACGATCGAGGACATGAAGATCCTGTTCGACGGCATCCCGCTCGACACGATGAGCGTGTCAGATGACGATGAACGGCGCGGTGATCCCGATCCTCGCCTTCTTCATCGTCGCCGGCGAGGAGCAGGGCGTGCGCGCAGGACCAGCTCGACGGCACGATCCAGAACGACATCCTGAAGGAGTTCATGGTCCGCAACACCTACATCTACCCGCCCGCGCCGAGCATGCGGATCGTCTCGGACATCATCGCCTACACGCAGCGCGCACATGCCGCAAGTTCAACTCGATCTCGATCTCGCGGCTATCACATGCAGGAAGCCGGCGCGACGGAGGTGCAGGAGCTCGCCTTCACCATCGCCGACGGCATGGAATATGTGCCGCGCGGCGTCGCGCCAGGGGGCTCGACATCGACGCGTTCGCCGGCGCGCCTGAGCTTCTTCTTCGCGCATCGGCATGAACTTCTTCATGGAGGTCGCCAAGCTGCGCGCGGCGCGCATGCTCTGGCACCGGATCATGGACGGGCTCGGCGCGAAGGACGAGCGCTCGCAAGATGCTGCGCACCCATTGCCAGACCTCGGGCGTGTCGCTGACCGAGCAGGACCCCTACAACAACGTCATCCGCACCACGATCGAGGCGATGGCGGCGGTGCTCGGCGGCACCCAGATCGCTCCACACCAACGCGCTCGACGAGGCGATCGCGCTGCCGACCGATTTCTCGGCCCGGATCGCCCGCAACACCCAGCTCATGCTGCCAGGAGGAGACGGGCATGACCAATGTCGTCGATCCGCTGGGCGGCATCTACTTATGTCGAGAGCCTGACGCAGGAGCTGGTCGACAAGGCCTGGGAGATCATCGAGCGGGTCGAGGCGAGGGCGGCATGGCCGAGGCGGTCGCCGCGGGCATGGCCCAAGGCGATGATCGAGGAAGCCTCGGCGGCCCGCGCGGCGCAGGTCGACCGCGGCGAGGACGTGATCGTCGGCGTCAACAGATACCGGCTGCAGGACGAGGAGCCGATCGACATCCTCGAAGTCGACAACGACACGGTGCGCGCCGGCGCAGGTCGCGCGGATCGAGCGGGTGCAGCGCGGAGCGGGACGAGGCGAAGTGCCGGGCGGCGCTCGATGCGCTGCGCGAGGGCGCGAAGGGCGATGCGCAACCTGCTCGGCCTCGCGGTCGAGGCGCGCGGGCGCGGGCGACGCTCGGCGAGATCAGCCTGGCGCTGGAGGATGTGTTCGGCCGCTACGGCACCAATGCCGACGCCGGTCCGCGGCATCTATGGCGGCGCCTATGAGGGCGATCCGCGCTGGGAGCAGGCCGAGGCGGGCGTCGGCGCGGTCGCGCGCCGGCTCGGCCGCAAGCCGCGGCATGCTCGTCGCCAAGATGGGTCAGGACGGCCACGACCGCGGCGCCAATCTCGTCGCCTCGGCGTTCGGCGATCTCGGGCTTCGAGGTCGTCGCCGGGCCGCTGTTCCAGACGCCGGCGGAGAGCGCGCCGCGCTCGCGATCGAGAAGGATGTCGACGTGGTCGGCGCCTCCAGCCTCGCCGCCGGGCACAAGACGCTGATCCCCGAGCTGATCGGCCACCTGCGCGACGTCGGCCGCGCCGACATCAAGGTGGTCGCCGGCGGCGTCATCCCGGCGCAGGATTACGAGATGCTGCGCGACGCCGGCGTCCAGGCGATCTTCGGCCCCGGCACCAACCTGGTCGAGGCCGCCGGGGAGGTGCTGCAAGCTGCTCGGCCACAACATGCCCCCCCTGGAGGAGGCGCGGAATGAGCGAATTCGAACAGAATAGCCCCTCCCCTTCAGGGGAGGGGATGGGGGTGGGGAGTCGGGCGAGACCCGCACGGGTGCCTTTGGACACGAACTGCCCCACCCCAATCCCTCCCCTGAAGGGGAGGGGCTACGTACGGATTGGACCCGCGAGGAAATCCGCGCGCTGTTCGATCTGCCCTTCCTCGATCTCGTCTACGAGGCGCCAGACCGTCCACCGCCGCTACCACGCGCGCAACGAGGTCCAGCTCTCCACCCTGCTGTCGATCAAGACCGGCGGCTGCCCGGAGGATTGCGGCTATTGCAGCCAGTCCGCCCACGCGAAGACCGGGCTCAAGGCCGAGAAACTGATGGACGTCGACGCCGTGCTCGCCGCCGCCGCCGAAGCAAGGCGGCGGGCTCCGGCCGCTTCTGCATGGGCGCCGCCTGGCGCGAGCCCAAGGACCGCGACATGGACGCGCTCTGCACGATGGTCGCGGGCGTCAAGGCGATGGGGCTCGAGACCTGCATGACGCTCGGCATGCTGACGCAGGACCAGGCGGACCGGCTCGCCGAGGCGGGGCTCGATTATTACAACCACAATCTCGACACCTCGCCCGAACATTATGGCGCGGTGATCACCACCCGCACCTAGCAGGACCGGCTCGACACGCTCGACCATGTCCGCTCGTCCGGCATGGCGGTCTGCTGCGGCGGCATCGTCGGCATGGGCGAGAGCCGCGAGGACCGGGTCGGCTTCCTCCACGCCCTCGCCACCCTGCCGGCCCACCCCGAAAGCGTGCCGATCAACGCGCTGGTGCCGATCCGCGGCACCGTGCTCGGCGACATGCTCGCCGACACGCCGCTCGCGAAGATCGACGACATCGAATTCGTCCGCACCGTCGCCGTCGCGCGGATCCTGATGCCGCGCTCGATCGTGCGGCTGTCGGCCGGTCGCGAGTAGCATGTCGGAGAGCGACCCAGGCGCTCTGCTTCCTCGCCGGCGCGAACCGCATCTTCACGGGCGACAAGCTGCTGACCACCGGCAATGCGGGCGCCTCGGCGGATGCGGCGTTGTTCGAGAAGCTCGGGCTGCTGCCTATGACGAGCGAGGAGCCGGCGCGGGTGGCGGCGGAGTGAGCAGAGCTGCGGCGCTTTCGGTCTGGTTGCTGTTCAGCCTTGGCGGCTGCAGCTCCGCGAAGCCGCTCCCGTTGCTGTCCGTATCAAATCCCGCAGCAAATGCCCAAATCATAGCAGACGTCGCCGATCGGTTGTGCCTTCGAGCAATCACGAATGCCGACGATTTCGCGGACGCCGTTCGTCAGACGGGATGGCCGCATCGTAAGACTCAGTTTGCAGATCGCAAGAATCCTTTGGCGGTATGGCAGCTCCCGCACGCGACCCTCATTTACAGTGAACGGCCTTTTGCCTCATCCGATTCGGATGGATGGATATGCACGTTCGTCACCGATCGCGCCGCCTCTCCTCCCGAGAATGTCCTTTCGAAGATTCTGGTTGATCAGCTGATTGACGGCGCGGATTTATCGAAGTCGCCGTTGGGATGGCACTGGAAGCCGTCGCTGCTGACCGAGGCGGACATGGACGTTACAAAAGGTGAAACGGGTGGGTTGGGCGTGACGATTGCATATTCACAATTGAAGCCCCTCAGGACCTTGTTCGGGAAGTAGGATGTTCTCGAAGATCCTGATCGCCAACCGGGGCGAGATCGCCTGCCGCGTGATCCGCACCGCGCGGAAGATGGGGATCGCGACCGTCGCGGTTTATTCGGATGCCGATGCGCGCGGCGCCGCATGTGCGGATGGCGGACGAGAGCGTGCGGCTGGGGCCGCCGCCGGCCGCGCGAATCCTAT
This sequence comes from uncultured Alphaproteobacteria bacterium, assembly GCA_963777295.1. Lineage (GTDB taxonomy): Bacteria > Pseudomonadota > Alphaproteobacteria > Sphingomonadales > Sphingomonadaceae > Allosphingosinicella. The sequence continues at coordinate 216,743 of CAVZPV010000002.1, forward strand.
CTCAATGCCGAGCTGATCATCGCACGCCTGCAAGGACGACGGGCGCCGACGCGGTCCACCCCGGCTACGGCTTCCTCTCCGAGCGCGAGAGCTTCGCGCAGGCGCTGGCCGAAGCGGGGATCGCCTTCATCGGGCCGCCGCCGAACGCGATCGCGGCGATGGGCGACAAGATCGAATTCGAAGAAGCTCGCCAAGGCGGCGGGGGTCAACGTCGTCCCCGGCTATCTCGGCGAGATCGCGACCACCGACGAGGCGGTGAAGATCGCCGGCGGACATCGGCTATCCGGTGATGATGAAGGCCTCGGCCGGCGGCGGCGGCAAGGGCATGCGGCTCGCCTGGTCCGAGCAGGACGTGCGCGAGGGCTTCGAGGCGACCAAGCGCGAGGGCCTGGCCAGCTTCGGCGACGACCGCGTGTTCATCGAGAAGTTCATCGAGCATCCGCGCCACATCGAGATCCAGGTGCTCGGCGATCAGCACGGCAACATCGTCTATCTCGGCGAGCGCGAATGCTCGATCCAGCGCCGCCACCAGAAGGTGGTCGAGGAAGCGCCGTCGCCCTTCGTCACGCCCGAGATGCGCAAGGCGATGGGCGAGCAGGCGGTCGCGCTCGCCCGCGCGGTCGGCTATTACAGCGCGGGCACGGTCGAGCTGATCGTCAGCGGCGCCGATCCGACCGGCAAGAGCTTCTACTTCCTCGAGATGAACACCCGGCTCCAGGTCGAGCATCCGGTGACCGAGGATGGTGACCGGGCTCGACCTGGTCGAGCAGATGATCCGCGTCGCCGCCGGCGAGAAGCTGGCTTTCGGCCAGAAGGACGTGACAGCTCGACGGCTGGGCGATCGAGAACCGCGTCTATGCCGAGGATCCGTATCGCGGCTTCCTGCCTTCGACCGGGCGGCTGGTGCGCTACCGGCCGCCACACGAGGCGCACGACGGACGGACGGCTGCATCCGCGTCGACGACGGCGTCGTCCGAGGGCGGCGAGGTCAGTCATGTTCTACGACCCGATGATCGCCAAGCTGGTCACCTGGGCGCCGACGCGCGAGGAGGCGATCGACCGGCAGATCGACGCGCTCGACCGCTTCGAGATCGACGGCATCGGCCACAATGTCGATTTCCTCTCGGCGCTGATGCAGCATCCGCGCTTCCGCGACGGGCGAGCTCACCACCGGCTTCATCGCCGAGGAATATCCCGAGGGCTTCACCGGCGCGCCGGCGGACGATACGCTCGTGCGGGATCTTGCGGTGGTGGCGGCACTTGCCGGCGAGACGGTGCGATATCCGCGCCTCCGCGATCAGCGGCCAGCTCGGCGAGCCGGTGCCGCCGCCCGAGCTGCGCGTGGTCCGGATCGAGGGGCATGAGCATCGGGTGGAGCTGGAGCCGGTCGAGGGCGGCCATCTCGTCACCGTCGACGGCGCCAATGGCGGCGAGCTGATCGGCCGCTGGGAGCCGGGCCAGCGCCTGTTCAAGGGCAGCATCGACGGCCGCGCCCGCACCGTGCAGATCGCGCGCCAGGGCCGCCGCTGGCGCCTCACCACGCGCGGCGCCGGCCATCTGGTGCAGGTGCTCCCGCCCATGTCGCCGAGCTCAGCCGGCACATGATCGAGAAGGTGCCGCCGGATCTGTCGCAAATATCTGCTCTGCCCGATGCCCGGCCTGCTCACCGCCCTCCATGTCGGGGAAGGCGACAAGGTCGAGGCCGGCCAGCCGCTCGCGGTGGTCGAGGCGATGAAGATGGAGAACATCCTGCGCGCCGAGAAGGCCGGCGTGGTGAAGAAGGTCGACGCCAAGCCAGGCGAGAGCCTGGCGGTGGATGCGGTGATTTTGGAGTTCGAATAACTACTCCTCCCCGGAACGGGGAGGGGGACCAGCCGAAGGCTGGTGGAGGGGGGTTGGTGCAGGTCTCGGCCCCCCCTCCACCGCACTCCGTGCCGTCCCCTCCCCGTTCCGGGGAGGATAATCTCGAACCGCGCTCCTGTTTCAGTGGGCAACGCCTGGATCGTTCCCCCGCATGCTGAGAGCAGCGACCGAGCGATCGACAGGCCCAGACCGGAGCCGCCTTCCTTTCGCCGGGTCGTGTGGAATGGGTCGAAAATCCGTTCGCGGTCGCTCTCGGGAATGCCCGGGCCATCGTCGGAGACCGTCAGCAGGACGCGATCCTCCTGCCCGCGGCCGGCAATCCTCACACGCCGCGCGCCTGCCTGGCGGCTATTCTCGACCAAGGTCTCCAGCACCGCCGTCAGCATCTCCGCCGGCGCCGCGACCGGCGGCAGGTCGGCGACCTCCGCCGCCACCTCGAAATCCTTGCCGCGCTGTGCGTCCACCACGGTCAGCGCCGGCCCCTCCACATCCGTCTCCGCCCCTTCCGGCGTCACCGCCATGTCGGCGCGGGCGAGGTCGAGGAGGCGGCGGAGGAGGTGGGAGAGGCGGTCGGCGTCCGCGGCGGCGTTGGCGAGGAAGCGGCGGCGCTCCGCCTCCGCCATCTCCGGATGCTCCTCGAGCAATTCGATCGCGCCCTTGATGCCGGAGATGGGCGTCTTGAGCTCGTGGCTCACCGCCGCGGCGAAGTCGCGCAGATAGCGCGAGCGGCGCTCGATCCGCTCGGCCATGGCGGCGAAGCTGAGGTAGAGGGCGCGGATCTCGATGGCCGCGGTCGGCGGCGGCTCGGGCACGCTGACCGGCCCACGCGCGACATTTTCGGTCGCCGCGCTCAGCGCCTCGATCGGCCTCGCGATTCCGCGCGAGAGCAGGCCGGCGAGCACCAGCAGGGTCAGGAAGATGAGGACGATGCCGAGCAGGATCTTGCCGCGATCCTGGTAGATGCCGAGGAACAGACCACGCGGCGAGCGCGACAGCATCAGGATGCCGATCACCCTGCCGTCGGCGAAGATCGGCCGGACATATTCGACGCGGATGCCGGCGGCGCGGCTCAGCCATTCGAGATTGTAGGTCGGGCGGTAATCGGCCCGTTCGCGCAGCACCGTTCGCGTCTCGCCCCGGGCGGCGGCGCGGATTTCGGGCAGCGCGGCATAAGAGAGGCCGGTGTCGCCGTGGCCGAGCAGGACTGTCCCGTTCGGGTCGAGAATGCGGATGGCGGCCAGGGTCGTCCGGCCGGTGTCGATCACGATCGGCCGAAGTGCCGTCGCCGCGGCCGCGGCACGAGGATCGGGGGGCGAAGCGGGTTTGCTCGCCTCCGGCTGCGCCGGCAGGATCGGCATCTCGCTGAGGTCGAGCCTCGGCCGCTGCGGATCGAGCCCGGCTGGCGCATCGTCGGCGCCCCAGGCGACCCGATAGGCGCCGGACAAGGCCGCCGCCTGGGCGATCAGCTCCGCCTCGGTCTGCTGGACCAGCGTATTCTCGTAGACGCGCAGGAACACCGCGCCGATGCCGGGCAATGCGGCGACGAACAGCAAGGTCAGGAACAGGATGGTGCGCAGGCGCAGCGCCGGCCAGTGGCGCTTGGCGAAGTCCTTCAGCGCCCGGATCAAGCCGATGGACCGCCCACGCAGCGGCCGATCCGGTAGCCGATGCCGGCGCGGGTCTCGATCAGATCGCCGCCGCCGCGCTCGGCGAATTTGTGGCGGAGGTTGCGGATGTGGCTGTCGACCGTGCGGTCGGTGATGGCGAAGCCGGGGCCGTGCAGCCGGTCGATGATCTGGTCGCGGGTGAAGACGCGCGACGGCAGGCTGGCGAGCAGCAGCAGGAGCTGGAATTCGGTGACCGTGACCGGCACCCCCTCCCCGTCCCATTCCGCCTCCCACGCCTCCGGGTCCAGCCGCAGGCGGTTGTGGACGACCGGTCCCTTCGCGCCCGCCTCGGCAACGGCGCGGCCGCCCCGCTTCAGGATCGCGCTCACCCGCGCCACCACCTCGCGCGGCGAGAAGGGCTTCACGACATAATCGTCGGCCCCGAGCTCCAGCCCCACCACCCGGTCGATCTCGTCGTCGCGCGAGGACAGGAAGAGGATCGGGAGATCGCCCGAGGCGCGCAGCCTCCGGCAGACTTCGAGCCCGTCCATCCGCGGCATGTTGATGTCGAGGACGAGCAGGTCCGGCCGGTCGCGCTCGACCGCCGCCAGCGCCGCCTCGCCATCGCCGGCCTCGGCGGTCGTCATCCCCGCCTTGCCGAGCGCGAAGCTCAGCACCTCGCGGATATGCGGATCGTCGTCGGCGATCAGGATCTTGTGGCTCATGGCGTAGACGTCTCTCATTGCGGCTGACCTGTCAAAGCGGACGACGAGGCCAGATTGAGCGGAATTGCGTTCAGAGGCTTCTCTCCGCGCAAAGGGCATGCCGCGCGCCGCTCGTGCAGAAATCGTGCAGAGCGCAGGCGCAAGGCCCAAGCTTATGCTATGTCGTTTGCAGCGCGGAACAGCGGGGGCATTTCCACCGTTACGTCTCCGCCTTCGGCAGGAGACGGGTAGCGCGTTTCGGGAGAGGAGGTCGAGGATGACAGGAAAGGTGAAGCGGGCGGCGTGGATCGGCCTTGGGGTCGTCGCGCTCGCCTGGATCGGCCCGCCGGCGTCGGCCCAGACGCAGCCCGATTCGGGCGGCGTTCCGACCGAGACGCAGGAGCGTCTGGCGGAAGGGGCGGCCAACCAGGGTTTCGACTGGAACTGGATCGGTCTCTTCGGTCTGTTCGGCCTGGCCGGGCTCCACAGAAAGCCCGATTATCACGATTCGATCTGAGGAGGGACGACCATGCTGAGCAAGCCTCTTTTCGCGGCTGCGGCGACGGCAGCGCTCGCGCTCGCGCCGGCCGCCGCCTGGGCGCAAGGTGCCGACGCGAACACGACAACGGCCGCCACGAACAGCGCCGCCGCCGCCCCGAACAGCGCCCCAGCCAATCTGACGATGGGTAATTCGAACGCCGGCGGCGCGACCGCTCCGGCCGCGGCGGACGCAGATGCCGGCGGAGATGCCGGGCCGCACCCTGTCTACGTGGTGCAGCACGGCTTCCCGTGGGGCGTCCTAGGCTTGATCGGCCTGATCGGCCTGCTGCCGCTCTTCCGCCGCCGCGACGGCTAGACGCCCCCGCGATCACGTCGCTGAGGGGGGCGTCAAGCACTTCTGCCGCTCCCCCCGAACGTTCCGGCGCCCCCGACGCCCAGTCGCGTCGCCGAGGCCTCGTCCGTTCATCTGGCGTACAGGCTGCGAGCCGCAGATTTGTGAGGCGAATTTCAAGGGCGTTCGGGGGTTGGGGCCGGGCGTGAGCGAGGGGCGCGTAAAATGGCGATGTATGTCTACTCCACGGCCGGGGAGCCGGTCGGCTTCCTCTATGAAACCTTCGTCCACGATCTCGAGGGCCGGCCGCTCGGCCGCATCATCGGCTCGCGGGTGCACCGGCTCGACGGCTCCTATGCCGGCGAATGGTTCAAGGAGATGGTGGTCGAACGCCCCGGCGCCCGCCCGCGCACCTTGCCCTCTGTCGCAAGCCCGCCCTGGCGGACTCCGCCGGCGACCGGAACACGGCGCCGGGCGGTTGTCGATTACGGCTTCGCCGACGCTTTCGAACGTCTCTACGAAGGCGGCGGCTTCAGCGAAGCCGCGGAGTGAAAGGAACCGGCGAGGCGGCCGCCCGGTTTTATCCGCTCATAGTGCCTGAAGGGCTGACATGATTCTCGTCGTCGACGACGATTCCCAGGTCCGCGCGACCATCTCCCGCGGCCTTTCCGCACTCGGCTATGCCGTGCGCGACGCCGCGAGCGGCGCCGAGGCGCTGGCGCTGGTCGCGGAGCGCAAGCCGCAACTCGTCGTGCTCGATTATATGATGCCCGGCATGGACGGTACCGAAACCGCCCGCGAGATCGCGAAGATCGATCCGGATCTGCCGGTGGTCTTCTCGACCGGCCACGCCGCTCTCCGCCATTTGCGCCAGGCGGCGGGCGAGGACGCTTCGATCCTCGAAAAGCCATTTACCTTGGCCGAGCTCGACCAGTTGATCAGCGAGATCCTGCAGACGCGGCGGGTGCGCTCGGCTTGATCAGCGCTGGACTCACGGAATCTCCCCTCGCCCAGGGATGGGAGGGGTTACTGAGCCTTGGCGGCGCGGCCGCTTAGGCTTCGTATCTCTCTCCCCTCGAGGTAGAGGGTTTAAGCTCCGTACGCAGCGATGAAGGTGGCGACGGCGACCTCGACGTCGGCGCGGACTTCCTCCGCCCTCGGTACCTTGGAGACGTTGAACAACCGGCGTTTGTAGAGCGTCGCCTGGCAGAGGCCGAGGAACTGGTCGGCGGCTCGCAAGGGATCGGGGGCATTGAGCCGCCCGTCGGCCACGGCCCGCTCGAAGATGGCGGCGAGGCGCCGGCGCCCTTGCCCGGGGCCCGATTCGAAGAACATCGCGCCGATCTCCGGATCTGCGCTCCGCCTCGGCGATCACCGTCCGGATATGACGCATCATCTCGTCGGAGGTGAGCCGGGTGAGATAACGCGTGCCGAGATCGAGGAGCAGAGTGGCGATGTCGTCGCCGTTGGTCTCGCCGCCGAAGATCGTCTCCGCGCTCAGCGCGCACTGGCGCTCGACACAGGCGCGGAACAGCTCCTCCTTGCTCGTGAAATAATTGTAGAGCGTGCCCTTGGAGCCGCCGAGCCGAGCGGCGATCGCCGACATCGAGGCGGCGGCATAGCCCTGCTCCAGGAAAATCTCTCCGGCCACGTCCAGAATTTCGCTGCGTCGGTCGCGCGCCATCTTACTCCTTGACGGCCCCGGAAGGCGGGACCATAGACGCGTTATGACCGTACCGTACGGTATTTGCAAGCGCCCGATTCGCCGTCGCGCCGCGGCCCTGTTGAGCTGCGCCGGCGCTCGCGGGATGCGTCAGCGTGCCGAAGCTCGGCGCGCCCGCCGTGCGCGAGGCGCCGTCGGCGCTGGCGACGCAGCGCAGCTTCGCCGCGGCGCCAGCGGACTGGCCAGCCGATCGCTGGTGGGATGCCTATAAGGACCCGCAACTCAACGGCCTGGTCGACGAGGCCCTCCGCGACTTCGCCGACTTTGGTCGAGGCCCAGGCGCGGCTGCGCTCGGCCGAGGCACGCGCCGAGCGGGCGCACGCCAATGAGGGTCCGACCCTCACTGGGAATGCCCAGGCGGCGATCGTCAAGCAAAGCTACAACAATGGCATTCCGCCCGCTTTCGTCCCGCACGGCTGGAACGATGCCGGCCAGGTGACGCTGAACCTCAATTACGATTTCGATTTCTGGGGCCGCAACCGCGCCGCGTTCGCCGCCGCCACGTCGCAGGCGCGGGCGGCCTCGGCCGACGCCGCCGAGGCGCGGCTCGTCCTCTCCACCGCCATCGCCTCGGCCTATGCCGAGCTGCTGCGCCTCTCCTCCGAGCGCGACCTCGCGGCCGAGGCGGTGCGGGTGCGCGAGCAGAGCCTGTCGCTGGTCCGCCAGCGCGTCGCCAACGGCCTCGACCCGCTCGCGACCCAGCGTCAGGCCGAAGCGCAGGTGCCGCAGGCGCAGGCGGCGCTCGCCGCAATCGACGAATCGATCGGCCTGGTGCACGACCAGCTCGCTGCTCTGGCAGGCGCCGGCCCGGACCGCGGTCTCGACATCGCGCGACCGGCCTTGCAGGGGCCGCGTCCCTTCGGCCTGCCGGACAATCTCGCTGCGAACCTGATCGGCCGCCGTCCCGACATCGTCGCGGCGCGCTGGCGGGCGGAGGCGGCGACGCAGCAGGTCGGCGTCGCCAAGGCCGCTTTCTATCCGAACGTCAACCTCGCTGCTTTCTTCGGTTTCCAGGCGCTCGGCCTCGTCAATTTGTTCAAGTCCGGCTCCGACGTCGGCAGCGTCGGCCCGGCGATCAGCCTGCCGATTTTCGACGCCGGCCGCATTCGCGCCGATTACAAGGGCGCCCGCGCCGATGCGGACACCGCGGTGGCAAGCTATAATTCGGTGCTGGTGCAGGCGCTGAAGGAGGTCGCCGACGCCGCCACCTCCGAACGGGCGCTCGCGCCGCGGCTGGCGGAGAGCCGGCAGGCACTTGCCGCGAGCGAGGAAGCCTATCGGCTCGCCCAGCTTCGCTATCAGGGCCAGCTTTCCAATTATCTGACCGTGCTCGAGGCCGAGGACCGGGTGATCGCCGCCCGCCGGGACGTCGCCGATCTGGAAGGCCGCGCCTTCTCGCTCGACGTTGCCCTGGTGCGGGCGCTGGGCGGCGGCTTCGCCGGCAGCTGACAGGATTCAGGATGGATACGCAGATGGATGATCCCGCAACAGTCGCCGATGACAATAAGGAAGCTGCCAAGGCAAAAAGGCGGCGCTGGCTCGGCCTGCTCGCGATCGTCGTGGTCGTCGGGCTGGTCGCCTACTTCCTCTACTGGCTGCTCGTCCTCTCCCACTATGAAAGCACCGACAATGCCTATGTCGGCGCCGAGGTCGCGCAGGTGACGCCGCAGGTGAACGGCGCGGTGGCCGAGATCGACGTGCGCGAGACCGAGCCGGTCAAGGCGGGGCAGGTGCTGGTGGTGATCGATCCAACCGACGCCCGCCTCGCCCTCGCCTCGGCCGAAGCCGATCTCGCCCGCGCCGAGCGCCAGTACCAGCAGACCTCCGCCACCGGCCAGTCGCTCGCCGCGCAGGTGCAGGCGAGCGCCGCCGGCCTCGGCCAGGCCGATGCGCAGGTCGCCAAGGCGCGCGCCGACCTCGCCCGGGCACAGATCGACCTCCGCCGTCGCCAGAATCTGGCTCCCACCGGCGCCGTCTCCGGCGAGGAACTGACCACGGCCCGCAACGCCTTCACCTCCGCCCAGTCCGAGTTGCGCGAAGCCGAGGCGGCGCGCGCGCAGGCGCAGGCATCGCAGGCCGCGGCGGCAAGCAATCGCGCCGCCAACGAAGCCCTGATCCGCGGTCCGATCGGCGAGAATCCGATCATCGCCGCCGCCAGGGCAAAGGTCGACCAGGCGCGGATCGATCTGTCGCGCACGATCATCCGGGCGCCGATCGCCGGGATCGTCGCGCGGCGCGAGGTGCAGGTCGGCCAGCGGGTCCAGATCGGCGCGACCCTGATGAGCATCGTTCCCATCCAGAACGCCTATGTCGACGCCAACTTCAAGGAAGTGCAGCTGAAGAAGGTGCGGGTCGGCCAGCCGGTCACGCTGACCTCCGACCTCTATGGCGGCGAAGTCGTCTTCCACGGCCGCGTGCGTCGGCTTCTCCGGCGGCACCGGCTCGGCCTTCTCGCTGATCCCGGCCCAGAACGCGACCGGCAACTGGATCAAGATCGTCCAGCGCCTGCCGGTGCGCATCGACGCTCGATCCGAACGAGCTTCGCCGGCACCCGCTGCGCGTCGGCCTGTCGATGAAGGCGACCATCGACATTTCCGAGGCCGCTGAGCCAGCCGTGGCGAGTGCCTCCAGGCCGAGGCAACAGCGCGCTGCCGCCGCTCAGCGGCTCGTCGGCTCGCGCTTCGCGTCACGCGTGGCGCTGGCGCTCGGCACCTTCATGCAGGTGCTGGACTCGACCATCGCCAACGTCTCGGTGCCGACCATCGCCGGCAATCTCGGCGTCAGCGCCGACCAGGGCACCTGGGTGATCACCTCCTTCGCGGTGGCGAACGGCGTCTCCGTGCCGCTGACCGGCTGGCTGATGGGCCGCTACGGCGTCGTGCGGACCTTCGTCGCCTCCGTCGTCCTGTTCACCATCGCCTCGTTGCTCTGCGGCATGGCCTGGAACCTCGACGTCCTGATCTTCTTCCGGGTGCTGCAAGGGCGCGGTTTCCGGACCGATGATCCCGGGCTCGCAGGCCCTGCTGATGATGATCTTCCCGCCGCAGCAAGCGGGCCACCGCGCTCGCCATCTGGTCGATGACCACGCTGGTCGCGCCGATCTGCGGCCCGATCCTCGGCGGCTATATCTCGCGACAACTGCAGCTGGCCGTGGATCTTCCTGATCAACGTGCCCGGTCGGGCTCGCTCTGCGCCTTCCTCTGCTGGCGCAACCTGCGCGACCGCGAGACGCCGACGCGCAAGCTGCCGGTCGACGCGGACCGGCTTCGGCCTGCTGGTCGTCTGGGTCGGCGCGCTGCAGGTGATGCTCGACACCGGCAAGGACGCCGACTGGTTCTCCTCGCCGCGCGATCGTCGTCGAGGCCCTGGTCGCGATCGTCGGCTTCCTCGCCTGGCTGATCTGGGAGCTGACCGACGAGCAGCCGATCGTCGACCTGTCCCTGTTCCGCAGCGCGCAACTTCGCGATCGGCACGATCGCCTACGCGCTCGGCTACGCGGTGTTCTTCGGCAACAATCTGCTGCTGCCGCTCTGGCTGCAGACCCAGATGGGCTACATCGCGACCTGGGCCGGGCTGGTCGCGGCGCCGAGCGGGGTCGTCGCCGTCTTCCTGACGCCGTTCGCGGCGCGCTTCATGGCGAAGCTCGACGCGCGGCTCACCGCCAGCATCGCGCTTGCCGCCTTCGCGCTCTCCTTCTGGATGCGCGCCGGCTACACGCCGGATGCGAGCTTTGGCGATTTCGTCATGCCCATGCTGGTGCAGGGCATCGGCATGAGCCTGTTCTTCATCTCGATGATCAACATCTCGTTCTGCGACGTGCCGCCGTCGCGTTTCCCGGCGGCGAGCGGGCTTTCGAACTTCAGCCGCATCACCGCCGGCAGCTTCGCCGCCTCGATGACGACCACGCTTTGGGACCGCCGCGCGGCGCTGCACCAGACCCGTATCGCCGAGGCCCTCGGGAACGGTTCCGGCGCGATCTGGAACGAGGCGGTAAAGCATATGCAGGGGGCTGGGTTCAGCCTCGCGCAGGCGGTCGGCGCGATCACCCGGACGGTGCTCAATCAGGCCTATATAATGGCCGCTCTGGATCTTTTCTGGGCGTCCGCCTGGCTTAGCCTGCTGCTCATCCCGCTCGTCTGGTTCACCCGCCGCTCGGTGAGCAGCGGCGCCCACGCGGCGGCGGATTGAGCGACGTTCGTCTCCCCCAAAAGAATATGCGGAACGACCGCGCCGATGACGATTTTCTCCTTGCGCAGCGCCGGCAGCTTTAGGACATTCGTCGATGCTTGACGCCATCTTGCGCGCCCTAGGCCCCTATAGTTTCGTCACGCCGACGCCGGCGACGCATCAGCGTTTCCTCGAGCGGCATGCGCGATGGGCGCGGGATTTGCGGGACGTGTTCGGCTGGAATCTCCTCTTCCGACCCGATTTGCTCCCTCCCGACCTCTTGTGCGTCTTGAACGAGCACGACCTGCTTGATGCTTGCCCGGGCGGCCTGGTTCGGAGCCGGATCAGGATTTCCAGCCTTGGAACCTTGCGCTTCATTCACTCCGCCTATCCGACCGACGAGCCGGACGCCGTCTTCTTCGGCCCGGACAGCTACCGCTTTGCGCGCTTCCTCGAGGCGCAGCTGCCGCAGGCGGGGCAAGTCGCACATCTGGTCGACATGGGGGCCGGCAGCGGCGTCGGCGGCATCGTCGCTTCGGCCCTGATCGGGGCCGCGAAAATCACCTTGCTCGACATCAACCCCGCCGCCCTTCGCCTGGCCGCCGCCAACGCGACCGTGGCGGGCGTTTCCGCGGAGTGCGTGGTCGGCGGGAGTCTGGCCGATGTCGAGGGAGACATCGACCTCGTAATCGCCAATCCGCCCTTTATGATCGACGGCCATGGACGTGCCTATCGCGACGGCGGCGACATGCACGGCGCGCGGCTGTCGCTCGATTGGGCCTTGGAGGGGGTGGAACGGCTGACGGGCGGCGGGACGATGCTTCTCTACACGGGATCGGCGATCGTCGATGGCCGCGATGCGCTTCGGGATGCTCTCGCGACAGCGCTGGAGGCGCTCGGATGCAGCCTCGCCTATGAGGAGATCGATCCCGACATATTCGGCGAAGTGCTGGACGAGCCGGGCTATGCCGACGTCGAGCGTGTCGCCGCGGTGGGGGCTGTGATCCGGAAGGCACTCTGAACCCGCCAGCGGCGACCGCTCAAGGCTCAGATGCCAGGCCGGGCCGTAGCGTGCTGATGGTGGGAAGCAAGGCGGAATTGCCGGCCCGGAAGCATCTCGAAGGCGGGATCGAATTCCGAATAGTCGCAGGTAAGCTCCTCGCCCGCCTCGATCGTCCTCAGCGCATAGCCGGCATCGGGGTCGGTAAAGCAGGTGTTCGGCGTTTTCGAGTAATTCATGAACCGGCCGTTGTCGAGCTCGAGGACGAGCGAGGAGGGATCGTGCGGATAGGGGTAACCGTAACGCTCCGCGAACGTGCGGAAAGTCGCGGGGAGATGGGCCACGTTCTCATAGCGGATCAGCCTGTCGAAGGCCGGATCCAGCCTCCAGATCAAAGCACCCTCGGCAATGGCCTCGGCGGCAAAGACGCCGACGCCTTCGATGGCGGACGGAGCCACATAAGTCTGTATCAGCAGCATCCTGCTCTCCTGTTCGTCGCGCCCGAACGCATTATCGCGCTTCCGGTTTCGGCTCAGCGCGTCTCGACCGGGTCGAGAAGGCCGAGGCGCTCGAGCCGCCGCAGCTCGCCGCCGATCAGGCGATCGCCGATGTCGAGACGATATCGGCCGTTCGGCACCAGGATCCGGTCGAGGCGGCCATAGGCGGCGCGCTTCGCCTCCGCGATCGTGGCTGCGACGCCGGTCACCACCATCGTCCAGCCGTAAACCCCGCTCGTGATGAAGCGGTCCTCCCGGCGGCCGATTTCACCGAGATGGATGTTCCGCCAATCCTCCGGGTCCAAGGAGGCATCGAAGAAGATCGGAAGCCCCACCGCCGCATCGATCTGCTTGCGCGAGTAAGGAAAGGGCGGAGTGGTCAGCACCACGCCCACGGAGAAGCCGGGGAAGGTCTCAAACGTTCGCGTTGCGCCGCTCGCCATCGCGGAAAGCAATTCGGCCCAGGACGTCTTCTGGAGGGGATCGAGAATGGCGAAGCCCGGATAGCCGAAGCGGCTGGTGAACTCGAGCGGCCAGATCCCTTCCTCGTTCACGATCGTGTTCAGGTTGACGTAGCCGACATGGCCGGCGGCCCGCAGATGGGGCGCGAGCCGTGCCAACGTGCGCTCAAAGAAAATGTCGGTGCGCTCGTAGGTCGCGACCGTCCCCATCTCGCCGGTGAGCTCTCCCATCTCGCCTGCGAAGAGCCGTTTATGCTCCCAGTCGAGGCAGGCGGGACGGAGGAAGTCCTGCCCGTCGAAATAGGCGCCGACCCCCATCTCGATCCCGGCAATGTGTCGCATCAATATGAATGTCGCGCCGCGGCCGGCGCCCGCGAGCTTCGCCTGAAGCATCGCGCGCACGTCCTCGCCATCCGGAAGACGGCCGACATAATTGTCATCCGACCCGGCCGGACCGCTGAACTTGAGCACATAGCGGCCGGGGTTGGCGGCGAGAAACGCGTCGGCCTCGGCACCGTCGTCAAATTCCCAGACATGGCCGCTCGGGAAGCCAAGCTCGGCGAGAAGCGCCTGGGCGAAAGCCCGATCATTCTCCAGCCGGTCGCCGTAGGCGCTTCCGCCGACGACATGGAATCCATCCCGGCGGAGCACGTCCTGAAGCTCGCCGAAACCTTCGGACACGGCTTCGAACAAGATGATGCCGTTCGGGCCCGCTTCACGGATCCAGTCGAGCTCGGCTCTCCAGTCGGCCACACGCGGGATCAGCCCGGCCAGGGTCCCTTGCGCCAAAGGCTCGGAGATCGCCGCCTTGACCGAGTGCCCATCCGTCTGAAGACGCAGGTAGAGCGCGCCGAGATCGCAGGTCTCCGTGACACCGAGAAAACGCATCGGGCTGGCCTGGGGTGGGGTGAGCCGGTTCAATCGATTCATTGGTGACCCCAACGGGACTCGAACCCGTGTTTTCGCCGTGAAAGGGCGACGTCCTAGACCGCTAGACGATGGGGCCGCAAGCGGAGGGGCCGGGACTTAGGCAAGCGGCGGCAGGCGCAGTCAATCCGCCCAGGCGGCGTCCTCGAGATGGAGCTCGGCGGCGATGCGGTCGCCCCATTCGTCCTTGCGGATGCGGCCGGCGATCCACAGGCGGCGATGCGGCGGCGCGGCGAGCATCGCCTGGCCGAGCGGGCTGTCGGCGAGGCGGAAGGCGATCGCCTTGACCCGCCGGCCGTCGTCGCCCGCGACGACGAGGCGGACATGGCCGTTGCCGACCACGTCCGCCTTGACGATCCGCACCGGCCCGGCGGCGACGCGCGGCCCCGGCCAGCCGGCGCCATAGGGGCCGCCCGCCTCCAGCGCGTCGCACAAGCTCGGGGCAGACGCCGCCCGGCGCCAGCACCGCGTCGAGCAGAAGCGCGCGGTCGCCGTCGGCGCGGGCGACGTCCGCCGCCAGCCTTTCCTCGAGGAAATCGGCGAGCGCCTCGATCCGGTCGGCAGCCACCGTCAGCCCCGCCGCCATCGCATGACCGCCGCCGGCGAGGAGCAGCCCGCTGTCCTTCGCCGCAAGCACCGCCGCGCCGAGATCGACGCCGGAGATCGAGCGGCCCGAGCCCTTGCCGATCCCGTCCTCGCCGATCGCGATGACGATCGCCGGCCGGCCGGTCTTCTCCTTGAGCCGCCCGGCGACGATGCCGATCACGCCCGGGTGCCAGCCGGGCGCGGCGACCAGGACGATCGCGCGGTTGCCCTTGGCGCGGCACAGTTCCTCGGCCGCCTCGCACACCGCGGCCTCGATCGCCCGCCGTTCCTCGTTGAGCCGGTCGAGCTCGGCGGCGATGCCCCGCGCTTCCTCCGGATCCTCGGTGGTGAGCAGGCGCACGCCGAGGTCCGACTTGCCGACGCGGCCGCCGGCATTGATGCGCGGGCCGAGCGCGAAGCCGAGATCGGTGCAGGTCGGCGCCCGCGTCAGCCGCGCCGCCTCGGCCAGCGCGGCGAGGCCGATATTGCCGCGCCGCGCCATCACCTTCAGCCCCTGCGCGACGAAGGCGCGGTTGAGGCCGCGCAGCTGCGCGACGTCGGCGACCGTGCCGAGCGCGACGAGGTCGAGCAGGTCGATCAGCTTCGGCTCCGCGCGGCCGGCGAAGAAGCCGCGCGTCGCGCAGCGTCCGCAGCAAGGCCGCGCCGAGCAGGAAGCACATGCCGACCGCGGCGAGATGGCCGTGCGCCGCCGCCTCCTCCGCCTCGTCGAGCCGGTTGGGATTGACCAAGCGCATGAGCGACCGGGAGCGCGCTCGCGCATTTGTGATGGTCGACGACGATCACGTCGACGCCGGCGGCGCGCGCCATGTCCAGCGCCTCGAAGGCCTGCGCGCCGCAATCGACGGTGACGATCAGCCGCGCGCCCTCCTGCGCCAGCCGCACCAGCGCCTCGCCCGAGGGGCCGTAGCCCTCCATCAGCCGGTCGGGGATGTAGGCGCGGGGCGCAGCGCCGAGGCTGCGCAGCAGCCGGATCAGCAGCGCCGCCGAGGTGGCGCCGTCGACGTCATAATCGCCGAAGATCGTGATCGCCTCGCCCGCCTCGACGGCATCGGCGAGCCGCTCGGCCGCCCGGTCCATGTCGCGGAACAGCGACGGGTCGGGCATGAAGCCGCGCATGGTCGGCTGGCGGTGCCGCTCCAGCTCCTCGCGCGCCACGCCGCGCGCGAGCAGCAATTGGTCGACGAGATCGTCCGGCCGGAAGCCCGCGTCCAGCCCATCGCCCGCCGTCCCGCGCCAGCGCCAGGGCTGGCCGAGGATCGAGCGCGAGACGCCGCAGACATGGGCTTTGGTGAGCATCGGCGGCAGCTTAGGCCTTCGGCGTCGCCGCGTGAATCCCGCGCGGCGAAAAGATGTGGAAAAGGCTCTACCTGCTCCCCGGCGAAAGCCGGGGTCCAGTCCTACCGTCTGTGCGCTGCCCCGGCTTTCGCCGGGAACATCATTCCAGCTCCAGATGGAGGAACTGATTGAAGTCGCTGCGGACGTAGTTACCGAACGCCTCGCCATCAACGAATCCACGGCTGCGATAGAGCGCCAATGCCGGCTCGAAGACCGTGCCACGGCCGGTTTCGAGGCTGAGCCGTTTCATCTCCCGTCGCCGCGCTTCGGAGACGATATGGTCGAGCAACGCCGCCGCAACACCCTTGCGCAGATGGTCAGGGTGCGTCCGCATCGACTTGATCTCGCCCTCGCCGTCGCCGAGCAACTTCAGCGCGGCGATGCCCGCGACTACGTCACCCTCCCATGCAGTCCAGACCGTGACGCCCGACGCCTTCAGCCCCGACAGGTCGAGCGCGAAGACGTGACCGGGTGGCGAGTTGGCGTGCATGCTCGAGAGGTGCAACGCCAGCAGCGCCTGCACCGCCTCGCCCGAAAGATCGTCCTCGCGGATCGCGAGGGTCAACGATTACGGCGCCCTTCGATCAGGCTGTCGACCAGGGACGGATCGGCCAGCGTCGACGTATCGCCGAGCGCGCCGAACTCATTCTCCGCGATCTTGCGCAGGATGCGGCGCATGATCTTGCCGCTGCGCGTCTTGGGCAGGGCCGGGCGTGAAATGGATGAGGTCGGGGCTTGCGATCGGGCTGATCTCGCGCCGGACATGGTCGCGAAGCTCGCGCTCCAGCGCCTCGTCGCCTTCCTCGCCGGCGATCAGGGTAACGTAGCAATAGATGCCCGTCCCCTTGATGTCGTGCGGATAGCCGACGACCGCGGCCTCGGCGACCTTGGGATGGCTAACGAGCGCGCTCTCGATCTCGGCGGTGCCGAGCCGGTGGCCGGCGACGTTGATCACGTCGTCGACGCGGCCCGTGATCCAGTAATAACCGTCCTCGTCGCGGCGGCAGCCGTCGCCCGTGAAATATTTGCCGCGATAGGTCGAGAAATAGGTCTGAACGAAGCGCTCATGGTCGCCGTAGACGGTGCGCATCTGGCCGGGCCAGGAACGGGCGATGCAGAGATTGCCCGACGCCGCGCCCTCCAGCACCTGCCCGTCGCTGTCGACGAGCTGCGGCTCGATCCCAAAGAAGGGGCGACCGGCCGAGCCCGGCTTCATGTCGTGGGCGCCGGGCAGGGTCGTGATCATGATCCCGCCTGTCTCGGTCTGCCACCAGGTATCGACGATCGGGCAGCGGCGCTCGCCGACCACCTCATAATACCAGCGCCAGGCTTCGGGATTGATCGGCTCGCCGACGGTGCCGAGCAGGCGGATCGACGAGCGGTCGTATTTCTTCACCGGCCCCTCGCCTTCGCGCATCAGGGCGCGGATCGCCGTCGGCGCGGTGTAGAAGATGTCGACCTTGTGCCGCTCGACCACCTCCCAGAAGCGCGAGAAATTGGGGTAGTTCGGTACGCCCTCGAACATGAGCGAAGTCGCGGCATTGGCGAGCGGGCCGTAGACAACATAGGAGTGGCCGGTGACCCAGCCGACATCGGCCGTGCACCAGAAGATCTCGCCTGGCTTATAATCGAACACATAGGAGAAGGTGGCGGCGGTCCACACCGCATAGCCGCCGGTCGTGTGCAGCACGCCCTTCGGCTTTCCGGTCGAGCCGGATGTGTAGAGGATGAACAGCGGGTCCTCCGCGTTCATCGGCTCGCACGGGCATTCCTCCGGCACCGTCTCGCCGAGGACATGGTACCAATGGTCGCGGCCCTCGCTCCAGCCGATCTCGTTGCCGAGGTGGCGGACGACCAGCACCGACTGCACGTCCGTCCCCCGCTCCAGCGCCGCGTCGACATTGGCCTTGATCGGCACCAGCTTGCCGCCGCGCATGCCGCCGTCGGCAGTGATGACGAGCCGGCTTGCGCAATCCTCGATACGGCCGTGCAAAGCCTCGGGCGAAAAGCCGCCGAAGACGACGCTGTGGATCGCGCCGATCCGGGCGCAGGCGAGCATCGCCACCGCTGCCTCGGGGATCATCGGCATGTAAATCGTGATGCGGTCGCCCTTGGTCGCGCCCAATTGCCTTGAGGACGTTCGCCATGCGCACCACCTCGCGGTGGAGCGCGCCATAAGTGAGGCTGCGCCCCGTCCCCGGCTCGTCGCCCTCGAACAGGATCGCGACCTGGTCGGCCCGGCTCTCGAGATGCCGATCGACGCAATTGTGGCAGAGGTTGAGGATACCGTCCTCATACCATTTGATCTCGACCGGATCGTAGGACCAGTCGCCGATCCGGGTGGGGAAACGGAACCAGTCGATCCGCCGCGCCTCCTCGGCCCAGAAGGCGTCGGGATCGTCGAGCGAGCGGCGGTAGCCGCTCTCATAGTCGGCGAGATTGCAGTGGGTGCCGCGGATGGCGGCCTCGGGCGGATGGATTCGCTCGTTCATGCTCGTCTCTCCCGGCCGGTTTCCTAGCGTGCGAGTCATGTCCGCGCCAGCCGCCGCCTCTCGCGAAAGGGCAGGAGCGAGAGCTTGCGAGATCGGTCTCCCGCGGGGATAGGGGCCGCCATGACTTATCCGGATTTTCTCATCATCGGCGGCGGCATCGCCGGGCTTTCGGCGGCCTCACGTCTCGTGCGGCACGGCAAGGTGGTCGTGCTCGAAGCCGAAGACGCGCTCGGCTATCATTCCTCCGGCCGAAGCGTCGTCGTTCAGCCATTACGGGATCGGCAATGCGGTCGTGCGCGGGCTCACCGCCTGGAGCCGGAGCTTCTACGAAGACCAACCCGAGGGCTTTTGCGAGGCGCCAATCGCCCGCGAGATGCCGAGCCTTTATTTCGCGACCGAGGCGAGCCTCAACGCCCTAATCGCACTGCGCACCGAGATGGCGCAGTTCACCGACGCCATCCAATGGATCGACGAATCCCGAGCGGATCGCCGCCCTTTGTCCCGCGCTTCGCACTGGACGGCGAGGATGGCGCGATCGCGGCATTGCTCGACCCGACCGGCCTCAAGCTCGACGCCGATGCCTTGCTCCAATCCTTCGCCCGCGACGTTCGTGCCGGCGGCGGCGAGGTGCTGACGAGCCGGCGTATCGCCTCGGCCGAGAGCGCGGCGAGATTTGGGAGGTGCGGACGGAGCAGGGCGAAAACTGGTCGGCGCCGGTGCTGATCGACGCGGCGGGAGTCGTGGGGCGACCATTTCGCCGCGACTCGCCGCCGTGCGGCCGCTCGGCCTGCACCCGAAGCGACGGACAATCATCGCCATCGATCCGCGGGCGGGCATGGACGTCGCCGCTTGGCCCTTCACCCACAGCGCGGCGGGCGATTTCTATATGCTGCCCGAGGCCGGGCAGATTCTCGCCTCGCCGGTCGACGAGGTCGAGGACGATCCCTCGCGACGCCCAGCCGGAAGACTATGACGTCGCCCTCGCCGCCTTTCAGGTCGAGCGCTACACAAACGTGCCGGTCGCCCGCATCGCCCATCGCTGGGCGGGGCTGCGCTCCTTCGTCGCCGACCGCACGCCGACCGCCGGCTTCGACCCGGAGGCGCCGGGCTTCTTCTGGCTGGTCGGCCAAGGCGGCTACGGCCTCCAGACCGCGCCGGCCATGGCCGCGATCGTCGAGGCGCTGGCGACGGGCGGCGCTTGGCCGGAGGGGCTGGAGGCGCTCGGCGTCACGCCGGAGCGGGTGCGGCCCGAGCGGCTGGATCGGCGCGTAGGGAAAGCGGATTTCCTGCGGCTGAATCTGCGGTAAGGGGGCGGAATGCGTTGGGACGAACCCGTCCAGTGGCAGACGGTGCCGACGGAACCGCCCGGACCGCTCGATCCGGTGCCGCCCGCGCCGGCGCAGCGGCCGCGGCGCGGCTGGCGACGGCCGTTCGGCTTTCGCTGGCGGCACATCATTCTCGCTTTGCTCGCCATCTTCATGCTGCTGGTCGCGTGGCTCGCGATCACCGCGCCGCTCTCCAAGTCGCTGCAGCCGATCGCGGCGCCGAGCCTCACCCTCGTCTCGGCCGAAGGCGAGCCGATCGCGCGGCGCGGCGCCGAGATCGGCAAGCCGGTCGAAGATCGCCGAGCTGCCCAAATATGTCGCCCGCGGCCTTCGTCTCGATCGAGGATCGCGCGCTTCTACCATCATTTCGGCATCAGCCCGCGCGGCATCGCCCGCGCCGCGTTCCGCAATATCGGCGCCGGCGGCGTGCGCGAGGGCGGCAGCACGATCACCCAGCAGCTCGCCAAAATCTCCTTCCTCAACGCCGAGCGGACGGCCGCGCGCAAGGCGCAGGAGGTGCTGATCGCCTTCTGGCTCGAAGCGTGGCTGACCAAGAACCAGATCCTCGAACGCTATCTGTCGAACGTCTATTTCGGCGACAACGTCTACGGCCTGCGCGCCGCCTCCTGGCATTATTTCAGCCACGGGCCGGAGCAGCTGACCATCCGCCGAGGCGGCGATGCTCGCGGGCATGGTGCAAGGCGCCCTCGTCGCTCGCGCCCGACCGCACAATCTCGCCAGGGCGCGCGCCAGCGCGCGAAGGTGGTGATCGGCACGATGGTGCGCGACCATGTCATCACCGCCGCGCAGAGCGGAGACGCTGCGGCCGGCGCGGCTGCATGCTCGAGACGGCGCCGGCGGTACCGACCGGCACCTATTTCGCCGACTGGGTGCTGCCAGTCGCTCGCGCGCGGACGCAGCAAGGCGACGATGCCTATGGCGAGCAGACGCGTCCAGACCACGCTCGAGGCGCGGCTGCAGAAGCTGGCGCTGCAGACGCGTGCGCAATGCCGGGCTCGGCAAGGCGCAGGTGGCGCTGGTCGCGATGCATCCCGACGGGCGCGTCGTCGCGATGGTCGGCGGCAAGGATTATGCGGCGAGCCCGTTCAACCGCGCCACCCAGGCGCGCCGCCAGCCCGGCTCGACGTTCAAATTGTTCGTCTATCTGGCCGCGATGCGCGCGGGCATGACGCCGGATTCGATCGATCGAGGACGAGCCGCTCAAGATCGGCACCTGGCAGCCGAAGAATAGCGGCGGCCATTATCGCGGCACGCTCACCCTGCGCCAGGCCTTTGCCCTCTCGAGCAATGTCGCCGCCGTGCGGCGTGTCGCGAGAAGGTCGGGCGGCAGAACGTGATTCGCGCCGCGCGCGATCTCGGCATCACCAGCCCGCTCGCCGACAATCCCAGCCTCGCGCTCGGCACGTCGGGCGTCACCCTGCTCGAGCTGACCCAGGCTTATGCGGCGGTCGCGGCGGGCGCCTATCCGGTGCGGGCGCATGGCCTTGACGATCCCCAGCTCCCCTGGTGGCAGCGTATGTGGACCCATTATGCCGCCGGCGCAGACGCACGATCCGAATTTCGACCAGATGAAGGATCTGCTCTCCGCCGTCGTCCAGCAGGGCACCGGCCGCGGCGCGGCGCTGCAACGTGCCGACCTATGGCAAGACCGGCACCAGCCAGGACAATCGCGACGCGTTATTCGTCGGCTTTGCGGGCGATCTCGTCGTCGGCGTGTGGGTCGGCAATGACGACAACAGCCCGCTCGGCCAGGTGGCCGGCGGCGGCCTGCCGGCGCGGATCTGGCGCGACTTCACCGCCGCCGCGGTCGGCAGCAGCCCGATCCAGGCCGCAGCGCCGCCGGTCGAAGAGGAGCCGGTCCAGGCGACCGGCAATCTCAGCTTCGACGTGCCGCTCGGCAACAGCGGCGTTTCGCTGGGCGTCGACATCAATGGCAATGGCGTCAGCGTCTCCGCCCAGCCGCAATCGGGCAACCGGCGCGACCAAGCGCCGGACCGCAACCCACCGACGCTCAACGGCCCACCGGCGCCGCCGCCGCCCGACGATGGGCGGGGCGACGATGACGGACCGCAGGAAACTTAGTCAAAGTGCAGGATACGGAGGTTCAGGCCTCGCGCATCTCCTTGGTCCAGTCCCAGACCTTCCAAGCCAGATAGCCGCCGGCAAAAGCGAGGCCAATCGGCGCAATCACCCGCTTGGCGATCGCCGGCGCGAGGAAGCCCGCCACCGTCCCTTCACCTTTGTTGTCCGGGCCCGCCATCTTGCGTCCAACCGCCGCGCTTAGAATTTTGCCGATCATCAGTGACTCCGTCTCTTGAGGGTTCACGAACTCAGCGCCGATGAGCGGCGGCGGTTCCCTCAATCCAGAAAGAGTTCGGCGACGGCCTCGACGATGGCCGACGGATCGAGCCGGTAGGCGCGATAGAGGTCGTCGAGATTGCCGGTCTGACCGAAGCGCTCGACGCCGAGCGGGCTCACCTTCTGCCCGCGCACGCCGCCGAGCCAGGAGAGCGAAGCCGGAGCGGCATCGAGCAGGGTGACGAGACCGGCATGCGGCGCCAAGCGGCGCGAGCAGCCGCTCGATGTGCGACTCTTGCGTAGGTGCCTTCCGACCAACGGCCGCGCCGACGGGCGCTCCAGCCGCGGTGGAGGAGATCGGGCGAGGTGATGGCGAGCAGGCCGAGGCCCGGCACGTCGTCCTTGAGCGCCTCCCAGGCTGCCAAGCGCTTCGGGCACCAATGCGCCGCTGTAGACGATCGCCGCTTCAGCGCCGCGGGCCGGGCTCGCGCAGCCAATAGCCGCCGGCGATCGCGCCGCCCTTCCAGCTCTCGTCCGGCCGCTCGACCTGCTGGATCGTGCGCGTGGTCAGGCGGAGATAGACGCTCTCGCCGTCCGGCGCCTGCATCAGACGGAAGCTTCCTCCATCAGCAAAGCGAGCTCGTCGGCGAAGGCGGGCTCGTAATGGCGCAGGCCCGGCTGGCCGATGGCGATCAGCGGCGGGTTGATCGACTGGTGGGCGCCGCCTTCCGGCCCGAGCGTCACGCCCGACGGCGTCGCCACCAGCAGGAAGCGCGCATCCTGATAGCAGGCGTAGTTCAGCGCATCGAGGCCGCGGGCGATGAACGGATCGTAGACCGTGCCGATCGGGAACAGGCGCGTTCCGAACAGGTCGCCGGCGAGGCCGAGCGCGGCGAGCATCAGGAACAGATTGTTCTCGGCGATGCCGAGCTCGATATGCTGCCCGGCATTGCCGCCGCCCCATTTCTGCGCCGAGGGGATCTTCGCCTGGGCGAAGACGTCGGCGAGATCCCGCCGCCGGAACAGCCCGCGCTGGTTGACCCAGGCGCCGAGATTGGTCGAGACGGTGACGTCGGGCGAGGTGGTGACGATCCGGTCCGCCAGATCGCCGCCCGACTTGGCTGAGATCGAGCAGGATCCGGCCGAACGCCGCCTGGGTCGATTGCTCCTCACCCGATGGCGCCGGTATGGCGGGGACCGAAACCTGGTTCCACGGCCGCTCGCGCTTGCGCGCGGGCGATGCGGCTATTTTCGGCGACGGCGCGCACGGATTCCGCGGCATTGCCGCCAAGCCCTGCCCAAGGTTCCCATTCCTCGCCCTCCGCGATACCCATGCTTCTCGCGCAAGGCGGCGATCTGGCCGGGGTTCATCAGGCCGGCATGATTGTCCTTGTGGCCGGCGAAGGGCAGGCCGAAGCCCTTGACCGTGTAGGCGATGAACAGGGTCGGGACGTCGTCCTGCGCGCCGTCGAACGCCTCGACCAGCGAGGCCATGCGTGCCCGGCGAGATTGGTCATCAGCGCCGCGAGCTTGGTCGTCGTCCCTTGCGGCGAGAACTCGGCTTCGTCTCCGGCGCCGTCTTTAAGCAGCCGCTCGCGCCAGGCGCCGCCGCCGAGATAGGTGAGCGCCGCATAATCGGCATTGGGGCAGCGGTCGATCCAATCCCGCAGCGTCTCCCCGCCCGGCTCGGCGAAGGCCGCCTCCAGCGCCTTGCCGTATTTCAGCGTCGCCACCCGCCAGCCGCAGGTCGCGAAAATCTCGTCGAAGCGGCCGA
Source organism: uncultured Alphaproteobacteria bacterium (assembly GCA_963777295.1). Classification (GTDB taxonomy): domain Bacteria; phylum Pseudomonadota; class Alphaproteobacteria; order Sphingomonadales; family Sphingomonadaceae; genus Allosphingosinicella. The sequence goes on from CAVZPV010000002.1 coordinate 240,375, forward strand.
ACATGCGGTCGGCGGTGGTCGCGTCGAGCGACTGGCGGTTATAGTCGACGATCCACCAGCAATTGCGGATGTCGTGCTTATAGCCCTCGATCAGGCATTCGTAGATATTGCCCTCGTCGAGTTCGGCATCGCCCATCAGGGCGACCATGCGCCCCGCTTCCTCCGGCTGCATCATCCCGTGGGCGAGGAGATAATCCTGAACGAGGCTGGCGAATGCGGTGACGGCGACGCCGAGGCCGACCGAGCCGGTGGAGAAATCGACCGGGAATCCTGTCCTTGGTCCGGCTCGGATAAGATTGCGCGCCGCCGAAGCCGCGAAAGGCTTCGAGCTGGTCGCGGGTCTGGTTGCCGAGCAGATAATGGATGGCGTGGAGCACCGGCCCGGCATGGGGCTTCACCGCCACCTTGTCGTTCGGCCCGAGCGCATGGAAGTAGAGCGCGGCCATGATCGCCGTCATCGACGCGCAGCTCGCCTGGTGGCCGCCGACCTTCAGCCCGTCGCGGCTCGGCGCGGATGTGGTTGGCGTTGTGGATCGTCCAGGCGCTCAGCCAGCGCAGCCGTTCCTCGATGAGGCGCAGGGAATCGAGGTCGGGGGAGCTCTTCTTCAGCATGGCGGCGCTGTAGCGGGATCGGGCAGCGGGCGACAGGGCCAGACTATCCTCCCCGGAACGGAGAGGGGACCGCACGAAGTGCGGTGGAGGGGGCTCAGTGCCACGCTCCACCTCCCCTCCACCACCCTGCGGGTGGTCCCCCTCCCCTGCGAAGGCAGGGAGGATTGAGGGAGGCCCAAACAGCAAATGGGGGCTGGCATTGCTGCCAACCCCCACTGTCCCAGCTACCGCCGCCGCCGGGTCGCGAGGCGGCTCCCGCTGGGTGGGTCGGGTCGCGGCCGAGTGGAACCTCGTGCCGTTCCCCGGTCGGCGCCCTCCGCGCTTGCGCGCGGAGAGAGCCTTTCGGGGTCTCGCACCAAGCCATTCGGCCTGGCCTCGATCCCTTCCGGTTTCCGGCGAACGCAAGCGCCCATCCGGTCTCCGGCGGTTCCAGCCGGGGACCGAAGTCCCCGGGCCGGTTCCGTTCGGCTCGGGCATCGGGGCGAACCCCTCTCCCTTCGCCATCGGCTTCCGATCGAAGCAAGCTTCAATCTTCCGCCGCGAACGTCGACGAGGCGAACCTCCTCTCCGCCCGCTCGGCTTTCCCTTCGGAGCAAGCTCCTCCGGTTCCACCTGCCGGTTCCTCCGCGAGGCGAACCCCGCATCGGTCCCGGTCCGGATCTGGACCGAAGCAAGCTTCGATCCCGATCCTCCCGCCTTCGCTTCCGCGGGGCGATTCCCGCTTCCGTTCCGGCGGTTGCAGCATCCTGGCCCGAGGGGTTTCGATGCTGCAGGCCGGCTTCTCGAAATCCAGCCGCGCATCCGCTTTCGCTTATGCTGGCCCGGCTCCATCCACCGACCCGCCTCCGGCGTTCCGCCCTCTCCTTTTGAGGGGAAAGAACCTCCCGCTTTCGGCCGCTTCAGTCGAGGATCGGTTCCGTTTCCGGGGCCGCTCCCTTCCGTCCACGCACTGAAAGCTGTCATGGAATCCGAGTCGCGCCAAGTGGATTCAGCCTGTGGATAACGAGGATAACGGGGGTAAGTTTTTGATTTGAATCAAGCCGCCGACCCGGCCCTCTTGCCGGCGCTTTTGCCCTTTTTCTTGCCGGAGGTTTCCTCGCCCGACGCCTGCCGATCCCAGCTGTCTAATGTGCGGCGGGCGAGGTCGAGGGCGAGGCCGCGCATCGCGTCGCCGAGCTTCGAGGCTTCCCGGCCCGATTCCGCCGCCGCGTCGGCGGCCTTGGCAGCCCCTTTCGCGCCGACCTTGGCGGCCGCCTTGTTTTCGCGGAGCGCCGCCGCGGCCGAAAGCAGGGCCGCCGCGACGACCTCGGAGACGACCGGTTGGCGGGCGAGCTTCAGCGCTTCCTTGCCTGCTTTGCGCAGCGGCTTCGGGATATGGAGCGCGGCATCGGCCTTGTCGGCCTTCTTGCCCTTGTGCTTCTTGTCCTTGTCTTTTCCCTTGCCCATCGGCCCCTCCTTCATTGGACGACAATCGTGGCGCTCATGCCGAGCACCCGCCGGAAGAGATTGTCGCCGGTGACTGTGTAACGGCCCGCTTTCGGGATGAACGCAATCGTTTCGTCCTCATACGGCGCCAGGCGCAGGGCGCCGTGATGCACCAGCGGCCGCGTATGGTCGCTGAGCTCTACATTGCGGAAGAAAGCGGGCGCGGAAAAACGGTGTACCTGCGCGCTGTCGTTGACGAAGCGCAGCTTCACCGGCTTGCCGGCCTTCAGCCGGATGATCTGCGGGTGGATCTCGAAGCTGGTCAGCGCGACGTCATATTCGGGCGCCATCCGCCAGTCCTGCGCCGCGGCCGGCGCTGAGAGGGGGAGCAGCGCGGTCATCATTAGCCATCGGCGCGTGGACTTCATCTCGGGCTTCAACTCCAGGCCGCGTGAACGGCACGCAGCCGTAACGCTTAGCATGGCGCGTCGTTGCCCGGAAATGAGAGCTTGGCCCCTCCCCCTAGCGCGCCGCCATCCTGATGCCGACCTCGCCGAGCGAATGGCCGGGGGCGAGCAGGCGGACGCGCCTGTTGGCGAAATCGACCGAGACTCGCTCGAACAGCTTCAGCGCATCCATGCCCAGCAGCAGGGCGGGTCGATCGAGCAGGTCCAGCTTCTTGAACGGCGCGACGTCGGCGAAGGCGATCGGCATATCGTTGATGTAAGCATCGCCGAGCCGGATGCGCTTGATCAAAGTCGAATCGGCGAGGATGCGGCCGCCGGTCACGCTGACCATGGTGATCTGTTTGGGGTCGGGCAATTTGTGGTGCCGTTCGAGCGCGTGGCGAAGCGCGGTATTGCCGACCGTTCCCTGCGCGCCGGTGTCGACGATCACCCACACCTTCTGGCCTTCGACCGAGGCGTCGAGCAGGACAAGGTGGCCGTAGCGGCTGCGCGCGGTCACCACGATGGCGTCCCCGTCCCAATGCTCCTCGTCGCGACGGGAGGGAACGACAGTCATCGCCTGGTGCGGGAAATCGAAGGAGACGCGCTGCTGCTGGAGCGCGTCGACACCGAGCATGCCTTGCGCGCCGAGGTTGCGCTCGTCGAGGGCGGGCGCCTTGATGTCGCGAAAATGTTTGCCGCCCACCTCGAGATTGGGGATGAGCACGGTGGCGACGTTGCTCACCTCGCTCATGCTGTAGAGGCGCGTCATGCCGCTTGGACCGAGCTTGAGAGTCTGGGCCAGATCGCTCGCGATCACCGTCCGCTCGGCGCCGGTGTCGACAATGAACTTATAGGGTCCGCTGCCGTCGATGCTCACCGGCACGGTCATGCGTTGAAACCCGTCCTTGCCGAGATCGATTGCGGTTCCCTCGGGCGCTGGTTGCTGCGCGGGATCGGGCGCGGGCGCCGCGGCAGGCTGCGGTGCCGAAATGGGAGGGGTTGCCGGTTGGGTTGCGCCGACCAGGAAAGCGGCGGTGAGGAGCAGGAAGGACTTCATCACGGAATTCCCTTCGCTGCCCTTCTACGCCACGACGGAAGCAAAGTCGAAGGTCTGCGTGGCGCCTCGTCCCGAATTCACACGACCGCCAGCGCCCGCTCCCGAATGCGCTCGACGACGGCCGCGTGGATGCCCGGCGTCGCGACCAGCACGCCGAACGCCTCGCCCGAAGCGGTGTTGAAGGCGAGCGGCTGGCCAAGCGCGCCCGTCACCGTCGCGCCGGCCTCGGCGGCGATCAAAGCTGCGGCGGCGATGTCCCATTCGAAGCCCCATCGCAGGGTCGCGACCAGATCGGCCTCGCCTGCCGCGACCATCGCGATGCGGAGCGCGATCGAATTGGGCTTCGGCACCGCGACGAGATCGGAATCCACGCGGGGAAGCTGGTCCGCCGGCACCCTCGCGCCGGCGAGCGAGGTCCGGCCGCTCACGCGCAGCCTTTGGTCGTTCCGCCAGGCGCCCTTGCCCCTCTCGGCCGTCCAATGTTCGCCCCGCGCCGGGGCGTCGAGCACGCCGAGCACCGGCACGCGCTCTTCAACCAAAGCGACGGACACGGCCCAGCCGCTCCGCCCACGCAGATAGTCGCGGGTGCCGTCGATCGGGTCGACCACCCAGAGGCGAGGCCGCTCGATCCGGTCCGAGGCGTCGAGCGTTTCCTCCGAAAGCCAGCCGGCTTCGGGGTCGAGCGCGGTCAGCTGCTCGCGCAGGAAAGCATCGATTTCCAGATCGACCGCGCAGACCGGATTGCCCGGCGCTTTCTCCCACCGGTCGAAGGCGGTGCCGCAGCGCGTAGCCGCCATCCGCCCAGCCTCGCCGGCGATGCGCGAGATGGCCTCAAGCACCGGCGACCATCATCCCTTCGATCCGCAGCGTCGGCACGTTGACCACGCGCCGGAATTCGAGGTCGTCGGCGGCGGACAGGTTGCGGAACATGTCGCGCAGATTGCCGGCGATGGTGATCTCGGCGACCGCCGGACCGATCCGGCCATTCTCGATGATGAAGCCGGAGGCGCCGCGGCTGTAATCGCCGGTCACCGGATTGACGCCTTGGCCGATCAGCTCGGTGACATAGAGGCCGCGGCTGATGTCAGCGATCAACGCCTCTTTCGAGACTGGCCCCGGCTCGAGATGGACGTTAGTCGCACCCGCCCCCGGGGCGCCGCTGGCGCCGCGCGCGGCGTGACCGGTCGGCGCGCGTCCGAGCTGACGCGCCGAGGCGCTGTCGAGCAGCCAGCCGGTCAGCATGCCGTTGGCGATCAATTCGGACGCCTGGGTCGGCAGGCCCTCGCCGTCGAACGGCTTGGAGCGGAGGCCGCGGCGGCGGTGCGGCTCGTCGCGGATGGTGATGCCCGGCGCGAACACCTCCTTGCCCTCGTCGTCGAGCAGGAAGCTGGTGCGGCGGGTGATTGCGGGGCCGACGATCGCGCCGAGCAAGTGGCCGATCAGGCTCGTGCCGACGCGCGGATCGAAGACGATCGGCATTGCGCCGCTCGGCAGCTTCGCCGGATCGAGACGCGCGACGGCGCGCTCGCCCGCCTCGCGGCCGATCGCCTCGGCGTCGTCGAGATCTTCATAATGGCGCGCCATGTGATGCGCATAATCGCGCTGCATGCCACTGCCGGTGCCGGCGACCACGCTCGCCGAGCCGCTATAATGGCTCGCCGTATAGCCGCGGCGGAAGCCGTGGCTGGTGGCGAGCGCGATGACGTTGCGGCCAGCGCCCATCGCCGCGCCTTCGCTGTTGGTGACGCCGGAAATGCCGCGAGCGGCGTCCTCCGCGACGAGCGCGCGCGCCTTCAGCTCGGCGGCGGCGAGCTCGCGTCCGTCATCGGCGTCGAGATCCGGCGTCTCGCCGCGCATCAGCAAATCCTCGGGCGCGAGACCGGCGAATTGATCCTCCGGCGCCTCACGCGCCATCGCCGCCGCCCGCTCGACCAGAGCGGCAAGCGCGTCGTCGGAAAGGTCGGAGGACGAGACGCTGGCCGAGCGGCAACCAAGGAAGAATCGGAGCCCCATCTCCTCGCCCTCGGAGCGCGACACGTCTTCCAGCGCGCCGAGGCGGACCTGCACGCTAGACGAAGCATCGGCAAAATAGAGGGCATCGGCGGCGTCCGCGCCGGCACGGCGCGCGCGCTCGATCAAAGCGGCGACGCGCGCCTCGGCTTCGGAAACGGAGAGCATGGCGGCCGCTTAGGTGGGGACCGCGCAAAAGGAAAGCCAGAGGGGCGGCGGGAGCACTAGCCCAGCCGCGCCATCGCCTGCGGCATGGGCGCGGATCACGGCCTTGGTGCTCTCGTCGACGTCGAAGACGCTGTACCAGCCCTGCGGCTCGTGCGGCGGGTCGCCAACGAAATGGCTCGCGCCAAGGCCGAAGCGATGGTCGGGCGTCGCCGAACGGCCCTCGCCGCCCCAGGCCCAGAAGTTGGAGCCGGCGACGGGGCCGGTTCCCGCATGGGCCTGCACCATCTCGTAGATGAGGCCGTAGAAGCGGTCCTTGAACGTCGTCGGGCTGCCGGGATCGTAGAGGCCACGGTCGCGCGGGAATCCGAATTCCTCGATCACGAGCGGCTTCCCGATCCGGTCGGCGAAGCCGACATGCTGCGCGAAATAATCGCGCACCTTGACCGCGCCCGAATCCCAGGTGCCGGGCAGGTTCTTCGAATCCACCCAGTCCCAGTTGAGCGGCCAGATGTGCGCGGTGAGATAATCGATCTCCGGGATCTCGTGCTCGGTGACGACGCAGGCCGCATCCTCGATACAGCCCTTGAGGCCCTCGCTGCCGGTCGAGACCATGTGGTTGGGATCAATCGATTTGATCAGCCGCGCCGTGTCGCGCACCCAGCGATAGAAGATGGGAAGATTTGGCCGTCCGACTTTGTCGCTGCCGCCCGGCCGCGGCTCGTTGGCGAGCTGCCAGGACATGATCGCCGGATCATCGGCATAGGGGCGGCCCGTCACGCTGTTGGTGCGGCCGACCACCGCCCGCACATAGTCCCAGGCGAGCTGCACCGCCGGCGCGCTGCTGTAGAAGCGGGAGACGAAATCGGGGAATTCGGGCCACGGATGGGCCGGATCGCCATTGTTGATATAGTGACCGCCATTGGTCCAGTAGAGGTAGGTCATCATCCCCCCGGACCATTCCCAGAAATTGTTGAGGTAGATGACAGCGGTCATGCCGCGCTTGCCCATCTCGGCGAGCGCATAATCGAGGCCGCGCAATAGCGTTTCATTGAAATGCGGGCCCTGGGTGCGGAAGGCCGGGGAGACCGAATGGAGGAGCGGCGACTGCTCCGACGAGCCTAGGATCCGAACATTGTTGATTCCGAGCGCCTGCAGCCGGTCGAGCTCGCGCCGCAGCCGGTCGCGGCTGCCGAACGGCGCCTCCGCGCCGAGATAGGCCGCATACCACATGTTCGAGCCGGCATAGCGATAGCGCCGCCCGCCGATCATGAAGCGCGTGCCCTGGCGCCGCACCAGATTGTCGGGCCGGTGCCGCATGGGCGGCGCCGCAGCGGTCGCGAGCAAGGCCGATCCGGAGAGCAGGAGGTTGCGGCGGGTGAACATGCGATGCGCCTTTCGATCCGACGAAGGTGCGGCTAGGTTAGCGCTAACGTTCCGGTTTCACGAGGGGGTTGTTTCTTGCGCGTTCCGAACCTGCTTGCGGGTCTTTTCGTCCTTGCCCTCAGCGCTGTCGCTTCAGCCCAGCCCCCGGCGCCCCCACGCGCCGGCGAGGCGCCGAACGGCCTCGCGCTCACTCCCCCGATGGGCTGGAACAGCTGGAACAAATTCGCCTGCAACGTGAACGAGGCGACGGTGCGCGCGACCGCCGACGCGATGGTTTCCTCCGGCATGCGCGACGCCGGCTATGTCTATGTCGTTATCGACGATTGTTGGCATGGCCCGCGCGACGCAAACGGCTTCATCACCGCCGACACGACAAAATTCCCGTCCGGCATCAAGGCACTCGCGGATTACGTCCATTCGAAGGGCCTGAAGTTCGGCATCTATTCGGACGCGGGCCGTCACACTTGCGGCGGGCGGCCCGGGAGCGAGGGCCACGAATATCAGGACGCGATCGCCTATGCCCGCTGGGGCGTGGACTATCTGAAATATGATTGGTGCGACACCGGCACACGCAACGCGGAGGAGGCGTACAAATTGATGGCCGACGCCCTGCGCGCGACCGGCCGCCCGATCGTGTTCTCGATGTGCGAATGGGGCACGAGCAAGCCTTGGCTGTGGGCGTCCAAGGTGGGCAATCTCTGGCGCACCACCGGCGACGTGATCGACCATTGGGAAGGCAAGTACGATTATAGCTGGGGCGTCGTCTCGATCGTCGATCTCAACGAGCCGCTCTATTCTTATGCCGGCCCCGGCCACTGGAACGATCCGGACATGCTCGAGATCGGCAATGGCGGCCTCAGCGACACCGAATATCGTTCGCATTTCTCGCTGTGGGCGATGATGGCGGCGCCGCTCATCGCGGGCAACGACATCGCGCATATGAGCGAACCGACGAAGGCGATCCTGCTCAACCGCGAGGTGATCGCCGTCGACCAGGACACGCTCGGCATCCAGGGCCATCGCGTCTGGAAGCAGGGGACGAGCGAGGTCTGGCTGAAGCCGCTGACCGGCGGCCGGCAGGCTGTGCTCCTCTTCAACCGCGCGACGGTGCCGGCGACCATCACCGCGACCTGGGCCATGCTCGGCCACACGCCCGATCAGAAGCTGAAGGTGCGGGATCTCTGGGCCCATCGCGACCTACCCAAGGCGCGCGGCAGCTACTCAGCCCCGGTGCCGCCACACGGCGCACAGATGGTGGTGGTCCAGCCTTAGCAGGTGCCCGCGCGGGAGCAGGCGAGCGCCGTCCCGACCGAGCGCAAGGCCAGCGCTCTGCGGACCGCGGCTTCGGCGATCGGCGCCATGATCGCATAGCCGGCCTTGTTCGGGTGAACGCCGTCGAGCGCGAGGTTGGCGCGGAAGGCGTCGCCGTCATGCGTGGCCGACCAGTAATCGGCGTAAACCGAGCCGCTCTTCGCCGCATAATCCTTCAGCCACGCATTGAGCCGCACGATGCGCGGGCCGGGATTCAACCCCTCGTGCCATGGAAAATCGGCGGCAGGCGGGATCGAGGCGAGGATGACGCGGATGCCGTGCGCCTGGGCGAGCTCGGTCATCGTGCGAATGTCGTTCTCGATGTCGGCATCGGTCTCCGTGCCGGTGTTGCCGGCGATGTCGTTGGTGCCGGCCATGATGTGGACGACGCGCGGCTTGAGGTCGATCACGTCCTGGCGATAGCGGACGAGCATCTGCAAGGTCGTCTGGCCGCTGATCCCGCGACCGATCCGGCCATGCTCGAAGAAGTCCGGCGCGAGATTGTGCCAATTCTCGGTGATGGAATCACCCATGAAGACGGTGCGCGGCTCGCCCGTTGCCGGCGCCAGCTTCGCGTTGGCGTCGCGATAATGAAGGAGGCCCGCCGGATCCATGCGTGCCCGTTCCTCCGCCGTCTGCGCCGCGAGCGCCACAGGAGCGAGCAGCAACAAGGCGAAAGCGGCTTTCATCAGATTGCGCATTCGAGGCTCCTCCTCCGGCTCGACGACATCAGTGAATGGTCGCCGCCGGCTCCAGACGATCGGCGCGCACCGGCGCCTTGGCGGCGGCGAGGGAGAAGAGGCAGAGGAGGACGTAGCAGATCGCCGGCACGATCAGCGCCGTCGCATAGCCGACCTGGCCCGAGACCGCGCCGACCAAAGGCGGGATCAAAGCCCCGCCGATGATCGCGGTGCAGAGGAAGCCCGAGGTCGCCTCCTCGCTCGCGCTCGACCGCTCCAGCGTCAGGGTGAAGATCACCGGGAACATGATCGAGTTGAACAGGCCGATGCAGAGCGCCACCACGCCCGCGCTCACGCCCTGGACGATGACCACGTAGAGGCACATCGCCGCCGCGATGGCGGTGAAGACGGCGAGCAGCCGCGCCGCCGGCACGCGCGCCAGCAGCGCCGGAGCCGATCAGCCGCCCGACCATCGCGCCGCCCCAATAGAGCGCCACCGCCTTGCCCGCTTCCTGCGCCGAGACGCCGAACCCGCTGACATGGCCCATGATGTGGCCGACGAGCGGCATGCCGAACGGAAGGTTCGTCTTTCCCCAGATCGCATCGGAGTGGAGGAAGAAGGCCATCTGCGTCCCGATCGCCACCTCGGCGCCGACATAGAGGAAGATCGCCGCGCCGCCGAGCAGGGCCCAGCGCGAGCTCAATGCATCGCGACAGCATCGCGCCGATGCCGCGCCGGGCGGCCTCGTCGGACGGCGGCGGCGCCGCGTCGGTCACCGTGCGGCGGAACAGGACGAAGAAGATGGCCAGCGCGACGATGAAGCCGCAGATCCAGAAATAGGCGGTATCGATGCCGGCGAGCGAGGTCGTCCGCGCCGCCGCGCTGGTGCCGTCGCATTCCTTCGTCTCGATTCCCTTCAGGAACAGGACGGCGCCGAGATAGGGGCCGATGAAGGTGCCGAGCGAGTTGAAGGTCTGGCTGAAGGTCAGGCGGAAGTGGCTGTATTTCGGATCGCCGAGCGCGGCCGCGAGCGGGTTGGCGGCGACCTGCAGCACGGTGATTCCGCTCGCCAGCACGAACAGGCCGACCAGCACGAGCAGATAGACTCTTGAGGTTCGCCGCGGCGAGCATCAGCAGGCAGCCGAGGATCATCAGTCGCGAAGGCGATGAGGATGGTCGGGATCGACTTCTTCCGCGCCAGCAGGACGGCGGCCGGAAAGCTCATCACGCCATAGGCGATGAAGAAGGCGAAGGCGGCGAGCTGCGCCCGGAAATCGGTGAGGCAGAAAATGCCCTTCACCGCCGTGACGACCGGATCGTTCAAGCGAGGTGATGAAGCCCCAGGCGAAGAAGAGAGTGGTCACCACCAGGAACGCGGCAAGCGTGCCGCGCCTCTTTGCCTGATCCATCCGAATTTCTCCCCTCGCCTCTCGTTGATAACGCTAACGTAGTCTACAGGGAGGCGATGGAGCAAGCGAGGATCGGATCGATGGGGAAACGGCTGGCGCTACTGCTGTGCGGACTGGCTTTGGCGGCGGCCGCGCCCGCCGAGCCGGTGGTGCCGGTAACGGGTGGATCGGTGCGCGGCGTCGCCTCGCAGGACGGCGGCATTTTGCTCTTCCGCGGCATTCCCTTCGCCGCGCCGCCGGTCGAGAACCTGCGCTGGAAGCCGCCGCAGCCGGTCGTTGCCCTGGTCCGGCGTGCGCGATGCGAGCGGCCCAACTCCCGCCTGCATCCAGAACGACCAGGGCTGGAACCATGCCGACTATCTGAGCGGCCGCGAGGATTGCCTGACGCTCGACGTGGCCACGCAATCCTTGAACGGCAAACGGCCGGTCCTCGTCTGGATCCATGGCGGCAGCAACCGCGCCGGCTCACCGGGCGACATCATCACCTCGCCGGTCGTGCGCGACGGCATCGTGCTGGTCGGTATCCGTTACCGGCTCGGCATTTTCGGCTTCCTCTCGCACCCGGCGCTGAGCCGTGAGGGCGGCGGCGCCTCGGGCAATTACGCCTTGATGGACCAGATCGCGGCCCTGCGCTGGGTGCGCGCAACATCGCCAAATTCGGCGGCGATCCCGACAACGTCACCATCGCCGGGGAATCGGCGGGCTCGCAGGACGTCAGCCTGCTCCTCGCCGCCCCCGCCGCGCGCGGCCTGTTCGAGCAGGCGGTCATGGAGAGCGGCACGCCCGGCTTCGGCATGCCCTTTCGTAGCCTTAAGGAGGCGGAGCGGATCGGCGAGGAGGCGGACGATCTGCTCGGCGCCGGGGGCGACATTGACAAACTGCGGCACATGTCGGTGCCGGCCCTGCTCGCCATCGATCTCAAGCTCCACGATGCCGGCGTGCCGGACGACGCCTACATGTGGCTGCGGACGACGATGGACGGCGCGGTCTTTCCCAAATCCCCGCGAGAGCTCATCGCCGAGGGGCCGCCGCGGCCGGCGATCGTCGGTACCAACCGCGTCGAGCTCGACATGCCGGGCGGCCGTACCCATCGCGACGAGTTCCTCGCCCGCGCCTTCGGTCCGCGGGAGGCCGAGGCGCGCGCCTTTTACCGCGACGTGCAGGAGGATCCGCGGTTCGGCACGCTCGACCAGCAGATCGCGACCGACGTCGCCTTCCGCTGCCCCGCCAACGCGCTGGCGACATTGGTCGCCGCCAAGAGCGCCCCGGTCTGGCGCTACGAATTCGACCTCGCGCCCGGCGGCGCGCATACATCCCACGCGATGGAGATCGGCTATGTCTTCGGAGAGAGCCGTTCCGCGGCCGGGCTCTCACTGCGGCCTTATTGGGTGAATTTCGTCAAGACCGGCGATCCCAACGGCGCCGGACTCGCCGCGTGGCCGCGCTACACGCCGGCAGGCGGCGCGCACATGGCGTTCGAGGAGCAAAGCTTCCACGCGGCGGGGCCGCTGCGGCCGCGGCCCTGCAACCTGCTGGACCGGCTCTGATGAAGCTCGTCCGCCACGCCGTCGAGAAGCCGTGGGGCCGGACCGACCTTCCGGACGGCGGCGGCCGGCGGATCGGCGAGATCTGGTTCGAGGCGCCGGACGGCCGTGCGCTACCTTTGCTCGTCAAGCACATCTTCACCAGCGAGAAGCTCTCGATCCAAGTCCATCCGAACGACGCGCAGGCGCGCGCGCGCGGACTGCCGAACGGCAAGAGCGAATGCTGGTACATCGTTCGCGCCGAGCCGGACGCGGTGCTCGGGCTCGGCTTTAAAGAGCCACTCGGTAAGGAAGCGATGCGACAGGTGGCGCTCGACGGCTCGATCGAGGCGCTGATGGATTGGAAGCCAGTCCGCGCCGGCGATTTCTTCTACGTCCCCGCCGGCACCGTGCACGCAATCGGCGCCGGCCTGTCGCTGATCGAGGTCCAGCAGCAGAGTGACACCACCTATCGCCTCTACGATTACGGCCGCCCGCGCGAGCTGCATCTTGAGGACGGCGTCGATGTCGCCGAGAGCGCCGCCTATCCCGGCGAATGCGCCAGCCATGTGCAAGGCGACGAGCAAAGCGTCCTGGTGAAGGGCCCGTACTTCACCCTGCTCTACGTCGCAGATGACAAGCCGAACGCGCTTGATGACCGCCAACGCTGGGCGATTCCGATTTCCGGAACGGTGAGGAGTGGCGATGAGCAGGCCGAGCCGGGTGATTGCCTGCTGGTCGAGCCGGGCCAGCGAATCTCGGGCGACGGCGCGTTCCTGCTCGCAGCCAACGGCCCCTACTGAGCTTCGAGCGCTTCGGCGGCGAGCGCGATGGGGCCGAGCGGGCCGGCGCGGTCGCCGAGGCCGGGGGCGGTGATGTAAGGACCCGGCGGCAGCAGCACATAGCCGGCGATGCTTTCGACCAGCATCTGCTCGATGCGGGGAAGCAGGTGCGGATGGCCGGTGACGACGCCGCCGCCGATCACGATGCGGCGGGGGGCGGCGGCGCAGACGAGAACGTGGCAGAGCTGGGCGAGCGCGTACGCCACCGTTTCCCAAACCGGATGATCCTCGGCCAATCCGGCCGCGCTGTTGCCGAGGCGCTTCGCGATCGAGCCGCCCGCCGTCAGCCCCTCGACGCAGGCGCCGTGATAGGGGCAGGCGCCCAGCCAATCGTCACCCGGCAGCCGCGCGACACGAATATGGCCGAGCTCGCTATGGCCGAAGCCGCGAGTCGGCGTGCCATTGACGATCAGCCCGACGCCGACGCCGGTGCCGACGGTGATGTAGGCGAAATCCGCCATCCCCTGCCCCGCGCCCCATTTCATCTCGGCAAGCGCAGCGCCGTTGACGTCGGTGTCGAAGGCGAGCGGCACGCCGAGATCGCGCCCGAGCCGCCGCGCCACATCGGCCTGCGCCCAGTCCGGCTTCGGCGTGGTGGTGATGAAGCCCCAGGTCGGCGAAGCGGAATCGAGGTCGACCGGACCGAAGCTCGCAATGCCGAGTGCCGCGAAACCGGGCTCCGCTTTCCAGCCGGCAAGCGCCGCCTCGATCCGGCCGAGCGTCTCCTCCGGGCTGCTCGTGGGGATCGTCTCCTGCGCGACGATCTCTCCATCCGGCGAGGCGAGCGTGCAGATGCATTTGGTGCCGCCGAGTTCGACACCCGCGAGCAATTGGCCGCCGCTCATGCCAAGCCCCGACCATAGATGCGCAATACCGGAACGAAGGCCCCGTCCGCGGGCTGGGGGAGCGCGACCTTCATCGCCTCCGCGTCCCGAACCCATTCGACCGGTCCATGGCCCATCAATTCAACCCGCTCCACCCGCGCCTCCGGCATCGCGCTTGTGCCGAGCGATGTGACGACCGCCTTTCCGTCCGGCCAGTCCATCAGCGCGGCGTGCAGCACTCCATTCCTGGTGGTGAAGCGGATGTCGGCGCTGGTGAAGGGCGCCACCGATCCCTCGTTCATGAAGCCCGCTTTCGGCCGCGTCGGTCCCTCGCCGAAGATGCGCCACGGCCGCGTGCCGTAGATCGCCTCGCCATTGGCGGCGAACCAGCGAGTGAGATCGGCGACGATCTTCTCCTCGTCGGGATCGATCGAGCCGTTGCCGCGCACGGGAATGGAGAGGAGCAGATTGCCGTTCTTCGAGACGACGTCGCACAGCGCGCTGGACCACCTGCTTCGCGCTCTTGTAGCCGTGCCGTTCGTAGAGTGCGCGGTCGTAATGCCAATTGCCGATGCAAGTGTCGGTCTGCCACGGCTGCGGCTGGATATCGTCGACGAAGCCGCGCTCGACATCCTCGACGATGCCGGCGCGCTCCGCCGGCGAGAGCTTCTTCGCCGTCAGCACACCTTCCAACCGGCCGTGGCGGGCGATGCTCTGGTTGTAGAAGTGGGCGGCCGCCTCCAGCCCGATGGCGCCGAAGGGCAGGCTCGGTATCGTCGAAATAGACGAGGTCGGGCCGGTATTTCTCGACCAGGTCCATCTGCCGCAACAGCCAGTTGCGCGCGAAGCCGGGATTCTGCGCGGGTAGCTCCTCGTGCCATTGGCCGTCGCGCGTATCGTGCCAGGCGTTCATCGCCTTGATGCTCGTGATCCCGTCCGGCGGCACGAAGGAGGGACCGGTATAAAGGTCCTGCGGATCGAGCCCCGCCCAATATTTGCCGCGGCCGTCCGGGCGCCGCAGCCAGAAGGCGTCATAGCGGGCGCCGCGCAACGGCCCTTCGGCGTCATAGCCATAAGCGGTCTGCCACCAATGCCAGGCGTGCGAGCTGTGGTTGGAAACGCCGAAGCGCAGCCCCGCCCGCCGCGCGGCCTTCGCCCAGCCGCCGATCAGGTCTCGCTTCGGCCCTACCCGGACCGCGTTCCAGCCGTGATGAGCGCTGTCGAACGTGTCGAAATTGTCGTGGTGATTGGCGAGCGCCACGAAATAGCGGGCGCCGGCCTTGCGGTAGAGATCGACCAGCTGCTCCGGCTGCCATGCCTCAGCTTTCCACTGGCCGATAATGTCGATGAAGCCGGTACGGCTGGGATGGCCGTAATGGCGGAGGTGATGGTCGTAGGCCGGCTGGCCCTGCACGTACATCAGCCGCCCATACCAGTCACCCGCTTCGGGCTGGCATTGCGGTCCCCAATGCGCCCAGATGCCGAACTTGGCGTCGCGGAACCATTCGGGGACCCGAAAGGCACTCGCGAGCGAGTCCCATGTCGGCCGCACCGGTCCCGGTACGGCAGCGCGCAGGCTCGCGGCGCGAGCCGCGGCCGCGGCCGCGGTGCCGATCGCCCCCCGCCGCGTGAAGCCGCTAATCGGAGACCACCCTTTGGCGCTGCACGCCCAACCCCTCGACGCTCAGCTCGACTATATCGCCCTCTTTCAGGAAGACCGGCGGCTTCTGCCCCATACCGACGCCCGGCGGCGTGCCGGTGGCGATGACGTCGCCAGGGTAAAGGGTCATGAACTGGCTGAGATAGGAAACGAGGAAAGCTGGCTTGTAGACCATCGTCGCGGTCGTGCCGTCCTGATAGCGATGGCCGTTCACCTCCAGCCAGAGCGATAAATTGCCCGGATCCGGCACTTCGTCGCGAGTCACCAGCCAGGGGCCGACCGGGCCGAACGTGTCGCAGCCCTTGCCTTTGTCCCAAGTGCCGTGCCGATTCATCTGATAGTCGCGTTCGGAGACGTCGTTGATCACGCACCAGCCGGCAATGTGGTCCGCCGCCTCCGCCTCGCTCACATATTTGGCGCGGGTGCCGATGACGATGCCGAGCTCGACCTCCCAATCCATCTTCTCCGATCCGCGCGGCTTACGCAGGTCGTCGTTCGGGCCACCGATCGCGCTGGTCGGTTTCATGAACAGGACCGGCTCGGGCGGCACCTTGGCGCCGGTCTCCGCCGCATGATCGGCATAATTGAGGCCGATGCAGAGGAACTTGCCGATCCTCCCGACGCAGGGGCCGAGGCGGGGCTGGCCCTCAACGACCGGCAACGCTCCGACATCGATCGCGGCAAGCGCGGCAAGTCCGGTCGGAGACAAGGTCTCTCCGGCAATGTCGGCGACCCGCCGCGACAGGTCGCGGATGCGGCCCCCGTCATCGAGCATACCCGGCCGCTCGGCCCCCGCCTCGCCGAAACGCAACAACTTCATCAGGCAATCTCTCCCGGTGTGACGCTCGACGAGTCATTCCAGATGTCGATCCCGCCATCCTGCGCATAAGCGTCGATCTGCGCCAGCTCCTCGTCGCTAAAGTCGAGCCGCCTCAGCGCGCCGAGCGAATCCTCCAGCTGCGCGACGGTGCGGGCGCCGATCAGGGCGGAGGTGACGCGCGTGTCTCGCAGCACCCAGGCAATCGCCATCTGCGCGAGGCTCTGCCCGCGCGCCTCGGCGATACCGTTCAGCGCCCGCACCCGCTCGAGGTTGTCCTTATTGAGCAGTCCCTCGCCAAGCGAGCCATGCTTGGCCGCGCGCGCGTCCTCGGGAATGCCGCCAAGATATTTGCCGGTCAGCATGCCTTGGGCGAGCGGAGAGAAGGCGATGCAGCCGACGCCCAGATCGTCGAGCGTGTCGAGCAGGCCCTGCTCGATCCAGCGGTTCAGCATCGAATAGCTGGGCTGGTGGATCAGCAAGGGCACGCCTTCCGAGTGCAATATGTCGTAGGCGATGCGCGTCAGCTCGGGCGAGTAAGAGGAGATGCCGACATAGAGCGCCTTGCCCTGGCGGTGCGCCTGGGCGAGCGCACCCATCGTCTCCTCGAGCGGCGTCGAGGGATCGACCCGGTGCGAATAGAAGATGTCGACATAGTCGACCCCCATCCGCTTCAGGCTCTGGTCGAGGCTGGCGAGCAGATATTTGCGCGAGCCGCCAATCCCGTAGGGCCCGGGCCACATGTCGTAGCCGGCCTTGGTCGAGACGATCAGCTCGTCGCGATACGGCCGGAAATCGGCGGCCAGGATTCGGCCGAAATTCTCCTCGGCCGAGCCGTAGGGCGGCCCGTAATTGTTGGCGAGATCGAAATGGGTGATGCCGAGATCGAAGGCGCGGCGCAGGATCGCGCGGCCGGTCTCGAACACGTCGGCGCCGCCGAAATTCTGCCAGAGGCCGAGCGAGATCGCGGGAAGATCGAGCCCGCTCCGCCCGCAGCGCCGATAGGGCATGCGGCCGTCATAGCGGTCGGGATCGGGCTTGTAGGATTCGTTCATCGCGCGCCTGCATTGGAGAAACGGTAAATCGTGGTCGAGCGGAAAATCTGCCCCGGCTTCAGCAGAGTCGTCGGAAATTCGGGCCGGTTGGGGCTGTCGGAGAGATGCTGGGCCTCCAGCGCGATCCCGTCATGCGGACGGTAGATCACGCCCTGCGCGCCCTTGTCGCGGCCGCTGAAATAATTGCCGGTATAGACGGTGAGCGAGGGTTCGGTGGTCAGCACCTCCAGCTGACGGCCCGAGCTGGGATCTTCCAGCCGTGCCGCGAGGTGCAGTCGGCCATCGAACGGCAGCACCCAGCTATGATTGAAGCCGCGCCTTCCCTCCATTTGCGGATGGGGACGATCGATCATGCTCTCGATCGCCTTCGGTTGCCGGAAGTCGAACGGCGTCCCGGCGACGGGGAGGAAACGGCCATCGGGAATGCCGCCCTGATCCGATTCCATCAGCTTGTCGGACAGGATCTGCAGCCGGTGATGCAACACCGTCCCCGATCCAGCGCCGGCGAGGTTGAAATAGCTATGGTTGGTGAGGTTGAGGACGGTCGGCTTCGAGGTCCGCGCCGCATAGTCGATGCGCAGCGCATTGTCGGGTTCGAGGCTGTAGGTGACCTGGATGTCGAGCTGCCCCGGAAAGCCCTGCTCGCCGTCCGGGCTCACATAATGCAGCACCGCACCGACGATCCGGCCTTGCTTGAACGGCGCCATGGCCCAGACCTTGGTGAAGAGGCCATTCGGTCCGCCGTGAAGGGCGTTCGGCCCGTCATTGGCGACGAGCCTGATCTCCTTCCCGTCGAGCATGAAACGGGCGTTGGCAATGCGGCCGGCATAGCGGCCCATCACCGCGCCGAAGGCATAATCGCCATTCTTCGCCTCGTAATCGGCCAGGCTGCCGAAGCCGAGCGCGACATTCGCCTTCCGCCCCCGCGCGTCCGGAACGATAATGTCGGTGACGTCGGCGCCGTAATTGATGATCTTCACGACCATGCCGCTATCGTTGGTGAGCGTGACCTGCCTCACCTTCTGCCCGTTCTTCGCGATCCCGTAAGGCGCGGTCGTCACGCTCGCGCTCAAAGCGGGCGCGGCGGCGAGCGCCAGCGGAAGCAAGACGGCCGCGACCTTCATTGCGAGCACTCCCGGACTTCGTTCCTGGTAGCGCTATCACAATCGAGAGGGACGTGTCGCGCCCCGTCCCGCCTTAGTGCGTCGGGATCGGCACAAAGGTTCCGAGCCGGCAGCGGGCGGTGGCGCCGTTGCCCCGGGTCTCGACGGGGTCGTAAACGCTGACGTGATCGTTCGTGCAGAGATTGCCGCTGTCCGGCTGAATCTGAACGATGCTCGCGGCTGTGGCGCGGGCGACACCGGGACAGGCGCCGATCAGATCGTTGCGATAGGTAATTCCGCCGGCCATTTCGAACACGATTCCGTTCGGCCGCTCCGGATGGCGGGCGATGATGAGATGCGGATCGATGCAGCGCACCGCGCCGGGCGGAGCGGCGCGATCGTCACCGCGCGGCGCGCTCGACAAGGCGACCGAGCCGGTGAGCAGCAACGGAGCAAGCAGGAGCGGGATGGCAGGGCGCATGGCAACCTCCTCTTCGAGCGCCGAATATCATGACGGCGCCGCTTTCCACAACGCACCGGCTAGCGCCTGGGGCTCTCCGGCGGTCCCAGATAAGAGGCGGGTAACGGCCCGCGGGTGACAACCAGCCGCTGGAAGACGACGTTCGGATCGACCAGCCACAGCTTGACGACATGCCGGCCCGGCGACGCGGTTTCGATCCGGCTGCGCCCGATGCGGATAGCGTCCGCGACGGCACGGCCCCATTTCGCCTCATTGTCGCCGGCCAGCAGATTGACGATCTGCGGCGCGGCGCCGTCGATCGAAACGGCGTAACGCTGCCGGCCATGGCCGCTGATGTCGAGCCCGGGCGAGGCGTAGACGAGCACGTCCAGCGGCCCGGCGCGGTCGAGCCATATTTCGTAGCTTAGATGGGCGGCGCTTCCGCCGGGATGCTCGATCGGCGCGAACGTATCGGAGCTCGTCGTCACGCCGGAAAGCGTCTTGCCAAGATAGGGAATCGTCATCCAGCCGACACCGTTTTCGCCGACCGCCTCGGTATGGTGCTCTGCCTCGATGGCAATGATGCCATCCTGTTCGACGAAGGCGCTGCCGACCCTCGCCGCCTTGCTTTCGGCAGACGGCTGGGGCGCCAAGAGGGTGAACCCGCCGCGAACGGGAGCGGCCGGTACGGGTCCATCGATCCTCCGCACCGCCGGCATGACATCGCGGTCCGGCTGCTGCCAACCGGTATAGCCGATATGGGTCTGCGCCATCATCTGCGTCCATTTACCGCCGGCCGTGCCGACCTCGTAGCGGCGGCGGATTTCAGCATCGCGAGCGAAGGCACGTTCCGCCACGTCCGCCATCGCGTTGGCGAGCGGATTTTTCTGCTGAGCGTAGAAGCGGTTCTTTGCGACCGCCCAATAAAGACGATGCAGATTCTCCGCCGCCAGTACGCGGTGGAGGACGAGCTCGAAATAGGCATCGCGTTGCGCCGCCGGCAAAGCGGCCTCGACCGCTTCAGCGTCGACGCGAAGGGCCACCCAATCCGCCATCACGCGATCCCACTCGCCGTTGAACGAGTAAGTGTTCGCATCGAGCAGCTCCGGCTTTCGACGGGCGATGAGCTGGCCGTAGCGCTGGAGGATGTCGCCGATCGCGGCCGCATGCTCCGGTCCGAACTGTTCCGCCGCCCAGTCGCGCGGATAGGCCCCCATCCGCGCCAGGGTCATCGCCTTCGGATTCCAGGCCATGTCGAGGAAGAAGCTGGTCGGGAATTCCATCGGCTTGATGTCGCCGACATTGACGATCCACAGCCGGTCCGCGTCATATTCGTCGGCGAGCCGCATCTGCTGCCAGACCCGCTCGATCTGGTTGGTGTCGATCCACTTGTAGTTTCGCGGGCCGCCGACATAATCGAAATGATAGTAGATGCCCGAGCCGCCGGCGCGGTGCGTGCCGAGCGGCAGCAGGCGGCGCAGATTGCCCCAATTGTCGTCGGAGAAAAGCAGGGTGACGTCGTCCGGCACCCGCATGCCGGCATCGTAATAATCCTGCACCTCCTTGTAGAGCGCCCACACCTGCGGCGTCTCGGCGGCGGGGCGGTGCGTCACGTCCTCGATGATCCTGCGCTGGTCGGCGACGATCCGTTCGAGCAGCGGGACCGCCGTGCCCTGCGTCATCGGCTTGTCGCCGTCGCCGCGCATGCCGATGGTGACGATGCGGTCGTCGCCCTGCGTCCGCTCCATCCCGCTCCCGCCAGAAGGCGCGGAGCCGCTCGGCATTCTGCGTATAGTCCCACGGCCCCTGCCCATGATGCTCCCAGTCGACATGGGCGCGCATCAGCGGCTCGTGGTGCGAGGTGCCGATCACCACGCCCATCTCCTCGGCGAGCCGGGCATTCTCGGGATCGTCCTCGTAGAAGCTCTTGCCCCACATGGCCGGCCAGAGGAGGTTCGCGCGGAGCCGCAGCAGTCAGCTCGAAGACGTGGGCGTACATCCTGTGGTTGAAGCCGCCGAAGCCGCGCCTTCGCCCAGCCGAGCAAAGCCGGATCCTCGTCGTTGATGAAGAAGCCGCGATATCTGACCACCGGCGCGTCGGTGAGCCGCCCTGCCAGCACATAAAGGTCGGCATGGTGGAGCGGCGGCACGTCAGCCCACCAGTTCCAGGGCGAGACGCCGATCTCGCCGCGACAGATCGTAGATGCCGAAGATCGTGCCGCGCCGGTCCGCGCCGGCGATCACCAGAGCCCGCGCGATGCCGGGCGCCGGACGCTCGACAACCTGGCGCGCGAACGCCTCCCAGCGGCCGGCGACGTTGCTGACGTCGAGCCGATGGTCGCGGATCAGCGCGTCGATGGTGGCATCGTGACCGATCGTGCCGACAATGATCGCATCGGTGCCGGCGCGCGGTTCGGCATTGCCAGCGACACGGCCGAAATCGATGCGGAGATTGGCAGCGGCATCCAGCACGCCAGGATCGTCATGCGCATCCGTCACAATCCGGAGCGGCCGTCCCGCCGCAATCAGCGCGAGCGCGTTCGGTGCTTTCTCGGCGCAAATCGCCGCCGGCCCTTCACAGGCCAGAGCGGGCGCCGCGAAAAGGAAGAGCAGCAGGGAGAGGAGGCGCCACATCAGCCGCGGTGCGGAACGGCTCCGCGGAACGAAGCCGCCATCGCCGCGCGGAGCGGCTTGGGCCGGAAGTTCGAATCGTACGGCGTGCATCTTTTGGGCAGACCGTCGGCGCGCGCCGGACGCTGCTGCAGCCAGCTATACTTATCGACGATGCCCCAGGCGAGGATGTCGCCGAGCTGCTTGTAGCTCAGCATCAGGTCGAGATAGGCGCGGGCATAAGCCGCCACCTCGCGGTCGCGGGTGGCGATGTCGCCCTTGATGCCGCGATCGTTGACGTCGAATTCGGTGATCAGCAGCTCGTAGCCCATGCCGGTCACCTCATCGAGGAAATGGCGCCAGGCGCGCTCGTCGTGGGGGCCGAAGACGGGCGCATCGCCCGGATTGTTGCCGCTGCCGATATGCGACTGGACGCCGAGCGCGTCGACCGGCGTGCCGTTCTTGCGGAAGCGCTCGAGCAAGCGGAGTACGCCGGCGCGGTGGGGCTCGTTGCCCGCCTCCCAGCTCATATAGTCGTTGTAGACGAGCTGGGCGTGCGGCGCCGCTTCGCGCGCGGTGCGGAAGGCGAGGTCGAGCACCGCATCGGCGCTGCCCATCGCTTTCGAGAAGACCGTCTCGCGCATCCCCCCGGTCCCGGCGTCGACCGCTTCGTTGACGACGTCCCAGCTGCGGATCGTCGGATAATGGTGGCACACAGTCTCGATATGCTCGTGCAGCATCCGCGCGGCCTCGGCGGCGGGATGCGGGCCGAAATCGTAATTCGTCACCCAGGCCGGCCACCATTTGGGGTGGTGCCAGACGAGGTTGTGGCCGCGCATGGCGAGCCCCTGCGAATTCGCCCAGGCGAGCAATCGGTCGCCGCCGCGGAAATCGAAGCCTTTGGGGTCGTGCCGTATCCACTGCCATTTGAGCTCGTTCTCGGGGACGATCAGCCCGCATTCGGACGAGATAAGCTGCCGGTATTTCGGGTCGCTGAAGGCGCTGGGCCGATCGGGTCGTCCCAAGCCGACGGCGGAGCCGAAGCGGCGGCCACCCTTCTGCGCCGCATGGTTCAGCGATTCGCCAACGCCGGGAATGTTGGGAATTGAAGCCTCGGCCACGCTCGCCGCCGCCAGCGACGCGCCGAGAACAAGGGTTTCACGGCGGCTCAGGTCCATGTCGCTTCCTCTTCTTCTGTTACCGCTAACAGGCTAAGGGAGACGTCACAATGGCGAAGACATTGCTCGCTTTTCTCGTCCTGCTGCTACTCGCGCCGGCCGCTGCGCGTGCCGACGACGGCTACCGGTTGTGGCTGCGCTACGATCCCGTCGAGATGCCGCAACGCGCGGTCTACGCCGCCCGCGCGAGCGAGATCGTCGCCCCCGGTACGAGTCCGATCGTGCAATCCGGACGAGAGGAATTGGAGCGCGGGCTGGCTGGCTTGCTTGCGAAACCGATCAATGCCGTTCGAGCGGCCGACCGGGACGGCGCGATCTTGCTCGTCACGCCGGACTCTTCCGCAGCTATCGCGGCGCTCCATTTGCCGCTCGGACCGCTCGGCGACGAAGGCTATCTGATCCGCAGCGTCCGCCTCGGCGGACACAGCGCCACCGTGATTGCGGCCAATAGCGACCGCGGCCTTCTCTACGGCGCCTTCGCCTTCCTCCGCCTCATCCAGACCCGCCAGCCGATCGATGCGCTCGACATTGCCGACGCGCCCAAGGTGAAGCTGCGCATGCTCGACCATTGGGACAATCCGGACCGCTGGGTCGAGCGCGGCTATGCCGGCCAGTCGCTGTGGGACTGGTGGCAGCTGCCGGAGTGGAAGGACCCGCGCTACACCGATTATGCGCGGGCCGATGCGTCGATCGGCATCAACGGCGCTGTGCTCAACAACGTCAACGCCAAGGCCGACGCGCTCAGCACGCGATGGCTGGAGAAAGCGGCGGCGCTTGCCGACGCGTTCCGGCCCTGGGGCGTGCGCGTCTATCTCTCGGCGCGTTTCTCGGCGCCGATCGAGATTGGCGGCCTCAAGACCGCCGATCCGCTCGACCCGCGGGTGCGCGCCTGGTGGAAGGCGAAGGCCGACGAAATCTACCGGCTGATCCCCGATTTCGGCGGCTTCCTGGTCAAGGCCAATTCGGAAGGCGAACCGGGGCCGCAGGATTACAAGCGCAGCCATGCCGACGGCGCCAATATGTTCGCCGAGGCGCTGGCGCCGCACGGCGGAATCGTGATCTGGCGAGCCTTCGTCTATTCGTCCGACGATCCGGAGGACCGGACGAAGCAGGCTTACAATGAGTTCAAGCCGCTCGACGGCAAGTTCGCGCCCAACGTCATCCTGCAGGTGAAGAACGGCCCCCTCGATTTCCAACCGCGCGAGCCTTTCCATCCCCTGTTCGGCGCGATGCCGAAGACGCCGTTGGGTCTCGAAGTGCAGATCACCAAGGAATATCTCGGCTTCGCCACCCACCTCGCCTATCTCGGCACGATGTGGGAGGAGGTGCTGGCCTTCGACACCACTGCGCACGGGCCGGGATCGACCGTGGCGAAGGTCGTCGACGGAACGCTCGACGGGCACGGCCTGACCCTGATGGCGGGCGTCGCCAATACCGGTACGGACCGCAATTGGAGCGGATCGCAATTCAACCAGGCGAACTGGTATGCCTTCGGCCGCCTGGCCTGGGACCCGCAGATGTCCGGCGCGCGCGATCGCCGAGGAATGGACGCGGATGACATGGGGCAACGATCCGCGCCTGGTCGACGCGATCGTGCCGATGATGATGGGCTCGCGCCAGGCGGTGGTCGATTACATGACGCCGCTCGGCCTCGCGCATCTCATGGGCTCCGACCATCATTACGGTCCGGCGCCGTGGGTGAACAATATGAAGCGGCCGGAATGGAACCCGGTTTACTATCACCGCGCCGACGCGAAGGGCATCGGCTTCGACCGGACCGCGACCGGCAGCAATGCCGTCGCCCAATATGCGCCGGAGGTGGCGCGGCGCTTCGCCGATCTGCGCACGGTCGGCGACGATTACCTCCTCTGGTTCCATCATGTGCCGTGGGACTATCGGCTCGACACCGGCCGCACGCTCTGGGACGAACTGGTCCTGCGCTACACCGGCGGAGTCGAGAAAGTGGGGGAGATGCGGCGGACCTGGGCCACGCTTGAGCCGCTCGTCGACCCGGAACGCTATGCGCAGGTCTCAGCCTTCCTCGCCGTCCAGGAGCAGGAGGCGCAATGGTGGCGCGACGCCTGCATCGCTTATTTCCAGAGCATCTCCCACCGGCCGCTGCCGACCGGCATGGCGCCGCCGGCGCACCCGCTCGCTTATTATGAATCGCTCCGCTTCCCGCACGCGCCGGGGCAGGCGGACAAGAATCAATAGCGGCTGAGCGCGCGCATCAGGAATTGCCGGATGCGCTGGCGGAGCTGCGGCGTCGATTCCGCAAGGATGCCGCGCTGGTCCGGCGGTAGGTGCGCGGCGGGATCGCCGTCCGGCCGGAACACATAATGTTCGAAGAAGGCGCGCCAGGCATTGCGCTGATAATCGGGCAGATTCCCGATCGTGAGAATGGCATGCACCATCGCCTCGAAAGCCGAGCCGTTATCGGGCGGCGCGTCCTGCCACCAGTAATTGACGAGGATGTTGAACGGCTCGAGCGCCTCGACATGGTGCCACCACAAGGTGGGGATGTAGATTGCGTCGCCCGGCTCGAGCTCCGCGATCTGGGCGGCGGCGAGCGCCTCGCGAAATTTCGGATGCGCTTCGAAATCGGGCGCGCCCAGGCGCACCATGCTGGTCGGCTGCCCCGCCATCGTATGGTCAAGCGGGCCGACATAGAGGTTAGCCACCTGCTCGGGCGGAAACAAGGTGAAGCGCCGCCGCCCTGCGGCGACGCAGGCAATATTGTCGGATTCATCGAAATGGGTGCTGACCACCGTCGCATTGCCGATCCAGATGCGCGGAACGGCGCCGGTTCCGTCGAGCATTGGCAGCGGATTCTCGCCGGCCAGGCCGGGCAGGATCTCGGGAACGGGCGTCGAGCCGACATAGACGGAACGCCCCTGTTCGTCTCCGGCCGATCCGAGCAGGAAGCGAAGTATGTCGGCGATCGTCGCGCGCTGCCGCTCGAAATTGAAGCCGGCGAGATCCTGTCCATAGAAGAAGCGCCCCCCGATTTCCGGCGGGCCGACAAAGGCCTCGACCGGGGCGCCGCGATCGAACCGGCGGACATAGGCGGCGGCGTCTTCGGCCGAGCGCCGGGCCGCCCGGACCATCGGCCATTCGGAGACCAGCCCGCGAAGCACCACCGGCTCGTGACCGGGCACGATCTCCACGCGAAAGCGCGACGGATCGAGTCCTTTGATCTCCTTCATCTCGCGCGGACCCTGGCTCAGGATTTTCCTCCCGCCGACCGCATGCAGTCGCGGCTCCGACGAGACGATCCTAGGCGGCTGCTCCGAAGCAGGCGAGCCTCTTTTCGCGCAGAAAGAAACCCCCTCCGCGCGTGGCGGAGGGGGTCGAGGACGGACGATGGAAGTCTAGAAGTTGGCTCGCAGAATGATCGAGTAACGACGATCATTCATGTAATAAGAGCGTGGGCCGAGCAACCCGCTTGTGGTGAATTGCTGCTCCGTCTTCGTAATCGTATTCAGAAGATTCACCCCCTGGATACCGACCTTCACTTGCTTATTAATATTTATGAATGCGGATGCGTCCAGATATCCTGCAGCGTCATTGAAAATCGGATAATAAGGATAAATCACGTCCGAAGCGGTCAAAAGGAACCGCGAGCGCCAATTATAGGCAACCCGGAGCGAAACCGGACCCTTCTCGTAGAAGGCTTCGACGTTCACATTGTGCTTCGACAGCTGCTCCATTGGCAGATGCCCCGGCGCAACCGTGCTCGTGCTGTCCGGTACGCCCGTATTCAGGAAGGAATTCGGGAGTCCCTGGCTCTGGATATAGGTGTAATTCGCGCTGACGCCGAACCCGCTGAAGATCCAGGGCAAGAAGTCGAACGTCTGCTGGTAAGCGACTTCAAAACCTTTGATCTTGCCGTGGCCGTTGTAATTGGACGGCCCGCGAACGGCGATCTCTGCCGTGACACCGTTTTGTGTCAAGGTACGGTCGATCGTGCTGGAATAGAAGAAGTTGGAGACGTCCTTATAAAAGGCGTCAAAGGTGAGCGAGCCGACCTTGGCGAAATACCATTCCGCCGTCAGATCGAGCTGATTCGCGGTCATCGGCTTCAGATATCGGGTTGCCGACGTTGAACGTGACGATGCCGCTGCTCGAATCGAAGCTGGCCGTCAGCGAGTTGCGGATGCTCGCCAGATCCGGCAACGTCATTACCTTCGACGCGGCGAAGCGAACCACGACTTGCCGTCCGATATCGAACTTCAGGTTCAGGCTCGGAAGCCACTGGTTGTTGTTGGTGTTCGCCGTGCTCGGCGTGACCAGATTCGTCCCGTTCCCAGCGAATTGCTGCAGTTGCGCATATTGCGCCGCAGTGAGCAAGCAGACGCCACTCGGCTGTGACGTCACGGCCCCCGGTGGGACGCCTGGCGGCGGCACTGCCTGGCCCTGTGGGCAACGCGTAGTGTAGTTGTCCTGCACTCCAAGCTCTTGTTCGGTGATCTGGATCGCGCCTTCGGAGCGGACGCGGGTATTGACGAAACGAACGCCGAGATTGCCGCTCAGCTTCACGTCGCCGAAGATCGGATTGTCGTTGCCGAAACTGAGCATCAGATAGGCGTCTGTGTTCTTCTGGCTGACGTCCTGGATCTCGCTCGGCAGGAAGGGAGTGCCCGGAATGACGCCGGCGCGATCGGAAAGCGGCACCCAGCCACTCGCCGTCGAGCCATTCGCGTCCCACTGCCTCTCCACGCTCTGGAAGAAAGAAGAGGAGCCGTTATAATCGTTCAGCAAATCGCCATTATAATAATATCCCCCAACGGGTCCCGGGGTTTCGCCGCGGAAGAAGCCGGGGAAAGAATAGAATGAGGCGCTGCCAGGTGTCTGATTCATCCACACGGGCTCATTGCCCGACCAGATTTCGCTCAGCGCACCCCAATTGTAATTGGTGTAGCGAATCGTCTCCTGGCGGTCCGCATAACGCAGCACCGAATTTGACCCGATTCAGGAATGAGCCGTCATCGAAATTGTAAATGCCGTCTCCCTTGAACGCCCATTCATGGCCGGTGCTGTGCTCGATATGATCCATCGCCGCACGCCAGAATTCATTGGCCGGATCCTGAAAATATTGGGCATCGGTCTCACTGACATGCCGCGCGAGCCCGGCCCCCATGCCGGCAAGATTCAAATTAGGACACTGTTTGGTCGGAAGACTGCAACCCCCGACGCCTCCGGCCCAGGTGGCCGCCAGGTAGAGCGGCTCGTGCGGAGTGATCTGCGGAATATTGCCGTTAATGTTCAGCTGTTCGTCGGCGAAGGTCGAGCCGAAAACGCTGACGTCGAGGTCGTCATGCTGGCGCATGCGTATAGTCGCCGTCGAGGTTGAAGGACCAATGCGGTTCGGGTTGAACTTGAAGTTCGCGCCGAAATCGTTGACGACGTTGTGCTCGGTCACCTGGCGGTCGGACAGCGATTGCTGGATGCCGCCGGTCGGCACGTCGCCGGCACCGCCACTGTCGGCAGACCGCCATCCGCTGCCCGGCAAGGTGATGAACCCGCTCTCGAAGACGTTGTTCGAGCCATATTGATAGTTCTGAAAGCCACCGACCGGGCATTGGGCGCGCGTGGATCCATTGCCGGACCAGTTGCCGTTCTGCTGGCAGCCCGCGGGATAGGTGTTGTATTCGGACAGATCCGGCGCGCTCTCGAACGTATGCTCGCCCCAGGCGTTGGTGGAGTCGGTGCGAAGGAACTGGAGCGTCAGGTTGGCGCGCCGGTCGAGGCTTTCCCACTGCATCGCAGCATCGAACCCCTTGCGGGTGCGGTCATAATCCTCGGTCCGGAACTGGCCGCCGAGCGGAGCATATTGAAGCGCCGACTAATCCGCGAAACCATTCGCCCCGGCAGGCGGTGCGGTCACGCAGGATTGCCCCGCCGCAAACGGCGCAGTCTTGTTGCCGGATAGCCCACCGCATCGCTGTTGCTCGGCAACGCATTACGGCAGGTCTGCGTCGCGACCGTATCGGCCTGGGTGACCGCCGAATTGTCGCGGGTCTGGAAGTTGGTGACCTGGATGCCGTCGGCGCGGCTCAAGATCTCCGAATAGGAGACATCGGCCAGGAAGCCGATGCGGCCGATACCGGTATCGAACGTATCGCTGATCAGGAACGAACCGGTGGGGCTCAGTCGCTTGCTCATGTCGCCATAATTGCCCTCCATGTCGAAGCTGACGTGGAGACCCTTATTGTCGAACGGCAGACGCGTATTGAGATTGACGGTGCCGGCAAGGCCGCCCTCGATCATCTCGGCGGTCACGTTCTTATAGACCTCGACCGACCCGAGCAGCTCGGACGGCACATCGGCGAAGTTGATCGCCTGACCGTACACGCCGGCCGAGAAGGTATCGCGGCCATTGAATTCCGAACGGACGAAGGTGAGCCCGCGGACGACGACACCCGAGCCCTCGACCGAGAAGTGATCCGGGTCATTGCTGCCCGCGAAGCGGTTCATGGCGACGCCCGGGACGCGCTGCAGCGCCTCCGTCACCGACCGGTCGGGAAGGGCGCCGATGTCCTGCGCGGTGATCGCATCGACGACGGTATCGGAATTGCGCTTGATGTTCTGCGAATTGGCAAGGCTCTGGCGAATGCCGGTCACGACGATCGTGCCCTGATCGCCGCCTCCCTGTGCGGCTGCGGCCGCACCGCTGTCGGCCCCGGAGCCCGAATCCTGTGTGTTGCCGGCGGTGCCGGCGCCCGCCTGCGAACCCGTGCCGCCATTTTGCGCGGGCTGCGCAAAAGCGGGCGTCGCGGCAGCGAACGCGCATACGGCGAGCAACGACGCGCCGCTCCGAAGAAGCGAGCCAAAGTTCGCATCTCGACGCATGCTGACCGATGAAGCCATCGAAGAACCTCCCCATGTATGGTAGCGCTAACACAACCGTGCGCTACTCTCGTTCGTCGAGCTTGGATAACCCGGCCCGCAACCGGCGGCAAGAGCGCACCGGGCCGTCGCACCGCCTGCAACCGCGAAAAGGTCACTTCTGTGACGGCTTTGCAACAGTCTAGCCAAGCCGCTGTAAAAGATAGCCTTTTCGGCACATCCCGCGTGTCGCTCAAGCGACTTCATTGACCCGGCCAAAAGGACCGCCCTAAAAAAGGACAGGGCGGGTACACATGGCCGAACGCGAAAAAGTGAACGTTATCATCGTCGGCGGCGGCACCGCCGGCTGGATGACGGCTGCCGCAATCGCCGAAGCTGCTGCCGGCACGCGCCACCGTCCATCTCGTCGAATCGGAAGCGATCGGAATCGTCGGAGTCGGCGAGGCGACGCTTCCCCACATCCGCGGCTTCAACGAGCGACTCGGCATAAACGAGGCCGAGTTCATGGCCAGCGACCCGAGCCACCTTCAAGCTCGGCATCGAATTCCAAGGATGGGGCCGGGAGGGCGATTCGTACGTCCATCCGTTCGGCACGTTCGGCCGCGGCGCGGAGCAGCGTCGACTTCCACCAATATTGGCTGCGCATGAAGCAGGAAGGCCGGCCGGTCGCGCCAATCGAAGAATATTCGCTTGGCCTGCATGGTGGCCAGGCTCAACCGCTTCGAGCTGCCGTCGCCGGACCTCAGCCAGCTCAATTCGACCTTCGGCTATGCCTATCAGTTCGACGCCACCCTCGTATGCGCCCTATCTGCGCGCGTTCGCGGAGGGACTGGGCGCCAGACGCACCGAAGGCCGCGTCGTCGACGTGGAGCGCGACGGCGAGACCGGCGACATCCGTTCGATCCGGATGGAAAGCGGCGAGGTGATCGAGGGCGACCTGTTCGTCGACTGCTCGGGCTTCGTCTCGCTTGCTGATCGGCAAGGCGCTGGGCGAACCGTTCCAGGATTGGTCCCATTGGCTGCCCTGCGACCGCGCCGCGCCGGTGCCGTGCCGCACCGAGACTGCACTGACGCCTTATACCGGGGTGATCGCGATGCCGGCAGGCTGGCGCTGGCGCATTCCGCTCCAGAACCGGACCGGCAACGGCTACGTCTATTCGAGCGCCTTCCTTTCCGATGATGAAGCGGCAGCGGCGATCGTCGACGCCGTCGAGGGCGAGATCATCGCGCAGCCGCGCCTGCTTCGCTTCAAGGCCGGCCGGCGCGAGCGCAGCTGGGTCCATAATTGCGTCGCGGTCGGCCTCGCCAGCGGCTTCCTGGAACCTCTGGAATCGACCAGCATCTATCTCATCCAACAGGCGATTACGTTTCTGCTCGAGTTATTCCCGGAGAAGCAGATTTCTCACGTCGATCGGGATGAGTTCAACCGACTGATCGACCTCGAATATGACCGGATCCGGGATTTTCTAATCCTCCACTATCACGCCAACCAACGTGTCGGAGAGCCCTTCTGGGATTATGTGCGCAACATGGAGATACCGGACACGTTGCGCGAAAAGATCGAGCTGTTCCGCCGCCACGGCCGGGTCATCGCCTACCGCGAGGGCATCTTCCTGGAGGGGAGCTGGATCTCCGTCTATCTCGGTCAGCACATCATGCCGGAGAGCCATGACATGCGGCGCCGATGCCCCGCCCGCCGACTGCGCTGGCGCGGGCCATGGAGTCACTGCGCGTTGAAATTCGCGCCACGGCGGCGAGCATGCCCGACCATCTCGGCCACGTTTCGCGCTATTGCCCGATGGCTGCGTGATATGAGCGGAGGATCACCCATTCGCGAGGTGGTGGTCGCCGGCGGAGGCGTCGTCGGCTGGTCGGCGGCGGCTGCGCTTCGTAAGCGCCTGCCAACACTTGGAGTGACGATCGTCCCCATCCCGCCGCCGCCCGACGCGCTGGCGGAGCGGATCGGCAGCACCTTGCCATCGATCGTCAAGTTTCACGCGGAGATTGGCCTGACTGAGAGGGATACGGTCGTCCGCGCGGGCAGCAGCTTCCGCCTCGGCACCAGCTTCGAAGGCTGGGCCGAAGACCGCTCTTCCTACGTCCATGCCTATGGCGATCATGGCCAGCCCCTGGGCACCGGTTCCTTCCATCACCATTGGGTGCGCGCAGCCAAGCTTGGCGGGGCAGCACCCTTCGAGAGTTTCTCGGCGGCTGCCGCCATGGCTCAGGCCAAGCGCTTCGTTCATCCCGGCGGGGAGCCCGGCTCTCCCCTCGCCGGCTACGATTACGGACTGGCGATCAATCTCGCGCGCTACCGCGAGATGATGCGTGCCTATGCCACCCATCTCGGCGCCGTCGAGCGCGCGGGCGAAATTGTCGACGTTCGGCTGCGCGGCGAAGACGGTTTCATCGATGCGCTTTGCCTGGCCGATGGAAGGGAGCAGCGTGGCGACCTCTTCATCGATTGCACGGGACCGGCAGGGCGCGTCCGTTCCGCTTTGGATAACAGGTTCGAGGATTGGGGCCGCTGGCTGCCCTGCGACCGCATTCTGTTCACCGAGACGGATCCGCCGGCGGAGCTTCCGTCGCTGGACAAGGCGATCGCCACCAGCGCCGGCTGGCGCTGGGAAGCGGCCTCGCCATCGCGGACGTCGCATGGGCTCGTCTATGCGTCGGCGTATCTAGGAGACGCTGAGGCGCAACGGATGCTCGAGGCTGCTGCGGGCGGAGTCGACGGAGGCACCGGTCGTCGTTCGCGCCGGGCGCCTCATCGAACCGTGGCGCAAGAATTGCGTCGCAGTCGGCGATGCCGCAGTGATGGTCGAGCCGCTCGAATGGGCCAACCTTCACCTCGCTCACCGGGCGATCGGCCGCGTCGCGGCAATGATGCCTGACACGCGATTGCGCGACTGTCGAGCTGTGGGATTATAACCGCCGTGTCGCCGCCGAGGCGGACCGGGTCCGCGATTTCCTGACCCTTCATTATGCCGTCTGTCGCGTCGGAGCGACGCCTCTCTGGCGCGACGTCGCCGCCATCGGCGCCGCCCGTCCTCTCTCGCCCATAGGCTGCACCTTGTTCCGCGAGCGCGGCCGGTTGCCCGTCTATGACGAGGAAAGCTTCGCTCGCGACTCCTGGCTTGCGGTCTTGCTCGGACAGGGCGTAATCCCGCGCCGCACCGATCCTTTGATCGACATCGTCTCGCCCGCCGCCGCCGACCAGGCGATGGCGCAGATGCGGAGCACGATCGAGGCGCTGGTGCCCACCCTTCCGACCCAGACGCTTTATCTTCAAACCTCATGAGGCAGATCGCGCGATGAACGAACATTCGATCCGGGACGTCGTCATCGTCGGCGGCGGCACCGCGGGCTGGATGGCGGCGGCCGCCTTTGCGCCGATTCCTGGACAACGGCCACACCCGCATCACGCTGATCGAATCCGAGGAGATCGGCACGATCGGCGTCGGCGAGGCGACGATCCCGCCGCTCATCACCTTCAACCGCATGCTCGGCATCAACGAGAACGAGTTCATCGCCGCGACCGCAGGGCACCTACAAGCTCGGCATCGAATTCGTGAATTGGGGCGGGATTGGCGAGCGCTATTTCCATCCGTTCGGCGTCTATGGCCAGGATCTGCAGGGCGTCCGTTTCCACCAGCTTTACCTGCGCGAGCGCAAGCGGCGCGTGATGCCGGACATTTCGGCCTGGTCGATGAGCGCGGTCGCGGCCTCGCAAGGCAAATTCGCACGGCCCGCGCCGGACGCGGGCTTGCCGCTGTACGCAGACTGCTTTACGCCTTCCACTTCGACGCGAGCCTCTACGCGCAAATATCCTGCGCGACCTATGCAGAGCGTGGCGGCGTGCACGCGGATCGAGGGCAAGGTCGTCGACGTGTCAGTTGCGCGGCGAGGACGGCTTCGTCGAATCGGTCACGCTCGCCGACGGGCGAGAAGATCGAGGGCGATCTGTTCATCGATTGCTCGGGCTTTCGCGGCCTGCTGATCGAGCAGGCGCTGAAGACCGGCTATGAGGAATGGACGCACTGGCTGCCCTGCGACCGCGCGATCGCCGTGCCCTGCCGCTACGAGGGCCAGCCCGATCCGTTCACACGCGCGACCGCGCATCCCAAGGGCTGGCAATGGCGCATTCCGCTGCAGCCCGGATGGGCAACGGCATCGTCTATTCGAGCGCACTATCTCGGACGACGACGCGGCCGCAGGACTGCTGCTCGCCAATCTCGAAGGCGAGCCGATCGGCGATCCGCGCCGGCTCGTCCTTCACCACCGGCCGGCGGCTCAAGGCCTGGAACGCGAACGTCGTTGCGATGGGCCTCGTCGAGCGGCTTCATCGAGCCGCTCGAATCGACCAGCATCCATATCGTCCAGAGCGGCATCGCCAGACTGATCGCCTTGTTCCCGGACAAGCGCTTCAATCCGATCGAGCGCGACGAATATAATCGTCAGATGCAGAACCTGTTCGAGGACGTCCGCGACTTCATCATCCTCCATTACAATGCGACGAAGCGCGACGATTCCGACTTCTGGAATCATTGCCGGACAATGCGAATCCCCGACAGCCTCGCGCGCAAGCTCGACATTGTGGAGGGCCAAGGGCCGCGTCTTCCGCGAGGAGCTGGAGCTGTTCAACATTACCTCGCTGGGTCGCGGTCATGCTCGGCCAGCATATCGTGCCCGGAAGATTATGACCCGATCGCCGACGCGCTGGATGAAGACAAGGTCGCCGCCGGCGCATGGAGCAAATGCGCCATGGCTTATCTGCAGACGGCGCGAGCGGCTTCCCACCCAAGGCGAGTTCATCGCCCGCACCAGCGCCGTGACCGGTCCCGCCGCGCCGCCGCTGCCGGAGTTCGTCTTTTGAGGGACGATGCCATCCGCAAGGTGGTGATCGTCGGCGGCGGCACCGCCGGCTGGATGGCGGCCGCCGCCCTCGCGCGGATCATGGGCGACATTCCCGACTTTCGTCGATCGAGCTGGTCGAATCGGAGGAGATCGGCACGGTCGGCGTCGGCGAAGCGACGATCCCGCAGATCAACCTGTTCAACGCATTGCTCGACATCGACGAGCACGATTTCGTCCGCGCCACCAACGCCACCTACAAGCTCGGCATCGAATTTCGCGACTGGACGCGGATCGGCCATCGCTACGTCCATCCGTTCGGCTTCTACGGCATCGACATGATGGGGGTCGAATTCCACCATCATTGGCTGAAGGGGCTGACGCTTGGCGACGAGACGCCGCTCGATCTTTATTCGCTCGGCGTCGTCGCCGGCTTGCAGGGCAAGTTCGAACCGCCACGGCCGAATCAGCCCAAATCGCCGCTGTCGCGCATCAGCTTATGCCTTCCAGTTCGATGCGAGCCTGTACGCCCGCTACCTGCGCGGCATGGCCGAGGCGCAGGGCGTGGTGCGCACGGAAGGCCGCATCGTCGACGTCGCCCAGAATGGCGAGACCGGCTTCATCGAGGCGGTCGTCCTCCAGAATGGCGCCCGCGTCGAAGGCGATCTGTTCATCGACTGCTCGGGCTTCCGCGCGCCTGCTGATCGAGCAGGTGCTGAAGGCCGGGTTCGAGGATTGGTCGGCGTGGCTGCCGTGCGATCGCGCGCTGGCCGTGGCGTGCGAGAGCAGTCCGGACGTCCAGACCACTCACCCGCTCGACCGCCCGCCCCGCCGGCTGGCAATGGCGAATCCCGCTCCAGCACCGCACCGGCAACGGCTATGTCTATTCGAGCGAACACGTCTCGGACGACGAGGCGGCCGCGACCCTGCTCGCCAATCTCGACGGCGCGCCGCTCGCCGATCCGCGGCCGCTTCGCTTCAAGGCCGGCCACCGCAAGAAAGCCTGGGTCAAGAACGTCGTCGCGCTCGGCCTTGCCGGCGGCTTTCTCGAGCCGCTCGAATCGACCAGCATCCATTTCGTCCAGACGGGCATCGCGCGGCTAATGACGCTCTTCCCGACCCGCCATTTCGACCCGTTCGAGATCGAGCGCTACAATGCGCTGACCGAGCCGGGAATATGTCGACATCCGCGACTTCCTCGTCCTGCACTACAAGGCGACGGAGCGCGACGACACCGCCTTCTGGGATTATTGCCGGACGCTGGAGCCGCCCGAGGGCCTTGCCTACAAGCTCGAAATGTTCCGGCTCAACGGCCGCGTCTTCCGCGAGCATGACGAGCTATTCACCGAGACGAGCTGGCTGGCGGTCGATGGTCGGCCAGGGGATCGAGGCCGGCGGCTACCATCCCGCCGCCGACATCCTGCCGGATGCCGAGACGCTGAAGCGGCTCGCCCATATCCGCGAGGTCGTCGCCCATACGGCCGAGCGGATGCCGACCCAGGCCGAGTTCTTTCGCCAGCATGGCAGCGCGAGCGGACTCAGCCTGAAACGCGCGTCCTGATGTCCCTCCCCGCGCCGCGACCGATCCGCGAATATGAAGGCGTCGACCGGCGCCTCTTCCTCGACGAGATCCGCCCCGCCGGACAGCCGGCGGTGCTGCGCGGCCTCGGCGCGGATTGGCCGGCGGTGCAGGCAGCGCAGCGGTCGGACGAAGAGCTGGTCGCCTATATGAAGAGCTTCCGGTCCGACGACCGGCCGGTCACCGCCATCGTCGGCGAGCCGGAGATCGAGGGCCGCTTCTTCTATCGCGACGATCTGAAGGGCGCTGAACTTCACTCGCGGCATGTCGCCGCTCTTCCCCTTCCTCGATCGACTGCTGCGCGACCGCGGCCAGCCGCGCCCATTTGCCATGGCGGTCCAGTCGGAGACCATCCCGCAGCTGCTGCCCGGGTTTCGAGAAAGAGAATGCGACCGATCTCGTGCGGCCGGACGTCGAGCCGCGCGCGTGGATCGGCAATCGCATCCGGGTCGCGACGCATTACGACCTCAAGGAGAATATCGGTGTCGTCGTGGCCGGCCGGCGCCGCTTCACCTTGTTTCCGCCCGAGCAGCTCGCGAACCTCTATGTCGGGCCGCTCGAGCTTACCCCGGCCGGCACGCCGATCAGCCTCGTCGACCCGGACAATCCCGATCTCGAGCGGTTCCCGCGCTTCGCCGAGGCGGCGGAGACGGCGCAGAGCGCCGAGCTCGAGCCGGGCGACGCCATCTACATCCCTTTCCATTGGTGGCACGCGGTCGAGTCGCTCGAGCGAGGTGAACCTGTTCGTCAATTACTGGTGGAACGATGCGCCGGTGGGGATCGGCCGGCCCTATGACGCTTTGATGTTCGGCCTGTTTGCGCTGAGAGCGCTGCCGCCCGAGCAGCGCGACGTCTGGCGGATGGTCTTCGACCATTATGTCTTCCACGCGAATGGCGATCCGGCCGAGCACCTGCCGGCAGATGCGCGGGGCGTGCTTGGGACGACCGACGCCGGAGCTGCTCGCGCGAATGCGGGCCACCCTGCGCCAGTCAGTGGTCGAGGGCTCTTGACATGCGCCAGCTAATGCTTCGCCTGGCTGGTGCTGCTGCTCGGAGCCGCGGCGCCGCCCGATGCACCCAATCCGATCCGGATGAACCAGCTCGGCTTCCTTCCCGTGGGAGCGAAGCGGGCGATCTTCCCGGATGCGTCGGACCGCGCCGCTCGACTGGCGGCTGCTCGACGGCTCGGGCCGCGTGCTGGAGACCGGCAGGACGATCCCGTTCGGCGACGATCCGGCTTCCGGCGAGCATGTCCACCGCATCGATTTCGGCGCCTTCGCGACGCCGGGGAGCGGTTACCGCCTCGTCATCGGCGACCGGAGCAGCCGCGCCTTCGCCGTCTCGCCCGCGATCTACGACCGGCTGCGGATGGAATCGCTCAATTATTTCTACCAGACCCGCTCCGGCATCCCGATCGAGGCGCGCTTTGCGGGCGGCGCGCAATGGGCGCGGCCGGCCGGGCACCTTCCGGACGAGGCCGTCTGCGTCTCCGGCGCGGACGAGCATGGCAATGTCTGGCCCGGCTGCTCCGGGCACCCTCGACGTCACCGGCGGCTGGTACGATGCGGGCGACCAGGGAAAATATGTCGTCAACGGCGGCATCGCGGTCTGGACTCTGCTCGACGCTCTACGAGCGCGAGCAGGCGCTCGGTATTCCGTCGCCCTATGCGGACGGCAAGGCGCGGCTTCCAGAGGCAGGGAACGGCGTCAACGATCTGCTCGACGAGGCGCGCTGGGAGCTCGAATTCTTCCTGAAGATGCAGGTGCCGGACGGCACGCGGCTCAAGGTGCCGGTCGGATACAAACGCAACGTCCCCGGCATGGTCTTCACCGAGATCGACGCCTCCGGCATGGCCTATCACAAGGTCGGCGACGAGCATTGGACGCCCCTGCCGACGCCGCCGCATCTCGACCGCGAGAAGCGCCTGCTCTTCCCGCCGAGCACCGGCGCGACCCTCAACCTCGCCGCGACGACCGCGCAATGCGCCCGCATCTGGCGGCGCATCGATCCGGCCTTCGCCGCGCGCTGCCTCGCCGCCGCCGAGCGCGCGTGGGCGGCCGCCAAGCGCAATCCCGAAGTCTATGTCGCCGACGCCTTTCCCGGCAGCGGCGGCTATGGCGATTCCGACTTCAGCGACGAATTCTACTGGGCGGCGGCCGAGCTCTACGTGACCACGGGCAAGGCGGAATATGCGGCCGTGCTTCGCGCCTCGCCCTATTTCCGCGAGACGGCGGCCCCGGAGCCTGCATGGCCTCACGTCGCGGCATTCGGCACGATCTCGCTCGCCTTGCTTCCGAACGGCCTCAGCGCCGGCGAGCGTGCCGCCTTACGCCGTAGCCTCGCCGCCGCCGCCGACGGCTTCCTCGCCGACGAGGACAGGACCGGCTACCACATCCCCTATGCCCCCGCCGGATGGCCGTGGGGGTCGACGTCTAGCCTCCTCAACCGCGCGATCGTCCTCGCCCTCGCGCACGATTTCACCGGCGCCGCGCGCTATCGCGACGGCGCGATCGACGCGATGGACTTCATCCTCGGCCGCAATCCGCTCGATCGGTCCTTCGTCACAGGCACCGGCGCGAGGCCGATGGAGCATCCGCACCATCGTTTCTGGACGCATCAGCTCGACCCCGCCATGCCCGGGCCGCCGCCCGGCGTCCTCTCGGGCGGCCCCAATTCGACCTATATGAGCGATCCGGTCGCGTGCTCGCCTGAAGGGCCATTGCGCGCCCGAGACCTGCTGGGTCGACGACAGTCGCGCCTTCACCGTCAACGAAGTGGCGATCAACTGGAACGCGCCGCTGGTCTGGGTCTCGGCCTGGCTTTCCGAACGGCGCCAATGACAAAAGATTAAGGCCGGGTGCGCCTCGCCGTGGCGCGGAGCGCTCGCTATAGGGGTTGAGGGGCTAAGAGAGATCATGGCGAAACCGGTATTTCATGACCCGTCGGGGCGGCGGGGCCGCTGGACGCGGTCATCGATCGTGCTGTTGCTGCTGGTCGTCTTCGGCGCCGCGGCGGTGTTCGCGATGACGATCGTCGACGTGCCGATCCCCGGACCGCTGCCGGTGCGGATGGGCCAGGCGAGGCTCCATGCCATCGCCGAACAGCTCGGCATCGTCAAAAGGCGGCCGCCGCGCAAAGCGCTGTACGGAGGCCCGTGGCTGCCGTCGGGCCCGGCCAAGGGCGCTCATCTCGGGCGTCCGACCATCTCCGCTTTCTACGTGCCGGACGACGAGGCCAGCGGCGGCTCGCTCCGCGACCATATCGGCGAAATCGACCAGGTGATCCCGGCACTGGTGACGGTCACCGGCCCCAATCACGACTTCAGGATCGTCAACGATCCGGTCTTCGAGAAGATCATGGCGAACGCCCCGCGCAAGCCGCAGATGTTGCCGCTCGTCCAGAATGTCAGCGATCAGGCCTGGGACCCGGTCGGAACCGCCGCCTTGCTGCACGACCCGGCAGCGCGCGCGCGGCTGATCAGCCAGGTGATCGCGATGCTCGCCACCCGCCAGGCGCCGGGCGTCGTCTTCGACTTCGAGGAGCTGACGCCCGCCGCCCAGCCGGATTACAAGCGCTTCCTCATCGAAGCCCATCGCGCCTTCGCCCCGCGCCACCTGAGCGTCGGCCTCACCGTCCCGGTCGGAGACGACACCTGGAATCTCGCTGAATATGCGCGTGTCGCGGACAAGATTTATCTGATGCTCTACGACGAGCATTGGTCGACCGGCGATCCGGGACCGGTCGCGTCGCAGACCTGGTTCGTCCAGCATCTGGTCAATGCCGTTCGCCTGATCGGGCCCGACAAGGCC
The DNA here is from genome assembly GCA_963777295.1 of uncultured Alphaproteobacteria bacterium. Taxonomy (GTDB): domain Bacteria; phylum Pseudomonadota; class Alphaproteobacteria; order Sphingomonadales; family Sphingomonadaceae; genus Allosphingosinicella. The sequence continues at coordinate 280,044 of CAVZPV010000002.1, forward strand.
GTCGCCGCGATCGCCAATTACGGCTACGATTGGGCGAAGGGACAGGAGACCCAGGCGCTCGCGATCGAAGAGGCGTGGCTGTCCGCGCACGACAGTGATGCGCAGATCCGCTTCGATCCGGTGAGCGGCAATGAGACGTTCGACTATGACGACGAAGGCGGCCTCACGCACCATGTCTGGATGGCCGATGCCGCGACGGCCTGGAACCAGCTGCGCGCGGTGCGGCTGCTCGAGGCGTTTCGGGCGTGGCGCTGTGGCGGCTCGGCAGCGAGGATCCAGGCTTCTGGACCGACCTCGCCGATTTCGGCCCCAACAAGCCCGTGCCCGACCTCTCGCTCGCTCCGCAGCTCCACGAATACCGACGTCCAGGGTTCGGGCGAGATCCTGCGCATCGCCGCAACGCCGACCGACGGCAGCCGGGCCATCGTCGCGGACGACAAGGCGCTGATCCGCAACGAGATCTACAAGGTGCTGCCGACGCCCTATGTCGTGCAGCGGACCGGCTACCGCCCGGGCTATCGTCGCCCTGACCTTCGACGACGGGCCCGATTCCGACTGGACGCCGCAGATCCTCGACATCCTGAAGCAGAAGGGTGTGCCCGCCACCTTCTTCGTCATCGGCGAGAATGCGCTGCAGCCATCCGGGCCTGCTCAACCGCATCGTCGCCGAAGGCCATGAGATCGGCAACCACAGCTACACCCACCCCAACATGGCGATGATGTCCGCCGCGCGGCCGTGCGCATCGAGCTCAACGCGACCCAGCGGCTGGTCGAGGCCTATACCGGCCGCGGCATGCGCCTGTTCCGCGCGCCCTATCTTCGGCGACGCCGAGCCGACCACCGCGCGACGAGATCGGGCCCGTGCTATGCCGCGCAGCAGCGCGGCTATCTCGAACGTCGGCCTGCACGTCGACACCGAGGACTGGCAGCGGCCGGGCGTGCAGGCGATCATCGACAACGCGGTGCAGCGAGGTGCTCGCCGGCAATGAAGACCGCTCCGGCAACATCATCCTGCTCCACGACGGCGGCGGCGATCGCGCCGAGACGGTGGCGGCGCTGCCGATCCTGATCGATACGCTGCGCGCCAAGGGCTACCGTTTCGTGCCGCGTCTCGCGATCTGGCCGGGCTCAGCCGCGCCCAGGTGATGCCGAAGATCGCGGGCAGCGATCTGCTCGCCGTCCGCGCCGACGTCGCCATCTTCCTCGCGCTCGCCGGTCTCGCGGCCGCTGCTCTACTTCATCTTCTTCGTCGCGATCGTGCTCGGCATCTTGCGCGCGCCTGTCGCTGACCGCTGCTCGCGGCGACCGCGCCCGCGCGACAGCCGCCGCCGCGAGCCGCTCGACCAGCTCATCTCGGTGCTCATCCCCGCCTTCAACGAGGCGCGGGTGATCGAAGCCTCGGTCCAGCGCGTCCTGGCCAGCCGAGTGCGCATATCGAGGTGATCGTCATCGACGACGGCTCGAAGGACGGCACCGGCGACATCGTCGCGCGCGCCTTCGCCGACGAGCCGCGCGTGCAGCTGCTGACGCTGCCCAATGGCGGCAAGGCGAATGCGCTCAACGCGGGCTCGAGCTCGCCCATGGCGAGATGATGGTGGCGCTGGATGCCGACACCCAGTTCGAGCCGGAGACCATCGCGCGGCTGGTGCGCTGGTTCGCGCGATCCGGAGATCGGCGCGGTCGCCGGCAATGCCAAGGTCGGCAACCGCATCAACATGATCACCCGCTGGCAGGCGCTGGAATATATCGTGGCGCAGAATCTGGAGCGCCGCGCGCTGTCGCGCGCTGGACGCGATGACGGTCGTGCCGGGCGCGGTCGGCGCCTGGCGGCGCGCGGCGCTGGCGGAGGTCGGCGGCTTTCCCGCCGACACGCTGGCCGAGGACCAGGATCTCACCATCGCCATCCAGCGCGCGGGCTGGCAGGTCGCCATACGATGCCGACGCCGTCGCCTGGACCGAAGCGCCCGCAGACGGTGCGCGGCCTGGCCAAGCAGCGCTTCCGCTGGGCCTTCGGCACGCTGCAATGCCTGTGGAAGCATCGCGCGCATCACTTCAATGCGCAAGCCGCGGCGGGCTGGGCCTGGTCGGCGCTGCCGCAGGCCTGGCTGTTCCAGATCGTGCTTCGCGCTGATCTCGCCGCTGATCGACCTGCTCTGGTGCTCAGCATCGTCGTCGACGATCAGCTGCGTGCAGCAGCATGGCTGGGCGCAGACCAGTACGCGACGTGCTCGCGGATGGCTGCTCTACTGGCTGCGTCTTCATCGTGGTCGACCTGCTGTCTGCGGCTGGATCGCCTTTGTGCTGGACGGCGCGAGGAGCGCTGCCCGGCTGTTCCTGGCTGCTCGCGCAGCGCTTCGTCTATCGCCAGATCATGTATTATGTGGTGGTCCGCGCCGTCGCCGCGGCGCTGCGCGGCCGCTGGGTCGGCTGGGGCAAGCTGGAGCGCACCGGCCGCTCCACCGCACCCACGGCCGCCGGCGCTTAAGCTGGATCGATCCGCAGCACGACTACACGCTGAGAATGATCCCGAACGACATATGGAGCGTGACCAGCGTGTGATGGCCGGCCTCCCGAACAGCCCCCACAATTCCGCCGAGGCGAAGTTGAACAGAACGAGCGCAACCGTGATCCAGTGCAAGGCGATCGATGTCGCATCGTAGCGGGTGCGGGTGGCGGTGGCCGGCGACGCGCGTCGCCTCGTTCAGGGCTTGGCGGGTTCGTTCATGGCGGACACAATGTCCGAAGCGCCCGCCTTGTTGCACAGCGGGTATGAGCCCCTCCCCATCGCTCAATTGCATTGGAGGCGCCGCTCCCATAGGCTGGCAATGATGAACAAGCCGAGCCGGCGAAGCCGCGGGACGACCACGATCGAGGATGTCGCGCGCGCCGCCGGCGTTTCGGCGATGACCGTCTCGCGGGTCATCAACGGCGGCCAGAATGTGCGCGAATCGACGCGCGACGCCGTCCTCGAGGCGGTCGAAGAAGCTCAATTATTCGCCCAACACCGCGGCCCGCAGCCTCGCCGCGGGCGAGGCGACCCATATCGGCATGCTCTACGCCAATCCGAGCGCCGCCTATCTCAGCCAGTTCCTGATCGGCGCGCTCCACGCGGCGCGGCGGGCGGGCTGCCACCTCGTCATCGAATCCTGCGAGTCCGAGGATGCGGACGAGCAGGCCGAGGTTACCCGCCGCTTCGCGACCAGCGACGTCGAGGGCGTGGTCCTGCCGCCGCCGCTTTCGGAATCGCAGCCGATCATCGCCGAGCTGGCCGCGATCGGCATCCCGGTCGTCACGGTCGCGATGGGCACGCCGCAGGAGGACAGCCTCAACGTCCGCATCGACGATTTCGCTGCCGCGGCCGAGATGACGCGTTATCTGCTCAGCCTCGGCCATCGCGGCATCGGCTTCATCAAGGGCCATCCCAACCATATCGCCAGCCACGACCGCGCCCGCGGCTTTCGCGGCGGCCTTGCGCGAATATGGCGTCGACCCGGACGAAGCGCCGATGGAGCAGGGCTATTTCACCTATCGCTCCGGCCTCGCCGCCAGCGAGCGGCTGCTGTCGCGACCGAAGCCGCCGACGCGCGATCTTCGCCAGCAACGACGACATGGCGGCGGCGGCGATCAGCGTCGCGCACCGCCGCGGGCTTGACCGTGCCCGGCGACCTCAGCGTCGTCGGCTTCGACGACACCTCGCTCGCAACGACGGTCTGGCCGGAGCTGACCACGGTCAAGCAGCCGATTTCCGCCATGGCCGAAGCCGCGCTGGAATTGTTGCTCGCCGATCTGCGCGGCCGCCGCTCGGGCCGGCGGCGCCACTTCGCCGAGCGCGTGCTGGAGCATGAGCTGATCGTGCGCGAATCCTCGTCGGCCGCCCGGCGCGCCTGGGTGGGCCGCAGCCGCCGTTCGCGCACCGCCGCCGTCCAAACGGCGGACGCGGGCTGACGCGCGCGAAGTCTCTGGCGCAGACGGCCCCGTTAGCGCTAACAGTCATTGATCCGTGAAGAGCGGAGAGCGGGAGAGGAGAGGGAAATGACGGAACCGAGCCCGGCACGGGCCAATATGGGATTCATCGGCGCCATCGTCGCGGTGGCGACGATCGGCGGCTTCCTGTTCGGCTATGACAGCGGCGCCGTCAACGGCACGCAGGACGGGCTGACCGCGGCCTTCGACCTCGTTCCCGGCAGCTTCTCGCCGGGGAACGGCTCGCCTTCACCGTCGCCTCGCTGCTGATCGGCTGCTTCATCGGCGCCTTCTTCGCCGGCCGCCTGGCCGACGTCGCTGGCCGGCGCAACGTGATGCGGCTGGCCGCCTTGCTGTTCCTCGTCGGCGCGCTCGTGCAGGGCTTCGCGCACAATCACCTGCTCTTCGTCATCGCCCGGATCCTCGGCGGCATGGCGGTCGGCGCGGCGAGCGTCCTGTCGCCCGCCTACATCTCCGAAGTCGCGCCCGCGAGCATCCGCGGCCGCCTGACGACCGTGCAGCAGATCATGATCATCACGGGCCTCACCGCCGCGTTCGTGGTCAATTATTTCCTGGCCGCCGCGGCCGGCGTCTCCACCGCGCAGTTCTGGGGCGGCCTCGAGGCCTGGCGCTGGATGTTCCTGATCCAGGCGATCCCGGCGGCGATTTTCCTCGTCGCCCTGTTCTTCATTCCCGAAAGCCCCCGCTATCTGGTTTCGAAGGGGCGCTGGACACGGCTCGCGCCGTGCTGGCCCGACTGTTCGGCGGGGACGTCGCCGATGCCAAGTTCGACGAGATCCGCGCCACGTTCAGCGCCGATCACCGGCCACGCCTGAGCGACGTGCTCGCACCCGCCGGGGCCGGGGCTTCCTCGGCATCCGCCCGATCGTCTGGGTCGGCATCATGCTGGCGGTGTTCCAGCAGCTCGTCGGCATCAACGTCATCTTCTATTACGGCGCGACCCTGTGGCAGCTCGCCGGCTTCACCGAGAGCGATTCGCTGCTGATCAACATCGTCTCCGGCGCGGTCTCGATCGTCGCCTGCTTCGTCACCATCGCCGTCATCGACAAGATCGGCCGCAAGCCGCTGCTGCTGATCGGCTCGGCGGGCATGGCGGTGACCCTGTTCGTCATGGTCTACGCGTTCAGCCACGGCTCGCTCGATCGCGAACGGCGACCTCGTGCTCTCGCAGCGACCTCGGCGTCATCGCCGTGGTCGCCGCGAACCTCTACGTGATCTTCTTCAACGTCACCTGGGGCCCGGTGATGTGGGTCATGCTGGGCGAGATGTTCCCGAACCAGATCCGCGGGTCGGCGCTGGCGGTCGCCGGCTTCGCCAGTGGTTCGCCAACTTTCTCATCACCTTCAGCTTCCCGCCGATGGCGGCAAAGCTCGGCCTGGCCGGGAGCTACACCTTCTACGCCGTGTGCGCGGTGATCAGCTTCTTCCTCGTCGCAGAAGTTCGTCCACGAGACCAAGGGCAAGGAGCTGGAGGAGATGCAGGGCTAAGCGCCCGCATCGCCGGTTGATTCGAACGGGGGTGCCGTCGCAAGGCGGTGCCCCCTTCTTTTGGAGGCACAGATGAGTCGCACCCCCGCCCGCCCCTTCCGCTCGCGCGAATGGTTCGCCGCTCCGGGCCGGCAGCGACATGGCGGCGCTCTATCTCGAGCGCTTCATGAACTACGGCATCACGCCCGAGGAGCTGCGCTCCGGGCAGGCCGATCATCGGCATCGCCCAGACCGGCAGCGACCTGAATCCGTGCAACCGCATCCATCTCGAGCTCGCGCAGCGCATCCGCGACGGGCATCCGCGACGCGGGCGGGATCCCGATGGAATTCCCGGCTCATCCGATCTTCGAGAATTGCCGCCGGCCGACCGCCGCGCTCGACCGCAACCTCGCCTATCTCGCCCTGGTCGAGATCCTCAACGGCTATCCGATCGACGCCGTCGTGCTCACCACCGGCTGCGACAAGACCACGCCGGCGGCGATCATGGCCGCCTCGACCGTCGACATCCCGGCGATCATGCTCAACGGCGGGCCGATGCTCGACGGCTGGCACGACGGCGAGCTGGTCGGCTCCGGCACCGTGATCTGGCGCTCGCGCCGCAAGCTCGGCGCCGGCGAGATCGACGAGGAGGAGTTCCTCCGCCGCGCCACCGATTCCGCGCCCTCGACCGGCCATTGCAACACGATGGGCACCGCCTCGACGATGAACGCCGTCGCCGAGGCGCTCGGCATGTCGCTGCCCGGCCAGGCCGCCATTCCCGCGCCCTATCGCGAGCGCGGCGCAGATGGCCTACGAGACCGGCAAGCGCATCGTCGACATGGCCTATGAGGACCTGCGGCCGTCGAAGATCCTGACCCGCGCCTCCTTCCTCAACGCGATCCGCCTCGTCACCGCGATCGGCGGCTCGACCAACGCCCAGCCGCACATCGTCGCCATGGCGCGCCACGCCGGCGTCGAGATCGGCGACCGAGCGACTGGATGACCACGGCTACGACATCCCGCTGCTGGTCAACATGCAGCCGGCCGGCAAATATCTCAGCGAGCGCTTCCACCGCGCCGGCGGCGTGCCGGCGGTGATGTGGGAGCTGCTCCAGGCCGGCAAGCTGGACGGCGACTGCCATGACCGTGCACCGGCCGCACGCCAGGCCGAGAACATCGCAGGGCCGCGAGGCGACGGACCGCGAGGTGATCTTCCCGTTCGACCGCGCCGCTGAAGGAGCGCGCCGGCTATCCTCGTGCTGCACGGGCAATCTGTTCGACTTCGCGATCATGAAGACGAGCGTGATCTCCGAGGAATTCCGCGCCCGCTATCTCTCGCGGCCCGGGCCACGAAGGCGTGTTCGAGGCGCGCGCGATCGTGTTCGACGGCTCGGACGACTACCACCACCGCATCAACGATCCGGCGCTCGACATCGACGAGAACTGCATCCTGGTGATCCGCGGCGCCGGGCCGATCGGCTGGCCGGGCTCGGCCGAGGTGGTCAACATGCAGCCGCCCGACGCGCTGCTGCAGCGCGGCATCACGAGCCTGCCGACGCTCGGCGACGGCCGCCAGTCGGGCACGTCGGACAGCCCCTCGATCCTCAACGCCTCGCCCGAAAGCGCGGTCGGCGGCGGCCTCGCCTGGCTGCGCACCGGCGACATGATCCGCATCGACCTCAACACCGGGCCGCTGCGACGCCTTGGTGGACGAGGCGGAGATCGCACGCCGCAAGGCCGAAGCCGCCGCCGCCCATCCCGCCCAGCAACACGCCCTGGGAAGAGCTCTTCCGCGAGAAGACCGGCCAGCTCGCCGAAGGCGGCGTCCTCGAATTCGCCCTCAAGTATCGCGGCACGTCAAAGAAGGTGCCGCGTCACAATCATTGATTCCGTGGCATGGAATTCAACCTTCGTTCCTGGCGCCCGTGCGGCCCACCGTCCCCTGTCCGCTCGTCGGCGAAGGGCATCCGTGGACTTCCGAAGGACGGTTCACTAGTCTCGGTGTCGCGCGGTGCCGATCATGCTTCGGCCGCGTGCTTCGGGGGGACCGATGGCGACGATCAGCGTGAAGGCGGCATGGAATCGCGGTCTGATCCTGCTGGTCGTGATCGGAGTCCTGATCAATTATATCGATCGCGGGACCGTCGGAGTTGCCGCGCCCCTGCTCAAGACCGATCTCCACTTGAGTGCGACCCAGTTCGGAATCGCCGTTTCGGCCTTCTTCTGGGTCTATGTGCCGGCAGGCGTGCTGGTCGGCTGGGCGTGCGATCGCATCTGCGTCTATCGGCTGTTCGCCGCGAGCCTGGCGCTTTGGGCGCTCGCAACGACACTCACCGGATTCGCGGGTGGGCTCGGTGCACTGATCGCGCTGCGGCTGCTCCTGGGCCTCGGCGAGAGCATTGCGTTTCCCGGCAGCTCCAAGCTCATCGCGCGCCACGTTCCGGACCATCGGCGGGGACTTGCCAATGCCGGCATGGCCGCCGCCATTGCGGTCGGGCCGGCAATCGGCACCCTGGCCGGCGGGCTGATCATGGCATCCTTTGGCTGGCGCACCATGTTCGTGGCATTCGGGCTTGGCACCTTCCTCTGGCTGGTGCCGTGGCGTCAGGCCGTCCGCCCGCTCTTGGCAGGGAGGCCGGGCCGCCGCGAGGCGCCGCTTTCGCCGCTCCTGCTGGTTCGCACGCCGGCGATGTGGGTGATGATGGCAACGCACTTCGCCGCCAATTTCGGCTTCTACTTCATATTGTCCTGGCTTCCGCTCTATCTGGTCCAGTCGCGCGGCTATTCGATCGTGCAGATGACGATGCTCGCGACCACGCTTTATGCCGTGCAGGCGGCGAGTTCGCTCTTCGTCGGTTGGTGGTCGGACCATCTGATCACCGGCGGCCACGGCGAGGGCCAGGTGCGGCGGCTCATGTTGACGGCCGGCTTTCTGGTCAATGCGGTGGCGATCGTCGGCATCGGCACGTCCTCCTCCTCATTGGCCCTCATCCTCTGGCTCCTGCTTGCCGGGTCCACGCATGGCTTCGGCGCGGTGAACCTCTATGCGGTCGGCCAGATCTTCGCCGGGCCCCGCGCCGCGGGAAGCTGGATCGGACTCCAGAACGGTTTCGGCAATCTGGCCGGGATCGTCGGACCGGTGATCACCGGGATGATCATCGAATTCGACCGGCAGCTATCTCAATGCCTTCTATCTCACCGGGGCGGTCGTCGCCGCGGGAGGCTTCCTATACTATTATGCCCTACCGGCGATCGCACCCGTCAGCCTGGATTGATAGCGGCGAGACAATTCAGCCAGCGCCACTTTCGGGCAGGGGATGCCCGGCACATCCACCCGGAACTCGAACAGATCGCCCGCTTGCGGCTGCTTTTCGAGCTGGTCGGGGCGGAGGAGCTGGCGGGCGGTGGTGGCGTAGACGGTGCGCAGATCCGTCGCCGCCGAACGCGATCTTGGTGATGTTGGCGACGGGGAAGCGGACGCGGTCGACGCAGATTCGCCGTGGGGCGAATAGCGGCGCGCCTCCCAGCCGGCGTAAAGGCCGATCCAGACGCAGCCTTCGCTGTCGATGGTCGGGCCGTCGGGATGGCCCTCCTTCGGATCGATGTGCACGAACGGCCGCGCGTCGCCGAGCGAGCCGTCCTCCGCCGACGTCGGCCGCCTCGATCGTGCCGCCGAGCGTGTCGACGAAATAGAGGATGCGGCCGTCCGGCGACAGACGCGGGCCCGTTGGTGATGGCGATGCCGTCGAGGCCGGTCGCGGACGACGGCGCCCTTCTGGAAGCGGTAGAAGGCGCCGCGTCTTGTCCTTCTCGCCATTGTCCATCGTGCCGAACCAGAGCCGGCCCGAGCGGATCGACCGTGCCGTCGTTCAGGCGATTGTGCGGCTCGTCCGGCTCGACCTCGGCGATCGGTCGAAGGCGCCGCTCTCGGGATCGAAACGGTAGAGGCCGCTCTTGCAGCCCGGCGACGAAGCCGCCGTCGTCGGCGGGCAGGATGAAGCCGACCTGCTCGGGCGCGTCCCAGCTCGTCTGCTCGCCGCTCGCCGGCTCAGTAGCGATGGATTTTCTGCTTCTTGATATCGACGAACCAGAGCGCGTCGCGATCGACCCAGACCGGGCCCTCGCCAAGCTCGCAGTCGAGGTCCCAGACGGTCTTCGGCTCGCTCATCCTGTCATCGCCAGCCCGCGTCGATGAAATATTCGTGGCCGGTGAACAGCCGCGCATCGTCGGAGGCGAGGAACAGCACCAGCGCGGCGACATCGTCCGGCACCAGCCGCCCCTTGAGGCACTGGGCCTCGACGATCTCCGCCTCGCCTTCCGGCGTGTACCAGTTGCAGCTGCCGCGGCGTCGCACGTTGCCCGGAACGACGCAGGTGACGCGGATGTCCGTCCGGCCCGAGCTCGCGGGCGAGCGCGCGGGTCAGCCCTTCGATCGCCGCCTTTGCGGTCTCGTAGAGCAGCCAGGTCGGGCATGCCGAGATGCCAGGAGATCGAGCCGAAATTGATGATCGCGCCGCCGCCCTTCTTGCGCATCCCCGGCACCACCGCCTGGGCGCAGAAGAACATGGTGGCGCAGGTTCACGTTCAGCCGCTCGTCCCAATATTCGGGCGTCACCTCCTCGAGCGGTGGCGGTCGTCATTGGCGGCATTGTTGACCAGCACGTCGCACCGGCGCCGCGTTCCTCGATCAGTCCGCGCGATCGCCTGTCTGAGTCGCGCGCGAACGTCGGTGAGGTCGACCTGCTCGAAGCGCAGCTTGCCGCCGAGCGTCTCGACCAGCGCGCGGCGAGTCCGCCTCGCAACGTCGAGGAAGCTGACGTCCGCGCCCTGGCGGACGAAGCCTTCGACGATGCCCCGCGCCGATGCCGCGAGCCGCCGCCGGTGATGAGCACGCGCTTGCCCTTCAGGCTCGGATAGACGGCGCGCGTGTCGCTCGATTCGGTCAATGCATCAGCCCCACGATATAGGCGGTCTTGATCTGGGTGTAGAATTCCACCGCCGCGAAGCCCTGCTCGCGCGCGCCATAGCTGGACTTGCGGCGTGCCGCCGAACGGCACGTGATAGTCGACGCCCGCGGTCGGCAGGTTGATCATCACCATGCCGGCCTTGACGTTGCGCTGGAAGTGGCGGGCATGTTTCAGCGAGGTGGTGACGATGCCGGCGGAGAGGCCGAAATTGCCGCGATTGGCGAGCGCCAGCGCCTCTTCGTAGTCCTTGACTCTTCACGTGCTGACGCCACCGGGCCGAACACTTCCTCGCGGTTGATCGCATGCTCGGGCGCGGTGTCGGCGATCAGGGTCGGGCTCATGTAATGGCCGGGCTTGTCCAGCTTCAGCGGCTCGCCGCCGGCCAGCAGGCGGCCGCCTTCCTTCAGCGCGATGTCGACATAGTCGCAGGTTCTGCTCGAGCTGGGTCTCGGTGACCGCCGGGCCCATCTGGGTGGCGGGATCGAGCGCATCGCCGACCTTCAGCGCCTTGGCGCCTTCTCGGCCAGCGCCTCGACGAAGCTGTCGTGGATGCCCGCCTGCACGATGACGCGGCTGGAGGCGGTGCAGCGCTGGCCGGTGGCGAAGTAGGCGCCATCCACCGCGATCTGCACGGCGCGGTCGAATTCGGCATCGTCCAGCACCACCAGCGGGTTCTTGCCGCCCATTTCGAGCTGCACCCGCGCCTGGCGCTTGACCGCCGCCATCGGCGACCTTGGCGCCGACGCGTCTGCGAGCCGGTGAAGGAGATGCCGTCGACGTCCGGATGCTCGACGAGCGCCTGCGCCGACATCGCCGCCGCCGAGCACCATGTTGAACACGCCGGCCGGCGCGCCGGCTTCATGGATGATCGCGGCCAGCGCATGCGGCGGTGGCGGGCGTCGGGGTTGGCGGGCTTCAGCACCACCGTGTTGCCGAAGGCCAGCGCCGGGGCGATCTTCCAGGCGGGAATGGCGATGGGGAAATTCCACGGCGTGATCAGGCCGAAGACGCCGACCGCTTCGCGATAGGTCTGCGACCTCCACGCCCGGCCGCGTCGATTCCAGGTTCTGGCCGTGGCGGCGCAGCGCCTCGCCGGCGAAATATTTGAAGATGCGGCCGGCGCGCACGGTCTCGCCGGTGCCTTCGGGCAGGGTCTTGCCTTCTTCGCGCGAAAGCAGCTGGCCGAGCTGCTTCGCTCCGCTCCATGATCAGCGTGCCGACCTTGTCGAGCAGGTCGGAGCGCACTTCCGGGCGAGGCCTCGGACCAGGCCGGGAAACGCCTTGCGCGCGGCCTCCACCGCCGCGTCCACGTCCGCCGCCTGCCGTCGCGGAAAGCGGGCGACGACGTCGTCGGTGTTGGAGGGATTGATGCTCTCCAGCGTCGCTCGCCGGCAGACGCGCTTCGCCGCCGATGAAATGGGTCAGGGTCTCGGTCATCGTTCGTCTTCGCTCCTGTCGGAGTTCGATCAGATCCCGCTGCCCCGGCCAAGGTTGCGCATCAGGTCGCGCGATGCCGAAGCGCCAGGGCGGCGCCGCCTTGCGAGGTGGTGACCCGGTTCTCCAGAACGCCCAGCTTGGGGCTGGAGATGCGCACCACATCGCCCATCTTGTGGGTGAAGCCCCGGCCCGGCTCGTCGCGGTCCTGGGTCGGCGCGAACAGGGTGCCCAGGAACAGCACGAAGCCGTCCGGATACTGGTGCTCGCTGATGGTCTGGCGCACCAGGTCCAGCGGGATCGCGGCTGATCTCGGCCATCGAGCTTCGCCCTCCAGCCGGTAATTGTCCTGCGCCCTCGATCGTCCAGCTCGACCACGCGCCTGGCGGACATCGTCCATGGTGAAGTTGTCGTCGAACATGCGGATGAACGGGCCGATGCGCGCAGGAGGCGTTGTTGTCCTTGGCCTTGCTCAGCAGCAGCGCGCTGCGGCCTTCGAAGTCGCGCAGGTTGACGTCGTTGCCGAGCGTGGCGCCGCACGGCTCGCCCGTCGCGGTCGCACGACCAGCACGATTTCCGGCTCGGGATTGTTCCAGGTCGGAATCGGAGCGGACGCCGATCTCGTCGCCCCAGCCGACCGACGAGCAGGGCCGGCACCTTGGTGAAGACTTCCGCGTCCGGCCCGATCGCCACTTCCAGATATTGCGACCAGAGGCCGTCGGCGATCAGCGCCTCCTTCAGCCGCCGCCGCCTCCGGCGAGCCCGGCACGACCGTGCGGATGTCGGTGCCGATGCGCGCCTCCAGCTCCTCGCGGATGTCCTGCGCCTGCCCGGCATCGCCGCGGGCGCGCTCCTCGATCACCCGCTCGATGGCGGAGACGGCGAAGGTCACGCCGGCGGCCTTGACGATTGCAGGTCGATCGGCGCGAGCAGCAATTCCTCGGCCCGCGCGCAGCAATTCGTCGAGGGTGAACAGCCGTTTGCCCTCCAGCGACTTCGACGCCGCCGCAGCTCGATCAGATCGGCCATGGTCGGCGCAACTCGCGACATGTCCTCGACCGCGCCGTCGCGGATCAGCACGGGCGTCGGCCCTTCCGGCAGAGCGAGTCGGCCCGCGAGCGTCGCGCGTTCGACATCGTCCGGCAGCATGGCCGCGGAAAATTGCATTCGCCTCCCTCTCCCTTCGAGCGCTTGGTAGCGCTACCAATGGCCAATGCAACCGTGTATCAGCCGGGGCAAGAAGAATAGAAAGAATAGGGAGGATCGATGCTCATGAAGAAGAGGCTTGCCGCGCTCGCGCTCGGCCTGTCCGCCATCGCGCTCGCCGGCGCGGCGCCCGCCGGGCCGCAGCGGCCGTGGCTGAACCGCGACTCTCTCGCCCGATCGCCGGGCCGATCTGGCCGTCGCCGCCATGACCCAGCGACGAGAAGCTGACGCTCGTCTTCGGCTATTTCGCGACCAGCCAGCCCGAGAAGAACTTACACCGCACCGCCGAAGCGCGGCAGGGCTCGGCCGGCTACGTCGCCCGGAATCCCGCGGCTCGGCATTCCGCCGCAATGGGAGACGGACGCCGGCGTCGGCGTCGCCACCCAGGGCGCGGCTACAGCAGAAGCGCGAGCGGACGGCGCTTCCCGCCGGCCTCGCCACCGCGGCGACCTGGAACCCGGCGACCGCCTTCCGCGGCGGCGCGATGATCGGCGACGAGGCGCGCCGCTCCGGCTTCAACGTCATGCTGGCCGGCGGCGTCAATCTGATGCGCGATCCGCGCAACGGCCGCAATTTCGAATATGGCGGCGAGGATCCGTTGCTCGCCGGGACGATGGTCGGCGAGCAGGTGCGCGGCATCCAGTCGAACCACATCATCTCGACGATCAAGCATTATGCGCTCAACGACCAGGAGACCGACCGCGACACCGGCAATTCGATCGTCGATCCGGCGGCGGCGCGCATGTCCGACCTGCTCGGCTTCGAAATCGCCATCGAGCATGCCGATCCCGGCTCGGTGATGTGCTCCTACAACCGCGTCAACGGCGACTATGCCTGCGAGAACCGCTGGCTGCTGACCGACGTGCTGAGGCGCGACTGGGGCTGGAAGGGCTACGTGATGTCCGACTGGGGCGCGACCCACAGCACGGCCGCGGCCGCCAATGCCGGGCTCGAGCAGGAATTCGGGCTATCCGTTCGACGAGCAGCCCTATTTCGGCGCGCCGCTGACGGAGGCGGTGGCGCATGGCGAGGTCCGCGAGGCGCGGCTCGACGAGATGGCGCGGCGCATCCTGCGCTCCATGTTCGCGCACGGCCTCGTCGACCATCCGGTGACCGAGGGCCAGCCGATCGACTTCGCCGCCCACGCCGCGGTGACCCGCGCCGACGCGGAGGAAGGCATCGTCCTGCTCAAGAATGCCGGGCAGGCATCCTGCCGCTGGGGCCAAACGTGCGGCGGATCGCGATCATCGGCGGCCATGCCGACAAGGGCGTGCTCGCCGGCGGCGGCTCGTCGCTCGTCTATCCGCGCGGCGGCAACGCCGTGCCGGGCCTGTCGAGCCGACGCAGCTGGCCGGGGCCGGTCATGTATTATCCCTCCTCGCCGCTGGAGCAGATCAGGCGGCAGGCGCCGAACGCGACCGTCCGCTTCGCCTCAGGCGACGATCCGGCCGCGGCCGCTGCCTTGGCGCGGGACAGCGACGTCGCCATCGTCTTCGCGACCCAATGGGAGGGCGAGTCCTTCGACGTGCCGCTCACCTTGCCCGACCAGCAGGACGTGCTGATCGACCTCGTCGCCGCCGCCAATCCGAAGACGGTGGTGGTGCTGGAGACCGGCGGGCCGGTGCTGATGCCGTGGGTCGACCATGTCGCCGGCTTGCTCGAAGCCTGGTATCCCGGCACCGAGGGCGGCGCGGCGATCGCGGATGTACTGTCGGGACGGGTCGATCCGTCGGGCCATCTCCCCGCCACCTTCCCGCGCGCGCTGGACCAGCTGCCGCATCCGGCCGCGCCGCATCCGGGCGACACGGCCTATACGGAGGGCGCGACGGTCGGCTACAAATGGTACGACGCCCACGGTTTCGAACCGCAATTCGCGTTCGGTTACGGCCTCTCCTACACCGATTTCCGGATGGGCGGCCTCCGGGCCATGCCATCGGGCCGCTCGATCGCCGTGACCCTGACCGTTGCCAATACCGGCCGTCGCGCCGGCGCCGCGGTGCCGCAAATCTATGTCGGGGGTAGCGGCTGGGAGGCGCCGAAGCGGCTCGCCGGCTGGCAGAAGGTCAGCCTCGCTCCCGACGCCTCGCGCACGGTGACGGTGAACGTCGATCCGCGCCTGCTCGCCACCTGGGATGAAGGCACGCACAGCTGGCACATCGCGCCGGGAACCTATCAGGTGATGCTCGGCGCCTCGTCGCGCGATATCCGGCAGACGGTCAGCGTCCATCTGGCTGGCGCGACGCTGCCGGGCGGCTGGCATCCCTGAACTGTTCCCCGGCGAAAGCCGGGTCCAGAATCGGGCACTGTTACTGGACCCCGGCTTTCACCGGGCAGCAGATGATGCGTCGTCCCTCTTCAGACGAACTCCGGGCGAGCTCTATGATCCGTAGCCCCTCGCGTGCGTCGGCGGGATCGACGGGGGCGGCCCGCCGTCGTGCATCGCCGCGACGATGGTCTCGTAGAAGGCGAGATAGCGCCCCTTCTCCGTCGGCACCCGCTCCCTGCCCGCTTCGGTGATGAGCGTTCCGTAATTCGCGAGTTCGTCCGCGCCCGCCGAACGCGGGTCTGCACCCGCCTTCAGCGCCGGCTCCTGCGGGTCGAGGCCGAACTTCACGAAGCTGCCGTTGATGCCGTGGATTGCGAAGCGCGGGCGCGGCTCCATGACCAGAGTCGACGCGCCAAGCACCACCCGCGTTCGGCCATAGTGGAGGGTGAGCTCGAAATAATCGTCTACCGCAGCGCCGTCTCGCTGGGCGAGCACGTCCGCGGACAGCGCCTCCGGCATCCCGAACAAAAGCAGCGCCTGGTCGATCAGATGCGGCCCCAGATCGTTGAGCGTTCCCGCCCCGCCGTCTCCGGCATCCTTCCAGCCGGGCCTGATCTCGCGCCGGAAGCGGTCCCAATGCGCCTCGAACAGAAATACCTCGCCGAGGCGCGGCAGCACCTTCCGTACCGTCAGGAAATCGCCGTCCCAGCGGCGGTTGTGGAACACGGTCAGCATCCGCGCCCGCTCCTTCGCCAGCGCGATCAGGGCATCGGCTTCGTCGAGCGAAACGGTGAATGGCTTGTCGATCACGACATGCTTGCCGGCCTTCAGCGCCGCCTCGGCAAGCGGGAAATGGGTGCGGTTCGGGCTGGAGATGACGACGAGGTCGATTCCCTCCGCCACCGCCGCCGCCTGCGCGTCAGCTGCTCCGGCGACGATGGCCAGCTCAAGCTCCGGCAGAGCGCGGATTAAAGGTGCGTGGAAGACGGAGCCGCCGAGGCCGCGGCCGATCAGCGCCACTTTCAGGACCATATTTCGTCGACCCTCCCGTTCGCCGGACTTTCTGCTAGTTGGGAACGCTAACATCGCGCAAGGAAGAGATCATGGTCCTCGCCCGCAGGGAGCTTTTCGGAACCGCCCTCGCCGCCGGCCTCGCCGCCGCAGCGCCGGCCTCCGCCCAGCAATGGGGCGATCCGCCGACACCGTCGACGGGCGATCCCGACGCGCCCTTCTGGCCATCTCGCGAACGCTATCCGCTCTGGCCGAAAGGGCCGCCGGGCGCGCCGCGCCAGCTTCCTGTTTTCAACCCGACGATGAACGGGCCGCACGGTGCGCGCGAGCTCTGGCTGCGCGGCATCGCCAATCCGGAGATCCAGGTTTATCGGCCCGCGCGGCCGGACGGCTCGGCGATGCTGGCGTTGCCGGGCGGCGGTTACGAATTCCTGTCGGTGCAGAATGAGGGGCTAGACGTCGCCGAGTACTTCAACGCCGACCACACGACCGTTTTTGTCCTGTCCTATCGCCTGCCGGCCGAGGGCTGGGCGAATCGCCAACTCGTGCCGCTGCAAGATGCGCAAAGGGCGATGCGGCTGATCCGCAGCCGCGCCGCCGATTTCCGCATCGATCCGGCGCGGCTCGGCGTGATCGGTTTCTCCGCGGGCGGCCACCTCGCCGCCGATCTTGCCACGGCCTATGCGGAACACGCCTACACGCCGGTCGACGAGGCGGACGCGCTGCCCGCCAGGCCCGCCTTTGCCGCTTTGATCTACGCCGTCACCACCCTGCGCCCGGCCGAGGGGCATCGGGGCTCGCTCGACAATCTGCTCGGCCCGAACCCAGCAACCGCCCTCATCGACGCGCGCTCGCCGCTCCTCCATGTCGATGCCCGGACGCCGCCCTGCTTCCTCGTCCACGCGATCGACGACGGAACGGTGCCGGTCGCCAACAGCGTCGACTGGATGGCCGCCTGCCGCGCCGCTAAGGTCCCAGTCGAGGCGCATTTCTTCACCGAGGGCGGCCACGGCTTCGGCCTGCACCTGCCGCGCGACCAGTCCGGCTCACGTTGGCCCGACCTGCTCGCTTTGTGGATGCATAAGCATGGCGGCTGAGGATCCGTCATTGCATAATTATGCATTGACCTGCATAGACTCGCGCTATGATTCGGGTCGCCATCTTTGGAGCGTCGGGCTTTGTCGGAGCGGAATTGCTTCGGCTCCTCGCTGGCCATCCTGCGCTCGATGCGGGCCCGCTCTTCGCCGACAGCCAGGCGGGAGAGATTCTGGAAAAAGTGCATCCGCACCTCGCGCCCGCTTATCCCGGTGCCGCGTTCGAACGGTATAGCCCCGAGCTTCTCGATGGCGTGGACCTCGTCTTCGCCGCTTTGCCGCACGGCCACAGCCAGAAGATCACGCCGGAAATCCTCGAACGCGGGATTCCCTTCGTCGATCTCGGCGCCGATTTCCGGCTCGATTCGGCCGAGGATTATGCGCGCTGGTATGGTGAGCCGCATTTGGCGCCGGAGCTTCTCTCCCGCTTCGTCTACGGCATCCCGGAGCTGCACCGCGCGCGGATCGCGAATGCGAAGGCGGTCGCCGCCGCCGGCTGCTACCCGACCTCGGCCATCCTCGCGCTCAAGCCGCTGATGGACCTGATCGATCCTGCCTCAATCGTGGTCGACGCCGCCTCCGGCGTCTCGGGTGCGGGCAAGGGGCTGAAGGAAGACACCCATTTCAATAGTGTGGACGAGAATTTCACCGCCTACGGCCTGCTCAATCACCGCCATACGGCGGAAATGGAGATGGCGCTCAATGGGCGCGTGCTCTTCACCCCGCATCTCGCGCCGATGAACCGCGGCATCCTCGCCACCTGCTACGCGACCGCTAGGCGCGCCTGCGATCCGCTCGCCGCCCTGCGCGACGCCTATGCGGACGAGCCGTTCGTCCACGTCTCCGAGCGCGCGCCGTCGACCAAGTGGACGCTGGGCTCGAACGCCGTCCATCTCACCGCCCGCTACGATGCCCGGACCGGCCGAATCCTCGCCATAGCGGCGATCGACAATCTTGTGAAAGGAGCCGCCGGACAGATGATCCAGTGCGCCAATCTTATGCTGGACCTCGACGAGGGCACCGGCCTCTCCCGCGTGGGAGTTTGGCCGTGAGCGTCACCGCCGCCGAAGGGTTCGTCGCCGCCGGCTGCCATGCCGGGATCAAGCGGCGGCGCTACGACATGGCACTGCTCGCGACCGAGGACCGCAAGCCGGTCGCCGCCGCCGCCGTGTTCACGCAGAACAAGTTTGCCGCGCCGCCGGTCGAGCTCGACCGCAAGCTGCTCGCCGACAATGGCGGCCGCGCCGCGGCGGTGATCGTCAATTCCGGCAATGCGAATGCGGGCACGGGCGCCGATGGCCTCGCCGATGCGCAGGCGATGGCCGAGGCGGCCGCCGAGGCGCTCGGCACCGATGCGAAGGACGTGCTCGTCTGCTCGACCGGGATCATCGGCACACCTCTGCCAATGGACAGGATCCTTGCCGCGACTCCGAAGCTTGCGAAGAAGCTCTCCGTCGACGGGGCGAGCGATGCCGCCCACGGCATCCTCACGACCGATCACAAGCCCAAGGAGGCCGTCGTCCGCGGCTCGACCTTCACGCTCGGCGGGATGGCCAAGGGCTGCGGCATGATCGCGCCGAACATGGCGACGATGCTCGCCTTCCTCACCACCGATGCGGACGTGACGGCCGAGGAAATGACCGCGATCCTGCGCGACGCCGCCGACCGACTTTCAACACGCTCAACGTCGACGGCGCGACTTCGACGAACGACACGGCGATCCTGATCGCCTCCGCCCGCCGCGGCCGGCCCGACATGAAGGCGTTCGCCGACGCCGTGCACAAGGTCTGCGAGGATCTGACCTACCAGATGGCGCGCGATGCGGAGGGCATGACCAAGATGGTCCTGCTCAAGATCACCGGTGCCATCTCCGACGCCGAGGCGCGGATCGCGGCCAAGAACATCGCCGAGAACAATCTCGTCAAATGCTCCTGGTATGGCGGCGATCCCTATTGGGGCCGGCTGCTCGGCGCCGCCGGCTCGGCCGGCATCGAATTCGAGCCGGAAAAGACCGAAGTCTCCTATGGCGGCATTCTCGTCTCCCGCGGCGGCACCAATGCCGACACGATGCCGAGGCAGTCGCCGCGCACATGAAGCAGGAAAAGATCGAGATCGAGGTCGCGCTCGGTCTCGGCACCGGGCAGGCGCAGGTGATCGGCATCGATCTCGGCCCCGGCTACATCAAAGAGAATTCGAGAACGTCATGAGCAGCGCCTCCGACACCGCACAGATCCTCGTCGAGGCCCTGCCCTATATTCGCCGGTTCGCCGGCAAGTCGGTGGTGGTAAAGCTTGGTGGCGCCGCGCTCGATGCCGAGCTCGACCAGGCGCTTGCGCAGGACGTGCTGCTGCTCCGCTCCGTCGGTGTGCGCTGCGTGCTGGTTCACGGCGGCGGCCCGCAGGTCGACGTGATGATGCGTCGGGTCGACATGAAGCCGGAGTTCAGGGACGGCCTCCGGGTCACCGACGCGGACACGCTCGAAATCGTTCGCATGGTGCTGGTCGGCAAGATCAACCGCGACCTGGTCGCCACGATCAACCGCCAGGCCGTGGACGATCCGGTCGCGGTCGGCGTTTCCGGCGAGGATGGCGGGCTGCTCACCGTCACGCCGCGCGAATCCTCGCTCGGCTTCGTCGGCAACGTCAGCCACGTCCGCGCCTCGGTGCTTCACCGCCTGCTCGACGAGGGACTGACGCCGGTCGTCTCGACCATCGGCGCCGATGCGGCGGCCAACCCTACAACATCAATGCCGACGAGGCGGCGCGGGCGATCGCGGTCGCCATGGGCGCGGAGAAGATCGTCTATCTGACCGCCGCGCCTGGGCTGCTCGAGGACGTCAACGACGAGAGCTCGCTTGTCCACCGCCTGACCTCGGCCGAGCTCTACGAGCGGATTGAGAGCGAAGGCGTAACCCGCGGCATGATCCCGAAGCTTCGCGCCTGCGCCGAGGCGGTCGATGCCGGCGTCGGCACCGCGCACATCATCGACGGGCGCGTGCCCCACGCTCTCCTCATCGAGCTGCTGACCGACGATGGCATCGGCACTATGATTCGGCGGGAGAAGAGCTGGTGAGCGATCTACTGACCGTCGCCGATCTCGGCCGCGAAGGGCTGGAGACCATCCTCGCTTTGTCCGAGCGCAGGGACCTCGGCCGGCCGCTCGCTGGCAAGGGCGTCGCCCTCGTCTTCCAGAAGCCGAGCGCGCGCACGCGCAACTCGATGGAGATGGCGGTCGTCCAGCTCGGCGGCCATCCCGTCTACATCCAGAAGGAGGAGGTCGGCCTTGGCGCCCGCGAGACGGCCGAGGACGTGGCCCGCACCCTCGCCTGCTTCCACGAGGTCATCGCCGCGCGGGTGATGGACCATCGCGCCCTCGAGCTGATGGCCGCCGCGAACGACAAGCCGGTGCTCAACATGCTGTCGGACCGCTCCCACCCGCTGCAGGCGCTCGCCGATCTGCTGACGGTGAAGCAGCTGCTCGGCAGCCTCGACAAGGCGCGGATCGCCTATATCGGCGACGGCAACAATGTCTGCGTCCCGCTCGCCGAAGCCTGCGCCTTGCTCGGCATGCCGCTCAGCGTCGCCAGCCCGCAGGGCTACGGCTTTGCCGGGGAAATGGAAGGCGTTCGGCAGGTCTCCGATCCGGCCGAGGCGGTCGATGGCGCGAACATCGTCTATACCGACGTCTGGGTCTCGATGGGCCAGGACGAGGAGACGGAGCGCCGGCTTCAGGCCTTCGCCGCCTATCAGGTGACCCCGGAATTGATGGCGAAGAGTGACGACGCCTGGTTCCTCCACTGCCTTCCCGCCCGCCGCGGCGAGGAAGTGACGGACGCGGTGATCGAAAGCTCGAAGAGCGCCGTCTGGAAGCAGGCAGAGAACCGCATGCACACCGCCCGCGGCGCACTGGCCTGGATGCTGGGGGCGCGGTGATGACCGATGCTCGCGCAAGGCGGCAGCGCATCATCGCCGATCTCCTCCGCTCCGAACCGATCGGCAGCCAGGAGGAGGTGACCGAGCGCCTCTCCACCCAGGGCTTCGCCGTCACCCAGGCGACCGTGTCGCGCGACCTCGAACAGCTCGGCGCGGTCAAGGCGAAGCGCGGCGGCACGCTCCGCTACATCCTCCCCGACGAGATCGGTGATATCGGCTGGGCCGCCGCCCGCCTCGGCCGCATCCTCTCCGAATGGGTGCAGTCGATTGAGACCGCCGGGCCTTTGCTCGTGCTGCGGACGCCGCCCGGCTCCGCCCACATCGTTGGCTTGGCCCTCGATCAGGCGAAGCTTCCAGAGATTGCCGGCACTATTTCCGGCGACGACACCCTGTTCGTCGCGCTCCGCGATGGCACCGATCCCAAGGCGACGGCCAACCGGCTGCGCAACCTTTCACAGGAAATTCAATGACCCTTTCTCCGCCGAAGAAGGTGGTGCTCGCTTATTCGGGCGGGCTCGACACCTCGATCATCCTCAAATGGCTGCAGACCGAATATCAGGCCGAGGTGGTGACCTTCACCGCCGATCTCGGCCAGGGCGAGGAGGTCGAGCCGGCGCGCCGCAAGGCTGAGCTGCTCGGAATCAAGCCGGAGAACATCTTCATCGAAGACGTGCGCGAGGAATTCGTCCGCGACTACGTTTTCCCGATGTTCCGGGCGAATGCGGTTTACGAAGGTCTGTACCTGCTTGGCACCTCGATCGCCCGGCCGCTCATCGCCAAGAAGCAGATCGAGATCGCCCGCAGCGTCGGTGCCGACGCCGTCTGCCATGGCGCCACGGGCAAGGGGAACGACCAGGTCCGCTTCGAGCTAGGTTATTATGCGCTGGAGCCGGACATCCGCGTCATCGCCCCATGGCGTGAGTGGACGTTCGCCAGCCGCGAGCAGCTCCTCCACTTCGCCGAGCAGCACCAGATCCCGATCTCGAAGGACAAGAGGGGCGAGGCACCCTTCTCGATCGACGCCAACCTTCTCCACTCCTCGTCGGAGGGGAAGGTGCTGGAGGACCCCGCGCTGGAGCCGCCGGAATATGTCCATCAGCGTACCATCTCGCCGGAGGAGGCGCCGGACAAGGCGACGGTGATCGAGATTGGCTTCGAGCGCGGCGATCCCATCTCGATCAACGGCGAGACGCTCTCGCCGGCCACCCTGCTCGCGAAGCTGAACCAGCTCGGCCACGACAATGGCATCGGCCGGCTCGACCTGGTCGAGAATCGCTTCGTCGGCATGAAGTCGCGCGGCGTCTACGAGACGCCCGGCGGCACGATCCTGCTCGCCGCCCATCGCGGCATCGAGATCATCACGCTCGACCGCGGCGCCATGCACCTCAAGGACGAGCTGATGCCGCGCTATGCCGAGCTGATCTATAACGGCTTCTGGTTCTCGCCCGAGCGCGAGATGCTGCAGGCGGCGATCGACCACAGCCAGCAGCACGTCTCCGGCACCGTTCGCGTGAAGCTCTACAAGGGCAATGCGACGGTGATCGGCCGGACAAGCCCGCAATCGCTCTACGACCAGGACCTTGTTACCTTCGAGGAAGGTTCGGGCGGCTACGATCAGCGCGACGCGGCCGGCTTCATCCGCCTCAACGCCCTTCGCCTCCGCATCGGCGCCCGGCGGGATCGGCGAGGGTAGGCGCTCCCCACCCTTGGGGGGAAGGGAGTTTCAGAGACGTGCCGCAGCGCGAAAGCGGTCGGCCATCAGCGCCTCGCTCGCCGTCAGCTCGCCCTTAATCCAGGCTTCGAGCAAGGCGAGCTGGGCGGCAGCGATCTGGATGGCGCGTGCGCGCGCCAGCGCCGGGTCGTCGACGAGCCTTTCCTCGATCAGCCTTTCGAGCAGCCGGCGGACCATGGTGCCGGTCGGCGGCGCCAACACAATTCGCGCGAGCCGGCGATTCTCCCAGAAATGCGAGACGGCGAAGGCGAGCTTCGCCTCGTCGGGCGCCGGCGAAGCCACATCGGCAACCATAGCAAGCAGCCCTTCCATGCTCTGCCGCAGCAGATCGTCCTTGCTTCGAAAATGCTCATAAAAAGTGGAGCGGCCGACATCGGCCTTCGCAATGATGTCGCCAATCCGGATCGTATCGTAGCGCCGCTCCAGGACGAGGGAGACGAAGGCGGAGTTTATCGCGCGGCGGGTGCGCGCGGTGCGCCGGTCTTCGATGGCCTCGCTCGTCATCTCCGGACAATAGCAGAGAATCGTCCGCTACCGAACATCGCACGCCGCTCGTCCGTTCGTTACGCGCCGCCGCGAGACTAGGGTGCCGCAAATTCGGGGAGGCGACGCATGCGCAAATGGGATGTGAAGATCTATGCCTGGCTGCTGCTGGGTTCAGCGTTGCTGTCGTTGCTCGTCGCGGCGCATCATCCCGAGCTCCACACGCACGACGTTTCGATGGCGTTGCACATGCTCGCCGACCGGACGGCGCTGATCTCCGGAGTCCATGCCGCGCTCCTCTTCCTCAGTCTCGTCGAGCTGCTCGGCCTTTACGGCGTCGCCCGCCTGCTCGGCCTGTCCCGCCCGATGACGGCCGGCGGTCTGCTGTTCGTCGGGACGGGTTTCATGGCGATGATCGGCGCCGGCGCGATCAATGGCTTCGCCGTCCCTGCCTTCGCAGCCGATTATCGCGGCATCGCACCCGCCGACGCGCGCTGGGCTGCGATGCTGCTGCGCCTCTGCTGGGACCTCAACCAGGCACTCGCCTCGATCGGCGCCGTTTCGTGGGGCTTGGGCCTGCTCGCCTGGTCAGCCGAGCTGGCGCGGCGCGACGGCGCGGCACGACTGGTCGGATTGCTCGGCGCGGTCGCGGCCTTGATCATCGCCGTGGGCGTCGGCTTCGGCTTTATCCGTCTGCACGTCGGCGGGCTCATCGCCGTCACTGCCTTGCTGTCCGCTTGGTCCGCCGCCGCCGCCCTTCTGATGCTGACCGGCCGACTCGCGCCGGATCGGCCGGACGGCAGCGCCTCTCCGGTCTGATCGCAGGGGTATTTTTCGGGCAGACTGCGAAGGCCGAGCGGCTCCGTCGCTTACTTCTAATCCAGGGCCTCGCGGGCGGCGGCGATCTGCTCGCGCACACGCTCGGGTGCGGTGCCGCCATAAGAGGTGCGGCTGCGCACCGAGGCGTCGACGGTCAGCACCTCGTAGACGCGCTCGTCGATGCGCGGATCGATGCCGCGCAGGCTGTCGAGATCGCAGCTCGGCGAGACGGCACCCTTTGCCCTCCGCCTCCTTCACCGCGCGGCCGGTGATATGGTGCGCCTCGCGGAACGGGACGCCGGCGCAGCGGACCAGCCAGTCGGCGAGATCGGTCGCGGTGGAGAAGCCGGCCTCGGCTGCCTCGCGCATGCGGCCGGCGTTGAACCGCGTCTTCTCGACCATGCCGGCAAGCGCCTGCGAGCGACAGCATCAGCAGATCGTGCGCCTCGAAGACGGGCGGCTTGTCGTCCTGCATGTCCTTCGAATAAGCGAGCGGCAGCCCCTTCATCGTCATCACCAGCGAGACCATCGCGCCGGCGATCCGGCCGGAATGGCCGCGCACCAGCTCGGCGGCGTCCGGATTGCGCTTCTGCGGCATGATCGACGAGCCGGTCGAAAATTCGTCCGGCAGCGAGACGAAGGCGAAGGGCTGGCTCGCCCAGATGATCAATTCCTCGGCGAGGCGCGAGAGATGCAGCGCGCACAGGGTCGCGGCTGTCAGATAATCGAGCGCGAAGTCTCGATCGGAGACGGCGTCCAAGCGAATTCGCCATCGGCCCGTCGAAGCCGAGCGCCGCCGCCGTCGCCTCGCGGTCGAGCGGAAAGCTGGTGCCGGCCAGCGCCGCAGCGCCGAGCGGACATTCGTTCAGCCGCGCCCGCGCATCGGCGAAGCGCGAGCGGTCGCGCCGCAGCATCTCGTAATAAGCCATGAGATGATGGCCGAGCGTCACCGGCTGCGCCGCCTGGAGATGGGTGAAGCCGGGCATCACCGTCTCGGCATGCTCGTCCGCCCGCACGACCAGCACGCGCTGGAAGGCGGCGAGCGCCGCGTCCGCCTCGTCGCATGGCGCCCCGCACCCACAGCCGGAAGTCGGTCGCGACCTGGTCGTTGCGCGAGCGGGCGGTGTGGAGGCGTCCGGCGGCAGGGCCGATCAGCTCGGCCAGCCGCGCCTCGACATGCATGTGGATGTCTTCGAGCGCCGGATCCTCCGGCACGCCCTTCAGTGCGTACTCGTCCTGGATCCGCTCCAGCCCCTCGGCGATCGCGCTTTCGTCCGCCTCGGAGACGATCCCCTGCGCTTCGAGCATCGCGACATGGGCGAGCGAGGCCTGGATATCCTCGCGCCACAGCCTCTTGTCGAAGCCGATCGAGGCGTTGATCTCGCGCATCAGCGCCGAGGGGCCGCCGGCGAAGCGGCCGCCCCACATCAGGTTCGTCTTCTCGTCACCGGCGATGGCCTGTCTCCCCTAAGCAACGTACCAGCGAGTGCCGTCCGGCTTATCCTCCAGGACAATCCCTTCCGCGGCAAGCACGTCGCGGATGCGGTCCGCCTCGGCGAAATCGCGGGCGGCGCGCGCCTCCGCCCGCGCCGCGATCCGCGCCTCGATCTCGGCATGGCTGAGGCTCGGCGTATCCTCCACCGCGGCGCGCTCGATGCCGAGAATGGCGGCGAGCCGGTGCAGCTGCCGCGCCAGCGCGGGCGAAGCGGTGCGGTGAACATCACTCGCCAAGCTGAACAGAGCCGCCACCGCTTCGGGGCTGTTGAAATCCTCATCCATCGCGCGGCGGAAGCCGGCCGCGTGCGGCTCGTTCCAGTCGACTTCGCCCTCTTCCGGCTCGACCGCGCGCATCGCTCCCTGCAGCCGTGCCAGCGCATTGCCGGCATCGGTCAAATTCGCCTCGCTGTAGGAGATCGGGCTTCGATAATGGGCGCGCAGAAAGAAGAAGCGCACGACGTCGCCGCCGAACCGCTCGATCGCCTCGTGCAGGGTAATGAAGTTGCCGAGCGACTTCGACATCTTCTCCTTGCCCATTTCGAGCGCGCCGACATGCATCCACCAGCGGGCCAGCGGGGCGTGGTTGGCGGGCTCGCTCTGCGCGATCTCATTTTCGTGATGCGGGAATTTGAGATCCGGGCCGCCACCATGGATGTCGAGCGTCGGGCCGAGGAGGGCCTTGGCCATGGCCGAGCATTCGAGGTGCCAGCCCGGGCGACCTTCGCCCCAAGGGGAAGACCAGCGCGCCTCGTCCGGCTCGTCGGCCTTCCCGGTCTTCCAGAGAACGAAGTCGAGCGGATCGCGCTTGGCGGCATCGGCGGCGACGCGCTCACCGGCGCGGAGCTCGTCGAGCGAGCGGCCGGAGAGCTTGCCGTAGGCCGGGAACTTGCGGACGGCGTAGAAGACGTCGCCGGAGGGATAAGCGAGCCCTTCCTTCTCGAGCGTCTGCACCAGCTCGATCATCTGCGGCACATATTGGGTGGCGCGCGGCTCATGATCCGGCACGCGCAGGTTCAAGCGCCGCGAAATCCACGTCCATCTGCTGGATCATGCGGTCGGTCAAAGCGCCGATCGTTTCGCCATTGGCCTGCGCCCGCTCGATGATCTTGTCGTCGATGTCGGTGATGTTGCGAACATAGGTGACCTTATAGCCGGACGCCTCCAGCCACCGCACGACGATGTCGAAGCCGATCTCCTTGCGTGCATGGCCGAGATGGGCCGCATCGTAGACGGTCTGGCCGCAGACGTAGATCGAGATCTTGCCCGGCACCAAAGGTGCGAACGGCCGCGTCTCGCGCGTCAGGGAATCGTAGATCGAGAGCATGTCGGGGTTCCGTACCGGCCAAAGCCGCGGAGGAAAACCCTAGGGAATGTTGTTGGCTTCGGAGCGCATCTGCTGGCGGGCGGCATACCATTGGTTGATCATCTGCGCGAAGCAGCCGGTCTGGCCCCAGCTGCCCATCGGCGAGCAGCTGTCGGGGCGGCTCGGCCGCTGGGCGTCCTCGAGCTCGGCGACGCGCGAGGTCCAGGAAGTCGCCGTCTGCCGCTCATTCTCCGCCCGCTTCCGCAGCTCCTTGGGAATGCGGTAGCGCTCGCTGTCCGGCCGACGGGCGCAGACGACGATCTCGTCGCCCTCCGCCTTGGGGCAAGGGTCTTCGCCATAGACGACGAGGCTGATGACCTTATTCCCCGACGGCGCATTGGCCGCCTGGACCGCCGCCGTGGGCAGCAGCAGGGGAATCGCCAGCAGGGCCGCGCTCAGCTTCATCATCCGTCCCTCGACCGGGAAAATGTTTTCAGACCGGAGGGATGAACGCAAGCTGTCCGAAGGGGTTCATTTGTCCCCGGCCTGCGTCTCCAGCCCGCGCTTGCGCAGCATCGGGCCGATATCCGGATCCTTGCCATAGAAGGCGCGGAACATCGGCCCGTAATCCAGGGTGTGGCCGCGCGACAGGATCAGGTCGCGGAAGCGCTGGCCGTTGGCGCGGGTCAGGCCGCCATGGGCCTTGAACCAGGCATAGGCGTCGTCGTCCAGCATCTCGCGTCCACTGATAGGCGTAATAGCCCGCCGACATAGCCGTTCGCCCAGATGTGGAGGAAATAGCTGGAGCGATAGCGCGGCGGCACGTCGTGGATGTCGAGCCCGTGTCCTGGCCAGCGCCTTGGCCTCGAAGGCGTCGACATCCTGCCGCGGCGCGCTCGCCGGCAGGGTGTGCCACTTCATGTCGAGCTGCGGCCGCGGCGAGCAGCTCGCCCAGCGCATAGCCCTGGTTGAATTTGGCGGCCTTCTTGATCTTGTCGACCAGGGCCTGCGGCATCGGCGCGCCGGTCTGGTAGTCACGCGCATAATGCGTCGAGCACCTCGGGATCGAGCGCCCAATGCTCGTTGAACTGGGACGGGAATTCGACGAAGTCGCGCGCCACGTTGGTGCCCGACAGGGTCGGATAGGTCTGGTTGGCGAACAGGCCATGCAGCGCATGGCCGAATTCGTGGAACATGGTGGTGACGTCGTCGAAGCTGATCAGCGCCGGCTGGCCGGGCGCCGGCTTGGTGAAATTGGCGACATTGTAGATCACCGGCTTGGTGCCGAGCAGCTTCGACTGGCCGACGAAGTTGCTCATCCAGGCGCCGCCCGATTTGTTGTCGCGCTTGAAATAGTCGAAATAGATCAGGCCGAGCGGCGTGCCGTCCTTGTCGAACACCTCGAAGACCGGCACGTCGGGCTGGTAGACCGGAATGTCGTGCCGCTCCTTGAAGGTGATGCCGTAAAGCTGGTTGGCGGCATAGAAGACGCCGTCCTCGAGCACGCGTGTTGAGCTCGAAATAGGGCTTGAGCTCGGCCTCATCGAGATCGTAGCGCGCCTTGCGCACCTGCTCGGCATAGCGCTCCCAGTCCCAGGGCTTGAGCTCGAAAGTCTCGCCGCCGGCGTCGATCGCCGCCTGGATGTCGGCCGCCTCGCGCCTTTCCTCGGCGCGCGGTGGCGGGGGCGAGCTGAGCGAAGAAATGCTCCACCGCGTCCGGCGTCTTCGCCATCTGGTCGGCGAGGACGTAGGCCGCCCAGTTCGGGAAGCCGAGCAGCTGGCCTTCTGCGCGCGCAGCAACGCGAGCTGCTCGATCGTCGCGCGGGTGTCGTTGGCGTCGCCCTTCTCGGCGCGGGTCCAGCTCTGGTCGAACAGGGTCTCGCGGGTCGCGCGGTCGCTCAGCGACTGGAGCGCGGGCTGCTGGGTCGTGTTCTGCAGCGGAATGACCCATTTGCCGGCAAGCTTGCGGTCCTTCGCCGCCTGGGCGGCCGCGGCGATCGCCCTGCGCGTCGAGGCCCGCGAGCTCGGCCTTGTCGTCGACCACCAGCGCGCCGGCCTTGGTGGCGGCGAGCAGCTTCTGCTGGAACGCGGTCTCGAGCGTCGAGATCTGCGTGTTGAGCGCGCGCAGCTTCGCCTTGTCGGCGTCGGAAAGCTGCGCGCCGGCATGGACGAACTGCTGATAGTAGATGCTCGAGCAGCTGCTGCTGCTCGGGGTCGAGGCGCGAGGCGCTCGCGATTTTGGTATAGAGCGCCTTGACCCGCGCGAAGAGCTTGGGGTTGAGATAGATGGCGTCCTGATGCTGCGGCGAGCTGCGGCGCCTCCACCGCCTGTACCTTGTCGAGCGTCGGATTGGTGTTGGCCTGCCGACCACGCCGAAGAAGGCCTCGTTCACCCGGTCGAGCATCCGGCCGGACCGCTCCAGCGCGGCGATGGTGTTGTCGAAGGTCGGCGGCGCCGGATTGTCGGCGATCCGGCGCGACCTCCGCCGCCTGCTCGGCCATGCCCTGCTCGAAGGCGGGCTGGTAATCGCTGTCCTTGATCCGGTCGAACGGCGGCGCCTGGAACGGCAGGGTGCTCGGCGTGGCGAAGGGATTGGCGCTCGTCGCCGCATGGGCGGGCCTGGCCGGAGCATGACGGGCCGGCGCCGCAATGGCCGGCGCCAGCGCAAGGCAGCCAAGCAGGGCCGTGGTCCGAAGCCAGGAAGTGCGATTCATGTCTCTCTCCTTGGGGGCGCAGCCTTCCGCTCGCCTCGCCTGTGATGACCGGCGCCCGACTCGGGGCGTGACGGTGCCGTAACTGGCGGAACGGGAAGGCAAATTCAACTCGGCGGGAGCCGAAGCCGCTCATGCCGGTTGAGCCTGTCTGCGCTTGCCGCTATCGGCGTCGGCAGCAAAGGACGATCGATGGCCGAATTCCGCCTTCCCAAGAACAGCCGGATCACCGGCAAGGGCCGCTCCTTCAAGGCGATGAACGCCAAGGGCCGGGTGCGGCGGTTCAAAATCTATCGCTACGATCCCGAGACCGGACAAAATCCGCGCTACGACACTTTCGAGCTCGACCTCGACCAGACCGGTCCGATGGTCCTCGACGCCCTGCTCAAGATCAAGAACGAGATCGATCCGACCCTTACCTTCCGCCGCTCCTGCCGCGAGGGGATTTGCGGGTCCTGCGCGATGAATTTGAACGGCCGCAACGGCCTCGCCTGCACGACCGCGATCGAGGATCTGCCCGGCGAGATCCGCATCACGCCGCTGCCGCACATGGACGTGATCAAGGACCTCGTCCCCGATTTCACCCATTTCTTCGCCCAATATGCCTCGATCGAGCCCTGGTTGAAGACCAAGACGCCGCCACCGGCGGGCAAGGAGCGCCTGCAATCGCCCGAGGACCGCTCGCGGCTGGACGGCCTCTACGAGTGCATCCTCTGCGCCTGCTGCTCCTCGTCCTGCCCGAGCTATTGGTGGAATGCGGACCGCTTCCTAGGGCCCGCCATATTGCTCCAGGCCTATCGCTGGCTCGCCGACAGCCGCGACGAAATGACCGGCGAGCGATTGGACGATCTCGAGGATCCGTTCCGCCTCTACCGCTGCCACACGATCATGAACTGCGCGAACGTCTGTCCCAAGGGCCTCAATCCGGCCAAGGCGATCGCCGAGACCAAGAAACTGCTGGTGGAGCGGGCGGTCTGACCGACCTTCACCCCGCCGTCCGCCATTATCCCGATCCCGACCATCCCGGCTGGCATGCCTGGGACCTGCCGAAGGACGGCCGCTTCCACGAGACGATCGGACGGATGATCGTCCAGCCGGCGGGCGAAGCGCGCGGCCGCTGCCGCATCTTTCCCGATGAGCGCCACACCAATCTCGGCGGCATGCTGCACGGCGGCGCGATTCTGACCTTCATCGACATGGCCTTGTTCGCCGGCGGCCGGGTGGCGGGCGCGGACACGAAGAAAGCGGTGACGCTCGACTGCGCGGTGCAATTCATCTCGCCGGGGCGCCCCGGCCGGCCGCTCGACGCCGAGGTCGAGCTGCTGCGCGAGACCGGCCGCCTCGCCTTCTTTCGCGGCCTCGTCCTCCAGGGGGGCGAGACGGTCGCCTCCTTCACCGGCACCTTGCGCAAGCCTTCACCGAAATCGTGAGCGCTGTCGCCGAACGCTACCGGCAATTGCTCGCGGCGGGCGAGCTGAAGCCGGATCCCGACCAGCAGATCGCGGTCGCGGTGCTCGACCGCATCGCCACCCAGCTTGCACGCAAGCCCGGCCTGCTCGCGCGCCTCACCGGCCGTGGCATCGAGCCGGTGCGCGGCGCCTATCTCTGGGGCGGGGTCGGACGCGGCAAATCGATGCTGATGGACCTTGCCTTCGCGGCGATCGGCGATCGAACATAAGCGCCGTGTCCATTTCAATGAATTCATGCTGGAGGTGCACGAACGGCTCCGCGTCGCGCGGGTGAAGGAGCTCGGCGATCCGATCCCGCCGGTGGCACGGGAGCTGGCCGAGGAAGCGCGCTTCCTCGCCTTCGACGAGATGGTGATCAACAACAGCGCCGACGCGATGATCCTCTCGCGCCTCTTCTCGCAGCTCCTGGAGGCGGGGGTGACGGTCGTCACCACGTCCAACCGGCCGCCGCGCGACCTCTATCTCAATGGCCTCAACCGGGAGCTGTTCCTGCCCTTCATCGATCTGATCGAGCGCGATCTCGACGTGGTGCCGCTGAACGGCCCGGTCGATTACCGGCTGGAGCGGCTCGGCGGCTTCCCGACCTGGTATGTGCCGAACGGACCGGAGGCGACGGCGGCCCTCTCCGCCGCCTTCTTCCGCCTGACCGATTATCCGGTCGAGGACCGGGCGAACGTGCCGTCGGAAGACATTCCGGTCGGCGGCGGCCGCACCCTGCATGTGCCGAAGAGCCTCAAGGGCGTCGCCGTCTTCTCGTTCAAGCGCCTCTGCGGCGAGCCGCGCGGGGCCGCCGATTATCTCGCCATCGCCCGCCGCTATCACACGATCATCATCGTCGGCATCCCGCTTATGGGGCCGGAGAACAGGAACGAGGCGGCGCGCTTCGTCACCCTGATCGACACGCTCTACGAGCATAAGGTGAAACTGCTCGCCGCCGCCGATGCCGAGCCGGAGCATCTTTACGAGACAAGGCGACGGCAATTTCGAATTCCAGCGGACGGTGAGCCGGCTGGAGGAGATGCGCTCGGCGGACTATCTGGCGGAAGGCCACGGCGAACGCTGACGGAGGAACAAGGCGAATGAAACGGTTCCTGCTCGGCCTGGCTTTGCTCCTGATCCCAGCTCTCGCCTCGGCCCAACCGGCGCCGCCCCTGCCCCACCCCGTCCTCGCCGATGCCGACCTGCGCGAGGCGCTGGACCTCGACGGGCCCTGGACCTGGTCGGTCGATCCCTATCGCGACGGCCTCGCCGGCTTCCATGGCGAGGAAGCGGGCAAAGGGCATCGGCGCTACGAGGATGTCGACGTCGCCGAGGCGATGCGGAAGGATCCGGGCGCGCTCTACGAATATGACATGGACCGCTCGCCGGTCGTCACCCTGCCGCAATCCTTCCTCACCCATTCGCCCGAGATGCGCTAGTACAATGGCCTGGTCTGGTACCAGCGCCATTTCATCGTCCATCCGCAAGGCCGGGCAGCGCGCCTTCCTGCGCTTCGGCGCGGTCGATTATCACGCCTACGTCTGGCTCAACGGCAAGCGCGTCGGCGAGCATGAGGGCGGCTTCACGCCCTTCGCCTTCGAGGTGACGAAGCTGCTCCGCGACGGCGACAACCGCCTCACCGTCGGCGCGGATTCCGAACGCACGACGCCGACGTGCCGCCGCCGGTCACCGACTGGGAGAATTATGGCGGCATCACCCGGCCGGTCAGCCTCGTCTTCACCCCCGCCACCTATGTCGACGACGCCTGGGTGCGGCTGACCCGCGACGGCAGGATCGCGGCGACCATGCATCTCGACGGCGACGGCGCGGCCGGCCGCGAGGTGCGGCTGGCGATCCCGGCGCTCGGCTTCACCCTCTCCGGCCGCACCGGGCCGGACGGAAGCTGGACCGGCGAAGCGCCGGCGCCGCGCGGGCTCAAGCTGCTGGTCGCCGGACAGCCCGAAGCTCTACGACGTCCGCTTCGAGGCGGGCGAGGACGTGCTGACCGACCGCGTCGGCTTCCGCACGATCGAGGTTCGCGGCGACGACATCCTGCTCAACGGCAAGCCGATCTTCCTGCGCGGCATCAGCGTGCATGCCGAGGAATTGGGCGCCGACCCGACCCGGGCGATGACGCCGGCGGCGGCGCGCGCTCTGCTGCGCGTGGTCAAGGACGGGCTGCACGCCAATTACGTCCGCCTCGCCCATTATCCGCACCCGGAGACGATGACCCGCGCGGCCGACGAACTCGGCCTGCTCGTCTGGAGCGAGATCCCGGTCTATTGGCGGGTCGATTTCGCCAATCCGCAGGACGCTCGCGACCGCCCGGCACATGCTCGCCGAGGAGATCATGCGCGACCGCAACCGCGCCTCGATCATCATCTGGAGCGTCGGCAACGAAACGCCGGTCAGCGACGCCCGCAACGCCTTCCTCGCCACGCTTGCCGACGACGTCCGCGCGCTCGATCCGAGCCGCCTCGTCAGCGCCGCCTTGCTGACCCGCCGCGCCGAGGAAGGCGGGCATCCGGTGATGATCGTCGACGATCCGCTCATCCCGCCAGCTCGATGTGATGGCGGTCAACACCTACAATGGCTGGTACACCGGCGATCCGCTTGCCGTCGCTGCCCGGCATCGTCTGGCGCTCCGACCGACAAGCCGCTGATCTTCTCCGAGCTCGGCGCCGACGCCCTGGCCGGCTTCCACGATCCAGTCCGCGCCGCGGTTCTCCGAGGAATATCAGGCCGAATATTACCGCCAGACGCTGGCGATGGCGGCGAAGATCCCGATCCTGCGCGGCATGTCGCCCTGGATCCTCAAGGACTTCCGCTCGCCCCGCCGCCAGCATCCGGTCTTCCAGCAGGGCTGGAACCGCAAGGGCCTGATCTCCGAGACCGGGCAGCGCAAGGAGGCTTTCTCGGTCCTCGCCGATTACTACAAGTCGCTCGAATCCCGCTGAGCCGCTTGACCGCGCGGCCCCAGAGGGTCCAGCCTCTGCGCGGTCGTTCTTTCGGGGGATTTCCTCCATGCGTCCTGCTCTGCTTCTCGCTCTCGGCCTTTTCTCGTCCGCGGCTGTCGCCGCCCCCTCCATCGTCGCTCTGTCGGGGCCGCTCCCCGACTCCGGGGGACCAGTGGCAGGCCAAGGCGCACGAAATCTACCAGCATGCGATCGAGACGCCGACGGTCGAAGGCCGCGGCCAGGTGCCGATCCTCGCCCAATGGCTCGCCGACCAATATCGTGCCGGCGGCTGGCCGGACGCCGACATCCACGTCCTCCCCTATGACGGCGATCCGGGCAACCACACCGCCGCCCTGATCGTGCGGTGGCCGGCGGTCCACCCCTCGGGCAAGAAGCCGATCCTGCTCATGGCCCACATGGACGTGGTCGAGGCGAAGCCGGAGGATTGGTCGCCC
>CAVZPV010000003.1:0-80434 GCA_963777295.1 uncultured Alphaproteobacteria bacterium
ACAATCTCGTTGACGAAGGCGATCTCGTCCTCGCTGAGCAGGCGGCGTCCTGCTTCGGCCTGGGATTGGCCGCCGGCTCGGCGGGCGGGACGCGGATCTGCTGCCCGGCTTCGAGCCGGTCGCCCGGCGCCGCCCGCTTGCCGTCGACGCGCAGCTGCCCGGTCCGCGCCCAGCGCGAGACGAGGTTGAAGCTCGCCTCGGGCAAATGCCGTTTGAACCAGCGGTCGAGCCGGATGCCATCGTCGTCCGGATCCACGGTGAACTGACGGACCTGCCCCTCGCTCATGCGACGGCTCTGGCCGCCCCCCACCCGACGAAGAACAGGAGCAGGGCGCCGAGCACCGAGAGGCAGGCATATCCGACCGACAGCCAGATGTGACCGCGCTCGATCATCGCGAACAAGTCGAAGGAGAAGGAGGAGAAAGTGGTGAAGCCGCCGAGCACGCCGACGCCGAGCAGCAACCAGGCCGGTCGGCTGGTCATGCCGATACCGGAGAGCGCGCCGACGAGCAGGCCCATCGCAAGCCCACCGACCAGGTTCACGGCCAGGGTGCCCCAGGGAAAGCCGGGGCCGAAATGGCGCAGGGTCAGCCGGCCGACCTCATAGCGAAGCCCAGCGCCGGCGGCGCCGCCGAGCATGACGAGGAGATAGGCGGGCATGGCCGGGCTCTAGCGGCGGCAGGCCGCCCGCGCCAGCCTCAGCCGCCGACGATGAGCGAGATCTCGCTGCCGCCGTCCTTTGGCGTGGCGATGATGTAGAAGGCCTGATCGCCGCGCGTGCCGGCGAGGATCTGGTCGCCATCGCGCGCCTGCCGTCCGGTCGAATAGCCGGCCTGCCTTGCCCGCATTTGGTACCAGCCGATCACTCGGCCCCAATTGTCCGCGGTGGCGAGGATGACGGCGCGCAAGCGGCAGGGCGCGGCGTCGGTGCCGGCGGCCTCGGTCACCGTCGCGCCGGGATAGGCCGGCAATTCGGCCGGCAGGCGGTTCGCCCAGTCCGGATTGGTGTCGAGCGCCGCCATGGCGCAGGGCGGCGCCGGCGTCTTGCCCGCATCTGGCGGATAGAGCGCCTGGGCGGGCCCGCCGGCGGAGCGGACGGCGTTGCGGTTCGATTGGGTCGAGAGGTTGCGGTCGGTGAGGATCGGATCGTTGAGCGCGCTCGTCACCGCCGGGTCGGCATTGTTGGCGACGAGCTGGTTGTCGAGCGCGGCCAGATTGTTCGCCGTGTCCGGGCCGCGCTTGCAGCCGGTGAGCGACAAAGCGACGCACAGCAGGGCGAAAAGGATCGGGCGCACCGAGGTCATGCCACCCTTATGCCCCGGGAGCGGCCAAGAATGGGTGAGCGGAAATGGTTAATCCGTGCCCGGAGTGCCGTCCGTCCCGTCCTGGGACCGCCAGAAGGCAAAGGTTTCTTCCTGCACCGCGAGGATGAATCGCTTCGCCTCGGGGCCTTCCCATGGCCCTTCATAGCTGCGCGACCGCGCGCCTCCGGCAACCCACCAGCCCTGGCCCGGTATGCGGTCGATCTGCCGCACGACCAGCACCGCGAGCTCCGGCTCGCCCCGCGCCGCGCCCTCCGCGTCGACCGCGCCGAGGATGGCGCAGAGCGCCCGCATCTTCGGTCGCGAGAAGGTGTAGCCGAGCCGCTCCAGCAGCTCCGAATAGGTCAGGGCGACTCCGGCACGCGCGGCGGCGACGAGATGCGCGCGCACCTCCCCGGGCTCGGCCAGCGCGCCCATGCCGGGCTCAGTCGTTATGGTGGACGCGCAGCCGTCCCTCGGTGCCGCCCTTCGAGCCGGGGCCGAAGCTTACCTTGAACGGAGCGCTCGTGCTGCTCGTGCTGCTCGATCCCGGTAAAGACGTAATTGGGTCCGTCGCGCCGGTCCGAAGTCAGCCGGAAGCCGTCCGCGCGGGCAGGATCGCGATACCAGGAAGCCACCTGCTGCGGCGAATCCGTCGTCTGGAAGCGCACCTCCACGTCAGTGTCGCCACCCTGGCTGTCCTTGCCGGCCGCGGCGATCGCCATGCCGCCGAGAGTCGAGCCGGGATAGAGGACCTTGCTGTCCTTGCCGACCCGCGCCTCGCCGGACAGCTCCTTGGGCACGCTGATCGAGATGTCGACGCCCGGCGCCTTGACCGAGATGGTTCCTGGCTTGGCCTTGCCTTCCGCCGAGACGGCCGCCCCGTTTTCGGCGGACAGATTGTCGTCGTCGCCATGGCCCCGATCGACGTGGCAGGCGCACAGGCAAAGGATCGCGGCCAGAACGCAGAATTCTCGAAACGGCCATCACACTCTCCCAATCGGCCGAGCAGATTAGCCGATTGCGCCGCCGAGGCCAATGCTTGCGGCATGGCGCTCCGCCGCCGCCGTCGCTAAGCAAGGCGCGATGCAAAAGCTCCTTCTGGCCCTCGGCCTGCCCCTCCCTTTTCTCACTGGTGGCTGCCTGATGCTGCCGGTGGTCGACGACCCGGTTTATTCGTCCTGCCATGCGCTCGGGTCGAGCGGCTGGAGCGCCCATGTCGAGCGCATTCCCGACCATCACAACCGGCCGATCCTGAAGCCGACTTTGATCGTGTCCGGCACTGTGACCGTGCCCAGCGATGGCTATTCGGTCTCGCTCGACCTCGGGCCGGTGCGCAAGCTGGACGCGCCGGTGCAGCAGATCATGGTCCGCACCGAGCCGCCGAGGGGACCGGCGGCGCAAATGCTCACCAATGTGGCGGTGCGCGGCGCCTTTCCTGCTCTCAAGCGCTATGGCGCGGTGACGATTCGCTGCGGCGATGGCATCATGGCCATCATCAAGCCGGTGCCGAGGACGCGCTAGACGACGAGCGCAGGCCGAATCACCATCACGATGCCGATCAGGCTCGCGATCCAGACGATTGTCCGGACATAGGGAATGCCGAGCGCGTAGAGCGGCAGGTAAATGGCCCGCGCGACGATCCAGACGAGCGCCCCGATCGCGGTCACCCGATTGTTCATATGGGCGACCGACACGATGATCGCCGCCGCCGCAAACAGCGGAAAAGTCTCGAAGAAATTCGCCTGCGCTCGCATCAGGCGCGCGACCGCGGGCTGCGGCGGCGGCAATTCCCCGTCGCGCGTGCCCATATTCCATTTGAGGCCATATTGGTGCGTCTTCAAATGCGCGGCGAGGAAGATATGGAGGAGCGCGAGGACGCAGCCCCAGGCGAGAACGCTGAGCTCGGTGGTCATGCCCGATTGTCACGCATCCGGAACATCCGCGCAAGCGACACCGCGCTTGCGTGCGTCTTTCGGGCGCGCAATAATTCGGTGATGAGCCGCGATCCGCGCGTCGACGCCTATATCGGCCGCCAGGCCGACTTCGCCCGGCCGATTCTCGAGCATCTGCGCGAGACCGTGCACGCCGCCTGCTCCGAGGTCGAGGAAACGATCAAATGGGGCATGCCGAGCTTCGTCTACAAGGGGAAAATTCTCGGCAATATAGCGGCGTTCAAGACGCATGCGACGCTGGGCTTCTGGCGTTCGAGGGAGGTGCTCGGCGAGACCGGCTTCGAAGACGACGCCATGGGCCAATTCGGTCGGATCACCACCGTCGACCAGCTGCCGCCGCCCCACGAGCTGCAGGTGCTCGTCCAAAAGGCGGCAGCGGCCATCGATGCCGGGCCGGCTCCCGCGAAACCGAAGAAACCGCCCAAGCCGGAGCTGATTGCACCCGACGATCTGAGGACCGCGCTGGACGCCTTGCCGAGGGCCGCCGCGACCTTCGACGGCTTCACGCCGAGCTGCCGGCGCGACTATGTCGAGTGGGTCGTCGAAGCCAAACGCCCGGAAACGCGGGCGAAACGCATCGCCCAGGCGGTCGAGTGGATGGCCGAGGGAAAGAAACGGAACTGGAAATACGAGAATTGCTGAGGCGAAATTAACCATTTTCTCTCAGCAGCGGACCAGCCCACTTTAATATTCCATCAAACAGTCTGGGCGTAGGGAAATGCTCGACCGCGAGCAGCCCCAGGACAAAATGTACCACGCACCAGTATCCCTGGAATCGGACGCGCAGGACGACGAGCCGGTGGAGTTCGTCGAAGCCGGCGTCGATGCCGACGTCGGCAGCCGGCAGCTTCGCGAGGCCCATCTGCAGAACGAGCAGACGGAAGCCCGCTCGCTGTTCGCGCCTTTCTTCGCGATCACCTCGATCGGCTCGGCCCTGCTCGTCGCCTGGTCCTTGCTCCACCATCAATCGCCGCTGCTGATCGCCGGCTGGCTTGCCGCCGTGATCAGCGCGAACTGGATCAATTACCGGACGATCGTCGACCTGGGCTCGGCGGCCGGCGGCCGCTCGGCCCGCCGCCGCACGGTCGTTCGACCCGTCGCGGAGACGCTCGGGCTCGCCGCCATCTGGACTTCGCTCCCCACCTGGTCGTTCGCGCACCAGCCGCACGAGACGCAGATCGTCATCGTCGCGGCGATGGCGGCGATGATCATTGCCGCCATCGCGCTCGCCGCCATTCCCGCCGCCGCCTACGCCTGGATCGCCGCGATCACCGCCGCGCTCTGCGCCGCTTATTATCTCGGCGCGGGCATCATCGAGCCGATCATGGCGCTGACCATCGCCGGAGTCGCCGCCGTCTCGATCTTCGGCATGGCCCGGCTCACCCGCTGGACCTATGCGCAGCTCGGCACCATCGCGTCCGCCAAGGCACAGGCCGAATCGGTGCGGCTGCTGCTCAAGGAATATGAACATCGCGGGGTCGGCTGGCTGTGGCAGGTCGATGCCGAGAATCGGGTCGTCTACATCTCCTCGCGGATGACCTCTTTGCTCGGCCGCTCGGCCAACCAGCTAATGGGCCATTCGCTGCCCGCGACGCTCGGCGGCAACAGCGTCCTCGGCCGCACCCTGCTCGCGCGCCAACCCTTCGCCAATCTGGAGATGGAGCTGAAAACGCGGCGCGGCACGCGCTGGATCAGTCTGTCGGGCGATCCGATCATCGACATGTCCGGCCAGTTCCAGGGCTTCCGCGGCGTCGGTTCCGACATCACCGAGGTGCGCCGCACCCAGGAGCGCCTGACCAATCTTGCCAATATGGATGTGCTCTCCGGCCTGCCCAATCGCGGCCGGGTGCGGCAGCTGCTTGGCGAGGCGCTGTCGACTGCGCAGTCGAGCAATGTGCCCTGCGCGATCATGTTCCTCGATCTCGACGGCTTCAAGCCGGTCAACGACACGTTCGGCCATCCGAAGGGCGACGCGGTGCTGAAGAGCGTCTCCCAGCGCCTGGTGCGCGAGGTCGGCGATTCCGGCCATGTCGGCCGCATGGGCGGCGACGAATTCGCCATCGTCATCCGCGACGGCCAGAGCCGCAAGAAGGTCCAGCACCTCGCGGGCCGGATCATCGGCGCGGTCGCCGAGCCCTACCATATCGACAAGGCGGAGATCCGCATCGGCGTTTCGATCGGCTGCGCGTTCGGCCCAATCGACGGCCAGAGCGTCGACGACCTCATCCAGAAGGCCGACCTCGCTTTGTATCAGGCGAAGGGCCAGGGCCGTGGCACCTGCTGCTATTTCTCCGCCGACATGCAGAATGAGGCGGAGGATCGCCTGCGGCTCGAGCAGGACCTGCGCCAGGCGATCCAGCTCCGCCAGTTCCGGCTCGACTACCAGCCTCTGATCAACGCCACCGACCAGAGCCTGATGGGCTTCGAGGCGCTGATCCGCTGGCACCACCCGACCCGCGGCATGGTCCCGCCGATCCATTTCATCCCGCTCGCCGAAGAGACGGGGCTGATCATGGACCTTGGCGACTGGGTGATCGACGAGGCCTGCCGCGCCGCTTCGGTCTGGCCGGATTATATCAGCGTCGCGCTCAACCTCTCGGCCAAGCAGCTGATCATGCCGGCCTTGCCGAACACGGTCAGCGAGGCGCTCTCCAAATATAGGCTGAAGGCGAACCGGCTGGAGCTGGAGGTGACCGAATCGGTCTTCCTCGGCGACAGCCAATGCTCGGTCGACGTGCTGAAGCGGCTTCGTTCGCTCGGTGTCGGCATCGCGCTCGACGATTTCGGCACGGGTTACTCGTCGCTGGGCTATCTCAACAAGGCCGTGTTCCACAAATTGAAGATCGACGGCAGCTTCGTGCGCGAGGCGGCGAACAATCGCGAAACGGTGGCGATCATCCAGTCGATCGTCAGCCTCGCCAAGAGCTTCCGCATGACGGTGACCGCCGAGGGGGTCGAGACCGCCGACGATTTCACCCGGATGCGCGACCTCGGCGTGCAGCAGATCCAGGGCTATCTGTTCGGCCGCCCGATGAGCTTCGAGCGCGCGACCGAACTGATCCACGGCACCCAGACCCGGCTCACCGCCTGATTGGCGCTGCGCCGCAAGCGGTCTAGAGGGCGGCGATGCGCCGGCTCTTCCTGCTTGCCCTGGTCCTCGCCACCTCCTGCCATAGGCAGTCCCCTGCCCCGCCTTCGCGGGAGCAGGCGCCGCAAGGCTCCCGCGCCGCGCCTCCGCTGTCCCGCGGCGCGCAGCAGGAGACGCGCTCCACCGCCGATGACCCGCGCGGCGCCGCCGATCTGCTGCGGCATTATTATGCGCTGATCGAGGCAGGGAAATATGGCGACGCGTGGCGCATGCGCAGCAACGGCCGCGGCATCGACGAGAGTCAGTTCGTCAACCACTTCAAGGCCTATGAGAGCTATCACAGCCAAGTCGGCGTCCCGAGCTCGCCGGTCACCTCACAGGGCTGGATCTGGGTCGAGGTGCCGGTGATGACCACCGGCCGCTTCCTCGGCGGCAAATCGTTCGGCAGCACCGGCAGCGTCACCGTCCGCCGCCCCACGCCGGGCACCTCCTCGCCCGAACGCGGCTGGCAGATCTACACCGGCTGAATGCCTCTTATTCAGGAACGTTGAAACGGCTAATTTGTTTGTGTAATGTTGTTACATTACATCGAGGAGAGCAGCCATGATGATGAGACGCCGCATTTCCTTCGCCTCCGTCCCCGATCAGCCGTTCGTGACGCTCAACACCACGCCGTTGATCGACGTCATGCTGGTCCTGCTCATCATGTTCATCATCTCCGTGCCCGTCGCCACCCATTCGGTGAAGATCGACCTGCCGCAGGGCCGTGCCCTGCCGCAGCCGGAGCCCAAGGTCCACCGGATCGACCTCGATGCCGCCGGCCGGGTGCTGTGGGACGGCGCCGCGGTCGATTCGAGCACGCTCCGCCAGCGCCTCTCCGTCTTCCGCGCCCTGCGCGACGATGGCGTGCTGGAGCTTCGCGCGGACGGCGGCGCGCGCTATGACGATTTCGACCGCTTGCTTTCGGTCATTAAACGGAGCGGGATCGAACGTCTCGCGTTTGTCGGCAATGAAAGGTTCGCAAATTCCGCGGACCGTTGATCCGGGGAAGAGAGATGCTGAGACGAATGATACCGGCATGGGGCATGCTGCTGGTCCTCGCCGGCTGCGGCGACGGCACCACGGCGCAGCAGAACGTCACCCATGTGAAGGTCGCAGTGGCGGGCTCCGACAATCTCGCCGCGCTGCCACCCCTCCAGCGCGGCGACGGGCTGTGGCGGGCGCTGAGGGATGCCGGCCAGCGCTGCAAGCGCGTCGATGCCGGCGCCTTCCAGCAGGATTACAAGGACATGGCGATGTGGACGGCGCATTGCACCGACAGCGGCCAGTGGATGGTCTTCATCGCGCCCAATGACGACGTCCAGGTCCGCCCCTGCGCGGATGCGGCGACCCTGCAGCTTCCGGCCTGCAAGCCGCTGCCGCCTTCGGCGACGATACCGGCGATCCGTGCAAGAGCAGCGGCGACCAAAGGCTGAGGCCGCGCTGGCGGCCGGCGGCCGTTGCGGCTAAACTCGTGGGGCGCCACGAGGGAGCCCGCAATGACCGACACGCTGACATTCTACACCAACCCGATGTCGCGCGGACGCATCGTCCGCTGGATGCTGGAGGAGGTCGGCCAGCCCTATGAGACAATGCTGCTCGACTATGAGAGCGGCCTCAAATCGGCGGACTATCTCGCCATCAATCCAATGGGGAAGATTCCGGCGATCAGGCATGGCGACACGGTGGTGACCGAATGCGCGGCGATCTGCGCCTATCTCGCCGATGCCTTCCCGGACGCCGGGCTCGCACCGCCGCCGGGCGGCCGGAGCAGAGGAACTTATTATCGCTGGCTGTTCTTCGCGGCCGGTCCGGTCGAAGCGGCGACGACGGGCAAGGCGCTCGGCCTGCTCGCCCCGGCCGACAAAAAGAGGATGGCCGGCTACGGCAGCTACGAAGACACGATCGACACGCTCGAGACGGCGGTGTCCCGCGGGCCCTATATTTGCGGCGATCAATTCACCGCCGCCGACGTCTATGTCGGCTCGCAGATCGGCTGGGGCATGCAGTTCGGAATGGTGGAAAGAAGGCCGAGCTTCGAAGCCTATGTCGGCCGCCTCTTCGGCCGCCCCGCCGCCGTTCGCGCCCGCGAGATCGACGACGCCCTGATCCCCGCCGAGACGCGCCCTCCGCAGCCGGCCTGAATCAATCCATGTGGCGGAGGCCGGTGCGGAGATAGTCCCAACCGGTCACCAAAGTGAGGATGGCAGCGGCCCAGAGCGTCGCGATGCCGACGCTATGGACCCAAGGCCATTGCGGGAGCGCGCCGCCGAGGATCAAAGCGCCCAAAGCGACGAGCTGAAGGGCCGTCTTCCACTTGGCGAGCTGGCTGACCGGCATCGACACCTGCAGCCCGGCGAGGAACTCGCGCAGACCCGAGACGGCGATCTCGCGGATCAGGATGACGAGCGCCGCGACGACATGGATCCCCGGGATGGCGTGAATGAAGACGAGCATCAGGATCACCGACGCGACCATGATCTTGTCGGCGATCGGATCGAGGAAGATGCCGAGCCGCGACACCGCGCCGCGCGCGCGCGCGACATAGCCGTCGAAATAGTCGGTGATGCCCATCAGGCAGTAGAGCGCGAAGGCAAATGCATAGCCGAGCCAGCCGCCGGCCCGGCCACAGCATGAGCACCAGCAAAGGCACCGCGACGATCCGCGAAAGCGTCAGGATGTTCGGCAGCGTCAGCATCGGCTGGCGCGCCTCTTACCCGCTCGCGCCCATTCTGTGGAGTGCGGATCGTCGTTTGCGTTGAAGTGATTAGCGGCTATGACCCGGCCCCGCATGCTTCTTACCCAGACGATTGCGGACGCCTGACGCGTGCACGATTCGATGCACCTGATGCGCGAACGCCGCTTCGTGCCGCTCTTCGCTACCCAGTTCCTCGGCGCCTTCAACGACAATCTGTTCAAGAATGCGATCGTCCTGTTCGTCGTCTACAGCGTCTATCAAGACCAGCGCGCCGAAACCTGGTTCAGCGCGATCGCCACCGGCCTGTTCATCCTTCCATTCTTCCTGCTCTCGGCCTGTCGGGCCAGCTCGCCGATGCCGCTCGACAAGGCGCGCATCATCCGCATCATCAAGGCCTGCGAGATCGGAATCATGGCCGTCGGCGGCGCCGGCCTCCTGCTCGCCTGGCAGGGCTTCGCGGTCGCGACGCTGCGACACCGTTGATGCTGCTCGCGCGTGTTCGCGATGGGCATCCACTCGACCTTCTTCGGCCCGATCAAATATGCGATCCTGCCGCAGCATCTTCAGCGCCGACGAAGTGCTCGGCGGCACCGGCCTGGTCGAGGCCGGCACCTATATCGCCGTGCTCGGCGGC
The DNA here is from genome assembly GCA_963777295.1 of uncultured Alphaproteobacteria bacterium. Taxonomy (GTDB): domain Bacteria; phylum Pseudomonadota; class Alphaproteobacteria; order Sphingomonadales; family Sphingomonadaceae; genus Allosphingosinicella. Next base: position 9,716 of record CAVZPV010000003.1, read on the forward strand.
ACGTTGCTGGCGGGTGTGATCCCGGTGCCGACCGCGGTCGCCGCCTGCCTCGCCATCGCCGCCGCCGGCTATGCGACCGGACGGCAGGTGCCGCCGGCGCCGCCGCTCGAGACCGGCCACCGCATCGACCTCAACGTCGTCCGTTCCTCGGTCCGGCTGGTCAATGCGACGCTGCACATTCCGCGCCTGTTCCTTGCGATCGTCGCGATCAGCTTCTTCTGGACGATCGGCGCGGTGCTGTTCATCGAATTCCCGCCTCTGGTGAAGAACGTGCTGACCGCCGCGCGGCCGGTCGCCAGCCTGTTCATCGCCATCTTCTCGGTCGGCATCGCGATCGGGTCGGTCGCGGTCAACCGGCTGCTCAAGGGCGAGGTGTCGGCGCGCTATTCGATGCCGTCCGTGCTGGTCGATGGGGCTGTTCGTGCTCGCCTTCCATTTCTGCTGCCTGCGCTGGGAGCCGGCGGCGGCGCACCATCTATTACGGCATCCGCAATTTCCTCACCCAGAAGCAGGCCATTCCGCTGCTCGTCTCGCTGCTCGGAATTTCGGTCGCCGGCGGCATGTTCGTCGTGCCGCTCTACGCCTTCCTGACGACGACGGTGCGCAAGGCGGAAGCGGCGCGCACCGTCGCTGCCAACAATATCGTCAACTCGCTCGCCATGGTGGTCGGCTCGGTCTTCGCCATCGGCCTGACCCTCGTTGGGGTTTCCGCCACCAATCAGCTCACCCTCGCCGCCGCGATGTGCGTTGTTTCCGCATGGCTCGCCTGGAAGCTGCACAAGGCCTGCGACGACGTCGTCTGCCTCGACCATACCGGCCTTCCGCCGACGGTTTAGGTCAGGCGAAGAGCGTCCCGAAGAAAATCAGGCCGCCGACAAAGGCGGTGAGGAACAGGCGCAGATCCTCATTCGAGGCGGTGACCGTCTCCACCGCGGCGTCGATCGCGGCGAAGCGGGCCGGGCCGGAGCGCGCGGGCGCGCGGGCGATGAGCGGCGCGAGTTCGGTTCATGCACCGCGGTTAACGGGCTCTTCACCATCGCATCAAGCCGGGCGAAGCGCGCTTTCCGCCGCTGTCCCGCACCGGGACTAATCCAGATTATCATCTTTTCACAGTCGAAGGCATTTCAGCGGCTTGAACGGGATCGTGAAGCTGGCGTAACGGCCAAAGAAAACAAGGGGATCGTCTGGATGCGTCAACGGCCTTTCGTCCGTTCCAAAGCGCTCCGTGTCGCCGCGGCCTCGGCCGCGCTTCTCCCCTTTGCCTTCTGTCAGACCCATGCCGCGCCGAACGGCGCCCGTCCCGCCCCCGCGGCGACCGCGCCGGAGGACGGGCAGTGGACGATGCCGTCCAAGGATTATGCCAACACCCGCTATAGCGGGCTCAACCAGATCAACCGCGCCAACGTCGGGAAGCTGAAGCCCTTCCTCACCTGGGATACCGGCAGCCGCAAGGGGCAGGAGGCGCCGCCGCTCGTCGTCGGATCGATGATGTATCTGACGATGCCCTATCCCAACAACATCATCGCCATCGATCTCGCCGCCAAGCCGCGGCCGGCGGTGAAATGGGTGTTCCGGCCCAATCCGCGTCCCATGTCGCAGGGCGTCGCCTGCTGCGACGTCGTCAATCGCGGGGCGGTCTATTCGAACGGCCGGCTCTATTTCACCACGCTCGACGGCCAGGTGATCGCGATCGACGCGAATTCCGGCAAGCAGATCTGGCGGGCCCAGGTCGGCAACATCATGAAGGGCGAGACGATCACCATGTCGCCCCTCGTCGCCGCGGGGAAGGTGATCGTCGGCGATTCCGGCGGCGAGTTCGGTGTGCGCGGCTGGCTGCTGGCGCTCGACGCGGGGAGCGGCAAGCTCGCCTGGAAGGCGTTCCACTCCGGGCCCGACAAGGACGTGCTGATCGGCCCCGATTTCCACCCCTTCTACGCCGCCGACCGGGGCAAGGATCTCGGCGTCCATACCTGGCCGACCGACGCCTGGAAGATCGGCGGCGGCACCGCCTGGGGCTGGATCAGCTACGATCCGTCGATGAAGATGATCTTCTACGGCACCGGCAATCCGGGGCCGTGGAACCACGAGCAGAGGCCCGGCGACAACAAGTGGACGACCGGAGTCTTCGCCCGCGACATCGCCACCGGCCAGGCGCGCTGGTTCTACCAGACGACGCCGCACGATACGTTCGACCATGACGACATCAACGAGCAGATCCTGCTCGACATGCCGGTGCGACGGCCAGATGCGGCAGGTCATGGTCCGCCCGTCGCGCAGCGGCTACATGTACGTGATCGACCGCAAGACCGGGCAGGTCTATTCGGCCCAGCCCTACAGCTACATCAACGCTTATTCCGGCGTGGACCTGAAGACCGGGCGAATCCAGATCGTCAAGGACAAGGTCCCCAAGGAAGGCCGGGTCATCCGCAACATCTGCCCGACCGCCTCGGGCGCCAAGGACTGGAATCCCTCCGCCTTCAGCCCGCGCACCGGGCTGCTCTACATCCCGCACGAGAATCTCTGCATGGACGAGGGCGTGATGGAGGCGAATTACATCGCCGGCACGCCCTATCTCGGCTCCGACGTGAAGATGTATGCCGGCCCCGGCGGCAATCGCGGCGAGCTCACCGCCTGGGATCCGGTCCAGGCCAGGCCGGTCTGGCAGATCAAGGAGGAGCTGCCCTTGTGGAGCCCGGCGCTGGCGACGGCGGGAGACGTCGTCTTCTACGGGACGATGGACGGCTGGTTCAAAGCGATCGATGCGCGCAACGGCCATCTCCTCTGGCAATTCAAGACCGATTCCGGGATCATCGGCCAGCCCATCGCCTATCGCGGGCCGGACGGGCGCGAATATGTCGCGGTGATGTCGGGCGTCGGCGGCTGGGCCGGCGCGATCGTCGCCGGGCCGCTCGATCCGCGCGATCCGAGCGCCGCGCTCGGCTTCGTCAACGCGGTACGCGACCTGCCGAAGCTCACGAAGGCGGGAGGGAGGCTCTATGTCTTCGCCCTTCCCCGCTAGCGCGCTTCTGCTCTGCGCGCTTACCCTTCTCGCCGGCTGCGACCGCGAGCAGCGCGGCTTCCGCCATCAGCCCAAGGCCGAGACGGCGTCCACCATGGTCTCCGGCGACCCGCGGGCGAAGGATTATGAGAATAACGCCTTCCAGATGGCGCAGGGCGAGCGCCTGTTCGGCTGGATGAACTGCTCCGGCTGCCATTCGCATGGCGGGGGCGGCATGGGCCCGCCCCTGATGGACAATAAATGGCGCTACGGCGGGCGGATGGAGGATATCGTCTACACGATCCTCAACGGCCGTCCGAACGGCATGCCGCCGTTCAAGGGCCGCGTCACCGAACAGGAGGCCTGGCAGCTCGCCGCCTATGTCAAGTCGCTGTCCGGACGGCTGCGCAAGGATGTCGTCTCCTCGCGCTCGGAGGAGATGAGCACCACCGAGCCCGAGACGCTGGAGAGCCGCCAAAACGCCATCAATGAGCCGCCGGCTCCCGGACACGCACCGGGCAAATGATGCGGCGCCTCTTTCCCCTCCTGCCGCTTGCGGTGTTGGTCTCGGGTTGCCGGCGGCATCCAGACCGCGACCGACGATGCCGGGCGCGATTCCGCGATCATCCGCGACCTGCTCCTCACCTTCACCATCGTCACCGCGATCTTCTTCGTCGCGGTGATGGCCTTCCTGATCGCGGCTTATTGGCGGCGCGGCGGCAAGAGGCAGGACGGCATTCCCGACGAGGAGGGCGTCAGCCACGAACGAGGCCTGCGGCTCGGCTTCTATTTCTGGGTCGGCGCGGTCGGCGGCGCGCTCACCGTGCTCACCTTCGCCAGCTATCTGACCGACCGCGGCCTCGCCCAGGCGAACCCGGACAACAAGCCGGTGCTCAGCATCCAGCTCACCGGCAACCAATGGTGGTGGGACGTCCAATATCATTATCAGGATCCGTCGAAGAACATCCGCACCGCCAACGAAATCCACCTGCCGGTCGGCATGCCGGCGATGATCTATCTGCAGAGCAACGACGTCATCCACAGCTTCTGGGTGCCGAACCTCGCCGGCAAGCAGGACCTCATCCCCGGCCGCGTCAACGACATCGTGCTGATGCCGCGGCGGATCGGCCATTATCGCGCGCAATGCGCCGAATATTGCGGCCTGCAGCACGCCCATATGGCGCTCGACGTGTTCGTCGAACTCGCCCGCCGACTTCGCCAAGTGGGAAGCGGCTCAGGAGCAGCCGGCGCCACAGCCGACCACGCCGCTCGCCAGGGCCGGCTACACCTATTTCATGACCCGCGAGTGCAGCACCTGCCACAATATCACCGGCACGCCCGCCTCCGCCACCGTCGCGCCCGACCTCACCCATCTCGCCAGCCGCACGACGCTCGCCGCCGGCACGTTGCCGATGAGCCGGGGCAGCCTCATGCGTGGATCGCCGACCCGCAGGGCGTGAAGCCCGGCAACAACATGCCCTATGTCGGCCTCAATGCCGATGAGCTGCAGGCGGTCGAGGCCTATCTGGAGACGCTGAAATGAACGCGGTCCCCGATCTGCCGCGCGACGGCGACATGCTCCAGGGCCCCGCGCTCGAGGCGCGGCTGGCGCGGACCTGGGGCGATGCGCCGGGCTTCTGGGGCTTGCTGACCACGGTCGACCACAAGCGCATCGCCCGGCGCTACATCGTCACCGCGCTCTGCTTCTTCGCGCTCGCCGGCTTCTCGGCGCTCTGGATGCGGCTGCAGCTCGCCAAGCCCGAAAATTCGTTGCTCGGGCCGGACCGCTACGACCAGCTCTTCACCATGCACGGCACGACGATGATGTTCCTGTTCGCCGTGCCGGTGATGGAGGCGATGGGCATCTACCTCGTTCCGCTGATGATCGGGACCCGCAACCTCGCCTTCCCGCGGCTCAACGCCTTCAGCTACTGGATGTACCTGGCCGGCGGCGTGATGGTGTGGGTGGCGATGTTCCTGAACGTCGGTCCGGATGCCGGCTGGTTCGCCTACACGCCGCTCTCGGGCCCGCAATTCTCGCCCGGCAAGCGCGTCGACATCTGGGCGCAGATGATCACCTTCACCGAAGTCGCGGGGCTCGCTGTCGCGGTGGTGACCGTGGCGACCATCTTCAAGCTGCGCGCGCCCGGCATGACGCTGGCCCGCATGCCGATCTTCGTCTGGAGCGATGCTGGTCACCGCCTTCATGATCATCTTCGCCTTGCCCTCGGTCGTGCTCGCCTCGGGCATGCTGATCTGCGACCGGCTGGTCGGCACCCATTTCTACAATGCGGCCGAGCATGGCGGCCCGCTGCTGTGGCAGCACCTCTTCTGGTTCTTCGGCCACCCGGAAGTCTACATCATCTTCCTGCCCGGCGCGGCCTTCGTCAGCGAGATCGTCGCCGACCTTCTCGCGCCGGCCGGTGTTCGGCTATCCGGCCATCGTCGTCTCGGTGGTCGCGACCGCGCCTGCTCGCCTTCGGCCTCTGGGTCCACCACATGTTCGCGACCGGCCTGCCGAGGCTCGGCTATGGCTTCTACACCGCGGCGAGCATGACGGTCGCCATCCCGTCGGGCATCCAGATCTTCTGCTGGATCGCGACGATGTGGGACGGCCGGCCGCGCTTCCAGGTGCCGCTGCTCTGGGTCGTCGGCTTCATCGTCACCTTCGTGATCGGCGGCCTGTCCGGGCGTGATGGTGGCGTGCGTGCCGATCGACCTCCAGGTCCACGACACCTATTTCGTCGTCGCCCACTTCCACTACGTGCTGGTCGGCGGCGCGGTGTTCCCGCTGTTCGGCGCCTTCACCTACTGGTTCCCGAAATTCACCGGCCGGATGATGGACGAACGGCTGGGCAAGGTCGCCTTCTGGATGGTGTTCATCGGCTTCCAGCTCGCCTTCTTCCCGATGCACTTCCTCGGGCTGATGGGCATGCCGCGGCGCGTCTACACCTATCCGGCCGGCATGGGCTGGGATCAGCTCAACCTGCTCTCGACCATCGGCGCGTTCGTGCTCGGCGCGCGGCTTCGTGCTGTTCGTCGTCAACGGCATCTTCTCCTACCGCCGCGGCGCGGTCGCCGGCGCCAATCCCTGGGATGCGGCGCGGCCTCGAATGGGCGACCACCTCGCCGCCGCCGCAATATAATTTCCCGCACATTCCGGTGGTGAGCAGCCGCGACGCCCTTGTGGGACAATCGCGACCACCTGCCGGTGATGACCGGCCTGCGCGTCGACGACCGCGAACTGCTGCTGACCACCGTGATGGAGGCGAAGCCGGACGTGCGCGACCCCTCGGCCATGCCCTCTCCCTGGCCGCTCTGGGCGGCGCTGGCGACGACCTGCCTGTTCATCGCCTCGGTCTTCACGCCCTGGGCGGTGGTGATCGGCGCCTTCCCGGTCGCGGCGGCGCTGATCGGCTGGTTCTGGCCGAAGAACGCCGCCAAGCCCGGAGCCGGTGATCGAATGAGCACCCTGCCCGTCCGCTTCACCGGCGATCTCGCCGAGCTTCCCACCTACGCCTTCGGGAATCGGAGCCTCACCTGGTGGGGAATCATCGGCTTCTTCCTGATCGAGGGGACCGGCTTCGCGCTCGCCATCGGGGCCTATTTCTTCCTCATGGGCGGCGAGCAGACCTGGCCGCCCGAACCTTACTCGCCGCCCAACCCGATCGCCGGCACGATCTTCACCATCCTGATCCTGCTGAGCGAGATCCCCAACACGCTCGCCAAGCGTGCGGCCGAGAGGAAGGATCTGCCGGCGCTGAAGAAATATCTGCTGATCGTCTGCGCGATGTGCGCGCTGATGGTCATCCCTCGCGCGTTCGAGTTCGTCTCGCTGAACGTGTCGTGGAAGGACAATGCCTATGGGTCGATCATCTGGACCCTGCTCTTCCTCCACGTCACCCATTTTCTGACTGATTTCGCCGACACGGCCGTGCTGACCGGGCTGATGTTCACGGGGCATTCGGCGGAGCCCCGCCGCTACGTCGATGCCTCCGAGAATGCGATGTACTGGCGCTTCGTCTGGCTCTGCTGGCTGCCGATCTACGTGCTCATTTACTGGCTGCCGAGGTGGATGTCGTGACCCGCGACCAGAAGGAAATCGGCCTTTCCTGGGCCGCGCTCTTCGCCGGCGCCACCGCCTGGTTCGTCTCGCAGCAGGCTGGATCGGACCTGACCTTCGCCAATTGCCACAAGAGCGGGCCGGTGCCGGTGCTGATCATCGGCCTGCTGGCGCTGGCGCTGGCTGGCGTCGGCGCGCTCCTTTCCCATCGCGTCTGGGACCGGACCGCCCGAAGAAGCCGGCACGCCGTTCGCGGCCTTGCTGGGGATGCTGGTGGCGGGCCTGCTCGCCATTGCCATCATCTATCAGACGGCGGCTTCCTTCATCATTCCGAGCTGCTTCGGATGAGGCGCGCGGTGTCCCTCCTGCTCCTGCTCGCCCCGGCGCCGGCCCTGGCGCATGGCGGCGTGGACGAGGCGTGGCGCCCGGAAGCCTCCGTCGCGGTGCCGCTTCTTCTGTTCGGGCTGATCTACGCGATCGGTTTCATGCGCTTGTGGCGGCGCTCGGACCAGGGACGGGCGACGCTGCGGCGCGGCGCCCTGCTCTTCGCCGCCGGCTGGGCAACGCTCGCCGGCGCGACCGCCTCGCCGCTCCACGAAATGGGCGAGCGCTCCTTCACCTTCCACATGATCGAGCATGAGCTGATCATGCTGCCCGCGGCGCCTGCTGCTGGTCCTTGCGCGGCCGGGTCCGATCCTGCTTTGGGCTTTTCCGTCGACTGTGCGCGGAGGCTTCGCAAGCATCGCGCGCGGCGGCCGCGGCCTCTGGTCGTGGCTCAGCGCGCCGCTCGCCGCCACCGGCTTGCAGGCGGTGGCGCTTTGGGCCTGGCACATGCCGCCGCTGTTCGACCGCGCACTGCAGAGCGAGGGCTGGCACATCGCCCAGCATCTCTCGTTCCTGCTCACCGCCTTGCTCTTCTGGTGGGCGATGGCGCATGGCCGCAGCGGGCGGAGCGGCTACGGGCTCGCCGCGCTTTGCCTGTTCCTGACATCCATGGTCGGCGGCGCGCTCGGCGCGTTGATGGCGATCTCGTCCAGCCCCTGGTACGGCCCTTATGCCGCGATGGGAATGACGCCCTGGGGCCTCACCCCCGCCGAGGACCAGCAGCTCGCCGGGCTGGTCATGTGGATTCCGGGCGGCGCCTTTCACGCCGCCGCCGCGCTCCTCTTCCTCTTGGGCTGGCTGCGCGCCAGCGAGGTGGGTCATGCCGTCCCAGCGGAATAAGCCCCTCGTCCTTATCGGCATCGTTCTGGCGGTGATCGTCGTCATCGTTCTCGCGAAGATGGTCGACGACCGCCACGAAAATGCGCGGCTGCAAAGACGGGTGGAGGCAATGACCGGCGGCAACGTCGCGCGCGGCGAGCTCGCCTTCGCCAAATATGGCTGCGGCGGCTGCCATACGCTCGCCGGTCTGCCCCAGGCGCATGGCAGCGTCGGTCCCCCGCTCGACGGCGTCGGCGCCCGCGCGATCATTGCCGGCAAGCTCGAGAACAAGCCGGACAATCTGGAGCAATGGATCGAAAACCCGCAAAAGGTCACGCCCGGAACGGCGATGCCCAATCTTGGCGTCACACCGAAAGACGCCCGCGATCTCGCCGCCTTGCTCTACACCAGAACGTGATCCGCTTTCTCGCCGCGTCGCTGCTGCTGACGGCGAGCGCCGCCGCGCGGGCGGAGACGATCTGGGTGTCCGACGAGATGGCAAACGTCGTCCACGTCATCGATGCGGGGACGCTGAAGGAGGTGGCGCGGCTACCGGTCGGCAAGCGCCCGCGCGGACTCGCCTTCTCGCCCGACAGGAGGCGGCTCTACGTCGCGGTGAGCGACGACAATCAAATCGCGGTGATCGACACCGCGACGCAAGCGGATCATCGGCACCCTCCCCTCCGGCTCCGATCCGGAGACGATCGCCATCTCGCCCGACGGCCGCCGCCTCTATGCGGCGAACGAGAATGACAATGCGATGAGCATCGTCGACATTCCCGCCCGCCGCCTGACCACGCGCGTGCTGGTCGGCGGTGAGCCGGAGGGGACAGCGATCAGCCCCGACGGCCGCATCGCCGTGCAGGCCTCGGAAAGCGGCTCGACCGTCCATGTCGTCAATGCCGTCACCGGCGCGCCGATCGATAATTTCATGGTCGACACGCGGCCGCGCCACGTCATCTTCACGCGCGACGGGCGGCGCTTCTGGGTCTCCTCCGAGGCGCGCGGCACCATTACCGTCTTCGACGCGGCGACGCGCAAGCGCGTCGGCCATATCGACTTCAAGGCGGCGCATCTCGGAGTCGCGCCCTCGGCCGATTATGCGATCCAGCCGGTCGGCGTCGTCTTCACCCGTGACGGCCGCCGCGCCTATGTCGGGCTCGGCCGCGCCAAGCTTGCGGCGGAGGTCGATCCGGCGACCTTGCGCATCGTCCGCACCTTCCCGGTCGGCTGGCGCGCCTGGAACGTCGCCTTGTCGCCGGACGAGAAAAGGCTCTACACCGCCAACGGGCTCAGTGGCGACGTCACCGCGATCGATCTCCGGACCGACAAGGTGATCGGCACGGTCCGCGTCGGCGGCAGGCCCTGGGGAATCAAATCGTCGCCATGAAGCTCGCTCTCGCCGCCCTCTCCCTCCTTCTCGCCGGCGCGACCACGTCGACGCCCCGCGAGCTCAAGGTCTGCGCCGATCCGAACAACCTCCCCTTCTCGAACCAGGCGCAGCAGGGGTTCGAGAACAAGCTCGTCGACATCATCGCCAGGGATCTCGGCGCGAGCGTTTCCTACACCTGGTGGGCGCAGCGCCGCGGCAATATCCGCGAGACGCTGAAGGCGGGCGAATGCGACGTCGTCCCCGGCATCGGCAGCAATGTCGAGATGGCCGGCACGACCCGGCCCTATTACCGCTCCACCTATGTCGCGGTGACGCGCGCCGACCGGCATCTCGACATTTCCTCGTTCGACGATCCGCGCCTCAAGACGCTCAAGATCGGCGTGCAGATGATCGGCGCCGACGGCGGCTCCAACACGCCGCCGGCTTTCGCGCTGACCCGGCGCGGCATCGTCGGCAATGTCCGCGGCTACACAATCTATGGCGATTACGAGCAGCCCGACGTGCAGGCCACGATCATGAAGGCCGTCGCGAACGGCGATGTCGACGTCGCCTTCGTCTGGGGGCCGACCGCCGGCTATTATGCGGACAAGGAAGGTGTGCCGCTGAAGATCACGCCCGTCACCCCACATTTTGACGGGCCGCAGCTGCCGATGATCTTCGACGTCTCGATGGGCACGAGGCGCGAGGACGAAGCCCTGCGCGATGAGCTCGAAGCCGTGCTCGACCGCCACCAGGCGCGAGATCAAGGCGCTGCTTGCCCAATATCATGTGCCGCTCGTCGAGGAGGATGAAGGCGGCTCGTGAGCGGTACCGTCGACCGGGCGCTCGCCGACGCGGTCCGCAGCCCCGCTTTGCTGAGCGCGGCCCATGCCATGCTCGACAACAACCTGCCGGTCGCCGAGCAGATCCTGCGGACCCATCTCTACGACCATCCGACCGACATCGCCGCGATCCGCATGCTGGCGGAGCTGGCGGGCCGCCTCGGCCGCTATGCCGATGCGGAGATCCTGCTCCGCCGGGCACTGGAGCTGGCGCCGGACTTCGCCGCCGCCCGCGCCAATCTCGCCACCGCCCTCTATCGCCAGAACCGGCCGACCGAGGCGATCGCCGCGCTCGACGCGATGCTCGAGGAGGATGCGCGCCATCCCGGCAACCAGAACCTGAAGGCCGCCGCGCTCGGCCGGCTCGGCGCGACCGAGGAAGCGATCGGCCTTTACGAGCAGGTGCTCGCCCGCTTGCCCGACCAGCCGAAGGTCTGGATGAGCTACGGCCACATGCTGAAGACGGTGGCGCGGACCGAGGACGGAATCGCCGCCTATCGCCGCGCCATCGCTCTCGCCCCCACGCTGGGCGAAGCCTGGTGGAGCCTCGCCAATCTCAAGACGGTGCAAGCTGACCGCCGGGGATGTGGCGGCGATGGAAGAAGCGCTGACCCAGCCCGACCTCGGCGCCGGAGGATCGTCACATCTTCATTTCGCGCTGGGAAAGGCGCTGGAGGATCAGCAGCAGCCGGCGCGCGCCTTTCCGCATTATGAGGAGGGCAACCGGCTGCGGCGCGAGGGCATTCCGTACGACGCGGCCGAGACGACGGAGCAGGTCGACCGCACCATCGCCTTCTTCACGCCCGAATTCTTCGCGGCGCGCGACGGCTGGGGCTGCCCCGCCCCCGATCCGATCTTCATTCTCGGCATGCCGCGCTCCGGCTCGACGCTGGTCGAGCAGATCCTCGCCAGCCATCCGCTGGTCGAGGGCACCGCGGAGCTGCCCGACATTCCCCTCCTCGCCCGCAAGCTCTTCGGCCGGGACGGCGGCCCCGAAGCGCTCGCCGCGCTTTCAGCCGACGACGTGCGTTCCCTGGGCGAGGAATATATCGAGCGCACCAAAGTCCAGCGGCGCGAGGGCAAGCCCTTCTTCATCGACAAGATGCCGAACAACTGGGTCCATGTCGGCCTGATCCGGCTGATCCTGCCCAATGCGAAGATCATCGACGCGCGGCGGCATCCGCTCGACTGCTGCGTCTCCAATTTCCGCCAGCATTATGCACGCGGCCAGGGCTTCAGCTATTCGCTCGAGGATATGGGGCGTTATTATGCCGATTACGTCCGGCTGATGGCCCATTTCGACCGGGTGCAGCCCGGCCGGGTGATCCGCGTCATCCACGAGCAACTGGTCGACGATCCCGAAGCGGAGATCAGGCGGCTGCTCGACGCGCTCGGCCTCGTTTTCGACCCCGCCTGCCTCGCCTTCCATGAGACCAAACGCGCCGTCCGCACCGCCAGCTCGGAACAGGTACGGCGGCCGATTAACCGGGAGGGGATCGGCCAGTGGCGCGCCTACGAAGCCTGGCTCGACCCGCTGAAGCAGGCGCTAGGGCCTGTCCTCGAGGTGTGGAGCGAACCGGCGGGCGCGTGACAATCGCGCAACAGACGCATTGCCGTCGTCGTTGCGCCGCCAAAATGAAATTGACCTTTGGCCGGAGGCGGCACACCCTCATCCGGCAGACGTCTGTTCGGGGGGAAATCATGCTGCAAATCGCCGGCCGCCGGCCCTTCTCGATTTTCCTGTTCGCCTCGACGATGCTGACCGGCAGCGCAGCCCTTGCCCAAACGCCGCCGCAGCAGCCCGCCGCGCCTCCGAGCGCACCGCCAAATTCCGGCCCGGCGGCGGCGGCTTCTCCGGACACACCCCAGTCGGACGAGCAGGAGATCGTCGTCACCGCGACCAAGCGCGCGGAGAACCTCCAGAGCGTGCCGCTCAGCATCCAGGCGCTCGGCACGCAGCGGCTGGAGGAGGCCAACGTCTCCAACTTCAACGATTATACGAAGCTGACGCCGAGCGTCTCCTTCCAGACCACCCAGCCCGGCGTCACCAACGTCTATATCCGCGGCGTCGCCTCGGGCGGCGACGGCAACCATTCGGGCTCGCTGCCGAGCGTCGGCGTCTATCTCGACGAGCAGCCGATCACGACGATCGGCGGCACGCTCGACGTCCACATCTACGACATCGCCCGCATCGAGGTGCTGCGCGGCCCGCAGGGCACGCTTTACGGCGCCTCGTCCGAAGCCGGCACCATCCGCATCATCACCAACAAGCCCGACAAGAATCGCTTTCTACGGCGGCTTCGACGTCGAGGGGAACAGCGTCGACCATGGCGGCCTCGGCGGCAAGGTCGAGGGCTTCGTCAACGCCCCGATCGGCAGCGGCGCGGCGCTTCGCGTCGTCGGCTGGTACGAGCATGATGCCGGCTTCATCGACAACGTGCCGGGCACGCGCAGCTTCCTGCCGCAGCCCGGCGGCATCACCATCAACAACAACGCCTTTGTTAAGAAGAATTATAACGATGTCGACGTCGCCGGCGGCCGCGCCGCGCTCGGCATCGATCTTGTCGACAACTGGACCGCGACGGCCACGTCTGATGGGCCAGGACCAGAAAAGCCACGGCTCGTTCGGCTACGATCCGAGCCTCGGCGATCTCAAGGTCCAGCATTTCCTGCCGGAATATGACCATGACCGCTTCTCCCAGGCGGCGCTCACCATCGAGGGCAAGATCGGCAATTGGGACCTGACCTATGCCGGCGCCTATCTTGAGCGGAAGATCAATTCGTCGAGCCGATTATACCGATTATGCCGAGGCCTACGACAACCTCTATTCCTCGGCGGGCGGCCTCGCCGGCTATTTCTATTACAAGGACAATGCCGGAAACCACGATCGACCCGCCGCAGCGCATCGTCGGCCGCGACCATTTCACCAAGGACAGCCAGGAGCTGCGCATCACCTCGCCGGCGGACGCGCGCCTGCGCTTCGTCGGCGGCCTGTTCTACCAGCGCCAGACCCACCTCATCCATCAGGATTATCAGGTCGCCGGCCTCGCCGACAATCTGTCGGTCAACGGCTATCCCGGCACGCTGTGGCTGACCCAGCAGAACCGCGTCGACCGCGACTATGCCGCGTTCGGCGAGGCGAGCTTCGACATCCTCTCCAACCTGACGCTGACCGGAGGCCTGCGTGGCTACAAATACGACAATTCGCTGATCGGCTTCTTCGGCTTCGGCCGCGACCCCAACGGGCCGCCGTACAATGCGGCGGGCAGCTCGCGAACCGGCGTCGCCGGCTGCTACACCACGACCGGCCAGACATTACGCGACAATCCGGGCGGCACCCTGTCTGCCGGCGGCGGTGCCGGGCAGCCCCTGCACCGACCTCGCGACCTTCGAGAACGGCAGGTCTCGTTCCCAAGGCCACCAAGGGCAGCGGCTTCACCCACCGTCTCAACCTCACCTGGAAGCTCGACGCCCGACCAGATGGTCTACGCCACCTGGTCGGCGGGTTCCGGCCCGGCGGCATCAACCGCCGCGGCACCCTGGCGCCCTATCAGGAGGACAACTCTGATCAATTACGAGATCGGCTTCAAGACGAGCTGGCCCGGCCATCTGATCGCTGAACGGCGCGATCTTCCTGCAGGACTGGAAGAAGTTCCAATTCTCCTTCCTCGGCGAAAACAGCTTCACCGAAATCCACAACGGCCCCGACGCGCGGATCAAGGGCGCCGAGCTCGACGTCAACTGGCGGCCGGTCCACGGCTTCAGCCTGCTCGCGAGCGGCGCCTATACCGATGCCAAGACCAAGCAAATCTCTGCGGCTTCGACGATCCGACCTATACCTGCACGCAGGCCGGGAACTTCGTCTCCGCGCCCGGCCGGGACGCGCCTGCCGGTGACGCCGCAATTCAAGGTCTCCGGCACCGCCCGCTACGAATTCCCCGTCACCAGCGGCGGCACCAACGGGCATATCCAGACGGTGGTGGTCGCACCAGAGCTCGGCCTCGTCGGACCTGCAGGACCCTGATCTTTGCCCCGGGCACCGGTGCGACAGTAGACCCCGCCGCGCTGACCGGCCGACTGCCGGCCTACACGACGGTCGACTTTGCCGTGGGCCTCGACTGGCACAAGTATACGGCCGAATTGTTCGTCGAGAACGCCTTCGACGACCGCGCGGAGATCACCCGCTTCCAGGAATGCGGCGAATGCTTCCAGCGTCCCTATGCCGTCGTCGCTCGGCCGCGGACGATCGGCATAAGGCTGGGAACGAAATTCTAGACCGAACCGAGTAAGGAAGGACGATGGCCCCGGAGAGTTCGAATGGCTGGACCGAAAAAGAGCGAAACGATCGAGATTCGCCTCTCTCATGAGGCGAAGATGGCTTTCATGGAGCGCTGCCGCCGCGAGCGACGGACGGTCAGCGACGTGATCCGGCTGTTCATCGGCGAGCAGCTCGGTGAGAAGTCGGGCGCTCGCCGCGCGCTTTTCTCCTGGCGGATTGCGGCCGCGACCGCGATCGGTGCGGCCCTCGGGCTCGGCGTCGCGGCGCCGTCCTTCGCCCATGCGACCGAAAATTCGAAAGCCGCCTTCGAGCGGCTCGACCGCAACCATGACGGCGTCCTCAGCTACGCGGAATTCCGCTCGCGCTGAGCCCTTGCCTCTCTGGACCGGGCTGTCCGGACACGATTTCTCCCCTGTCCGGACGCGCCATTGCTGGATCGAACTCGGGAAATCGGCTTCAGCGCCGACATGAACGATGCCGCTCCCGCCCCGAAGCCCAAGACCCGCTGGCTTGCCGAGATCCGCAGCTGGCTGGTCCTCATCCTGCTCGTGCTCGGTCTCCACAGCCTGGTCGCCAAGCCCTTCTACATCCCCTCGGAATCGATGATGCCGAACCTGCTCGTCGGCGACCGGCTGATCGTCAGCAAATATCCCTATGGCTGGTCCTACGTGTCGCCGAGCTTCCACGTGCTGCCGTTCATCCGGGGCCGTCTGCTGGGTCGACTGCCCGAGCGGGGCGACATCGTCATCGTCACCCCGCCGGCCGGCGCGCACGACAGCGAGGACCTGATCAAGCGCGTCATCGGCCTGCCCGGCGACACACTCCGGATGATCGGCGGCCATCTGTGGCTGAACGGCAAGCCGGTTCCGACGCGGGACATGGGGTATCGGCTGCTGCCGGTCGACGGCAATTTGCCCTGCGACCAGCGGGAATTTCCCGGATTCGCCGACGCGCGCGCCACCGGCAAGGACGGCAAGCTCTATTGCCGCCTCCACATTCTGCGCGAGACGCTGCCCGGCGGCCGCTCCTACGACACGATCGATCTCGGCCGCAGCGGCGAGGACGATTACGGGCCCTATACGGTGCCGCCGGGCCGCGTCTTCCTGATGGGCGACAATCGCGACGACAGCGCCGACAGCCGTGTCCCCGCCGAGCAGGGCGGGCTCGGCGGCGCGGTGCCGGTCGAGAATATCGGCGGCCGGGCAGAATTCGTCACCTTCTCGCTGAACGGCAATGCTGGCTGGAACCCGCTGACATGGTTCTCCGACTTCCGACGCGGGCGTGCCGGCACGTCGCTGCGGCCGTCGACGTCCCAATAGGCACCACGGGCTTCTTGAGTCTGCCTTGACTCTGTTTGGCCCGAGGAAGAAGACTTCAAGTTTCCGCCGATTCCTGGAGTCGGCAATAGCCTGTTTTGTTGCGTGCTGCGTTTGGGGGCGAACAGTCGCCCCGCTCCTTTCCGAGCGGGAGAACTTATCCATGTTAAAGTCGAGCTGGTTTATCGCCGCGGCACTTCTTGCGCTCACGGCCGGCGCGGCCGACGCGCAGCAGAAGTGCAACGGAAAATGCCCGCCCCCGCCGCGCCAGGCGCCCCAGCGAGCGCCCCAACGTCAAGCGCCGCAGCGCATGGCGCCTCCGCCCCGGCCGATGCAGATGCAGCGCCCGATGATGCAGCGGCCCGTTCCGCAAGCGCAGCCGCAGCGCGCCTATCCAA
This sequence comes from uncultured Alphaproteobacteria bacterium, assembly GCA_963777295.1. GTDB lineage: Bacteria > Pseudomonadota > Alphaproteobacteria > Sphingomonadales > Sphingomonadaceae > Allosphingosinicella. The sequence goes on from CAVZPV010000003.1 coordinate 26,188, forward strand.
ACAATCCCGGCATGGGCCGTTCCAACCCCAATTATCCGGGCGCCGGCCGCGTCAGCCCCAATTACCCGGGGGCCGGACGCGTCAACGAATAAGGGGGGCGCGTTAGTCCGACTTATCCCGGTGGGGGCCGTGCCAACCCCAATTATCCGGGCGGCCGCACATTCGGCACGCCGAATGCGGGCCGGGCGTCCCCCGGCGGACGAACCTTCGGTTCAAATCGGGTTGGCGGCCCCGCCGCAGGCCGGTCGCGCGGCTATCGCTCCGGCGTAGGGGCCCCTCGCCGCGCGATGTCCGGCCGCACTTATTATTATCGCGGGCGGCCGTTCCATTCCTTCGTGGTCGGCCGCTACCACTACCCGCGCGGTTACGGCTACAGACGTTACGCGATCGGCTACCGGCTGCCGTTCATTTTCCTGGAGCCGGATTTCTTCATCTACGATTATAATGATTATGGCCTCGCGCCGCCGCCGCCCGGCTATCAGTGGGTGCGCTACGGGCCGGACATGCTGCTCGTCGATACCGGCACTGGTCAGGTGGTGGACGCCGTCTATGGGGCCTTCGAGGAATCGGACGACGTGCAGGACGCGCCGCCCGACGCGCCCTATCCGGACGACGATCCGAACGCGCCGCCGCCGCCGCAATAGCTGGCCGCAGGGGATGGGTGCTTCTCGCAGGGGAGGGAAAGCATGAGGGCAAGGCTGCTCCTGTTCGCTTTGGCCGTCCTGTCCGCGGGCCCGGCGCTCGCTGGCGGGATCGAGGACGGCAATGCCGGGCTCGCGGCGCTGAACCGCGGCGCCTATGACGAGGCGATCCGGCTGTTCACCCGTGCGATCAAGGCACCCGATTTGGCGCCGGACGACCGCGAGTTTGCCTTTCTCAATCGCGGCAAGGCCTATCTCGGGAAGAAGGCCTATACGCTGGCCGCCGCCGATTTCCGCCGGGCGAGGACAATGCGGCCCGACGACGCCGACGCCGCCGACGGACTGCGACTGGCGCTCGCCCACGGCCGCAGCCCTCCCGTCCCACCGCCGCCGACCGAGGCGCAGCTCAAGGCGCGCTGGGGGATCATGTCCGCCCTTCCCGACAAGATCTGGCTGCTGAGCGGCGCCAAGCCGGAAGCCTATCTTCGCTACAGCTGGCAGAGCCCCGGGCGAATCCTCGCCTTCGAAGGCCTCGATCACAAGGGTCACGCCATTTCCGGCCAGTGCGCGCTCAACGATGACGGCTCCGGCATCAGCTGCGCGACCGCGATCAACGGCGCCACCGGCCAATCGGCCGTGCGCGTCGCGAACCGCACCTTCCAGGAGATGCCACAGGGGAGCGACGTCCGCGAAACCTACACCTGGGCGGGGGCGGACCATTTCCGCGTCGATGCCGAGCGCTTGCAGAACGGCAATTGGGCGCCGATGCGCACCCTCGATCTCGCCGCCGTCGCCCCGGATCGGATCGCCGCGCTCCGCTGGAAGCCGCACAAGCCCTCCGGAGTCGGCAAATTCTTCGGCGAGCTCGGCAAAGGCCTGCTCGGCATGATGGCGTCGAGCCTGGCAGATACGTCTCAGCAAGGATCGCAGGACGATCCGTCTCAAGGCGACCCGGCGCCGCAATAGGCAGCAGAGGCCAACAGCACAGGCGCTTTGACGCGCACACGCACAGCCTTGTTCGGCGGTAGCAGCAGGTCGAAAAGGCAAGTTCGATCCGGTCGAGTTGAGCTTCGTCGGCGGTTCGCTGTCGAGCGCGGGAGTATGGAGGCGTATGAGCACAGCGTCCCGAAGGATCATCCGCTACGGCCCCTGTTCCTCGCCGACCGGCCCGGCGCGGCCAAGCCCGACTGGACGTCCAACATGCTGTTGAAGCAGGGCGTCCGCTCCTGTCTCGACTATGCGAAGAGCTTCGATGTGAAGCGTGCGCGTTCCCTGTCGAATCCCGATCTTGCGCCGCACATCGAGTTCGTCGATCTCGGCGGGCACGGCTATGCGACGGTCCGGCTCACCGGCGACGAAATGCGGACCGAGTTCGTCTGCATCCCCGGCCCGATCGTCCGGAGCGACCGGCCGGACGGCGGGCCACTCCGCTACCGCGTCGTGCATACGGCCCGATTGTGGCAGCCAGGCGAGCGGCCGAAGCTCGTCCAGCACGTCCTCGAAGGCGACATCGGTCTCTCGTCCTGAAGCATCTGCTTCAGGATGGCGGAAGCTGCCGAATATCGTGACGGAGGCGGGGGATCGACGATCCACCCTCGAAAGAAGCGGGCCGGGGGTTTGGCTACCGCGTAGCCCGCGGCTCCACTTCAAGTCCTACGGCGCGTGTCCGGCCGTTATGGGATGTCTGCTTTCGACCCATTGCAGACATAATGCCTTCTGTTAGGTTTGTGGCCAGTCGCTGGGGGCGAACCGCATGCATTTTCATCTTCCCAAACCGCTCCACGGCTGGCGCGAGTTCCTTGGCGAAGTGGGCATCATCGTCATTGGCGTTCTCATCGCACTGAGTGCCGAACAGACGATCGAGTGGCTCCATTGGCGCCACGAAGCCCGTCTAGCGCGCGAGGCGCTGGCTTTCGACTTCAGACGCATCATCGGAGAAGCTGCCCAGACGGACGCCTTTGCTCCGTGCCTCGCAGGAACGAGTCCGAGAGTACAGTCACGTGCTGGACGAGGCCGAGACGACGAAGCGGCTGGCTCCTGTCGGCTTCGGAGGTACACCCTTATTCCCGCCGTGGAACTTGCGCAGCTGGTCAGGGCTGACCTCGGGACAGGTTCTCGCCCACATGTCCAATCGCGATCAGCTTGCCGTGTCAGGCCTCACCGTTGCCTTGGATTGGGAGCGCTCGGTTCGGGACCAACAAAGCAACGATTGGGCGGTCCTCACCACCATCATCGGGCCCGGTCGGCCGGTCTCAGAGACGGAGATTGCCAACATAAGGGCTACGCTGGCGCGCGTCGCAAGGGAAACGTCCGTTGAACGGGGGCTGGGACTTCAACTTGAGACCGAAATGGTCCAGTCCGGCTTTCTGACCCGCGCACAAGCACAAGATGCGTATCAAGAAGGTCTGGCGTACGGCCGGGCCTCCAAGATGTGCAGACCACCAGAAGCGCCGCCGGCCGACGCGAGCGACGCGCTCGACCCGAGAGCTCATGGGCTCGCCCACACCTCTGGGCCAGTTCAAGCTCAAAGGGGTCGGCGTCCACGGCGCGCTCACGACGAAAAACTAAATTGGCGCCCGCCGCTTCCCCGAGCGCTGCTATAAGGAAGGCATATTTTCCACCCATAGCAGACATTGCGTCGGCTAATGTCCACTTTCCACCCATTCCTGTCATGAGCAATTGCCTGGAAAGCTGGTCAGAGACCAGCAGGCCAATGGCTGTTCGCCAAGAGTAGGAAAAGTAGGATCGCTGCCAGCAGCGCACACACCGCACCGGCAATCCAGCGGCGACGACTTGCGAGCACAAAGGCGGCAACGACAACAGCGCCAACGAACACGAATACCGCGGTGGGCACAGGCGTAAAGAAGATCGTTCGCTCTGCGTTCAGCGCTGTTTGCGCATCGAACTCACCCTGCCGATATTTTACGTCCAGGAGAACGCAGAGGAACCACACAGCGGCAAGGCTCGGCGCGGCGTAGCGCCGAACTCGGTCGAGCAACTGAGCCATGTTGGAACTTCGCCATGGCGAAATGGTAGCGTCGCCAATGTCGGCTTTCCAGCCAAAGCGGGCGCTCAGCCCAGTTCTGGACGCGACGCGTCGAATGGCTGCTAAGTGTGGTAAGCGGACCTAGCGTTTCCGAGCTAAAGCTCGAAGGCGATCAATGTCTCTCTGGTTCACCTGCTTCCACGGCTTCGACTGTCCGCAATTATAATCGACCCACAGCGCGCCTCGTGCAGCCGGCGGATCGCCGCGGTGACGTGGCAACGGAATTAGGAACAATAGATAATCGGTTCCAAAATCAGGTCCTCCGTGGTTGTCCAGGTAGAAGCCGCCGCTATCCCGATCCGTGTAGAAACGAAATGTCCAGGGTAAATTGCCCTTAAACCGGTGAACGACGCTCAAAGTGTAGAGCGTCCAGCTTTGACCTGCATTAGCCCAATGATAGTCGGCCGAGATGACGTGTGCGCGGACGACCCAGCGCGAGTTGGCAAACTCTTGCTCAATTGTGGTTCTGGCGTTGTCGACACCATGATAGATGCAGAGCGCGTTAGCCGGGGATACCCAGCCGACTAGGAGGCTGATTGCAGCTAATACGTACTTTCGCATGCGGAGCCGTTAGCCCACTGGGGAATGTCCGCAAAGGGTCGAAAGCGGACTTCTAGTGGCCGCCCTTGAGCGGCCGTGGGGGTATGCCCAGCCGCGCGCCGTTGGGTGCGCGCATCAGCCGGGCGAAAATGCGCTGGTCCTGCGGCGACAAAGCGCGGAAAATCCCGATCTCGGCATTGAGCGCGGTCGACATGGCGAGTTCTTCCTTTTCCCGGTTACGCCTTAGCGCAGCTTCGAAAGCGGCGGCATTGAAAGGCTCGGCGTCGGCGGCGGCACGCATTGCCTCTCGGCTTTCGGCTCTTTGCTCAATAATCCGCCGTTCTTCTTCCTGCTCAGCTCCCATCCCAGCCAAGACGATAGAAACGCCTTTTGGCGACATATCATTATCACGCATGAAGCGCGCGGTGGCTGCCAACTGGTCGTCAAACGCCTGCTGCTCCGCACGCGCATTTGATCCGCGATAGACGCCTGTTCGCCTGGCGCGATTGTGCCGCTCCCGTGAGGAGCAGGGCAGCGATAACGACCGTCAGAGGTGCGGACATTGCGTCAGCGTAGCCTGTTCGGATCGAAATCAGCAATGGCCTCCCCAATATTCGACGAAGCCGAACGTCCGCGATGGGTCGTTAGCAGACATAGAGGCGCGCTGGCCGCGAAGGTCCGCTATTCCGTTCGTGCCTGCCAGAAGCAGACCGTCCGCTCCCGGCCACGAACCGCCTTTAAGCGACCCAGCGAATGTCCGCTTACCACCCAGAGCAGACGTTGGCGTAACTTCAACCGGGCACCTTGCAGAGCTTCCTCGCCTCGACAAGCCAATGAAGAGGGTATGTTGCGCCTGTGGGCGGCCCTCCTTCGCTCTTCGAGCTTCGGGCGGCAGCCTTCGCCCCGCCAGTTCCAGGCTGGCTTGCCAGCCATAGCCCCGTCAGGGGCGAAGGCTGGTGGAGCCGAGGGGGATCGAACCCCTGACCTCTGCAATGCCATTGCAGCGCTCTCCCAGCTGAGCTACGGCCCCGAACCCTTCGCGCCGCCCCTGGGAGGGCGGCCGGTGACGCCGCATAAAAGAGGCGGCGTCCTTTATCAAGCAGCCTCAAAACGGCTGGGTCAGACTTCCTCGTCCTCGTCGCCGCCGGCGGCCAGGCCGATATCGTCATCGCCGCCGAGATCGACCTCGTCGTCCGGATTCTCCTCGGCATCCTCGTCGATGACGAGATCCTCGGCCGCCAGATCCGCATCCTCCTTCTCCGGCTCGACCTCCTTCTTGGGCGCGTCGAACGGCAGCGGTTGCTTGGACTTGAGCACGGGCTCGGGATCCCAGGCGATGCCGCAATTGATGCAGGTCACCGGATCCTCCTTGCCGAGGTCGTAGAAGCGGGTGCCGCATTTGGGGCAGGTCCGCTTCGTGCCCCATTCAGGCTTCACCATAAGCGAGAAAATCCGAAATTCCGATGTTGGAAAAGGCCGTGGCGGCCGTGGCGCGGAGCGCCTGCCCCGCCATCGCCGGGCGCCTTGCCACATGGTGTGGCCGCTGTCAAAAGCCAAGCCCGTGACCCACCAGCCGCCCCGGCCAACCACCTTTTGCGCCTCGGGGCCGCTCTCCGGCGCCGTGCGCGTGCCGGGCGACAAATCGATCTCCCACCGCGCCCTGATGCTCTCGGCGATGGCGCGCGGGCGGAGCCGGATCGCCGGCCTTTCAGAGGGCGACGACGTGGCCTCGACCGCGGCAGCGCTGGCGGCAATGGGCGCGCGGATCGAGCGGCACGACGATGGCACCCGCACCGTCGACGGCGTCGGCACGGGCTGCCTGCTCCAGCCGGAGGCGGCGCTGGACATGGGCAACAGCGGCACCTCGGCGCGCCTGCTCGACGGGCCTGATCGCAAGCCATCCGATCCAGGCGACCTTGATCGGCGACGCCTCCCTCTCCCGTCGGCCGATGGGGCGGGTGATCGAGCCGTTGAGCCGCATCGGCGCCGAGTTCATCGCATCGCCTCGCGGTCGGCTGCCGCTGACCATCCGCGGGATCTGCCCGGCGGTGCCGCGGGAGCACCGGCTTCAGGTCGCCTCGGCCCAGGTCAAATCGGCCATCCTCCTCGCCGGCCTCAATACGCCAGGCCGAACCCGGGTGATCGAGCCGGTGCCGACCCGCGATCATAGCGAGCGGATGCTGAAACGGTTCGGCGCGGACCTGCGCGTCGAGCAGGACGGCGGCGACACGATCATCGATCTATACGGCGAGGCTGAGCTGAAGCCGCAGGATTTCGCGGTGCCCGGCGACCCGTCCGCGGCGGCCTTCCTGGTCACCGCCGCCTTGATCGTGCCGGGCTCCGAAGTGCGGGTGGAAAGGATCGGCATCAACAAGCTGCGCATCGGCTATTTCAATATCCTCCGTGAGATGGGTGCTGACCTTCGCATCGAGAATGAGCGCGAGGAAGCGGGCGAGCCGGTCGCCGACATCGTCGCGCGCCATTCGACACTGCACGGCATCGACGTTCCGCCCGAGGCGGCGGCGGGCATGATCGACGAATTCCCGATCTTCTTCGTCGCCGCCTCTTTCGCGGAGGGGACCAGCCGCACCACCGGGCTCGAAGAGTTACGGGTGAAGGAATCCGACCGCATCGCGGTTATGGCCGAAGCGCTGGGTGCGATCGGCGCGCGCGTCGAGGAAAAGCCGGACGGCATGATCATCCACGGCTCCGGCGGCGAGCCGCTCGCCGGCAGCGCCACGATCGCCGCTCGCTTCGATCACCGGATCGCGATGAGCGGCGCCATCGCCGCCCTCGCCTGCCGCGCTCCGGTGAGCATCGACGACATGGCGCCGGTCGACACCAGCTTCCCGGGCTTCGCCGACAAGCTAGCGGCCCTCGCGCAATGATCATCGCCGTCGACGGCCCGGCGGCGAGCGGGAAGGGCACGATCGCCAAGGCGCTCGCCCGCCATTACGGCCTGCCGCACATGGATACCGGCCTGCTCTACCGGGCGGTGGCGCTCAACCTGCTGCGCTGGAACGGCGATCCCGAGAGCGAGTTCGCGGCCCTTCGCGCCTGCGATTTCTCGCAGATCGACTTCGCCGATCCCGAGCTGAAGAGCGAAGCGGCGGGCGGCATCGCCTCGCGCATCTCCGTCTATCCGCTGGTGCGGCAGGCGCTGGCCGAGCGGCAGCGCGACTTCGCGCGGCAGGAGGGGGGCGCCGTCCTCGACGGCCGCGATATCGGCACCGTGATCGCGCCCGAGGCCGACGTGAAGCTCTTCGTCACCGCCCGCCCCGAAATCCGCGCCGGGCGCCGTTATGATGAGTTGAAGCGGATGGGCCTGGCCGTCCATTATGATGACGTTCTCGCCGACATCCATGCCCGTGACGAACGCGACCGCAATCGCGCCGCCGCGCCCCTCGTCGCCGCCGAGGATGCGATGCTGCTTGACACGAGCGAGATGGATGCCGGCGAAGCCGTCGCCGAAGCCGTCGCCGTCGTGGAGACGAAACGCACCGCAATGCGTTAGAAGCCGCCTCCAACAAGGAAGGAAGCCATGAACCGTCTCGCCAAGGCCGCCGCGATCCCGGCCGTCCTTCTCTCCCTCGCCGGCTGCAAGGTGACCGTCGACAACCAGACCCAGGCGCAGATCGACAATACGTCCGGTCAAGTCGACAGCGCCGCCGACAAGGCCGGCTCCGAAATCGGCAATGTCGCCGACGCGGCCGGCAATGCGGCCGACCAGCTCGGCAATGACGTTGAGAAAGGCGCCGACAAGATCGGCAATGTCAGCGTCCACGTGAACCTGCACGGGAACCACGACGACAAAGCGAGCGACAACAGCCAGTAACGTCGGAGCGCTTGCCACGCGCCGCTTGCCCCTTCGCCTCCCCTCCCCTATATGCGCCCGGTCCAGCGGGCGTGGGTCGCGCTCGCGGAGGCTCAGCTCAGGCAGCGCGTGAGGGCAGAGGCGAAGACGCCCGCCCTCGACGCGCTCTTTTCCGTTATCCGCAAGGGTACGACTGATCTGGTCTTCGCCAGCGTCCCGTCTCTCCGCCGGGCGCCTGTGCCGCATGGGGCGGCGTGGGCATACCGGTTCCAAGACCGGCGGAGACAACCGTCGGCCGGAATACGAAACGAAGGACAGAGATTTTATGGCGACCACGGCGATGCCGACGCGCGACGATTTCGCGAAACTGCTTGAACGAGACCCTTGGCGGCGAGAATGAAGGCTTCGAAGGCCGCGTCGTAAAGGGCACTGTCACCGCCATCGAGAACGACATGGCGGTGATCGACGTCGGCCTGAAGAGCGAAGGCCGCGTGCGCACTGCGCGAGTTCGCCGCGCCGGGCCAGAAGGCCGAGCATCAAGGTCGGCGACGAGGTCGAGGTCTATGTCGACCGGGTCGAGAACCACAATGGCGAGGCGATGCTGTCGCGCGACCGCGCCCGCCGCGAGGCCGCCTGGGACAAGCTCGAAACCGAATTCACCGCCGGCAACCGCGTCGAGGGCGTGATCTTCGGCCGCGTCAAGGGCGGCTTCACCGTCGATCTCGGACGGCGCCGTCGCCTTCCTTCCGGGCAGCCAGGTCGATATCCGCCCGGTCCGCGACGTCACGCCGCTGATGGACATGCCGCAGCCCTTCCAGATCCTCAAGATGGACCGCCGCCGCGGCAATATCGTCGTCTCGCGCCGCGCCATCCTCGAAGAGACCCGCGCCGAGCAGCGCAGCGGCCTCATCCAGTCGCTGCACGAAGGCCAGGTGGTCGACGGCGTCGTCAAGAACATCACCGATTACGGCGCCTTCGTCGACCTCGGCGGCATCGACGGCCTGCTCCACGTCACCGACATCAGCTACAAGCGCGTCAACCACCCGTCCGAGCTGATCAACATCGGCGACACGGTGAAGCGTCCAGATCATCCGCATCAACCGCGAGACCCAGCGCATCAGCCTCGGCATGAAGCAGCTCGAGAGCGGATCCGTGGGAAGGCGCGGCCGCCAAATATCCGGTCGGCGGCGTGTTCCGCGGCCGGGTGACCAACATCACCGAATATGGCGCCTTCGTCGAGCTGGAGGCCGGGCATCGAGGGCCTCGTCCACGTCTCCGAGATGAGCTGGACCAAGAAGAACGTCCATCCCGGCAAGATCGTCTCGACCTCGCAGGAAGTGGACGTGGCGGTGCTCGAGGTCGACGAGGAGAAGCGCCGGATTTCGCTCGGCCTCAAGCAGGCCCAGGCCAATCCGTGGGCGAGCTTCGCCGAGAAGCACCCGGTCGGCAGCGAGGTCGAGGGCGAGGTCAAGAACGCGACCGAGTTCGGCCTGTTCGTCGGCCTCGACGGCGACGTCGACGGCATGGTCCACATGTCCGACATCGCCTGGGGCATGACCGGCGAGGAGGCGCTGAACCTCCACCGCAAGGGCGAGACGGTGAAGGCGGTCGTGCTCGACGTCGACGTCGAGAAGGAGCGCATCTCGCTCGGCATGAAGCAGCTCGAGCGCGGCGGCGTCGGCCAAGCGGCGGCGCGCGGCTGCGGCGCGGCGGCGTCAACAAGGGCGAGACCGTCACCGTCACCGTGCTCGAGGTCCGCGACGGCGGCCTCGAAGTGCAGGTCGGCGACGACGGCGCGACCGGCTTCATCAAGCGCACCGATCTCGGCCGCGACCGCGACGAGCAGCGTCCGGAGCGTTTCCAGGTCGGCCAGAAGTTCGACGCGATGGTGATCGGCTTCGATCGGTCGAAGAAGCCGAACTTCTCGATCAAGGCGCTGCAGATCGCCGAGGAGAAGCAGGCGGTCGCGCAATACGGCTCGTCCGACTCGGGCGCGAGCGCTCGGCGACATCCTCGGCGAGGCGCTGAAGCAGAAGGCCGAGCGTTAAGCGAAAACCGGCGGGACGGGAGCGATGCTTCCGTCCCGCCTGTGTCCGCGCGGGATGAAAAGTGAATTTTTCTCGCCGCTTATCAATCTGCGATATTGCGTTTGTGGAAAACTTCCGGTTTAATCTGGATCAGTCGGAGCGGACGGGGGGTCTGCTCGCGCCCATTTTGAGGCCAAACCAATGGGGGGAGCTGTGATCCGTTCCGAGCTGGTCCAGAAGCTTTGCGACGATCATCCCGATCTCACGGGCAAGGAGATCGAGCGCGTCGTCTCCGCTTTCTTCGATTCGATCATCGGCCAGCTCCAGCGGGGCGGCCGTGTCGAGCTTCGCGGCTTCGGCGCCTTTTCGACCCGCGACCGCGACGGACGCAAGGGCCGCAACCCGCGCACCGGCGACACGGTCGACGTCACCGCCAAGCGCGTGCCCTATTTCAAGCCGGGCAAGGAAATGCGCGAGCGGCTGAACCTGCCGGACGCGCTTCCGGCGGCCGCGGAATAAGCCCAGACTTCGCGATTGTTTGACCAAGCCACCGCGGCGCTTTCGCGCGCGCCGCGATCATGGCATGCCGCTCCCGTGCGGACGTGGCGAAATCGGTAGACGCCGGAGACTTAAAATCTCCTGTCCTTCGGGGCGTGCGGGTTCAAGTCCCGCCGTCCGCACCAGACTTCTGTCACCCGCAGCGTAAAGCGCTCACCATCGGCCGCCGCCTGCGCTATCCAAAGGCGATGCGGACGCGCGCGCTCCTGTTGGCGGCCCTGTTGCTGGCGCTGGCCCTGCCCTCCGGATGCCGTCGGGAGGCGAACGGGCCGCTCGTCATCAGTGCGATTGGCGGCTCCGCCCATCTGGCCGATCCCGACAAGGAGCCGCCAGATGCGCCGTCCTCCATCTTACTGGAAAGCGTCGCCCAAGGGCTGGTGCGCTTAGATGCCACCGGGGATGTCGAGCCCGGCCTCGCCCAGAGCTGGATCGTCTCGAACGACGGGCTGCGATACACCTTCCGCCTTGCCCGGATGGACTGGCCGGGGAACGGCGGGCCGATCACGGCCGCCCAGGTCGTCGCACGGCTGAAGGCGGCGCTTGCGCCGAACAGCCGCAATCCGCTCAAATCCGGGCTGGGGGCGATCGACGAGATCGACGTGATGACCAACGACGTGCTGGAGATCGGCCTCAAATCGCCCCGGCCCAATTTCCTGCAGCTGCTCGCCCAGCCCGAGCTCGCCATTCTCCGCGGAAATCAGGGCAGCGGCCCCTATCGGCTGGTCCGCGCCGAAGGCGGCGGGCTGCTGCTGGCGCCGCCGCCGTCCGACGAGGATGAACCTTCCTCCGAACCGGAACCGCCGGTGCTGCTGCGCGGCGAACCGGCAGCAAACGCCGCGGCGCGCTTCGATCTTGGCCTCACCGACCTCGTCACCGGCGGCACGCTCGGCGATTTGCCCGTCGCCGAGGCGATCGGGGCAGGAGGCCGGGCGCTCGTCCTCGATCCCGTGGCGGGGCTGTTGGGCCTTGCCTTCACCGCCGCCGACGGACCGCTCGCGAAGCCGGAGGTGCGCAATGCGCTCTCGATGGCCGTCGACCGCGATGCCATCGCTTCCGCCTTTCCCGACGCGCATCTGCAGCCGCGCACGTCTTTGCTCACGGCCGGCCTCGAAGGCATTGCCGCACCCGCGGCCCCGGCCTGGGCGGCAAGCCCCTTCCCCGCCCGCCAGACCGCCGCAGCCCGGGCGCTGGCCGGGCTCGGCGAGTCCGGCGGCCGGTTGCGGATCAATGTCTCGCTCCCGGACGCGCCCGCTTATCGCCTGCTCTTCGCGCTGTTGCGGCGCGACTGGGCGGCGGTCGGCGTGGAGGTGGTACGGGTCGCGCCCGGCCAGCCCGCCGACCTGCGCCTGGTCGACGAGGTGGCGCCGGCGACCATGGCGAGCTGGTATCTGCGGCATTTCAACTGCGAGGCGAGCAAGGTCTGCGATCCCGCCGCCGACGCGGCGCTGGAAGCGGCGCGGACGGCGCCGACGCAGGACGCCCGCCGAGCCGCGCTGATGCAGGCGGACGCGAGCCTCGCCGCCCTCACCCCCTTCATTCCGCTGGCGGCGCCGGTGCGCTGGTCGCTCGTGTCGCCGCGGCTTACGGGCTTTCGTCCCAACCTGTTCGGCCGCCACCCCGCCGGCGAGCTGCTGCTGGGACAGCCTTGAACCCCCTCTCCCGTCCAGGGGAGAGGAGCAAATTGCATTGTTTTCCTCGCGGCGATCCCCACCTGTTTTGGATAAGCCTTTCAGGAGCTTCGCGAAATGCGTGTGTCCCAGCAAAGTTTCGATGCGATCGCCGACCGGCTGCCGATCGGCCGCGATGCGGCCTCGGTGCAACGGCGGATCGAGACGATGGAGCATTTGCTCGAGCGGCTGTTCGTCATTCCCGGCCTTAACCGCGCGGTCGGTCTCGACGTCATTCTCGACATCGTGCCGGTGGTCGGCGACCTGATCGGCGCGGTGCTTGGCGCCTACATCGTTTGGGAGGCGCGCAATCTTGGCATGTCGAAATGGCACCTCGCCCGCATGGCGGGGAATGTCGGTATCGATTTCCTGCTCGGTTCGATCCCCTGGATCGGCGCGATTCCGGACTTCCTGTTCCGCTCCAACAGCCGCAATTTGCGGATCATCCGCAAATGGATCGAGAAGCATCAACCGGCCATGCGGACGATCGAAGGCCAGCTGGTGCGCGGCTGAACCTCAGAGGTCGGCTGGATCGGCCGTTCGGCCCTCGTTGAACCAGGCCTTCGCATCGGGCTGGAAGATGAACCAGAGCGACGCGAGCGACAGCAGATCCTGGACGATCGCGAGCACGAACGGCACCGTCCCGTAGACCGCCCCCTTGGTCAGCCCGATCACGGCGAAGAGCAGGAAGATCACCGCAAGCGCGACATAGATCCATTTCGCGACCGGGCTGCCCTTGCGGCTGATCAGCCAGATCAGCAGCAGCCAGATGACGATAACGATCACTGCCACGACAATGCCCAGGTTCGACATCATGCCGACCATTTTCTCCTGGCCCTTCGCCACGAGCTGGGCTTGCTGCATCGCCATCATCTTGTCCCAGCTCAGGAAGCTGTTGACGATGCTGACCAGAACCGCGAGCAAAGCGGCGATCTCGAAATTGACGATCGATTTGGGTCGCATTGGACATTCCCCTCCCGTTTTGCGCAACCTAGCGAAGCGATAGCCGCGCGGAAAGGTGGAAAGCTTCAGGCGGCTGCGAAATCGAGGCCGATATCGGCGGCCGGAGCGGATTGGGTGATGCGGCCGACCGAGACATAGGTGACTCCGGTCTCCGCCTTGGCGCGGATCGTTTCGAGAGTGACGCCGCCGCTCGCCTCGGTGGGTGCGCGACCGCCGACGACGCGAACCGCCTCGCGCAAGGTGTCAGGGTTCATATTGTCGAGCAGAAGCTGCGTGGCGCCGGCGGCGAGGGCGGGTTCGATCTGGTCGAGCCGGTCGACCTCAACGATGATCGTCCCGATCCCGGCAGCGGCAGCCCGGCGCACCGCCTCCCCCACTCCGCCGGCGACGGCGACATGATTGTCCTTGATCATCGCCGCGTCCCACAGGCCCATGCGGTAGTTCTGGGCGCCGCCCATTCGCGTCGCATATTTTTCAAGGAGGCGCAGGCCCGGCAAGGTCTTACGCGTGTCGAGCAAAGTCGCGCCGGTGCCGGCGATCGCGTCGACGTAACGCCGCGTCAGGGTCGCGATCCCGGAGAGATGTTGAACGATATTCAGGGCCGAGCGCTCGGCGGTAAGCAGGGCCCGCGCCCGGCCGGAGAGGCGAAGCAGGTCGGTTCGGGCCTCGACCTTCTGCCCGTCCTCGCACAAGCGCTCGATCTCCACCTCGGGATCGAGCGCGCGGAAGAAAGCCTCGGCAACCGGCAGGCCGGCGACCACGATCGCGTCGCGGCTGTCCATGACGCCGTGGAAGCGGGCGTCGGCGGGGATCACCGCCTCCGAGGTGATGTCGCCACCCTGCCCCAAATCCTCGGCGAGCGTCGCCGAGACGAAGGCGTCGAGGTCGAAGCCCGGCAGTACGAAGCTCATTTCCCGCGCCCGCCAAGCTCTCGGTTCAGATAGACCGTCAGCAAGGCCGCGCGCTTCGCATCTTCCTTATGATCGGCGCCGACCGAATGGCCGCCCTCCATATATTCGTGGAAGTAGAAGCGGTCCCCATATTCCGCGAGCCTTGCCGCCATCTTGCGGGCGTGGCCCGGATGGACACGATCGTCCTTGGTCGAGCTGTAGAAGAACACTGGCGGGTAATGCACGCCCGGCTTCACATTCTGATAGGGCGAATATTTGGAGATATAGGCCCAGTCGGCCGGCTTGTCGGGATCGCCATATTCGTCGATCCAGGAAGCGCCGGCGAGCAGGTGCGAATAGCGCTTCATGTCGAGCAAAGGCGAACCGGCGATCGCGGCCGAATAGAGATCGGGCCTTTCAGTCACCGCGACTCCGACGAGCAGGCCGCCATTCGAGCGGCCGGAGACCCCGATTTTCCCCTTGGCTGTGACGCCGGTGCGGATCAGATCCTCGGTGACGGCGAAGAGATCGTCGAAAGCGCGCTGGCGATGCTCGCGCAGGGCCGCCTGGTGCCAACGCGGCCCATATTCGCCACCGCCGCGGATATTGGCGAGGACATAGGCATTGCCCTCCTCGACCCAGAACAAAGCGAGCGGGCCGGCGCGATAAGGCTCGCTGGTCAGGTAAGTGGGAGTTCTGGGCGAGCCGGAAGCCGCCATAGGCATGAATCAGCACCGGCACCGATCCCGCCACGCCCTTCTTGCGGACCAGGAAATAGGGTATGCGCGTGCCGTCTTTCGAGCGAGCGAAGCGCTGCTCGACGGTGAAGAGCCGCGCGTCGAAGCGGGGCGGCAGGCTCTGGACGATCGTCGGCCGACCGCCGGACGTGACCGCATAGAGGCCCGGCGGTGTCAGCAGGCCTTCGACGGTGGCAAAGGCGATATCCTGTTTCGCCGCCGTAGGCAGCAGGTGGATCGTGCTGTGGGCCGGAAGCGGGATCGGCCGAACGGTCCAGCCGCCCCGCGCGCCCGGCGTCAGCGCGAACAGGCGGCCGGAGACATTGTCGAGCGCCTTGACCCAAAGGACATGGTCGGACGCGGCGACCTCCTCGATCGCCTGGGTCGGAGTCGGCGCCATCACCAAAGCCGGCGCGGCTGGCTGGCCGGCGGCGATGCGGACGAGGGGGTAAGCGACGAGCGTCCCTTCGCTGAAGCGGCCGAGCGGGCTCTGCAGCTTCACGATCAGCCGGCCCTGGAAGACATCCTCTACCTCGGCATCGGCGGGGATCGATACCGGCACCAGGCGATCGGTCGGCGTCAGCAACCGCCACTCATTAGTCCAGAACGTCTTGCCGCGACGGATGAAGGTCCAGCGACGCGGGCCGTCCTGGAAGGCGACCGCATCGACCGAAACATCCTTGGCGTCGCCTTCGAACAGGGTGGGCGCCGCGGCCAGCGGCGTACCGCGCTTCCACAATTTAACGATGCGCGGATAGCCGGACGCGGTCAGTGAGCCAGCGCCGTAATCGGTGCCGACGAGGAGGGTATCGGCGTCGCGCCAGATCACATTGCTCTTCGCCTGCGGTAGCGAAAAGCCGGCCGGGATGAAACGGCCGGCGATGCTGTCATATTCGCGCACCGTGTCGGCGTCGGAGCCCCCGGGGCTCAGCGAGACGAGGCAGAGGCGGTATTCGGGCGCGAGACAATTGGCGCCGTGCCAGACCCAGCTCTTCCCCTCCTCGCGGCCGAGCGCGTCGACGTCGATCAGGGTGCGCCATCGGGGATGGCCGGTACGATAGGCGGCGAGCGGCGACACGCGCCAAAGCCCTCGCGGATTCTTCGCGTCGCGCCAGAGGTTGAGAACGCGGTCGCCGATCACCCGGTCGGGCATCGCGATCTGGCGCTCGTCGTCGAGGATGGCGCGGGCGCGGGTGCGATAGGTTTCGTAATTGGGCTCGCGCGTGAGGATGTCCTCGGTCGCCTTGTTCCACTCCTTCACCTGCGCGAGCGCCCGCGCGCCGTTTATGTCCTCCAGCCAGAGATAGGGGTCGTCCGAGGCCGGCGCGGCGGCGGCAATCAGCAGCAGGGACAAAGTGGGGAGGACGAAGCGAAGCAAGGGCGCACTCCAGGCGGAAACAGTGACAATTCCCCCCTAATCCGTTCGGGCTGAGCTTGTCGAACCTTGCCTCCCCGCTTGCTGGGAGATTTTTAAGTGCTGAAGATGGGCCGCCCCACGTCGCCCTTGCCGACGGTGTTGCCGGCCATTTCGAGCATCCGGTCGAGCGGCTTCTTGGCGGCGAGGCGTAAATCCTCGTCCATCTCCACCCGCGGCGTCAGGTCACGCAGCGCGAGGTACAATTTCTCCAGCGTGTTCAGCGCCATGTACGGGCACATGTTGCAGTTGCAATTCCCGTCGGCCCCGGGTGCGCCGATGAATGTCTTATGCGGGGCCGCTTTCTCCATCTGGTGGATGATGTGCGGCTCGGTCGCGACGATCATCACGTCCGACGGCGATTTCAGCGCATAGTCCAGGATCGCCCGGGTCGAGCCGACGTGGTCGGCATGGTCGAGGATATGCGGCGGGCATTCGGGATGGGCGAGCACCGGCGCGCCCGGATGCTCGGCCATCAATTTCAGCAGCTCGGTCTCCGAGAAAGCCTCGTGGACAATGCAGACGCCCGGCCAGAGCAGCATGTCGCGCTCCGCCTTGCGGGCGAGGTAGCCGCCGAGATTGCGGTCGGGGCCGAAGATGATCTTCTGGTCCTTCGGCAGCTGGGCGAGGATCGTTTCCGCGGACGAGCTGGTGACGATGATGTCGGAGAGCGCCTTCACCTCGGTCGAGCAATTGATGTAGGTGAGCGCGATATGGTCGGGATGCGCCGCCCGGAAGGCGCCGAACCGGTCGGGCGGGCAGCTGTCCTCGAGGCTGCAGCCGGCCGCCATGTCGGGCAGCACCACGATCTTGTCGGGCGAGAGGATCTTCGCCGTCTCCGCCATGAAGCGCACGCCGCAAAAGGCGATGACTTCGGCATCGGTCGCCTGCGCCTTGCGCGAAAGATCGAGGCTGTCGCCGATATAATCGGCCAAATCCTGGATTTCCGGCGCCTGGTAATAATGGGCGAGGATGACGGCGTTGCGCTCGCGGCGCAGCCGGTCGATCTCGGCGCGAAGGTCCAGACCTTTGAGGCTGATCGAAGGTGCGTTCATGGCCTTTGCGGGAATATTTTCGTCATCATCCTAAATCAATGCGGCGCCGCCGATTTTCAAGCGATAAGCCGCCATTCGTCTCCGACCCGGCCCACCTGTCCGCGTGCTTCGAGATCGATGAGATGGGCGAGCACCGACCGTCCGGCGGCCGGGTGCAGCCGCGGATCGACGTCGCGATATATGTCGGCGACCATGTCCGGGATCCGCCCTTCCCCCGCCGCCAGATGGTCGAGGATTTGCCTCTCGCGGCCATGGCGATGGTCGATCAGGCGTTGAAGGTGGGCCTGGGGATCGGTTACGGCCGGCCCGTGCGCCGGATAATAGATGGCGTCCTGCCGGGCGCGGAGCTTGTCGAGGCTCGCCATGTAGGTGGCCATATCGCCGTCGGGTGGCGCGACCACCGTCGTCGACCAGCCCATGACATGGTCGCCGCTGAACAGGGCATTGGCTTCCGGCAACGCGAAACAGAGGTGGTTGGATGTGTGGCCCGGCGTCGCCACCGCCTCCAGCGTCCATCCATTCCCCGTTAGTGTTTCGCCGTCCGCCAGCACGCGGTCGGGCTGGTAGTCGGCATCGAAGGAGTCATCGGCGCGCGGGCCTTCGTCGGCGATCGCGAGCGGCGCGCAACCGACGATCGGCGCCCCCGTCGCCGCCTGCAGAGGCCGTGAGGCGGGGCTGTGATCGCGATGGGTATGGGTGCAAAGGATCGCCGTCAGCCGCTCCCCGGCCAGCGCCCCGGTCAGTGCCTCCAGATGGGCGGGTCATGTCAGGCCCCGGATCGATGACCGCGACGTCCCCCTCGCCGACGATATAGGTCTGCGTGCCCGTATAGGTGAAGGGGGACGGATTGGGCGCGAGCAACCGCCGCACCAGCGGCCCGAGCCGTTCGATCCTGCCGGTGGGCCAATCGTCCATGCAGGGGATGTGGCATCGCGGCGGCGCCAAGCCAAGGGCGCTGCCGCGATAGGGGCGCTCAGTCGTCCTGCTCGACGATCTGGAACCGGACGGTGTGCCATGTGCCGCCTTCGCTCGTGTCAGCGGCAAGGCGAAGGGTGAGCGTGGCGTGCAGCTGCGCCAGCTCGGCTTGCGCGAGGGCGGCGCGCACGGTCGCCTCGATCTGCTTGCGCTGCTCCGGATTCGCAAGGCGGTAGAGTGCCGCCAGCTTCTGCGCCGCGTCGCTGGCCGGCGGCTGACCTGCCGAGCCCGAAAAGTGGACGGCGACAGCGTTCACAGGCGCCGGCGGCGCGGCCTCGGCGGGTTCGGGCGTGTCGAAGGCGGCGAGGGTCGGCCCATCCGCCTGATCGGCGAACGTCGTCGGAGCGGATTGCGTGCCGAAGGGCGGCAGATCGAGCTTCGGCACCGTCGCCATCTCGGTCGGCGCATGCCGATGGGCGACCCGAACGGGCGTGGCCGCGGCGATGCGCTCGACATGCGGGGCAGCGGCAACGGCGGCATTGGCCGGCTCGGCGCGAACTACGGCGTGGGGCGCGATCGCGGCCGCAATCGGCCGCGGCGCTTCGGCAGGAGCCGAGCGGAGCGTCGCGGACGCGGCGCCGGCAACCGCCAGCGCCGTCATCACCACCATGCCGCCGGCGCTGCGGATGGGACTCGCGCGGTGGACGCGCAGCATGCGCAGCCGGTGCTTGAGCGTCCCCGCGCCTTTGATCGGGCAAGCGGCGACCAGGCCCGGGCCCGCCACCGACTTCACGAGCGCATGGGCATAGTCGAAGCGCTCCTCAATGGTGGCCCGCGCGGCCACGGCGGCGTCACAGGCCAACTCCTGGTCGGCGCGGAACGCGCGATAGGCGATCCAGGCGATCGGATTGAACCAATTGACCGCAAGCACCGCGCTCGCCGCCAGATTCCACCAGATATCGCGGTGGCGATGGTGAGTCAGCTCATGCTCGAGGGCGAGGCGCCGCTCGCGCAGGCTGTAGCGGCTGCGGAAATCGGCCGGCAGGAAGATGCGCGGCTCGACCAGTCCGAGCGCGAGCGGGCTCTCGATCATCCGAGAGACGAAGGTCGCGATGCCGCCGTAACGCGCCGGACGCGCCGGCCACGCGGAGCCGTCCAAACGCCGCAGGAACGCCCGATAGCCGAGCCATTGCAGGATGAGAAAGATGACCGCGCCCCCGGCCCAACATGCGAGCAGGAAGGACACCCACTGCCCAGGTCCGGCGAAAGCCGACGGGGGCGCGGCCATATCCGCCGCCGCGGGGATGAACACGGCGGCGGACGGTGGGAGGTCCTGCGCCGGCAAGGGGAGCGGCGGCAGGACCAAACGGAAAGCGGGGATCAGCCACAAAGCATAGGCCCAGCCGGCGCCGAACAAGCGCGCGACCGGCCAGCGCAGGGCCAGCACCAGCAGCATGAGCAAGCTGGCGGCGATGAAGGAGTGGAGCAGCCAGGTCATGACTTCAGCGCCGCCAGCAACGCCTCGATCTCTTCGATGTCGGCGGGAGTGAGGCGATCGCGGGCGGCGAGCTGGGCGACAAGGGGGGTCAATCGACCGCCGAACATGCGGTCGATCAGCCGGCCGGATTCCTCGGCGACATAATCCTCTCGGGCAATGGCGGGGCGATAGAGATAGCGGCGGCCGTCCTCCTCATGCGCGAGCACGCCTTTCGCGAGCAGGCGGGAGAGCATGGTCTTGACCGTCGGGAGGCTCCAGCCGCGGTCCGCCGGCACGCGCTCGGCGACTTCGGCGGCGGTCAGCGGCGCCTCGTCCCAAAGCACCTCCATGACCGCATATTCGCCCTCGGCAATTCGCTCCACGGCCGTCCTCCTGATCGATTACAGATGTAATCATTGCGCCGGTGAACGGTCGATGAATGGACTTTCAGCGAAGCGCGATGCGATAGCCCCTGCTTTCAGGTCTTGAGGCTCGATTCTTGATCCGACTTATGAGACGAGTGGTCAATTCCAGCTCGCAGGGAGCCAGAATGATGAATTGGGAAATTCCGGAAGCGAGCGATACCGCCGATGCGCCGCGGCAATCAGAAGAGTCGCGTCGGCACCTGTGGAAGGCACCAGAAGTTCATGTACTCACGGCGGGATCCGCGGAAGCCGGCGGTCCCGGACCGGGCCGCGGTGGCGGCGGCGGCAAGAGCGGCAGCCACGCCGACGGCGCCGGCTTCTCCTGAGCGAGGGCTCAAGGAGGGTGTGTCGGTCATCTTTACAGCCGAACGAGAAGGTTAAGATCGGTACACCATCGGGAGGCGCGGAAATCCGCCACTGGCACGGTCTGGCACGCAGCGTGTATTCTTATCCGCGTCCACACTGCTTCCACATTCAGGGGCGGGCAGGCGCTTCTTCCGGTCGCGCCGCCCGCCCTTTCCTTTTGCCTTACGCCGCGACCTGCTTGTCTTTCAGCAGCTGCTGAAGCTCGCCGGCCTCGTACATCTCCATCATGATGTCGGAGCCGCCGACGAACTCACCCTTCACGTAGAGCTGGGGGATGGTCGGCCAGTCGGAATAATCCTTGATGCCGTTGCGGATTTCCGGGTCCTGGAGGACGTCCACCGTCTCGAACGGCACCTCGAGATGGTTGAGGATGGCGATCGCGCGGGCGGAGAAGCCGCATTGCGGGAACAGCTCGGTGCCCTTCATGAACAGGACGACGTCCTTCGACTTCACGATCTCGTCGATGCGGGCATTGGTGTCGGACATGGATACTTACTCCTGAGCGGGAATGACGGTCCTGAGCTGGAGCGCGTGGAGCGCGCCGCCAACGCGGCCGCCGAGGGCCTGGTAGACTTTCTGGTGCTGGGCGCGGAGCGGCAGGCCCCGGAAGCTTTCGGCGACGACGCGGGCGGCATAATGGTCCCCGTCGCCGGCCAGATCGGTGATCTCGACATGGGCATCCGGAATGCCCGCGCGGATCAGTTCCTCGATTTCTTCCGCGGCCATCGGCACCGGGTCAGCCCTCCGCCTGCATCATCTGGCGTCGCGCTTCGACCGTGCGGTGCTCCAGCGCGTCGCGGATCCGCGCCTCGTCGATGTCGACTCCGGCGGAGGTGAGATCGCCGAGCAATTTGCGGATGACGACCTCGTCGCCCGCTTCCTCGAAATCGGCATGGACGACATCGCGGGCATAGCTGTCCGCCTCGGCTTCGGTCAGCCTCATCAGCCGCGCCGCCCAGGCGCCGAGCAACTTGTTGCGGCGTGCGATGATGCGGAACTGCATCTCCTGGTCGCGCGCATATTTGGTCTCGAACGCCCGCTCGCGATCGTCGAAAGTGGTCATGGCGCTCCCTTGTCCTGCCTCATCCTAGAGATAGGCGTGGGCGTGGCGGGGCGCAACGTGCGCGGCCATCCCCGCCGGAAAAGCCGCTTGCGCCGGCGCAGAATTCTGCGACGTAGGCCTTCCCTTGGAGATCAGACCATGTTTCAGAAATTCGGAATTGGCGTCGCACTGCTTATGGCGGCCTCGCCGCTCGCCGCCCAGACCCCCGCTCAGACCCCCGCCGCCCCGCCGCCGCCGCAGCCGACGGAAGCGCAGCAGGCCGCGATCCAGCAGGCGGGCATGGCGTTCGGTCAATGCCTCTCCACCGGCATGCAGAGCGTTTCCGCCTCGGTAACGCCGGAGGCCGGGGCGGCCGGCGTCCTCAGCGGTTGCGCCGCGCAGCGCGACGCGCTGGTCAAAGCGGTGGAGGCGGTGATCGCGACCTTGCCCGCGGACAGGAAGACCGCAGCGCAGACGCAGTTCGACACTCGGCTCGGCGAGGCCCAAAGCCAGATCGCCGACGCGATCCGCCAGAAGCGCGCGGCACCCGACACGCCCCCCGCGCCGGCGACGCCGCCGCATTAAGAGGCGCTCTACCGACTGAGGGACAGGCTCAGTCGTCCATCGTGACGACGAGCTTCCCGATCGCCCGGCGCGCGGCCATGTGGGCGACCGCCTCCCCGCCCTGCGCCAATGGCCAGGTGCGGCTGACCTTCGGCGCGATCTTTCCTTCGCGCCAGAGGCGGAGGAGCGCGTCGATATGGGCGGCATTGGCCTTCGGGTCGCGCGCCGCGAAAGCGCCCCAGAAGACGCCGCAGACGTCGCAGCTCTTGAGCAGGGTCAGGTTGAGCGGCAGGCGCGGAATGCCTGCCGGGAAGCCGACGACGAGATAGCGTCCTTCCCAGGCGATCGAGCGCAGAGCCGGCTCGGCATAGTCGCCGCCGACCGGATCGAAGATGACTTGCGCGCCGTCCGGTCCCACCGCGTCTTTGAACAGCTGCGGCCAGCGCCTTGGAGCCATCCTTGTCGAACGGCCCGCGCGGATAGACCAGCGCTGCATCGGCGCCGGCCTGCACTGGCGGCCTCGGCTTTCTCTTCCGAGGAGACCGCGGCGATCACCCGTGCGCCGAAGGCCTTGCCGAGCTCCACCGCCGCCAGACCGACGCCGCCGGCCGCGCCGAGCACGAGCAACGTCTCGCCCGCCTTCAGCCGGCCTCGATCGAGCAACGCGTGCATTGCGGTCGCATAGGTGAGGATCAGCGCCGAGCCTTCCTCGAAGCTTCGCTCCGGCGGCAGCGACATCGCGCGGGCGGCGTCGATTACACCTTCTCGGCGAGGCCGCCATGGCCGATCATCGCGATCAGCCGGTCTCCCTCCGCCCACCCGGTCACCCCCTCGCCGACCTTCTCGACAATGCCGGCAATCTCGCCGCCGGGTGCGAACGGCCGCGTCGGGCGGAACTGATATTTGTCCTCGATGATCAGAACGTCGGGATAGTTGATCGCGGCGGCGCGAATGAGGACGCGGAGCTGGCCCGGGCCCGGCTCGGGATCCGGCATGTCGCGCAGGACCAGGGTCTCGGGCCCGCCGGGCGTTTCCGAAAGCAAGGCCTTCATGACACCCTTCCCTTCTCGCCGCCGCCTTCAGCTGTCGTAATGCGCCGTCGTTTTTGCCGCCACTTCTTCCGCCGTCACCTCCGGGCGCCAGCTCGACCAGCTTGAACTGGCTCTGGTGGTCGCGGCCGCTGGAAGACGCAGAGGTCGGTGACGATCATGTCGACCACATTCTTGCCGGTCAGCGGCAGGGTGCAGGCGGGGATGAACTTGGGATCGCCGTTCTTGGATACATGCTCCATCACGACGATGATCTTCTTGACGCCGGCGACGAGGTCCATCGCGCCGCCCATGCCCTTCACCATCTTGCCGGGAATCATCCAGTTGGCGATGTCGCCGGTCTCGCTGATCTCCATCGCGCCGAGCACCGCGAGGTCGATATGGCCGCCGCGGATCATCGCGAAGCTTTGCTCGGAACCGAAATAGGCGGTCTGCGGAAGCTCGCTGATCGTCTGCTTGCCGGCGTTGATCAGGTCCGGATCGACCTCGTCGTCATAGGGGAACGGCCCGATGCCGAGCAGCCCGTTCTCCGACTGCAGCGTCACCTCCACGCCCGGCGGGATGTTGTTGGCGACGAGCGTCGGGATGCCGATGCCGAGATTGACATAATAGCCGTCGCGCAGCTCCTTCGCCGCGCGCGCCGCCATCTGGTTTCGGTCCCACGCCATTCTACTTGCCTCCGTGCGGGCCGGGATCGGCCCAGCGTTTGTCCTGCGGGAAAAGATCGTCCCAGCCGCCGGCGATGCCCGTGCCGTAGACCGGATTGGGCAGCACGAACCAGCAGCGGCCGAAAAAGCCTTGCAGCGCCGGGCGACATCACCGCCGTGCGGCGTTCCGACGTGCTTGGGCCGGCGAACAGATCGGTGAAGTCGCCGAGCTGATCGCCGCCCATGGCGATGACGCAATAATGACGCGCGATCTCCGCCCGGCGGCCGTCCTTGCCCGGCCTGGTGTCGACATCGCCCTTGAGGAAGAGCGTCTCGCCATGATGGAACACGCCGAGGCCGGCGACGGCGAGCGCGCGTTCCGTCTCCGCCGCCGTCTCCGCGTCGCGATTGGTGTTGATGATCACGGTGACGCCGAGCCGGCGCAATTCGTCGAAGGCGCGGGCGGCGCCGGGGACCGCAGCCACCTGGTCGGCGCCCGTCCGCTCCCAGCGCAGCCAGCGTTCGGCGGTCGAGGGCGCGTGGGTGCGTGCCTGGTCATATTCATAGCCGAGGTTGAGCACTGCGGTCTCGTCCATGTCGAACACCGCCGCCGGCGGCTTGTCGTTGCAGGGCAAGGTCCGGGGATCGTCGAGCGTCGCGCCGGGTGCAAGGACGACCGACTGACGCGGGCCGGGATGGTTGGACTCGAGAGCCATCCGGACATGATCGACCAGCGCATTATAGGCCTGCTCCGACAGCGCCGCCGCTTCGCCCGAGCCGAACAGATATTGCATGTTGGGCTCGGGACCGCCCGGCGCGGCGGGCGCGACAAAACCCATTGACGCCGGAGCTGGCGCCGGGGCCTGCGCGGCGGCCGGAGCGGCGATCGCTAGCGCCGCGGCGGCGACGGCGAACGCCGCCTTCACGCCGCCTGCCGCGGGCGCGTGGTGCGGAACTCGATCTTCTTTTCGTAGGGCGCGCCGTCGATCAGCCGGTTCACATAGATGCTCGGGCAGGTGGATGCAGTCGGGGTCGAGGCTGCCGACCGGCACGATCTCCTCGACCTCGGCGACGCAGACCTTGCCCGCGGTCGCCATCGGCTGGTTGAAGTTGCGCGCGGTCTTGCGGAAGACGAGGTTGCCGCACTCGTCCGCCTTCCAGCCCTTGATGATCGAGAGGTCGGCGCGGATGCCGCGCTCGAGCATATAGGTCTCGCCGTCGAAATCCTTGAGCTCCTTGCCCTCGGCGACAATCGTGCCGACGCCGGTCCTGTGTGTAGAAGCCGGGAATGCCGGCGCCGCCCGCCCGGCAGCGCTCGGCGAGCGTTCCCTGCGGGCAGAATTCCACCTCCAGCTCGCCCGCCAGATATTGCCGCTCGAACTCCTTGTTCTCGCCGACATAGGAGGAGATCATCTTCCCGATCTGGCGGGTGCGCAGCAGCTTGCCGAGGCCCTCGCCGTCGATGCCGGCATTGTTGGAGACGATGGTGAGGTTCTTGACCCCGCTGTCACGGATCGCATCGATCAGCCGTTCGGGAATGCCGCACAGGCCGAAGCCGCCGCAGCAGATCATCATGCCGTCGAACAGCACCCCCTCCAGCGCCGCCGCCGCATCGGGATAGATTTTCTTCATCGCCTGCTCCGCCTGGGATGGAGGGCCGATAGAGGGCCGGGCCGAGTCCGGTCAAGGAAAGTTGAATGAGCTTTCAAGTTTCAGGCGGCAACGCGTTCGCTCGCCCCGAGCGGTAGTCGAGGCGCGCTGGCACGGGGGTCCGAGCATGCACCCCTCGCCTTCGCTCGGGATGAGCGAGAAAGTGCGAGACCCGCACGGCCGCAGGAGCGACACTCACCCCTCCGTCCGCTGGAGCAAATCGATCAATTCCTGTCGCCAGAATTTGGCCCAGGTGTGGGTGCCGTGGCCGCGTGTGTCGGTAGTGGCGTGGATGAGGACGTAACGGCCGGTCTTCATGTGCCGCGCCGCCTCCTCGGCAATGCCGTAGCCAGGCGGGTTGATGAAATCGTCCTCGCTGTTCACCCACACGAGCGGCGCGGTGATCCGCTCCAGCCCCGGCCAGGGATTGTAGTTTCGCGAAGCGTCGAGCTGGTAGACGAGATCGTTCGCGTCGAGCGTGCGAATGCCATGATCGATCCGCTCCTTGATGTAGGCGTCGGCGGCCTCGCGGGTGGGATAGGCTTTCTGGAGGTAGAGTGGCGCGAAGCCGGCGATGGCGAGCACTGTCTCCGCCGTGCGCAGGCCCTGGAGCGGCTCGCCCCTGTAATCGCCGCCGGCCCAGGCCGGATCGGATTCGATGCCGCTGATCGCCGCCTCGCGCCACATCCGATTGTGGCCGGCGAGCGTCGTCGGCAGGCAGGCGAGCGGCATGATCGCTCGCGCGAAATCGGGATGCGTCTCGGCCCAGATGAAGCTGTGCATGCAGCCCATCGACGTGCCCATCAGCAGCCGCAAATGTTGGACGCCAAGCGCCTCGACCAGCATCCGTCGCTCGGCCTCGACCATGTCGTCATAATCATATTTCGGGAAATGCATCCGCATCCCGTCGCTCGGCTTGGAGGATTTGCCGTGGCCGATATCGTCGGGGAGGATGACGTAGTAGCGGGCGATGTCGAGCGGCTGACCCGGCCCGTAAAGCTCGTCGGCGAATTGCGGTGCGAGAAACTGCCGGCCGCTGCCGCCGGTACCGTGAAGAATCATGACCGCGTTGACGATCTCGCCCCTGGCGTCGCGGCGCGGCGTGCCGAGCGTCGCATAATGGATGCGCAGCTCCGCCAGGCGGTCGCCGTCGACGAAGCGGAAGTTGTGGAGGATCGCGTCACCTTCCTTCAGCCGATCGGCATAACCCGTCTGCGCTGCGGCTGGCGCCGCCAGAAAAGCTGCCGCGAGCATCATCCAGAATGTCAGCCGCATCGGGATCTCCTTAAGGGTCTTGAAGCCTGGACCAGGGCCATGCTCAATTCGCGCTTGTGAGGGGTCAAGAGGGGGAGGAAAAGATGAATCCGATCGGTCTCGGCGTCATCCTGTTCGGGCTGCTTTGGGTGCTCGGCTTCGGCTTCGTGCATTACCGCGCAGCAAGCAAGGCGAGAGCCTCGGAAAGCTGGCCGAGCGCCCCGGGCAAGCTGCTCCGCGCCGAGATCCTGGTCGAGCAATCGAGCAGCAGCGAAGGCGGCACTACGACCTGGTACAATCCGATGGTGGCCTATTCGTACAAGGTGACGGGCCGCGAGCTGGCAGGAAAGCGGCTGCGCTTCGGCAATGTCCGCAGCACGATCCGCAAGCGCGCGGAAGAGACGCTCGCCCCTTATGCCGCTGGCCGGACGGTCAGCGTGCGCTACAATCCCGAACGGCCCGAGGACTGCGTGCTGGAGAGCCACAAGCCGGCGGCGGCGCCTTTGATCATGGCGGTGGCTGGAATTCCGATTCTCGTGCTCGGTGCCTGGCTGGTGGCGGTCGCGCCCTGATCGGGTCGGTCGTCGGCAGCGGCTCGACAGGGCGAAGGATCGATGACCGGATTTCGTGCATTGTGGCCAAGATGACGGCCCAGCCCGACTTGTTCCAATCCGCGGTCGACGAGCTGCCGGAGGGTCTCGCCTACCACCCCGATCTGATCTCGGCGGAGGAGGAAGCGGCGCTTGCGGCGACAATGGCCACCCTGCCTTTCACGCCCTTCCAGTTTCACGGCTTCGAAGGCAATCGTCAGACCATCTCCTATGGCTGGCATTATGCGTTCGACGGCAGCGGTTTGCGCGAGACCGAGCCGATTCCCGACTGGCTGCACCCGGTGCGCGAGAAAGCGGCGGCGTTCGCCGGCCTCCCGGCGGCAGCGCTCGAACATGCCCTGCTGGTCGAATATGCGCCGGGCGCCGGCATCGGCTGGCACCGCGATCGCCCTGCTTTCGGCGACGTGATCGGGGTTTCGCTGCTGGCGCCGGCGCGGCTGCGCTTCCGGCGCAAGCGCGACACCGCCTGGCAGCGCCGCAACCTGATCGCCGAGCCGCGCTCAGCCTATCTGCTGCGCGGCCCCGCCCGCGGCGAATGGGAGCATTCGATCCCGCCAATGGAGGCGTTGCGCTACTCCATCACCTTCAGAGCCCTGAGGACCCGCCCTCAGCTGTAGAAGATATGGAGGCCGATCTGCGTCTCGCGGGTCAGGCGCTTGCCCCAGCTCGGGGAAACGTAGGTGGCGTGATACCAGAGAACGTCCGCCGGCACTTCGGCCTGGGCGAGCCTGTCCTCGGCGATGTGGGCGATCGCGACTGCCTTGCGCCACGCTTCGGAAGCGCGGTCCGCCATCGGGATGCGGCCATGACGGACGAAGGAAAATTGCGCGTGCTGGGTGATGGTCGCGCACAGGTCAGGCGGATAGCGGCCGGAGGCAGCGCGGTTCAGCACGACATTGGCGACGGCGAGCTGGCCTTCGATCGGCTCGCCGCGGGATTCGAAATAGACCGCGCTGGCGAGGCAATCCTGATCCTGGTCGCTGGCGACGTCGGTCTCGAATTTGGAAACCAGGTCGGTGAGCGAGGGCGCGGGTGACGGAATCGCCTGCTGCTGCGGTCCTTCAAAAAGGGCTTCGACGCTGTTGAACAGCCCGGCAAACAGGCCCTCATCGGGCTGCGCCTGGGCGGCCGCGGTCAAGCCTTGGGCGTTCGGCGCGGCAATGGTGGCGGTGGCGCTCAATGCGGCGCACGCCGCGGCAACGCCCGCGGCACGAAAAATCCGGGTCATCGGCTTCCAATTTTATGCGGTTGACTGATTCCCCGGATGCGCGGCGCGCATCGTCGATCGTCCCCGTCTCGCTGGCCACCGGTTCCCCTACGAACCCTCGGCGGTCCCCGCTCTCTTTTCTCTTAAATCACTGCCTGCGCTGCTTTTTGCTGAAGCTTTGCTCCGCCCTGTCCCGCAGCGTTCTGGGCTGAAGCGCACATGATGGACGGGCGGCGCGGGATCAACCCGCTGCACTGCAGCAAGGCGATGAATCGTGCGGCATGAAGGATGCGTCGAAGAAAGAGCGCGCGGCCGCCCGGAACTTTTGGAAGATCGGGCTTCTCGCGATGTCCGAAGCGCTCATCCTCCGGCGCTGCGGCGCCGCCTGATTCTCCGCCGGCGATTGCTGATCCTCGTCGCCGATCAACCTCACATAGGCGCTCTGCACCCAGCCCGATCGGCACGGCCCCTTATAATCGCGGCGCGTATCGGAAGGCTCGGCAACCCCGCAGGAGGTGGACACGCCGCCCTTGTCGTAAACGATACCGAACCAGTTCTCATCGAGCGAATGGTCGCAGATGAAGAAGCGCGCGTTGGCCGGCACCGCGCCGATCTGCGGCGCGTTGGCGAATGGCGCGGAGCGGACGGGCAGGCTTTCGCCCGCGACGAGGTGACGCGTGGAGCCTTGGGCGTTGCACGCGGGAAAATTCGCTCCGAGCTCGCCCACTTGCACCGCGATCGGCACCGGGGTCACCGTGTCGGCATTGGAGAGATTCTGGTCCGCGGACGCATTGCCGCCGGGCACCGAGGTGCCGCAGCCGACGAGACCGAGGAGGAGCAACGAAACGAGCGCACGCATCCGCTGCTTGTGGCGCGGCGCGCCGGAAAAATCTATGCCCGCCCTCCGGAGGCAAGAAGATGGCGTATTGGCTGATGAAATCCGAGCCCCACAGCTATAGCTGGGACCAGCTCGTGCGGGACGGCGGCACCGAATGGGACGGCGTCCGCAACCCCGCCGCGCGGCTGCACCTGAAGGCGATGAAGGTCGGCGACGAGGCTTTCTTCTACCATAGCGGCGAGGAGAAAGCGGCGGTCGGCATCATGCGCATCACCCGCGAAGGGGCGCCCGATCCGAAGGATGCGAATTGGGTGTCGGTTGCCGTCGCCCCGGTGCGGCCGCTGGCGAGGCCGGTGACGCTGAAGGCGATGAAGGCCGACCCGCGCCTCGCCAAGCTGGAGATGATCCGCCAGTCGCGGCTGTCTGTCTCGCCCGTGCGGGACGAGGAATGGGCGGCGCTGCTCGAGATGGGCAGCGCCTGACGTACCCCGCCCGTCAGGAAAAGACGGCGGCGACCTCCTCCGGAGGCGGCTCGTCGCCCTCCCGCGGATCGTAGCCATAGCTATTCTCGCCCGGCGTACCCGGCGTCAGCATCATGATCAGGAAAAAGATCCAGCCGAAGAACGGGAAGAGCGCGACCAGATAGAACCATCCGCTCTTGTCATGATCGTGAAGCCGCCGAACGATGAGAGCGAGGTTCGCGACACAGAGAGCGACCGTAAGGGCCAGATCGATGAGGGAGCCCGGAACCACCACGACGGGCGATTGGTAGGTCCGCATCACCGCGCCCAGCAGCGTCGCTCCCGCGACGAACAGAAACATCCACTGCAGCTGGAACAGCCAATATTCGCGGCGCGTCGCGCGCCCGTTGAAATCGAACATGTGCCGCCACGGCCGGATCAGCCTGTGCATTGCCCCCTCCCCTGTTGCTGAGGAGAGAGTAGCGGCTGAAATGGCCAAATCCAGCGAAAAGAGAAGCGGTTAGGCCGCCTCGGCCTTCCGCGACGCCCGCTTGCGCTCGTGCGGATCGAGGTAGCGCTTGCGGAGGCGGATCGCCTTGGGCGTCACCTCGACCAGCTCGTCATCCTCGATATAGGCGATCGCCTGCTCCAGCGTCATCCGGCGCGGCGGCGTGAGGCGGATCGCATTCGTCCTTGCGGCCGGAGGCGCGGAAGTTGGTGAGCTGCTTGGACTTCAGCGGATTGACCTCGAGATCCTGCGGCTTGGCATTCTCGCCGATGATCATGCCCTCGTAGAGCTTCTCGCCGGGCGAGACGAACAGGATGCCGCGCTCCTCGAGCGCGTTCGAGCGCATAGGCGACCGCCTCGCCCTGCTCCATCGAGATGAGGACGCCGTTCTGCCGGCCCTCGATCGGGCCCTTGTAGGGGCCGTAGTTCTCGAACAGCCGGTTCATGATGCCGGTGCCGCGCGTGTCCGACAGGAACTCGCCATGATAGCCGATCAGGCCGCGCGAGGGCGCCGAGAAGGTCAGCCGCGTCTTGCCGCCGCCCGACGGGCGCATGTCGGTCATCTCGCCCTTGCGCTGCGCCATCTTCTCGACGACCGTGCCGGCATAATTCGTCGTCGACGTCGACGACGACCGTCTCGTACGGCTCCTCGCGGCCGTTCTCGCCGTCGCGGAACAGCACGCGCGGGCGGCTGATGCCAGCTCGAAGCCTTCGCGGCGCATCGTCTCGATCAGCACGCCGAGCTGGAGCTCGCCGCGGCCGGCGACTTCGAAGCTGTCCTTCTCGGCGCTTTCGGTGACGCGGATCGCGACATTGGTTTCGGCCTCGCGCATCAGGCGGTCGCGGATCACGCGGCTCTGCACCTTGTCGCCCTCGCGGCCCGGCATAGGGGCTGTCGTTGACCGCGAAGCTCATCGCCAGGGTCGGCGGATCGATCGGCTGCGCGTGCGAGCGGCTCGGTGACGGCCGGGTCGGCGATGGTGTTCGACACCGTCGCGTTGGTCGAGGCCGGCGATGGCGACGATGTCGCCCGCTTCGGCCTGCTCGACCGGCACGCGCTCGAGCCCGCGGAAGGCGAAGATCTTGGTCGCGCGGCCTGTCCTCGACCACCTTGCCGTCCACGTCGAGCGCCTTGATCGGCATGTTGACCATCGAGCCGGCCCGCTCTCGACGCGGCCGGTCAGGATGCGGCCGAGGAAAGGGTCGCGGTCGAGCAGCGTCGCCGAGCATCTTGAACGGACCGTCCGGATCGGCGCTCGGGCGCCGGCACATGGTCGACGATCGTCTCGAACAGCGGCGTCAGGTCGCCTCGCGCGGACGTCGTCGCTCAGTCCGGCATAGCCGGCGCGGCCCGCTCGCATAGAGGGTCGGGAAATCGAGCTGCTCGTCATTGGCGTCGAGACGTGAGGAACAGGTCGAACACCTCGTCGAGCACCTCGGCCGGCGCGCGCATCGGGGCGGTCGATCTTGTTGACGACGACGATCGGGCTGCAGGCCGAGCGCCAGCGCCTTGCCGGTCACGAACTTGGTCTGCGGCATCGGCCCTTCGGCCGCGTCGACCAGCAGGATCACGCCGTCGACCATCGACAGGATGCGCTCCACCTCGCCGCCGAAATCGGCGTGGCCGGGCGTGTCGACGATGTTGATGTGGGTGGTCTCCCCGTCATGCTTCCATTCGACCGAGGTGCATTTGGCGAGGATGGTGATCCCGCGCTCCTTCTCGAGGTCGTTCGAATCCATCGCCCGCTCTTCGACGCGCTGGTTGTCGCGGAAGGTGCCGGACTGGCGGAACAGCTGGTCGACAAGCGTCGTCTTGCCATGATCGACGTGGGCGATGATCGCCACGTTGCGGAGGCTCATTGCGGGGTCACTCTTTGCGGAAATGTCGCGGCGATATAGCGGCGGTGCTGCGCTGCAACAAGGGCAACTCCGCTCCCTCTCCCTCGGCGGGAGAGGGTTACGGAGCCTTGGCGACGAAGGAGCCTGGGCGAAGTTGGGTGAGGGTGACGGCGCTGGAGATTATTTTCTGACGGTGTCACCCTCACCAACTTCGCCTAACCGGCAGAGCCGCTAAGGCTCCGTATCCTCTCCCGTCGAAGGGAGCGGCGATAAATCCTCAATCCTTGCCGATCTCGCGCCAGCTTTTTTCCTTCACCTCGACGCCGAATTTCTTCGCCGCGGCGAGGATGCGTTTCCAGGCGGCGTCGCGCTCGTCGTCGTTCACACCTTCCACCTGGTTGAAGCGGGCAATGGCGGCGCGGACGTGCTTCGCGTCCTCGATCGGCTCCTTGCGTTCCTTGGGAAAGGCGTATTTCGAAATCGCTCAGCTTATCGCGGTCTTCTTGGTCCAGTTCGCTCATGATCCTGCCTCGTTCGAAACCCGTTGAACGAGCGCGCACGGCGCCGCTTGGTTCCGCTCAGGATCGCAAGGCGCGCCAGACGAGCAAGGCCCAGCCGAGGATCATCGTGAGGCCGCCGAACGGCGTCACCACGCCGAGCCAGCGCCATCCGGTCAGCGCCATTGCGATAGAGGCTGAACGAGAAGACGAGCGCGCCGGCGCCAAGCAGCCACGCGGGCAGCTTCAGCCGATCGAGCGGGGCCGCGCTGAGCGCGACCAGCGCAAGCCCATGCCAGACCTGGTATTGGACACCCGTCTGCCACCAGCCGATCCGATCGGCGTCGAGCACATGCTTGAGCCCATGCGCCCCGAACGCGCCGAGCACCACGCCAAGCCCCGCCAGCGCGGCGCCGGCGGCAAGAGTTCGCCGCCGGCCTCGCGCGTCAGCGGCCGCTGCTCCGTCGGATGAAGGCGGCGGCATCGTCATGAAGGTGCTTCAGCGACTCCTCGTTCGCATAGACCATGTGGCCCGACGGATAATAATGGAACTCGATATTGTTGAGCAAAGCCGGCGGTATCTGCAGGTGATGCATCTCGTACCAGCCCTGGTAGAAGGGCGTTGCGAGATCGAAATAGCCGCCCGCGACCATGACCTTCAGGTTGGGATTGTATTTCAGCGCCTGCGCCATGTCGGGCATGACATTGGTGGCGCCCGGGAATGCGAAGCTGGCGCCGGGGATCTGGTGCTTGAAGTCCCAATATTTGAAGACGTCGACCTCCGGCTTGAAAGTCGCTTCGCCGCCATAGCCGAGGCGGTTCCGCACATAGTCGTTAAAAGCCGAGACATAGGCCGAGCTGATCGCCGCCGATTGCGGGTCGTACTCCGCTTCCTTGCTGAGCGGATCCATGGTCGGGCCGGAGAAGCGGGTGTCCAGCCGGCCGGTGGTGAGGCCCGCCGGGTCCTGGAGGTTCTTCTCGAACTCGCCGCCGCTGATTCTGAGGTTGGCCTTCAGGATGTAATCGACCGGGAGGCCGGTATAGCCGGCGAGACGCTGGGCGATCTGCTGGCGGCGCTGCGGATCGAGCTCGCTCCCCTGTTGCAGCGCCATCGCATAATCGGTGGTGGCGAACTGTTCGACCTCGTGCAGGAACGCTTCGAGATTGTCGGGCCGCGGGCCAGCCAGCCGGTTGTGATACCAGGCGGTCGCCGCATAGGTGGGAAGCGCCGCGATATAGGCTTCGTCGATGCCCGGATTGTTCTCCGGCCCGTCGGCATCGATGTCGAAATTGAAGATCTGCGAGAGCAGCATCACGCCATTGAAATCAACGTCGTCCTGGGTCTCGAGCTGGTCCACGACCACCGCCGAACGCGGCGTCCCGTAGCTCTCGCCGAACAGATATTTGGGCGAGTTCCAGCGGCCGTATTTGGAGAGAAAGCCGAGGATGAACTGGCTGAAGGCGTAAGCGTCGGCATCGACGCCCCAGAAGGCCTTCTCCTTGTCCTTGCCGGCGATGCGACTGAAGCCCGTGCCGGGCGCATCGATGAAGACGAGGTCGCTGGCGTCGAGCAGGCTGAAGCCATTGTCGACCAAAGTGTAGGGCGCGGCCGGTGTATGCTCATGGTCGGCGGTGACGATCCGGCGCGGGCCGAAGGCGCCCATGTGCAGCCACACGGTCGAGGAGCCGGGGCCGCCATTATAGAGGAAGGTGATCGGCCGGTCCGCCGATGGTACGCCCTTCTTGAAATAAGCGACGTAGAACATCGACGCTTCGGCCTGCGGATTCTTGTTCTGCTCGCCAAGCTCGCCCGGCTTGTTCGTCTCGCCCGGAGGGTTGGCGGCCCGCTGGGCGCGCCAGGCGGCGTCGTCCCAGCCCTTCGGGTGAACGACCAGCGTGCCGGCGACCGCGCGATAGTCGATCCTCTGCCCTTCGACCGTCACCGAGCCGTCGCTGCTCACGCTCTCCGGCTCGAAGATGACGCCGCGGTCGGGCGAAGCGGTGCGGGCGGCGTCGGGCCGCTGGTTCTCGACCGGTGTCGCCTGCCGCTCCGTCCGGCGCGGCGTTTCCTGCGCGGCGAGCGGCGACGCCGCGAACGACAAAGCAGTGGCGAGCAAAAGGGCTTTCTTCACGGCGAGTCCTCCCATCCGATGTTTTGCGTCGCGTCTATGGCCGCGCGGTGCCCACGCCAAGGAGAAAGTGGAGGATTCTTAATCCGTCACCCGCCCATGCCCGAACAGCGACCAGCCGGTGCGGTCGACCAGCCGCTCCAGCGTCATCGCGCCCACCAGCGAGGTGCCGGCGGCATTCAGGCCCGGCGACCAGACGCAGACCGCGCCCGTGCCGGGAATGACGGCGACGATCGCGCCGCTGATCGCGCTCTTGCCCGGCAGGCCGACGCGAAAAGCGAAGTCGCCCGAATTGTCGTAATGGCCGCAGGTCAGCATCAGCGAGCTGATCCGCCGCGCCCGCGAGGCGACCGTCACCATCGCGCCCGTCGCCGGATCGCGTCCGTCGAAGGCGAGATAGAGCGACGCCCGCGCAAGCTGGCGGCAGTTCATCGCGATCGAGCACATGCGGAAATAGAGGGAGAGCACCTCGTCCGCCGGATTCTGGAGGTTGCCGAAGGCGGAGATGAAATAGGCAAGGCTGCGGTTGAAGGTGCCCGCCTGCGATTCCGCCATGGCGAGATTCTCGTCGATCGCGACCGTCTCGTCCCCGGAACGCTCGCGCAGAAAATGAACCATCTCCTCCAGCGTCTCGTCGGCGCTGTCGCTGTCCATCAGCTGATCGCAGACGACGATGGCGCCGGCGCTGATCATAGGGTTGCGCGGCTTGCCCCGCGCCATTTCGAGCTGGAAGACGGTGTTGACCGGGGACCCCGAAGGTTCGCGGCCGACATGGTTCCACAGCGCCGATTTCTGATGGTCGAGCGCGAGCGACAAGGCGAAGATGTAGGAGATGCTCTGGATCGAGAAGGTTTCGTCCGCATCGCCGGCGGCGAAGACCGAGCCATTCTCCAGCGCCAACGCGATGCCCAGTTTCTCAGCGTCGGCGCGGGCGAGCGTGGGGATGTAGGCGGCGACATCCCCTTGGCCGCGATAAGCGGAGACGTCGCTGACCACGTCGTCGAGCAATGCCTGATAATCCATCGAATCGGTCCCCTCGCTGCGCGCGATCGGAAATGCCCGGAGGCGCACCACTGCCGTCCCCTCCGGGACCGTAACGGTCACGGCCGCGCTTCGCTCCCGAGCATCTCCTCAGGGTTGGTGGGCGAGCATGGAAGGACGCTGGTCCGCATCGGCCACGGCCGCGACGAGATTGTAGAAGAAAAGGTTGAACTTTGCCGCTGCGGCGAAGTCCATCGGCTGCGTCACGTCGTCGCCGGGGCTGTGATAGCGGGTGCGATACCAGAGACGGTAACGCCACTCGGCGTCCGTGCCCGGCACGTAGCCGAAGATGAACCCGGTCGCCGGAACGCCGGCCTTGAGGAAAGGCCAATGATCGGCGCGCTGGAGCAGGCCGCGTTGCGGCTCGGGATCGGCCTGGATGCGGATGCCCATCGGCGTCGCCACTCGCCGCGCCGTCCCGCCGAGCGTAGTATCGTTCACCGCAAGCATGGTGAGGATGTTCAGCGGGAAGAGCGGACGGAGCTGGTCGAGATTGATCATCGCGGCGACGCGCTGGAGCGGCACGGTCGGGTGCCGGACGAACCAAGTGGAGCCGAGCAGCCCCTTCTCCTCGCCGGTGAAGGCGATGAAGAGGATGGTGCGCCGATAGCCGTGGCCGTGGCGCCGGTCGGCGAGCTGGGCGAGCAGAGCGACATAGGCGGCATCGTCGAGCGTGCCGTTGTAGAGACGGTCGCCATTGACCGGCTCGCCATAGCCGTAACCGTCGAGATGCGCGCCGAGCACCACGACCTCGTCCTTCAGCTTCGGATCGGTGCCGGGGAGGATGCCAATTGTGTTCGGCGCGCTGTAGCTTGTCCGTGCGATATGGAAGCGAGCCTGGAGCCGCGCGGGAATGTCGAACGAAGGAAGCGCCTGGTCCTTGCCGCCCGCGCGCAGGATGGCCGCCGCGTCCCGGCCGGAGCCGCGGATCAGGTCGGCGAACGCGGCGGCGTTGAGCCGCATGACCGGAAGCGCCGCGTCGGCGGGCGGCGGGTCGGCCGCAATCCGAACGCTGCGCGCATAGGCGACCGGCCAGCGCGGCGGCTCGACGGTGAAATAGGGATTGTCGACCACGATCAGCCCGGCCGCGCCTTCGGCGACCGCCGCCCCGCTCCTTCGCTCGCGGTGCGGCGGATGTTGAAGCACACGGCAATCTTGCCGCGCACGTCGCGCATCTCGGCGCGCGAGCAATATCCCCTGAAAACGAGCGGCGCGTCGAGCGAGCGCGCCAGCGCGTCGGTCGGACGGATGGTGATCTGGTGGAGAAAGGCGAGCGGTTCGCTGTTGCCGTCGCCGCGCGCGATCCGGAAGGCGGTACCGGCTTTGTCCACCCGCACCTCGGTTAAATTCACGCGCTGGAACCAGCTGCCGCCGTCCCCCGCCGGTTTGAGCCCGGCGTGGGCGAAACGCTGCGCGACATATTTCGCCGCGCGCTCGAAGGCGGGCGAGCCGGTGTCGCGTCCCTCCATCGCGTCGCTCGAGAGGAAGGCGGTGGTGCGCCACCAGGCAGCGGTGTCGGGATCGATCGACGGCGGCGGCACGGCCGCCGAGCCGAGCAGCAAGGCGGCGGCGAGGAGCGGAAGGCGGCGAGTCATGCGCTTTCTCTAGCGTCCGGAAGCGCCCGCGTCCTCCTTCGCGATTCCCAATACGCGCCGCCTGTGGTATCCGGAGCGGCGGAGAAAAGGAGCCTGTAACATGCTGGTCCTGCTCGCAACTCTCGCCGTCTCGGCAACCACGCCAATCGTCGTCCGCATTCCCGAACCCGCCGCCCCGCAGCGCTGCAGCCCGCCTATCACCTATGCGAAGACCGGCGCGAAGACCCCGGGTTTCCACCGCCTCGATCAGGAGCCGCCGGCGATCGCCTATCTGACTGTCGACCGAGAGATAGGCGGCTGCCCCGTTCCCGCGGTGATGAAGACCGGCGGCGCACGCTAACCGCTCCGCTGCTCGCCGGCATCGGCCGACCAGTCAAGGTTTGGTCTTTCGGACGAGCAAATCGACATCCGTCCAGGCGATGGATGCCGGCAGGGTGACGCACTCCGTATCGCCTGCTAGGCGCGGGCCGGCCGGATGGGAGGTATGTCTTGCGGGTCGCGATCGTCGGCGGCGGGTTTTCGGGAACGATGATGGCGGTCGAGCTGGTGCGGCTCGGGCGGACCGACGTCGTCCTGATCGAGCGGCGGATCGCGCCTGCGGCGGGCATGGCCTATTCGACCGAGGAAGGATCGCATTTCCTCAACGTCCGCGCCGACAATATGAGCGCCTTCGCCGACTCGCCCGATCATTTCGCGCGTTGGGTTACGACGAAAGGCGTGGGGCGGCCGGACGGCTTCATTCGCCGTCGGGATTACCGCCGCTATCTGCAGGATCTGCTCGCCCAGGCGGAGCGGAGCGGACGGCTGAAAGTGATGCGCGGCAGCGCCGTCGGGCTCGCCACCGATGCGGACGGGATCGTCATCGCTTTGGCCTCGGGTGCGCGGATCGGCGCCGACCAGGCCGTGCTCGCCGGCGGCAATTACCCGGGCCGTCTCCCTGCCGCGCTCGGCCTGCCGGAAGAAAGGCTGGTCCACGATCCCTGGAGCCCTGAAGGTGCCGCGGCCGTGCGCAAGATGGCGGCGGAGATAACCGGCGACGTGCTGCTGCTCGGAACCGGTCTCACCATGGTCGATGTCAGCCTGATGCTTGCGGATACCGGCTTCGGCGGATGCATCCGCGCTTTGTCGCGGCGGGGGCTGGTGCCGCACGGCTCGCAGACGACGGGGACGCGGCCGCTCGAATGGCAGCCGCCGGCGCGGTTGCGCGAGCTGTTCCGCGAGATCCGGCGGCGCTCGGCCGAATCGGGCTGGCGTTCGGTCGTGGACGGTCTCCGGTCGCACACGATCGCGCTGTGGCGCGGCTTTACCGAGGCGGAGAAAAGCCGCTTCCTTCGCCATGCCCGCCCCTGGTGGGACGTGCATCGCCACCGCATCGCACCGGAATCGGCGGCACGTATCCAGCAGCTGAAGGA
Organism: uncultured Alphaproteobacteria bacterium; assembly: GCA_963777295.1. Taxonomy (GTDB): domain Bacteria; phylum Pseudomonadota; class Alphaproteobacteria; order Sphingomonadales; family Sphingomonadaceae; genus Allosphingosinicella. Next base: position 65,067 of record CAVZPV010000003.1, read on the forward strand.
GGAAGGGAAGCTGGAGGTCATGGCCGGCCGGATCGCTTCTCGCCGATGCGGGTCGGCTGGAGATTGCGCGCCGCGGCGGCGGGCTGGTCGAGCGGCAGGTTGAGGCGGCGATCAACTGCACCGGTCCGGCCGGCGATGTTGCCCGCATCGACGACCCGCTCCTCCGCCAATTGTTGGCGAGCGGCGCCGCGCGGCCCGACGCCCTGGGCCTGGGCCTGGACGTGGACGCCCAATCGCGGGTCGTCGGCCCGGCGCAAGGCCTCTACGCGATCGGCCCGCTTACCAAGGGCACCTTCTGGGAGATCGTCGCCGTGCCGGACATAAGACGGCAGGTGCACGACGTCGCACGGATGATTTCGGCTTAACCTACTGCGCCAGCGGGACCGAACCGTTGGACGGCGCCGAGGTCGCCGGCGAGGGCGCCCCGGGGGCGGCGAGCGGGTTCGCTGCCGGCGCCGGGCCGGTCGGAGCGAGCGGCGGCACGGTGCCCGCCGGGGCTTGCTGCTGTTGCTGCTTGAGCACCGAGGAGTCGATCGAGACGGCCGGCCGCTCGACCGTCGCGAGCCCGGCCAGCACGATCGAGAGCACGACGAAAATGGTGGCGAGGACCGCCGTCGCGCGGGTGAGGAAATCCGCCGCGCCGCGCGCCGACATCAGGCCGCTCGGGCTGCCGCCGACGCCGAGCCCGCCGCCTTCCGAACGCTGCATCAGGATCACCGCGACCATTGCGGCGGCGACCAGCGACTGAAGAATCAGGAGGAAGGTGAACATCGAAGCCTCGGATGAAGGATATCGTGCCGCAGCGCAGCAACGTGTGGTGGGGACTTAGGGGAAGAGGAGAGCCAGTTCAACTCCTCCCCTCAGGAGCCGGCGGCCGCTTCGATGATCGGAACGAATTGCGCCGCGGTCAGGCTGGCACCCCCGACGAGGGCGCCGTCCACGTCGGGCACGGCGAAAAGCGAGGCGGCATTTCCGGCGTTGGCGGAGCCGCCGTACAGGATGCGGACGCGCGCGCCGGCATCGCCGAAGCGCTCGGCGAGCGCCTTGCGGATGGCCGCGTGCATCTCGCCGGCATCGTCCGGCGTCGCGGTGCGACCGGTGCCGATCGCCCAGATCGGCTCATAGGCGAGGATGAGCTCCGCCTCCTGCGACAGCTCGGGCAGCGAACCGAGGGTTTGCCCGACGACACGTGCGACATGGCCGCCGGCCGCCCTCTCCGCCTCGCTCTCGCCGACGCAGACAATCACCTTCATCCCCTCGGCAAGCACCGCCTCGGCCTTGGCGCGGACGAGATCGTCCGTCTCGTGGCAGCGGGCGCGGCATTCGCTGTGGCCGACGATGACGAGCTTCGCGCCCGCCTCCTTGAGCATCGCCGCCGACACCGCGCCGGTATAGGCACCGCTCCCTTTCTCGTGCACGTCCTGCGCGCCGATCCAGAGGCCGCCCGCTCGTGCCGCGGCGAGCGTGATGAGAGTGGTGGGCGGGCAGATGGCGACATCGACGCCGGGCGCCGCCCGCGCGGCCTCCCCGATCGGCCCAAGCTCGGCGAGCGCGGCACGGCTGCCGTTCATCTTCCAGTTTCCCGCGACGAGCTTGCGGCGGAGGTTCATCGGCATTTCCCCTTGATGTCGTGAGCGCGGGTAGCAAGGCCCCTCCGCTTCCGCAACGCGCGCGGCCGACCGCCGCGCTTGCCCGCACGCCCTCCCCCTCTTATGACCCGGCTCCAACCTTCCCTCACCAGGATCACCCGATGTTCTCCTTCTTCCGCCGCGGCATCATGGCGAAGCTCATGCTCGGCATTCTCTTCCTGTCCCTCGTGGCGATCGTCATCACCGGCTTCGGCACGGGCGGCATGGGCGGCCTCGGCGGCCTGGCGAGCGGCCGGCTCAGCGAGGACACGGTGGCCTCGGTCGGCGGCGAGAAGATCACCACCGACCGGCTCAGCGACCTGATGAAGCGCCAGCTCGATCGCGTCCGCCAGCAGCGGCCCGACATCGACATGGCCGCCCTGATCCGGCGCGGCGAGCTCGAGGATGTCGCCGATCAGCTGATCGGCATCACCGCCGGCAATGTCTTCGCCCAGAAGGAGGGCCTCGTCGCGACCAAGCGGATGATCGATGCCGAGATCGTCAAGATCCCGGCCTTCCAGGGCATTACCGGCCAGTTCGACGAGAATACCTTCCGCGCCATGCTCGCCCAGCAGAAGATGACCGAGGACCAGTTGCGCGACCAGATCCGCACCGGGCTGCTCCAGCGTCAGCTGATGCTGCCCGCGGTCGGCTCCGCCTTCGTGCCGCAGAGCCTCGCCAACCAATATGCCGGCCTGCTGCTCGAGACGCGCAGCGGCAGCGTCGGAGCGGTGCCGACCAAGGCGATCGATCCCGGTCCTGCGCCGAGCGAGCCCGACATCGCCGGCTGGTATCGCCAGAACATCGCCCGCTACACCGTGCCCGAGCGGCGCGTCATCCGCTACGCGGTGATCGGCGCCGAGACGGTCGCCGCCCAGGCCAAGGCGAGCGACGCCGAAATCCAGGCCGCTTATGCGCGCAATCCGGCCTACACCGCGACCGAGACCCGCACCCTCTCGCAAGTGGTGCTGCCGAGCGAGACCGCCGCCCGCGCCTTTGCGCAGAAAGTCGCTTCCGGCACCCCATTCGCCCAGGCGGCGCAGCAGGCCGGTTATTCAGCGTCGGACATTGCCGTCGGCGACAAGACGCAAGCCGATTATGCCAAGATCAGCTCGCCGCAGGTGGCGGCCGCAGTCTTCGCCGCGAAGAGCGGCGCGACGGTCGGGCCGATCCGCTCCGGTTTCGGCTGGAACGTGGTGAAGGTCGACGCCGTCAAGACCGTCCCCGCCAAGCCACTCTCCGCGGTGCGCGGCGAGATCGCCTCGGCGATCGAGAAGCAGAAGACCCAGGAGGCGCTCAACGCCGTCGCCAGCCGCATCGACAATGAAGCGGGCAGCGGCGCGAGCTTCGCGGACATCGGCAAGAAGGAGAATCTGACCATCGTCCAAACTCCCGCGGTGACCTCGACCGGGCAGGCGCCGGACGCGCCGGCCGGCTGGACCGCGCCGAGCGACCTCGCGCCGCTATTGCGCGGCGCCTTTCAGATGGATCCGAGCGACCCGCCGCAGATGGCGCCGATCATCCCCAACCAGCGCTATGCGCTCGTCAGCGTCGCCCAGGTCGTCCCCGCCGCCGCGCCGCCGCTCGCCCAGATCCACGACCGGGTAAAGACCGATCTCATGGCCTGGCGCGCTTCGCAGCGGGCAAAATCGATCGCCCAGTCGATCGTCGCGAAGATCAATTCCGGGATCGCACCGGCCCAGGCCTTCGCCGAGGCCGGTGTGAAGCTGCCGCCGCCGCAGCCGCTGAGCGCCACCCGCCGCGACCTTTCCAAGCCCGGCCAGCAGGCGCAGCAGGCGCTCGTCACCTTGTTCTCGCTGGCGCGCGGCAAGGCGCGGCTCGTCGACGCCGGCGAGGCACGCGGCTGGTTCGTCGTCTATCTGGACAAGGTGATTCCGGGCGACATCACCAAGGAAGCCGGCATGGCCCAGCAGGTGCGCAGCCAGTTCCAGCAGCTGATCAGCGACGAATATCAGCAGCAATTCACCAGCGAGATACGCGCCGGCATCAAGGTGAAGCGCAACGACCAGGCGCTCGCCAAGCTGCGCGGCGATCTGCTGGCCGGGACGGCGGCGCAATAAGGGGGCGCCAAGAAGCCGCCTGCCCGGCTCGTCATCCCGATGTGCGTCAGGGCGACGGAGGAGACGTGAACGCCACACGCGCTTGACAGCCCCCGAAACGTTTCCTACACGTTCCGCATACGTTCCCGCTCGGGAGCATCTCAGGGGACCAGCCCAATGCTGACGCGCAAGCAGAGCGAGCTTCTCACCTATATCCAGCAACGGCTGAAGGAGAGCGGCGTCTCCCCCTCCTTCGAGGAGATGAAGGACGCGCTGGCGCTCAAGTCCAAGTCCGGCGTCCACCGGCTGATCTCGGCGCTGGAGGAACGCGGCTTCATCCACCGCCTGCCCAACCGCGCCCGCGCGCTCGAGGTCCTGCGCATGCCCGAGGCGCAGACCGCCGTCGCGGCGCGGACGCAGGCGCCGCTCGCGATGCCGCAAGCCGCGAACGACGTGGTCGAGCTGCCGCTCCACGGCCGCATCGCCGCCGGCATGCCGATCGAGGCGCTCGAGGGGCAGAGCAGCCTCCCCGTCCCGGCCGCTTTGCTTGGTCCGGGCGAACATTATGCGCTGGAGGTGGCCGGCGATTCGATGGTCGAGGTCGGGATCCTCGACGGCGATTATGCTTTGATCCGCAAGACGGACGTGGCTCGCGACGGCGAGATCGTGGTCGCTCTGATCAACGAGGAAGAGGCGACGCTCAAGACCTTCCGCCGTGAAGGCCAGATGATCCGTCTCGACCCCGCCAACCGTCTCTACGACCCACAACGCTACCGTCCCGAGCAGGTCCGCATCCAGGGCAAGCTGGCGGGATTGTTGCGGCGCTATTGAGCCTTTTCTACTCCCCTCAAAGGGGGATGCGCGAGGATCCGTCATGGCCCGCCTGAACTATGTCGAGCTGCCGGTGCGGGAGATCGGACCCGCCAAGGCCTTTTATGAGCGCGCCTTCGGCTGGAGCCTCACCGGTTTCGGTCCGATCTATGCCGCGACGCTCAGCGGCGATACCGATATCGGCCTGCAGGCGGATGCCGCCGACGCGACGGCAGCGCCGCTCCCGGTGATCGACGTCGAGAATCTGGAAGCCGCGCTCGCCTCCGTCGAGGCGGCGGGCGGACGGATCGTGAAGCCGATCTTTGCCTTTCCCGGCGGCCGCCGCTTCCACTTTCTCGACCCTTCGGACAACGAATTGGCCGCCGTCCAGGCGGATCATTGAGCCGGCGCAAAGGGCTGCCCGGAGAGCGTTGCGGCGGCATTGCAATCTCGCCGCACCCCCACTAGATGCCTGCCTTCCCGAGCGGGATGGACGCATAGCTCAGTTGGTAGAGCAGCTGACTCTTAATCAGCGGGTCCCAGGTTCGAGCCCTGGTGCGTCCACCATCTTCTCCTGATTTCATAACAAATCCGACGACGCGATCGGCGCGATCGACCTCGTTGAACCGGGCCGATCGGATCGTACGGCAGACCGACCGTGCGCTATCGGATGTTCTTTCCGGCAACAGGTTGCACCCGATCCGTGCGCCAGCGCACAAAGTGCTCCGAACGGGTTCTTCTGTTCGCCAATGGGTGTAAGCTGCGCGCATCGCTCGCCGAACGATCAGGGCACGAGCGGCTGAGAGTTCGAGCTGCTCCCGCCCCAATCCTCAAGGCGGGTCTCGTGCCTCTTTCCCAAGCATCGACGCCGAACCTGCTGCTGCGCGGCTTGTCGGCCGACGATTACGCATTGCTGGAGCCGCATTTCAGCCGGGGCGCGCTGAGGCGCGAGACAAACCTGTTCATGCCGAACGAGCCGATCGAGCGCGTCCATTTCCTGGAAGGCGGCGTCGCCTCGATCGTGTCCGAGCACGACCAGCAGATCGAGGTCGGCATCTTCGGTTTCGAGGGCATGTCCGGCTCCAGCGTCATCCTGCGCGCGAAACAGTCGCCGCATCATTCGTTCATGCAGGTCGACGGGACGACCTCGCTCCGCATCGCGTCGGAGCGGCTGCTGGACGCGTGCGAGCAAAGCGGCGCGCTCGAAACCATGTTGCTGCGCTATGTGCAGACGCTGGAGGTCCAGGGCGCGCTGACTGCCGCCGCCAATGCCCAATATGAGCTGCCGCAGCGCCTCGCCCGCTGGCTGCTCATGTGCCACGATCGCATCGAAGGCGACCAGATCGAGCTCACCCACGAGTTCATGGCGATGATGCTTGCCGTGCGCCGTTCGGGCGTGACCGTGACCCTGCACACGCTCGAGGGCACCGGCGCGATCCGCTCCTCGCGCGGCCTCGTCACCATCCGCGACCGCGGCAGGCTGCGGGAGATTGCCGGATCTTCCTACGGCGGCGCCGAGGCGGAATATGCGAGGCTGATCGCCCCCTTCGGCAAGTCATCGCGCTCGGAAGAGACGCTCTAGCGCGGGTTCACCCGAGCAGTCGTGCCGACGAAGTCGAGCATGAACAAAGTAAGATCGTCCTTGTCTGCGACGCGCAGGCGCCAGTCGTCTTCGCTCCAGAAATTGGCTGCGCCGTCGATCAGCATCTGGCCGCCAAGCTTGACCGCCTCCATCTGCGCTGCCTTCAGATCGGGAAAGTCCGTCCCCTCCTCGTCGCGGACTGTGGCCCCATTGGTGAAGTGGAAGAAATATCGTGCCATGGCGGCCTCCGGCCTCAGGCGGGAGCACGGGGTCTCTCAGCCGTCGGGGCCTGAAGAATCGTGCCCGGCGATGAAGCTTTGTACGCCATCGCACAAAGCCGAACAATCACTGGAGGCGAAATAACCGGATTCGCGGCTGCCATGATCGGGCGCGCGGATTCAGCCTGCTTTTCCCAACCCGCCGACCGTCAGGCCTTGATCTTCCAGCGCGCATAATCCTCGTCGATGCGCGGTGCGAGCCTGCGCGCATTGGCGGCGTCCACGTCCGCATCATGGGTCTTGCCCTGCTTCCTCTCGATTACCGCGCGCAGGTACAATGAGCCCGCCCCCGCCGGATTGCGGTCGAGCGCGGCGTTGAGGTCCGCCATGGCGTCGTCGAGACGGTTCAGGCGGAAATAGACCATCGCGCGGCTGTCGAGCTCGGCGGTGTTGTTATTCGCAAGCTCGATGGCGCGCGTGCAGTCCTGGACCGCGCTGTCGAGCTGCACCGCCAGGGTTCCCTTGATCCAGCAGCGCTCGTTGAAGAGCGTGGCGTTGGCCGATTTGAGCGCGATCGCCTGGTTGATCGCCGCCAGTGCGGCTTCCGCATCGGTGGCCCTCGCCAAGAGCACGGCCTTCATCATCAGCCAGTCGCTTTTGTCATCGTCGGCATCGGCATTGGCGAGATGCTCCTCGATCGGCGCGAGAGCGGCATCCTTTCGCCCGGCATCGACCTCCAGGACGCCCAGCCTCGCCAGAGCGGGTTTCGAGGACGGATCGATCGCCAATGCGGAGCGATAGTCGGCGGCGGCCTTCTCCTTCTCGCCCATCGCCTCCAGCAGCGCGGCGCGGCGCAGGAAGATCGCGGCATTGCCGTCCAGCGACACCGCCTTGTCGAGATCGGCGAGCGCCAGGTTCCTCTGGAACGTCCCTTCGTAGAAGACCGCGCGGCTGACATAGCGGGACGCATCGTCCGGCTTGACGGCGATCAGCGCGGCGAAGAGCGCATTCAGCTTATCGAGCTTATGCGTTCCCAATGCGGCCGCCGCCTGCTGGTAGGGCGCGGGGTAATTGGGGCCGGTAGCCAGACGCAGAACGCGCGCCTTCGCGGTCGCGAGCCGCTCCCGTTCAGACGGCAGCTCCGCCGCCGGCAATTCCGCACCGCTGTTCGTTGCCTGCTCCTCGATGGTGAGGAGATCGCCGTTCAGCTTTGCCTTCCGCACGAAGTGGCGGCCGGCGATGTCGAGATCCAGCGCGGCATCGCCCTCCAGCACCATGTTATGGCCGCCATCCGGAAGATGAAGGCGCGTCGTAATGACGGTGTAGGCCGGGTTGCCGGTCGCGACCGGCATATCCTTCCATGCCGGACGCGAGCGGTCGCTGTTGAGCGTCAGGCCCGAAATCTCGGAGACCGGCCGGAGGCGATATGCGTGATCCTGACGCCGCCATGCCGGGCTGGCGATGCCGGTGATGGAGATGGTCGCCGTGCCGTTCGCGGCGTCGAAATCGAACTTCTGTGTTACCGGCACGGCATTGGGTCCGGCGGCGCCGCCGAGCGTGAGGAGCGCGAGCGACAACAGCTTTTCATTGTCGAGCTGGGCGGCGATGGCGCGCATCGCATCGGCCGCGCCGCCGCGCATCTGGACGGTCGCCGTGAAGGGCGCCGCCGTGCCGATCGCCGCGCTTTCGTCTATGTCGATGGAAACGGTGCGGGTCGGCCGCGCCGGCGCCTTCGACGGCAGCTGAATCAGGTCGGCGCCCCCGTCCCTGACCGGAAGCACCGATCGAAATGGTGGAGGATCGCCCATGTCCTCCAGCCGGGTGCCGCGCCCTGTCCCGTCCAGCCACAAATCCTCGCCGCCGGTCCTGGCATGGACGAAGACATGGTCGAACGCGGCCGGCGCCGGCAGACGGATCGTGACGAGATCGCCAAGCTCGATATTGGCCAAGACGGGTTCGGCCTCGATGCCGAGCTCATGGAGCATCGCCAGAAGCAGCAGGGTCTTGGCCTTGCAGTCGCCATATCCCGCCGCCCAGGTCCGTTCGGGGGACTGCGGAACGTAGTTCCCGCCGTTCATGCCGTCCGCGAAATAGCGGACGCGGTCCTGGACCAGCGAAAGTGCCGCCGCCGCCCGCTTCCTGGGGTCCGTCTCGCGGGCACGGATCTGGGCGACTTCCTGCGCGAGCGGCGTTCCGGGGGCGATGAGCCCCTTGGTCTGGTAGAGCGGCGCGAAGACCGCGGAAACCTGCGACCAGTCGGCGAAGCTGCTGGCCTCGATCGCCGGCACCGGCTTGAAGCGTCTGGGCGCATCCGCCGGAACGTCTGGCTGCTTCGGCGCGGGCAGCGCGAAGCTGAGCTCGTGCCAGCCGGCCTTGTCGCTCTCCGCAGGCTTCAGCCCGGTCGGATAGGCCTTCCACCGGATCGGCGAACCGTCCGGCCAGATCATCCGGGCGCGGGCGAAATCCACCTTGAACGGTTCTGTCACCGCGATCGCGCTCGCCTGGACGCCGCCCTTCAAGGCCGGATCGTTGACGGACACCGAGTAAGCAACATCGAGGACATCGCCGACGCGCAGCCCTTCAACCTGCAGCGTGGCGGTCAGAATCCCGTTCATCTCGAGCTTCTCGAGACCCTGCTCGCGCCGGATCACGGTGAATTTCTGGCCCGCCTTGAGCACATCGATATGCTGGCCGTCGCGGACGATGTCGACGCGATGGACGATCAGGTCGCCATGATAGGGCTGCCAGTTCAGCGTCAGCGTGCCCATCCGCGCCAGCGCATCGGCCGAAACGGCCCGGGTCCCGATCTCGCGATAGGTCCACACCGTGCCGTCGGCGATCCGCGTCTGCTCGTCCAGCACCGCGACGATCGGCAATGTCGCCGCCGCGCCCTGCTTTGATCGGCGGCGCCGGCAGGACCCAGGACGGCGCGGGTTCGTATCGGGGCGTTTCCGTCGCCCATGCCGGCACCGCCACACAGCCCGCCAGCAACAATCCAAGAGCAACGCGCAACCCCGGCCTCCCCCACAATGAACGAGCGGCGTTCCGCTGACCGCAAACGCCTGAAAATTCGTCTATATTTGCAAGCTTCGCGTTAGGAAAGCGCCACTTCGATGACAAATGGTCAATCCGGCTCGTCATGATCGACCTGGCGCGATCATCCGCTGACGGGCTCTTCCGCGAGACCGGCTTGGTGGCCTGATCGCTGCTCCGTTACCCCAAAGTCCGCGTGGCGATGATCTGCGCGAAGCGATGGGCGCTCGACTTGGGCGTGCGCGCGAAGGTCTTTCGGTCGACCGCGACCAGCCCGAAGTGCTGGGCATATCCCTTGGTCCACTCGAAATTGTCAAGCAGCGACCAGTAAATGTAGCTCCGCACGTCGATGCCCTCGGCGAGGCACTTGTCGACCTCGGCAACGCAGGCGTCGATCCAGGCGACCCGGCGCGTATCGTCGTCGGTGCCGATCCCGCTCTCGGTGACGTAGATCGGCTTCCTGGTCTTGCGCGCGGCGAAACGGATCGCCTCGCCAAGCGCAGGAGGATAATATTCGTAGCCGGCCCCGGTCATCTCGGTGCCGGGCGGCGGCATGAGGAAGCCTTTCGCATCGGCGCGAATGCGGAAATAGGGCTGCACGCCGATGAAATCGCTCGCATTCACGGCGTCCCACCAGTCGCCGTAGAGCGTCTTTTCCATCTGCCCCGCGAGGCTGTTCTCGCCGACCGGCTCGATCGGCTGCGTCGTGAGGGTCACGCCGACAGGGAAGTTGCCGGGGCCCGCCTTGATCGCCTGGTAGGCCTTGGCGTGCGCCTCGAGCAGGTGCGGATCGATCCGGTCCGGATCCGCGAACAGGATGGACGAGAAAGCGGGCGAGTTGGTCGCGCGCGCCGCGGCGGCGATCATCACGTTCCTTTTGGCGTGCGCTTCCGCGGTGACGATCGGCCGCAGCAGCTTCACCAGCAAATGGATGTTCGCCTCGTTGAACGGCGAGGCCATGCCGATCTGGTCGCCGAGCGCGCGCGTCGCGCGGTCGCAGAAGCGGGCGAACAGATCGGCGCTGTCCGCCACCTCCCAGCCGCCGCGCATCGCGAACCAGCGCGGCACCGTGAAATGATTGTAGGTGACGATCGGCAGCAGCCCGTTCTCACGGCAGGCGGCGAGCACGCGCACATAATGGTCGAGCTCCGCTTGCGAGAAATGTCCCGGCTCCGGCTCGATCCGCGCCCATTCGATCCCGAAGCGATAGCAGTTCAGCCCGAGCGAGCGGGCGATCGCGAAATCCTCCTTGTAGCGATGGTAGGAGTCGCACGCGTCGCCCGAGGGCTCGGCATAAACGGTCTCGGGCAAATTCTCGAGCAGCCAGCTATCCGAATTGACGTCGTTGCCCTCGCTCTGGTGCGCCGAGATGGCCGCGCCCCACAGGAAGCCCTTGGGCATTGCGCGGTGCTGCGGCGCTCCGGCCCGCGCTTCCTGCCCCGCCGTCGCGCCGATCGCGGTCACCGCCGCAAGTCCCGCCAGCATTTCGCGTCGCGTCGTTCCCATCGAACCCTCACCCCAAGGCGTTAGCGCGTCTCGCCGCGGCGTCCTTGCAGATCGCTTCGAAACCGGCGGCCATGAACCTGGCCATGTACCGCCGGATCGAGACGAAATCATCGGACGAGCAAAGGCCGTGCGACAATTCGTCGAGGCGGCCGGTCCGCGCCATATTGTGGGTCATCGCGCCCGAGAGGAAGTGATAGCCCCAGAAGATCGTCTCCTCATCGCACTCCGGCATCGCCTTCCTGAGCAGGTCGATCAGCGCCAGCACGACCGGATTGAAATATTTGGTCATCTTTTCGGCACCCCAGCCGGCGGCGCTGTTCGCCTGCGCGCTGATCTTGCCGAAGGCCGTCCAATAGTCCGCATCCTCGACCTGGACGTTGAGATCCGCGTCGATCCAGGCATGGAGCGCGTCCTCGACGGTGACGCGGTCCCCCGCCTTCTCGGCGTAGCGCCGCATCGCCTCGAGCCGGTTGCGCGCGGAGATCGGCGCCTTCCTTGCCCAGACCGCCTCGAACAGGCTTTCCTTGCCACTGAAATGGTAATGGATGAGGGTCGAGCTGACGCCGACCTGCGCGGCGACGTCCTTCAGCGTGACTTCGTGATAGCCGAATTCGGCGAACAATTGCTCGGCGGCGTCGAGAATTCGCTCGATCGACGCTTCGCGGACCCGTGCCTTGTGGTTCTGTCGCCGCGGGTGCTTCGCCTTCGGGGCCACGGCCTGATCGATGTTGCTCATCGTCCTGACGGTGCCGCCCTGCGGAGGATGCGTCAATGTCATCTCCCGGTCCTCGCAGAGGTCGCCGTGCCGTCACGCTCAGAGGCTGTAGCCGAGCCGCAGGCCGAAGGTGCGCGGCCGCAAGATCATGTAGCGGCTGTAAACGAACGCCTCCGGATGGATGTAGGTCACCGCGCGGCTGTTGCCGAGATTCTCGACGTAGAGGGTCGCGGAGAACTTGCCGATGTTGATGCCCGTCTGCAGGTTCACATAGGTATAGGTGTCGGTATCGCCGATCAGCGGGTTCGGCGTTCCGGGGGTGCCGGGCACATTCGGGAAGCCGTTCGGGAACGAGCCGACATGCTCGATCTGGAAGCTGCTGAATCCGGTCACGCCGCCGCCAAGGCGATAATTGTAGCTGCCGTAGAAGGCACCCTGAAGGTGCGGCGAGGCAAGGCGCGTACCCTTGACCGCGCCCGAGATGATCGCCTGCTCGGAAGTGATGCTGGTAATCTTGGCGTCGTTCAGCGAGCCGTTCAGGCCGAAGACCAGACCCTTTGTCGGCGTTACCGTAATTTCCGCCTCGAGGCCCTTGCTGACCGCGCCGTCGATGTTGGTCGCGAACTGTACCAAATCCAACTCGCGATTGGCTTGCACCTGGATGTTGCGCCAATCGATATAATAAGCGGCGAGGTTCGCGGTGAGCTTGCCGTCCAGCCAGCGCCCCTTCAGCCCCACCTCGTAATTGGTGAGGTTGTCGGATCCCGCTCCGGTCGGGATGACGATGTCCTTCGGGTTGACCGTGCTGACGCTGCCCGCCTGGCTGTTGAAAACGGGCGTGCGATAGCCGGTCGACACGGTCGCATAGGCGGTCAGGTTGCGCGATGGCTCGTAGGAGATGCTCGCCTTCCACGATGCCTTGCCGGCCGACGGAAAATGATAATGCGCCGCCGGCACCGGAATCAGCGCGAGCGGACCGGGAATGCCGAACAGGGCATTGGTGAAATAAGCTGTGTTGAACCCGGCATAGGTGTCCGCGGTCGTGCCGTAGCGGCCGTAGCGCAGGCCGCCGGTGAGCGCGAGCTTGCGGCTGACATGCCAGGTGAGCTCGCCGAAACCCGCGAGCTCATATTCGCGCGTGTCGCTCGGGAAGGTGTTGAACGTCCCGTCCGCAGGCAATCCGGTGATCCCGTGCGCGACGAGATAGGCCGGGTTGGAGGCATCGCGACCGTCCAGGTAAAGGTCGCGGTGCAGGTAGAAGCCGCCGATCGTCCATTCGAGCGGTTTGCCGGGATCGGAGACGAGCCGCGTCTCCTGGACGAAGGTTTTCCAGATGCCGTGATCGTAGAGATAGAAGGGAACGGCCTGGCTGATATTGGGTGCGTAGGCGGCGAAGGTGCCGGCGAGATCGACGTCGAACAGCCCGTTCTGATAGCCGTAGCTGGTCGAGCTGGTCAGGCGCGCGCCGTCGAACTGATATTCGATTGTGCCGTTATAGAGCTGGGTCTTCGACGTGTAGAGATCGGGGATCGTGCTGTAGCGCTTGCGATCGCCAAGTGACGGCGTGATCAGCGACGCGTCCTCGGGGTGGCTGTCCTCATAGAGGGCCATCAGCCGGACGCTGAGCCGGGAGGTCGGCTTCCAGAGCAGGATGGCGCGGCCGCCCCAATCCTTCAGCGTATTCGAATTCTTGATGCCGGTCCCGAGATTGTCGACGTAACCGTCCTCGTGCCGGTAGAAGCCGACGACGCGGAGCGCGAGCGTGTCGCCCGACAGGGGCACGTTGACCATGCCGTCGTAGCGCTGGCGGATGCCGCCGCCATCGGGCGTGACGCCCAGATCGACCAGGCCCGAGGCATCGAAACGGCCCAGCTCAGGGCTCTTGGTCAGGATGCGCAGCGCGCCCGACAGCGATCCCGAACCGAACAGCGTGCCCTGCGGCCCACGAAGGAACTCGACCCGCTCGATGTCGTAGAGATTGGGATCGAGCGTCACCGAATTGCCGATCGTGGTCAGCGGAAGCTCGTCGAGATAGACGATCGTCGAGCTCTGCAGCCCCGCCTGATAGCCGTTGGTCGAGATGCCGCGGGTGGTGATGCTGAGATTGTTGCTGCTTCTCTGGTCGAGCACGACGCCGGGCGTCTCGCGCGCGATCCCCTCATAGCCGACGATGCCCTTCCGGGTCAGCTCCGCCTGGGTGAAGGCGGTGATGCTCATCGGCACATCCTGCAGCCGTTCGCTGCGGCGGGTGGCGGTGACGACGATCTCATTGGGGTCCGCGGTGCGGCGCTGGCCTGCTCGGCGCCGGCGGGCTGCGTCGCGGCGGCGCTGGCTTGCGCCGGCGTGGAACTGGACTGGGCGGCCGCGGGCGCGGCCATGGCGACGAGAGCGATCGCCGACGACGTATAAGCCAAGCCTTTCATGTCCCCTCCTCGTCGCTGCGCGCCTCGATGACGCTGTTTCCGCGATTGATGGGAACATTCACCCGCCCCATGGCAGAAGTCAATACTGACTTACTCGTCAGTCAGTATTAAATTTAAGCCAGATGGCTGCGGAGCCGAGAAGGCAGACTGGTTTGCGCGTGTCCGCGTTGAACATGCGCGCGCATACCGCCGCAACTCGCAGCGGCTGGCGATGACGACGCGTGCGGCGCGCCGGCGCCGGTCAGGGCGCCGGCGCGGCCGTCCACTCGTGGCTCAATAATAGCGCCAGTTGCCGTGCCAGTGGCGGCGATGCGGATAATAGCGATGGCCGTCCCAATAGCCGCGTCCCGCATAGAAATTGCCGATAACGAGGCCAGGAGCGACCTCCACCACGCCGGGCCCGCGATTGGGCCGGCAATGGCCATAGGGACCCCGGTGAAAACCGCGGCCGCAACCCTGACGGGCATCGGCCGGGGAGGTCGCCACGAGGGCGACGCCGGCGGCAAGGGCAAGTGCAAAAAGTGCTTTCATCGAAACGTCTCTCCGTGATGGCGACCAATACAGATCCGACCAGGTGGCCATCATGATCCAGCCGGATACTCCACCAACGCCGACCGTGCCGCTGTTCCGCCCTCCGCGGCGGACGCCCGACCGCTTCATCGTCGCCGACGCTGTCCTTGTTCGTTTCGGCCATAAATCGAATCCCGCGGCGGCCAAGCCGACGGGGCGCGCCGAGCGCGCGTTCCGCCCATTCTTAACACTTCCTAAGTCTCTCGCAGCCTAGGGGTTCGGCCTCCGCGGGGGAGGTACATGTTTCAAGTCTATGCCTGCATTGCCCATGAGCACGACTGGCGGCTCGTGCTCGTCGCGGGCGTCCTGTGTTTTCTCGCCGCGCTCACCTCATTCGCGGCGTTCGGCCAGGCGCGCGAGGATTCGCCGCGCCATCCGTTGTGGATCGCGCTTGCCGGGCTGGTCGCCGGAATTGGCATCTGGTCGACCCATTTCGTCGCCATGCTCGCTTACCGGCCGCATCTGCCGATCGGCTACGACATCCCCGTCACCCTTCTCTCGGTGGTCGTCGCCATCGGCCTCTGCGTCTGCGGCTGGCGCGCCGCGCTGAGCCGCGACCGCGCCGCAGCGCCGCTGGCCGGCGCGCTGATCGGCGCCGGCATCACCACCATGCACTATATCGGGATGGCGGCAATGATCGTCGCCGGCCGCATTTTCTGGGACGGCACGCTGGTTACCGCCTCGGTGGCGATCGGGATCGTCCTGGCGGCAGCGGCGACGACGCTGCAGGCGCGGCATCCGCAGGCGACGCCCTGGCGTGCCGCCCTCGTTCTCACCCTCGCCATTTGCGGCATGCATTTCACCGCCATGGCGGCGGCGAGCA